>NZ_MVIJ01000003.1 GCF_002086735.1 Mycobacterium scrofulaceum | reverse complement strand
CCATCCGTGCTCAGCGCTTGTGCGTGAACCTCACGCTGCAGCCCGAACCGTGTCCCCGGAGAGCCGGTTAACGGATATCGGATTGTTCGACCAGATTTTCTGCCAATGCGCCTTCGGGAACGCGGTGAATGCCAACACGTCGGTCTTGGCCTCGGCCATCATCGTCGCCACTTTCGGGAACGAGGCGGCCAGGGTGTCGGCGACGCGGTCCCATTGTGCGGCGACCTCGCCGGGGTCGGTGTGGGCGAAGATGGTCTTGACCGCCGCGGTCACCGCCGGGGCGTGTTTGGCCGATACGGCGGTGTGCAGGTTGCGCATGAAATGCACCCGGCAACGCTGCCACGACGAGCCGGTGAACTGTTGGGCGACAGCGGCTTTCAATCCTGCGTGGGCGTCGGAGATGACCAGGTGAACGCCAGTCAGACCGCGAGAGCGCAGCGAGGTCAGGAATTCACGCCAGAACTCGTAGGACTCGCTGTCCCCGACGGCGGTGCCCAGGACTTCGCGGGTGCCGTCGATGGACACCCCGGTGGCCACCACCAGGGCCTGAGAGACCACGTGAGCCCCAATACGGACCTTGCAGAACGTCGCATCGCAGAACACGTACGGGAACTCGGTGTGGGACAGGCTACGGGTGCGAAACGCCTCGATCTCCTTGTCCAGGCCAGCGCAGATCCGCGAGACCTCGGACTTGGACACCCCGGCTTGCACGCCCATCGCCGACACCAGGTCATCGACGCTGCGCGTCGACACTCCGTGCACGTAAGCCTCCATGATCACCGCGTGCAAGGCCCGGTCGATGCGGCGGCGCCGCTCCAGCAGCGACGGGAAGAACGACCCGGCACGCAGCTTGGGGACCTGCACCTCGATGTCGCCGGCCGTCGTGGACACCGTCTTGGGCCGGTGCCCGTTACGGTGCGTACCGCGACCGTCGGTGCGCTCATAGCGGCCGGCGCCGATCCTCTCAGTGGCTTCGGCCTCGATCAGCGCCTGCAGCCCGGCGCGGATCAGCTCGGCGAACACCGCCCCGACATCAGCCGATTTCAACGCATCGAGCTGGGCCAGCAGAGCAGAATGGTCCTGGGTCATCGCGTGGTGTGTCCTTTTCCTGAGTCACTTTGGTAGGTAACTCACTGACCACTACGCGATGGCCCCACCCCAACACCGGCAACGACACACCCGGCAAAGGCCCGGCACCGTCACACCCCGATTCCGAAACCCCACCACCCCAGGGGACTTACCCTGGCGCCACTGCGTGCCAACGTCGTAGTGGTCGCATCGAAGATACGCGCAAGCATGTCGCCGTTCGCCGCCATCAGGGTCCTCCTCGTCTTCCCGCTTCGCAGAGTGTATTCCCGCCCTGCAGAGGAAGAGGTGGGATCCACAGCATTAGGCGTTTCTTTTTGAAACGGATCACGATCCCCCGGTCGACGGCCTGCCAGAAGCTACCGCCTGCATAAAAGGCGTAGTACGAGAAGTACTGTTTAGACACAAACCATACTAAGTGTCTTGTGGACGGCTGCGGCCGGTGCTAGCGTCAGCGCTGCGTCATCATCACCGGGAGTGGTCCCGCCGACCCGAGGCATCGACGCTCGAGGCCGCCGGGACCCTTCGGTTGACCAGCGGCGCGGTCGATCGCGACCTGTCTCTAACAGCCACGGTTTCTTCACGAGGACAAGGGATTATGACGACTACACAGGAGCCCGCTTCAGATCTGGCACAGTTCGACAGGAAGCTTGACGAACTGCACCTCCGTGGCCAGTGGCAGTACGATGCGCAGCTGGTCCAGCTCACCGACGGTCCCGTCCCGGCGGGTGTGCCGTTCCGGTGGTCATGGGAACTCGCGGATCGCGCCCTGACCGAGATGTGCACGGCGGTGTCCGGCGAAACTGCCCGCAGGAACTTCACTTTCATCAACCCGGCTCCTGACGTCAACGGCACGACGCAGACCTTGGCGATGGGTATGCAGATCACCCTGCCTGGCGAGATCGCCCCGGCGCACCGGCATTCCATCAACGCCTTGCGCTTCGTCGTGGACGGTAGCCCCGACCTGTTCACCGCGGTCGACGGAGAGAAACTTGCGATGGAGGACGGTGACCTGATCATCACGCCGGCCTATTCCTGGCACGATCACCACAACGAAAGCGACAAACGCGGCGTCTGGGTCGACATCCTCGACGTACCGCTCATGGGTTACCTGCGGCAGATGTTCTTCGAACCGTTCGGTGGGCGCACGCAGCCGTTGCACGAAGACGCTGCTGCCTTCACCAGCAGTCGCGCCTCCCACATACGCCCCGCGTGGGAAGCTCGACAGGGTGAACGGATTCCGTTCCGTTACGCGTGGAGCGAGGTTCGGGCCGCCTTGGACACGCATCGCCACAGTAGCGGAAGCCCGTTCGACGGCGTCATCCTGCACTACGCCCACCCGATCAGCGGGGGCCCGACACTGCCCACTATCGACTGCTTCGCACAGCTGCTCCGTCCGGGTCTGTGCACCGAACGCCACCGCCACACTTCCAGTGCGGTCTACTACGTCGTCGAAGGCGAAGGCACCACAGTTGTCGGTGACGAGGAAATTCAATGGTCTGCCGGCGACTCGTTTGTAGTGCCCAACTGGATGTGGCACGCCCACATGAACCGGTCCTCCGAGGTCGACGCCGTGCTCTTCTCCGCAACCGACGCTCCCATGCTCGAGGTGCTCGGAATGTACCGCGAGGAGCCGCGTCACTCGTTCGGTACCCAGCCGTATCCCGCGGTGCCAGGCGATCTGGCATCCCCGGCGAATAAGAGGGTATGACCATGACGATCACCCGTGCAGACATCAGAGGGATCGTGGGCATCGTTCCGACGCCTGCGACCAGCGACGCCGATGACTGGCGCTGCCTGAACAGCGTCAATGTCGCTGAGACCGAGAAAATGGTCGAGCAGGTCGTCGAGGCCGGGATCGAGCTCGTGATGTCCACCGGAACCTTCGGCGAGTGCGCATCGCTGACTCATCAAGAATGGCTTCAGTTCTCGTCCTGCGTCGCCGAGACGATCCGGGGTCGGGTGCCCTTCTTCGCCGGCGTGACGACGTTGAACACCCGCGACACCATCGCACGAGGTCGCGAAGCGATCGATGTGGGCGCCGACGGACTGTTCGTAGGTCGTCCGATGTGGCTGCCGCTCGACGACGCCGGCATCGTGCGCTTCTATCGCGATATCACCGAGGCGTTGCCCGGGGTACCGGTCGTCATCTATGACAACCCCGCCGCGTTCAAAGGAAAGATTAGCGTCGAGGCCTACCGGCAACTTGCCGATGCGCCCGAGGTCGTGGCGACCAAGCACGCAGGCGGACCGACACTGGAGGGCGACATCGAGGCCTTCGGCGACAAGGTTGCCGTGCTGCCCCTCGACAGCGACTGGGTCCGCGTTGCCAAGCGCTTTCCCGCTAGGGCCACGGCTTGCTGGTCGGGGAACGTGGCCTGTGCACCGTCCCCGTTGGCTGCGCTGTCGCGCGCCGTGCTGTCCGAGGACTGGGCACAGGCGGATCGCATTTCCGAGCAGGTGAACTGGGCGTTGGCCCCGCAGTTCGGCGGTGACATGTCGCGCTTCATGGATTACAGCATTCCGGTCGGGCGTGGCCGGTTCCGCGGAGCGGGCTTGATCGACTGCGGGCCCAGTCGGCCGCCTTACACCGATGCTCCGCCCGACATGGTCGCTGGCGGTGAGGAGACCGGCCGCCGGTGGGCGGAACTGGAGCAGAAGCACCGCGGTTTGCGCTGAGGTGACCTAGGACGGTTCCGTTCTAGTGACTGAGTTTCGTTGGGCGGGAGCAGGTTTGGCGCGGATGGGCGACGAGGATCACATGCAAGGCACTTAGACGGATACCAGCTGGGTCGATTTGATGAAGTGCTGCTGCTGGTCGGCGATCGGTTGTCTGCGGGCAGTATCCGTCTGCCGGCCGAGCACGGTGGGGCCATGACGGGGTGTTTCGGATCGTGCGGCGGGTGCCCGAGATCGGCTGATTTGCACCGTTCAACTTCAAGCCCCCCGTGTCATAAGTCGCGAGCACGGACCGCCAATTCCGGCACCGCTGCAGGTCACTACATCAGCGACGTCCTAGGCGGTGCCACCGTCACTGATCGCCATCACCACCGCCTTCGGCTCGGTGAAGAATTCGCGGCTGAATGTGCCACCCTCACGGCCGATTCCGGAATCACCCACCCCGCCGAACGGCGCCCGCAGGTCACGAATGAAAAAGCAATTCACCCACACGGTGCCCGCGTTCAGCGCGGCTGCCACGCGGTGGGCACGCGAGAGGTTCTCGGTGAACAACATCGCGTTTAGCCCGTAGGGTGTGTCGTTGGCTGCAGCAATGCCGTCTGCCTCGGTGTCGAACGGCGCGACGACCGCGACGGGGCCGAAGATCTCTTCACGGCAGAGGCGCGCGGTTGCAGGCAGGTCGGTTACGACCGTCGGGTGGATGAGCCACCCCTCGCCCTGACCACCCGTGCGCATGGTGCCCCCTTCGGCGGGGATCCCCTCGACGTAGGAGCGGACCTTCTTCCAGTGTTCTTGCGAGGCCAGCGGTCCAACCTGGGTGTCAACGGCTTTCGGATCTCCAGCAATCAGCGATTCGGAGGCTCTCACAAAACGTGCCAAGAACTCGTCGTAGACCTGCCGCTGGACGTACAGGCGGCTACCGGCGAGGCACACCTGCCCGGCATTGGAGAAGATGGCCCGGATCGACCAGCTCACCGCGCTGTCGAGGTCGGCGTCGGCGAAGACCAGGTTGGCACCCTTTCCGCCCAGTTCCAGGCTTACCGGGGTCAGGTGGGCCGCCGCCGCCGCCGCGATGGTTCTGCCGGTACCGGTTTCGCCGGTGAAGGTGATCCTGTCAACGCGGGGATCGCCGGTGAGCGCGGATCCCACAGAATCGGGACCATATCCGTGCACGACATTCAGGACGCCATCGGGCATCCCGGCCTGCAGGGCAAGTCTCGCCAGGATGGTCGCCGACGCGGGAGTGTCCTCGGCAGGTTTGAGGACGACCGTGTTTCCCCACGCGAGGGCCGGCGCGACCTTCCACGTCTCAAGCATCAGCGGGAAGTTCCACGGTGCGATCGCGGCGACGACACCCGCCGGCTCGAATCTGGTGTAGGCATGGTGACCGGTGTCCATCGGCAGTGCTTCACCGGCTGAGAGCCGCGCATGGTCTGCGAAGAAACGGAAGTTCTGCGCAGACCGCGGCACGTCGTTGCCTCGTGTGTCGGTGATCGGCTTTCCCATATCGGTGGTGTCCGCGAGGGCCAGCTCGTCGCGATGCTCGATGATTAGATCGGCCAGCCGGTGCAGAATCGCGCCCCGCTCAGCCAAACCCATTCGTGGCCAGGGGCCTTCGTCGAAGGCCCGGCGCGCCGCGGTTACGGCCCGGGCGGCCTCCTCAGCGCCGCCGAGCGCCACCCTGGCCCACGGCTGGCGGGTCCACGGATCGACGGTGTCGAAGCACGCCTGACTGGCCGACTCGGTCTCTTCACCATCGATGACGTGAGGTATGAGCTCGGTCATGATCATGAACTCTTGTTGCGCTCGGCGATGGTCACGTCACCGGCGGCCCAATGGGTATCGGGAACTTCACGCAGGACCACCCGGATGGCGGAACGTGAGACGCCCAGCGCCGTCTCGACGGCGTCGGTCAACTCGCTGATTAGCGTGCGTAACTGGTGTGGTGCCCGGCCCTGGACCAGGGTGACTTCGACTAACGGCATCGCGTTACTTCCCTTCGTGGACGACCAGTGAGCCTAGGTTCGAAAAATGCATTCTCACAACGCTTTTAGGACCGAGCGCAACCGCATCGGTCATCCCGCCGGTGAGCACAATCCAACCGCGTTCGATCGCCAACCCCCGGTCGGCGAGCACGTTCGCCGCCAGCGCCAGCGCCTCCGCAGGGTGACCTTGAACCGCGGCTCCGGTGGCGCTGTCGACGATGACGCCGTCGACTTCGACTAAGCACGCCTCCAGTGAGAGGTCCAGTTCTTCCGGCGGCAATCCGATTGGGCCCGTCAGATATCGACCCGATGAGGCGTTGTCGGCGACGACGTCAGGCAGCGTGAACCGAAAATCGCGATAGCGGGAGTCAATGATCTCCATGCCCGCGTAGACGTGCCCCACCGCTGACATCGCTTGTGCCGCTGTAACACCGGGACCGCTCAACCGCTCCTTCATGACGAAGACGAGTTCCGGCTCGACGCGCGGATGAATCAACACGCCCGCCGGCAACGGCGCCCCGGCGGGCAGCGTCATCGCATCGGTCAGCCACGCAACGAGCGGCGACGAAATACCCATTCGCTGCTGCTTGGCTCGAGACGTCAGGCCCAGCTTCACACCGACGACGCTTTCACCACGCTCGACTCGGCGGCACAACGCCTCGTCCTGAACCGCATAGGCGGTCCTCAGGTCGAGGTCGGCCCAATCATCGGTGATCGGGTTGCGGGCGGTTCGCGTGTCCTCTGCGTCAAGCAGCGCGGAGGCCGCCCGATCAACGGTCCATTTATTCACGACTCTCCTGCGGCGAAACGTGTGGTGACGAGCCCGAGTTGGGCAAACTGCGCGGTCCAGACATCGCCTGGTCGCACCGGTTGTGCCGCGGTCACCGAACCCGGCAGCACGACATCACCGGTTCTCAGGCAGTCGTTCTGCTGACCCAGGGTGTTGGCCAGCCATGCCAGCGATATCACCGGCGAGCCGAGCGCCGCTCCCCCGGCACCCGTCGCGACCACCTCGCCGTTGCAGTACAGGTTGCATCCGAGGAGCCGAAGGTCCGCATCTGTGGGTCGAACAGGACGCCCGCCGAGCACGACTCCCCCCGACGAGGCGTTGTCGGCAACCGTGTCGGCGACGCTGATACGCCAGTCGGCGATGCGGCTGTCGATGATTTCCAGTGCCGGCAGCACGAAGTCCACCGCGGCCAGGGCCTCGGCGACTGTCACGCCGGGACCGGCAAGGTCACGCTTGATTACTAGGGCGATCTCCGGTTCGACACGCGGCTGCAGGAAAGCAGTCACCGGGATGGGATCGGACTCTGGGTGGAACATCTGGTCGTGCAAGACACCGAAATCCGGTTGATTCACCCCCATTTGGCGTTGCATGGCCGCAGAGGTCAGGCCAACTTTGTGGCCTTTGATGATCCGGCCTTCGGCCATCCACCGGTCGACCTGTGCTCGCTGGATGTCGAAGCCCTCCGCCACGGTCAAGTCAGGGAATCGGTCGGTCAGCGGGGCGATCGGGCTGCGCGTCTGGTAGGCCGCCAGCAGCTCCTCGGCCATCTGATGGCACTCTTCGGTACGCATCACACGCTGAGCTCAGGCGCAACGACAGAAAGCGATGCTGTCGAGCGGCCTACGAGTTGACTCTGGGAGACGGTCCGCTGGGTTGGACCCAACCACATATCGATCGAGCCCGGCTCTCCGAGCTCGAACATGCGGGGGGTCCACGCCTCGTCTTCAATCAACTGAACCCCGAATGAGTACTCGTAGGTCAGGTTGTCGGGCCCGAGGAAGTAGACGAAGATGGCCGTCGACGTCGGGTGACGGCCTGGCCCATGCAGAATCTGCACATCGTTCTGTTGCAGGAATCGCCAATTGCGCATCACATCGTCGAGCGTCTCGACCTGGAAGTTGATGTGACAGAAGCCTGGTCCCGCGTCGCTCTGGAAGAACGCGAGCTTGTGATGGACGGGGTCTATTCGCATCAGGCAAGCGCCCTCACCGATCCAGTCGGACACCTTGGCGCTGAACACCGTAGACCAGAAGGCGTGCGCAGCCCGTACATCGGGGGCATCGAGGCACAGGTGGCCGAACTCCGTGATACCTGCGGCGGGTCGACCGAAGTTGATCGGACGCGCCAGGGTGCTCTGGCCCGTGACCAATTCGACGTGATTGCCGAAGGGGTCGTCGAAAGCGATGAAATTGCGAACATGTCGGTGTCGCGCTTCCTGTTCGGTGCCACGCGAAACCGTGCAGCCGTACTGCTGCAACTCGACTTCGGCTGACTCGAGCGCGGCATCGTCTCGCAACGAGAACGCCGATGCGAGGACGCCGGGCCGGTTGCTTTCGATCAGCGCTAGGCAGTGATGACGGCCGTCGGCCCGCAAATAGGTGACACCTTGGTCCTGCGCGACCGGATCCAGTCCCACGATGTCGACCGCGAAGCGGGTCGCACGCTGGAGATCGGTCACCCCCGATCGCACGTAAGCAATGTCCTGCAGTTCGATCATCTCCGACCTTCCTGAACCTGACGAGGCAACTCAGCCCGCACCGCGACATCCCAGATGCGCCACTCGGTTTTTACTTATGCTTGTGAACTATATTGCGTACTGCCCTTCGGGTCAAAGCCGTCCCTGCACACCTAGGGAGGTGGCGAGCGCAATGACCCCTGTCGGATCGAAGTCGCAAGATTCGCCCTGCGCAACAGGCCATTACGTGACCTGGTCGCGGCCACGTAGCGGTGTGCGGTAGCGTCCGAATTAGTTATAGTTATGAAATATTTGTGGATATAGGCTCAACGGCAGGTTTAACCGCTAGAGTCGGCTTACGCTGACGAGTGGTCCTCCAGAAAGTGGGCATAGCACGTGCAATCCTCTCTCGAAAGCAACAAGACGGACGTCGCTAGGCTGCTCGACCGTGACTGGCGGATGCTCATCGGGGGCGACCGCGTCAGCGCCGCTGACGGCGCGGCGATGGAGATCACCGCCCCGCATGACGGCTCCACCATCGCCCGCGTTCCTGCCGCGGGCCTCCCCGACGTTGACGCAGCTGTCGCGGCGGCGGTGGCGGCGTTCCCGCAATGGCGCGGCACCACATTGCTTGAGCGCTCGGAGATGATTAGGTCGTTCGCGCAGAGATTGCGTGCCCGCGCAACCGATTTCGGTCTGCTCGACGCTATCGACACCGGCAATCCCGTGACAGCCATGGTCGGCGACGTCATTATGGCTAGCCGGTGGCTCGACTACCACGCGGCGGTGGCCTTCAGCGTCACCGGCGACACCCTTCCGTCGATGACGCGCAGCTGGCTGATGACCCGCAAAGAACCGTACGGCGCGGTCGGGCGGATAATTCCCTATAACCACCCCATCCTGTTCGCCGCCGCCAAAGTAGGCGCTCCGCTGATCACCGGCAACACACTGATTCTCAAGGTGCCCGATCAGGCTCCGCTGTCCTCCCTGCTGATGGCCGAGGTGGTTCTCGAGTCGTTTCCGCCCGGCGTTGTCAACATCATCTCGGGAAGCGGTGCGGTGGCGGGAGACGCACTGGTCCGACACCGCGACGTCAAGCGCATCGCACTCATCGGCAGCGTCCCCACTGGCCAGAAAGTGATGGCCGCGGCAGCCGAGGCGGGCATCAAACACGTCACCCTGGAACTCGGCGGCAAGAACGCGATGATCGTCTGCCCAGACGCCGACCCGACCGCCGTCGTCGAGGGCGCGGCTTTCGGCATGAACTGTCATTGGAGCCAGGGACAGTCCTGCGGATCGACGACCCGGCTCTTTCTTCACGAGTCACTTCACGACCAGGTGGTTTCCGGCCTGGTCGAGCGATTGAAGTCGATCAGGATCGGTCATCCGCTGGATCCGGCCACCGAGATGGGATGCCTGGTATCCCAAGCGCAGTTCGACAAGGTGAATCACTACATCGACGTCGCGAAACGCGAAGGGGCTAGCTTGGTCACCGGCGGCGGACGGCCGCCGGGGAAGCAATTCGAGGCGGGCTTCTACGTCGAGCCGACGGTCTTCGCCGACGTCGACATGTCGATGACCGTTGCCCGTGAGGAGATTTTCGGCCCGGTCTTGTCGGTGCTGCGATTCACAGATCTTGACGCCGCCATCGCTCAGGCCAACGCACTACCGTTCGGTCTAACCGGCGCGATCTGGAGCAACGACATCACGACCGCAGTCTCGGTGGCAGACAGGCTTGACACCGGCTATGTGTGGATTAACGGCAGCGGCAGCCACTTTCTGGGTGCGCCGTTCGGTGGGCGCAAGGACAGCGGAACAGGTACCGAAGAGGGAGTCGAGGAATTGGAGAGTTACCTCCAGACCAAGACCGTCAACATTCCTCTCCCGTGAGTTGTAAACCATTCACCCGACACCGCGACAAATTTGTTGACGTCGGTACTGTACAGAACCGGAACTATCCACAATCGTGATCAAATCGGGAGGCGATCCCATGCCGCGACGACCCCGTAACCCACGCTCGATCGCCGAGGAGATCGCAAGGGCGGCCGACCGGGAGGATCCGGGATTCGACACCGCAGTCCTGGGACTGACGTTGGCGCTGTTCCGTACCGCGACCGCCTTTGAGCGGGCTCACGTCAGCGAACTACTGCCGCATGACCTGAACATCAGCCAGCTCAATATCCTCACGGTGCTCGACCGCGCCTCGGAGCCGCTGACGATGGGGGCTCTTGGTCAGGCGGTCTCCGTGCTGCCGGCTAACCTGACCGGTGTCGTGGACGGGTTGGCGCGGCGGGGTTACGTCGAACGCATAACGAATCCCGATGACCGTCGGTCCTTCCTGATCCGCATCGGTAAACCCGGCCGCGCCTTTCTACGCAAGTTTCTGCCCGGACATTGGGCATACCTACAGACCCTGATGAGCGATCTGACACCCCCGCAGAAGCGTCAGCTGCAGACGTTGCTCGGCAAGTTCTACGACTCGATCGAACAGAACTGCCAGACCGTCACCAATGGCGCCGATCTCAAGCGCCCACGCCCGAGGCTCCGTGGTCAGGTGTCTTCATGAGACTACCGGCGTCTTTTCAGGCGATATTGTGATCGATCTCCACACCCATGGCCTGCCCCGCTCCCTACCCAACTTCGGCCGACGCTTCGCGGGTTCCTGGCTGGAACTGGTGGAAACCGGTCCGTGTAGCGCCGATATCATGCTCGGCGACCGGCACTTTCGTTCGATCACGGACCAATGCTGGAACCTGGAGCGACGACTCGCCGACATGGAGACTGACGGCGTTGCAAGACAGGTTATTTCACCCATACCGATAACTTTCTCTTATGGTCTGAGCGCCGATGGCGTGGCCGAGATGGCGCGGGTGCAGAACGAATGGATCGCCGACGCGGTTCGCGCATATCCGGCGCGGTTCAGCGGGCTGGGCACAGTCCCGCTGCAGGACCCGGACCGGGCCGCGGAGATGGTCGTCGAAATTCGGCAGGTTCTCGGCCTCGCTGGTGTCGAGATCGGCTCGAACGTCCGCGGACTTAATCTCGACGACCGCGCGCTGGATCCCTTCTTCGCGGCCTGTGCCGATCACAGCGCTCTGGTCTTTGTACACCCGTGGCAGGTGCTGGGTTCGGATCGGCTCACGAAGCACGGTCTCGCCGATTCCATCGGAATGGGCGCTGAGACGGCGACGGCTGCAGCGTCATTGGTGATGGGCGGCGTTCTTGACCGCCATCCCAACCTCGACATTCTGCTCGCTCACGGCGGAGGTGCATTTCTGGCACTGCTTCCGAGAATCGAGCGATTCTGGGAGAACTCATCGGCAGTGACGTACTGCAGCGACCGTCCGTCGAGTTATGCCGGCCGCTTCTATTACGACTCGCTGCTCTTCGACGAGGACGCGGTTGCGGCTCTGGTCGGGCGGGTCGGGGCAGATCGGGTGGTGGTCGGCACCGATTATCCGTTCGCCATCGCCGAACGACCAGCAGGAGCGGCCCTGCTCGGCGCCGGTCTCCCCGACGCGGTCACTTCGGCGGTCAGCGTGCTGACCGCCGAGAGGATCCTTGGACTCGCCTGAGTCACAGCGGGTTTGTTGGGGCTACACGCGCGCTGCGCTGACGGTCGACGGTACGAACACATCCTCGAGTCGCAGCGGGCGTTCGCTGAACCCCTGCTCGTGCGCGTAGGCCAGCAGTGCCTGTAGGGCGGCGAGGTTCTCAGCGACGCCGCAGCGGAAGGGATCGCCGAGAATGTCTTTTTCTGCTTCCGCGTAGGAGGACTCCCATATCAGGCTGGTCGTGCAGACTGCGGTGTCGATAAGCTCCCGCTGTACGGGTTTGCGGGCCCGTTCGAACGCATCGACGAGGTTGTTGGCCACCCATGGATGAGCGGTCAACACCGAACGTTTGACGACCACCACATGCATGATCGGAACAATCTGAGTCGCCTCGAAATAGGCGCGCTCCACGGCACGGAAGTCTGGCCACAACCGTCGAATCCGCGGATCGCCTTGCAGGAACGCCCGTGGGGCACGCGCTGTGATCAGTCCGTCCAGTTCACCGCGGATCAGCTGTTCGCTGAGGGTGTCCTCGTCGTCGATGCGGGACACGTCGAAATAGGCAGGGGGTGTCACCGGCGCCTTCTCCTGACGACCCGGCTCCTCGAGACCACCTGTGCGCCAACGGATCGACGCGAGATCGACACCGTGGTGCTCGCCCAGTATGCCGCGCATCCACAACGAGGCGGTCATGCTCCATTCGGGGGTCCCGATGACGCCGGCGTTGAGGTCGGCCGCCTCGGACACATTCGCGTCGTCGCGCACGTAGACACTGGAGTGGCGGAAAAGCCGAGACGGGAAGACCGGGAGGGCGACGAAAGGCCGATCGGGATCGTCAACCGTGGACAGGTATGCGCCCATCGAATACTCGGCCACGTCGAACTCGCCGTACTTGCCCTGGCGCCAGAAGAGGTCTTCGATCGCGGTGTGCAGGTAGCGCATCCGTATACCCTCAGGTGCGACCTCGCCCGTGTAGAGGCGACGCGTTCTGTCATAAAGTTCGCCACCGTAGGTCAATTCGAGACGCTCTGCCCGGTTCATGGCAGCAGTCCATCGATCTCATCGGTAGCAGCAATCAGCTCACTGAGCACTGTTCTGCGCAAGCGCTTAGTCATTCGGCTGACGGGCACCGATGCGTTGAGGGCATACGATCCGCCGCGCAGCGCTACTGCGATGGAGATCACGCCCACCTCGCCCTCTTCATTACTGATGGCATACCCGCGCTTGCGCACCTCGGCGAGCTCCGCATCGAGCGCCACCCTCGATGCAATGGAATTCCGCGTCATCTGGATCAGATCGGCGTGGGGATAGAGCCGGTCGAGCTCCCCGGGCCCAAGAGCGGAAAGCAACGCCTTGCCGGTCGACGTGCAGTGTGCGGGCATCGCCACGCCCAGACGGTTAGACACCCGCAGCGCCTGCGGACTCTCGATGGAGGCGACGAAGTCGACCTCGGCGCCTTCCAGCCTTCCCAGATGCACGGTTTCCCTTAGACCGGCGTTCAGTTTTTCCAACACCGGCCGGGCACGGTCGCGGACATCCAGCTGGCGCAGCACGCTGAAGGCGAGCAGATCCAGACCCGGTCCTACACGGTAGGCCCTAGTTTTCGGATCCTGGCGGATCAGTCCGCGGTAGGACAGCATGGCGAGTAGCCGGTGCGCCGTTGAACTCGCCACGCCGAGGTAGGCGCTCACATCGGTAAGCCGGAGTTCATTCCGGGTCGCCAGGAGCATGACGATCTGCAAGGCGTTGTCGACCGATTCCACGGGGTACTGGGGTGTCGGCCCGTATGCCCGGGCAACGATCGGTTCTGCTTCCATAGTCATCCGGTGATCACCCTCCGGCCGATTGGCCTACGTTGAGCTGCGGTAAGCGTTCCACTTCCGCCAGGCAGTCGGCGACGGTCGTTCCCGCGCCAATCATTCTGCGGCACAGCATCAAGGCCTTCGGCCAGTTGACGGTGACAGCCGCAGTCAGCATCCCGTCCTGATCGCCGAATACTGCTGCACTCTGCGGCGGGTCGACGTCCAGGTCGCCAACGATCCGATCGAGCGTCGCTCGGTGCGGCCGCCCGGCGATTTGTATCTTCCAGTCGTACTGGTCACTCCACACGTATTCGGTCGGAGCGTAGGAACGCAGTTCGTCGGGGTGGGTGATGTTGTGGGCCACACAGGCGGCCTGCTCGGCGGCGTTGGTCCAGTGCTCGACGCGTACATCTTCCTTATGCCCAGGATGACGCCAGCGCACCACGTCACCGACCGCGAAGACGCCCGGATGCCCTACCGCGCGGCAGAATTCGTCGCACACCACGCCATCGTCGATCAGCAGTCCGGAGGAGGATAGCCAGGCGTCGTTGGGGATGGCGCCAATACCGACGACCACGATGGCCGCGCGCAGCGTCTCGTTGCTCGTTAGGGTGACGCGAAGATCGCCCTCGCGACCATCGACCGACTCGACACCGGCGCCGAATCGCGTCTGCACCCCGTGCCTCGCGTGCACGCTGGTGAGGATGGCGCCGAGTTCAGCCCCGACGATCCGGCCGATCGGCGCGGTGAGCGGATCGACGATGGTCACGTTCCGCCCCGCGGCGTGCGCAGTCGAGGCCACCTCGGCGCCGATGAACCCGCCGCCCACGACTACCACCGGTCCGGCGGCCGCCAGCGCGCGAGCCAGTCCACGGCTGTCGTCGAGCGTCCGCACGAGATAAACGCCGGAGGCCACCGGCCACGGGGCCGGTCGCGCATCAGCGCCGGTGGCGACGACCAGGATGTCGAATGGGACGCGCGCGCCGTCGGCGAGGACCACCGCTCGATCAGCAAGATCAAGTTGCTCAGCTGCGTTGCCGAGGCGCAGTTCGATACCGGCCTCGTCGGCTTGCTCCGCGGTGAGCATCGTCAGCCGGCTCTGATCCCACGAGCCTGCGAGGAACTGCTTAGAGAGGGGCGGCTTGTCGTAGGGCAGATTGCTCTCGCGGCCGATCAACACGATTCGGCCGCCGAAGCCCTGGGATCGTAGCGCCTTCGCGGTGCGCACTCCGCCGACGGACGACCCCACGATGACGACGGTCTGCCCGGACATCAGTCGGCCTCGATGCTCAGGGCGTTCACGGGGCAACTGCCAACCGCGTCCTCGATTCGTGAGCGCTCAGGCTCTGCGAAGGTGTCGCGCAACAGCACCACCACGCCGTCGTCGTCGACATCGAAGGTGTCGGCAGCGCCGGTTACGCAGTTGCCATAACCCTGGCACGACTGGTAGTCAGCGTGGAGTCTGGGCATAGTTGTCCCCTCTCTTCCGATCGTGCGGTGCGAGTGCTCAACTGCGCTTCCTCGGGGCCGCGGCAACGCTCATGCCTCCGTCGGGGTGGATCACGTCGCCGGTGATGCCACGGGCGCGATGCGATGCCAGGAAAACGTAACTCCACGCGTGGTCCTCAGCGGACAAGGCGACCTGCAGGGGAACGCGCGCCGACATCTCTTCGGCACGACCGGGCACTTTCGAGATGCTGCGGTCCGCCATGCCCAGAACGGCCAGGCCGCGAAGGTCGGTACCCAGGGTGGCGCCGGGGGCAACACCGTTGACCCTGATCTGCGGCGCCAGGTCATGAGATAGCGCGGTGACCAATCCGCGGACGGCGAATTTGGAAGCCACGTAGAGCACCCCACCTCGCCCCGCGTAGTACCCGGACGTGGACTCGGTCAGCACGATGGCGGGCCGCTCGGATTCACGCAGCGCGGGAAGCGCCGCCTTGACCGAATGCAGGTAGCTTCTGACGTTGACGCGAAAGATCTCGTCGAATGCCTCGTCGAGCACGTCCACGTCGATTTCTTCAATGCTGCGGTAAAAGTCGAACACCCCAACGCAGTTGACCAGCACGTCCAGACCGCCGAACGCCTCGACAGCGGCGTCGACGGCCGCGTCATTGGCGGCGCGCAAGCTCGCATCGCCACACACCACGGGGACGTCGGGATGCTGGGCGCTCAGCGCCGAGCACTTCTCCTCATCGCGTTCCAGAACAGCCACGCGCGCACCCTCATCCAGGAAGGCGTCGACCACCGCCCTGCCGATCCCCGAACCGGCGCCCACGACAAGAGCCCGCCGACCGGTGAGCCAGCCGGTCACCACGACTCCGGAGCGGACTGACCCGACCGCTCGTCGACCAGGGATCCGAAGGGGTGTCCGATCATTGCCGAGAATGTCGCGGTCGACTGCCACGTCAGGGCCTCGACTTCGAGAGGACACAGCGCCACCCACTGCCCGGACTTCTGCGATTCGATCAGCAGCCGCGAGCCGTTGCGGGTATCGACCCGGGTGAGGCGCACCTCACTGAACTCGTTACCGATTGTGATCGGTTCGCCGACAACATGTTTGAGCAGCTCACTGCGTGCCGCGCCCGGCGAGCCAGTCTGCTCACGCTCGGGGGGCGTCACAGAAACACCGCCAGATTCTGCATCCGGATGACGGATTCGTCGACCGAGATGATGCGACGGGCCAGCCGCCACTGCTCGCCCTCGAGCCGCAGCAGGTCCTCCCGGCCCGCGGATAGAAAGGCACCTTCCCGCACGTCGCCTCTACTCCGGAACAGGAGGGTGGCGGACTCGACGATCAGGTGGTCCGGGTCGTCGGTAGCGAAGGTCCGCACGTTCGACAGGTGGTGGCGCAGCCGGGACGGCGGATCCTCGGTCCAGGCGTGTTCGGTGAGGAAGCGGGCTACCCGGCGAGACAACGAGTACTTGTCTTCATCGAAATGTGCCATGCCAGGCGAAGTGTCGTAGCCGGCGGCCAGTGCCGTCGTGACCCTGACCGGCATCAGATAGTGGATGTCCTCAGAGAGAACCTCGAGCCACTGCGAATACGCTTGTGCGTCCAGCAGATAGGACTCGTCCACCAGCCACTGGTGGGCGACCAGGTGCCGCTCATCGTCGAATCGCAGTGTCTTGCCTGTCCGGGTGACGCGCGATGCCGACCCTCCGAGTCGGGACCGGCTGGAATGGGTGTCGGGGGCGGTGCTCATACTCGCGTCACTGTCCCGGGGCCGCCATTGACCGTCACACCGTCGGATGGTTCCGGGCGTGCCGTCTCAGCAGAACCTGCTTGTAGATCATTTGCCCAGCGCCGCAAGAGCTCTCGCTGATTGAACTCGCTGTAACCTTGACGGGCGATACCCGGTCCGCTGAATCGGTCGGCAGGCAGTGGAGGCGCTACCTCCGAGTCATCGGCGAGCAGACCCATCCGGCTGTTGAGCAGTAATCGCCGCGCCATCGAGCCGGCCGCGGTGTTGGTCAGCGACACCCAGTTCTCGACATCGTCCTGTTCGAACATGCCGGTACTACCGAAGCACATGAGATAGGCCTTGTAGGACAGCGCCTTGAACTCTTCCGGGGCGTCGGCGTCCACGGCGAACCATGACAGCACCTCGGTCTCGTCCTCGCTGATCGGCTGCCACTGCCGCAGCGTGATGAACGGAAGCACATCGTCGCTGTCGGCGACCTTCGGCCAGTTGTGCACGAATGACAGGTTGGGATACAGCGTTGCGGCACTGAACATGAAGCCGTCGGTACCGATAAGGGCGATCTGTTCCGGCGACCAACTCTGCTTCATCCGCTCGATCATCTGGTCGGGATAGCCGACGTACCGAAGCCGGTCCACCAACGATCCGTCAGGCAGTTTGTAGGTGGTTCCGCCGCCATTGCCGGCCCAGTACAGCGCGCCCTCTTTGCGCTTCTGCGCGTTGGGCTCACGAAAGAGCCCGATCTCGACCACCGAGGTGTGCGTTTGGGGCGTGTGGTACATATCGCCGGCGAAGTTCTCGGCGCCGATCTTCCAGTTGGCCTTGATCCGCCAGCGTTGTGGTCCGTGCAGCTCAATGCCACGCGAGCTCTGCCGCGTGTAGAAGTCGAGGTAGAACCGGAAGTCCCCCAGGTAATCTTCCAGTGGCGGCGCCTGGGCGTTCAGGCTGAGAAAGATCATGCCGTTGTAGACGGCAACGTTGGGAGCCGGCAGAAGCCGTTGTCCCTTGCGGGCAAATCCTTCCTCGCCGCCGTAAGCATCCTGATGGAAGGGTAATCCCACGATCCTGCCGTCATTGCGGTAGGACCATCCGTGATACGGACAACGGAAGTGCGAGGCGTTGCCCATCTCCGCCCGGCATACCTGCATGCCGCGGTGCAGACACATGTTGAAATGCGCACAGACATTGCCGTTTTCGTCGCGGGTGATGATGAACGAGTCCTCGAGAATCCGCCGCACGACATAGTCTCCTGGCTGTGCGATCTCCGATTCGTGGCCGACGAAAATCCACGCCCGGGCGAAGATGTGCTGCTTCTCCAACTCATAGATCTCCCGGTCGTTATAGATGTGGGCCGGGATCATGCCTCGGCGAACCTCATCGAGGACCACGGACTGGTCGGTCATGACACCTTCCTTCTGCAACGGGGCAACGCCCCCTTGGTGGCAGGACCGCTCTCTGCAGGAAGACATGAGCTGCAAATGAGTTGGGTCCTATGATCGGGGGCTACGTTGGACAACGCCTGTCCCACAACGACGGGATCGATACCCATGCCTGGTCGCAACTCTCCGTTCGTTGGCCCCGCGGGTACGAATAAGTCAGCTCAGATGACGAAACGTCTACTATGGATAGTACAGATTGCATAATATGTGTTCAATAGGTAACCCTTGCCCGCCGGTACGGTGCTGACAGCGAACCAGCCCCGACCGCCGACCCCTCAATCCTTCGGCGTCGACCGTCCCCAACCCGCGTTGCGCGTCATGTCCTTGAGCAGCGGCACGGCCCGAAAGGTCAGCGGAGTCGTCAGCGCCAACGTCGTCGTCGAGTGCACCACCCCCGGAATACCGACCACCTGCTCGATCAACTGTTGGAGTCCGGCCTGTGTCTCGGTAGCGACGCGGACCAGAAGATCTTCGCGCCCTGTGGTCGCGTGGATCTCCAGCACCTGAGGTATCCCGATGAGAGCTTCCACGATTGGGCCGAGGCGGCCCTGTTGCACCTCGAGTCCGATGAAGGCCTGCGTGGCGATTCCGATCCGTGCGAGGTCGAGTTCGGGGCGGTAGCCGGCGACCAGCCCGCCCTCTTCGAGTCGCTTCAGCCGGGATTGCACGGTGTTACGCGAAATGCCCAGCCTGGACGCCAGTTCCAGGACTCCGGCCCGCGCGTCGCGCGCGAGCATCTCGAGCAGATCGACGTCGAGCCGATCAATGCTGAACATTCGAGTCACCCCACTAAGTTGTTTTACCTGTACAACTGAACTATTTGCTCAGTTGAAACAAGATTAGTTGACCTGAAATCCATTCCAGACCAACCTGATAGGAACTTTCGAACCACATGCCACCCGCGACTCATTAACCCCTGAACGGCGCATCACCTTGACTGATCTTTGTACAGCCGGGCCCGACCCCGACCTCAACGCGCGGTACCGGCCATCCTCCGGGCCAGTCCTGCTGACTGGAGTGCAAGCAATCGCTCGATTGATGGTCGAACAGCACGAACGGGACGCCCGCAATGGCCACCACGTCGCCACCTTCGTCTCGGGGTATCAGGGCAGTCCGCTTGGCGGACTGGACCAGCTGTTAGCCAGCCTGCCCAACCTCGAATCCGAGCATCATGTCTACCTTGTGCCGGGAGTCAACGAAGAACTCGCCGCCACGTCGGTGTGGGGTAGCCAGAATGACCTGCCCCGTGGTAGCCGCAGCTACGACGGGGTGATCGGTGTCTGGTACGGCAAGGGCCCTGGGCTAGACCGCGCCAGCGACGCCCTGCGCCACGGAGCGATGTATGGGGCAAACCCCGCAGGCGGTGCGCTCGCCCTGGTCGGTGACGACCCCGGCGCGAAGTCCTCGAGCCTCCCGGTCGCCAGTGAGCGATCCCTGGCGGCCCTATCGATGCCGATCCTGTTCCCCCGCAATGCCGAAGAGGTCATCAGGTTCGGCATGTACGGCATCGCGTTGTCGCGCGCCTCGGGATGCTGGGCTGCCATGAAGATCGTCGCCGACGTCGCAGACGGACTCTGGACGCTGGACCGCGACTTCTCCGACTTCGACATCACCGTCCCCACCATTGAATGGGACGGCCGACCCTGGACCTACCGCCAACGCATCTGCGCCGCTCCGCCGGACAGCCTGCTCGCCGAGGCGGACCTATACGGCCCCCGCTGGGCGATGGTGCGAGCATTCAACGCCGCCAACGACCTCGACCGTATCGAGGTTGATCCCGCGCAGGCATGGCTGGGCATCGTCGCCGTCGGCACGGCCTACGACACGGTGCGCGAGGCACTCGTCGACCTAGGGTTGACCGACCCGGCCCTGACCCGATCAGGCATCCGCATCCTGCGCATCGGTATGCCCTATCCCCTTGACCCACAAATTGTCTCCCGCCTGGCCGACGGCGTCGAGCGGATATTGGTGGTCGAGGACAAATCGGCGTTCGTCGAGACGCAGGTCAAGGACATCCTCTACGGCCGCCGCGCGGCGCCCGAGATCCTGGGTAAGAAGGCGTCCAACGGGAGCACGCTGATACCCCCGGATGGCGAACTCACCACCGCACGCCTGCTCGTACCGCTTCGCGCGGTATTGAAGGAACGGGTGGCACTCGCGCCCGCCCCGCCGCCGGCGCTCGACCTGACGGTGCTGCCCTCCACCCGGACCGCCTACTTCTGCTCCGGTTGTCCACACAACCGCTCCACCGCGGTGCCGGACGGATCGCTGGCCGGCGGCGGAATCGGCTGTCACACGCTAGTCACAATGTCCTCGCGAACAGATTCTGCGGTCACTGCCCTCACCCAGATGGGAGGCGAGGGCGCGCAATGGATCGGCCAGGCGATGTTCACCGATGTCCGACACATTTTCCAAAACATCGGCGACGGAACCTATTTTCATTCTGGACAGCTTGCGGTGCAGGCATGTGTCGCCGCCGGTGTGAACATCACCTACAAGATCCTCTACAACAGCGCGGTCGCGATGACCGGAGCCCAGGACGTCGCGGCAGGACTGACGGTTCCCGAACTCACCCACAAACTCATCGCCGACGGTGTGTCAAAAGTGATCGTCTGCGCCGACGAGCCCGAGCGACACAAGGGTGCGGTGTTCGCGGACGGAGTGCTGCTGTGGCCCCGCGATCGCCTCGACGAGGCACAGCGTCTGTTGCGTGACACCCAAGGCGTCACGGCACTGATCTACGACCAGCAGTGCGCGGCAGAAGCCCGCCGCAAGCGTAAGCGCGGAATGCTGCCGCCCCGGCGCACTCGGGTGGTGATCAACGAGTCGGTCTGTGAAGGCTGCGGCGATTGCGGCGTCAAGAGCAACTGTCTGTCGGTTCAGCCGGTCGAAACTGAACTCGGCCGCAAGACCCGAATCGACCAGAGCACCTGCAACACCGACTACTCCTGCCTGGACGGCAACTGTCCGTCATTCGTGACCGTGGAAATGCCCGCGACAAAGGGCCCTTCCACTGAGATCGAGCGACCCATCCCGCCATACGCGCCCGACCCCGAGGTGGCACCGATCTCCGGTGTCTACAACGTCTTTCTGGCCGGCATCGGGGGAACGGGAATCGTGACCGTCAACCAGGTGCTGGCGATGGCCGCCCTGCGCACCGGCTTTTACGCCGAGGGCCTGGACCAGACGGGCCTCAGCCAGAAGGCTGGACCGGTCACCTCCCACCTACGGCTCAGTACCGAAGCCGTCCCCTCATCCAACCGAATCAGCGCCGGGGCGGCCGATTGCATACTGGCCTTCGACCTGCTCACGGCCGTCGATTCCCAGAACATCCGCTATAGCAACCCGGTTCGCACCGTCGCGGTCGCCTCGACCAGCAGGACGCCCACCGGCGACATGGTCTACGACGCCGCCGTCGAGCACCCGAGCGATGACTCGCTGCTGTCTCGGTTGAAGGTTCGGACTCGGTCGCTCGTGTCCTTTGACGCGCTGGCCGCCGCCGAACGCCTCTTCGGAAACACCACCACCGCGAACTTTCTCTTGGTCGGCGCCGCGTATCAACTCGGCGCGCTCCCGGTGACCGCCGCCGCGATCGAGGACGCGATTTCGATCAACGGGGTCGCCGTGCAGATGAATCAAGCGGCCTTCAGGTGGGGTCGGGTCGCCGTCGCCAACCCCGCGGAATTCCGGACCGCCACCGCAGACCCGGCCGACGACCCGACGCCTCAGGTGCCGAGCCATCTCTTCACGACGAGCACGGTCACGGGCGCCGTGCGTGAACTCTTGGAACGGCGGGCGGCGGACCTGGTCGCATACCAGGACGACCACACGGCTGCTCGGCTGATCAACCTGACACAACGTGCGTGGGATCAGGAGCGCGAAATCACCGAGCGCACCGACCTGTCTGAAGCCATAACCCGAAACTTCTTCAAGCTCATCGCATACAAGGACGAGTACGAGGTCGCCCGCATGCTCACCGACCCGGTGTTCCTCGCATCGGTGCGGTCACAGGTCCCCGGCGGGGAAAACCTGACCTTCAAGCTGCACCCACCGATATTGAAGGCACTCGGTCGCAAGAAGAAGATCAGCATGGGTCCGCGCACCCACGTAGCGCTTCGGCTCCTGGCGAAGGCTAAACGTCTCAGGGGAACGCCTCTGGACCCCTTCGGCTACACCGAGATGCGACGGCTCGAACGTCGGTTGATCACCCACTACGAAGCAACCATCAACGACCTCCTGCGGTCGCTCACACGCGACTCCTACGAATGGGCACTGGCCGTCGCCTCAGCCCCCGATCTCATTCGCGGCTACGAGGAAGTCAAGGTGCGTAACCTTGGCGCCTATCTGGCACGTCTCGACGAACTTGGGATCGCTACCGACGCGCTGCCGCTCACGTGACGGACGACGGGCGGCTTGTTGTTGGCGCAGCCGGGGCCGCGTGCTGGAACACGACCACAACGCATGATCCTGGCGCGCCGACCGCATCCCGGTCAGCTGCGCCGACTAACCCTGGTACCCGATCCGGAACTTGCTGTGCGCGCGCACATCCCCGAAGTCGGTGCAATGAAGCGCTAATCCGCAGCGGGCTCGGCGTGAACTGCAACGCTGGAGCCCAATCCTGCTCGGGTCACCGTGGTTCTCGTGCTGGGCGTCCACCTGTTGCCGCCATCGGAGACGTGGCCAGGGTCGACCTCAAACCACGACCAACGGCGGCCGGGTGAAGTTCGGGCTCAGTCGGAGATTCCAGTCGCGCTGGCTGAACCAATTCTTTTCAAACGCTGCACGCCATTATGAGGAGCACATATGCCGTCTAAGTCGTCCATCGCCATTGTCGGGTCGGGGAACATCAGCACTGACCTGCTTTACAAACTGCTGCGTTCGGACTGGCTGGAACCGCGCTGGATGGTCGGCATTGACCCGGAGAGCGAGGGTTTGGCCCGGGCCCGCAAGCTGGGTCTGGAGACCACCCACGAGGGTGTGGACTGGCTGTTGGCCCAGTCCGAGAAGCCCGACCTGGTGTTCGAGGCGACCAGCGCCTACGTGCACCGCGACGCGGCCCCCAAGTACGAGGCCGCCGGCATCCGGGCCATCGACCTGACCCCGGCCGCGGTGGGCCCCGCGGTGAT
This sequence comes from Mycobacterium scrofulaceum, assembly GCF_002086735.1. Lineage (GTDB taxonomy): Bacteria > Actinomycetota > Actinomycetes > Mycobacteriales > Mycobacteriaceae > Mycobacterium > Mycobacterium scrofulaceum. The sequence continues at coordinate 188,640 of NZ_MVIJ01000003.1, read as the reverse complement.
CCCGCCGGCCAACCTGCGCGCGCACCTGGACGCGCCGAACGTCAACATGATCACCTGCGGCGGGCAGGCCACCATCCCGATCGTCTACGCGGTGTCGCGCGCCGTCGCCGACCTCGGCGGCGTGCCGTACGCCGAGATCGTCGCCTCGGTCGCCTCGCTGTCGGCCGGCCCCGGCACCCGCGCCAACATCGACGAGTTCACCAAGACCACCAGCCGGGGTGTGGAGACCATCGGCGGCGCCAAGCGTGGCAAGGCGATCATCATCTTGAATCCGGCGGACCCGCCGATGATCATGCGCGACACCATCTTCTGCGCCATCCCGGAGGACGCCGACCGGGACGCGATCGCCAAGTCGATTCACGACGTGGTGGCCGAGGTGGCGACCTACGTGCCGGGTTACCGGCTGCTCAACGAGCCCCAGTTCGATGACCCGTCGATCCACTCCGGGGGCCAGGCACTGGTCACCACGTTCGTCGAAGTGGAGGGTGCGGGCGACTATCTGCCGCCTTACGCTGGAAATCTCGACATCATGACCGCCGCGGCCACCAAAGTCGGCGAGGAGATCGCCAAGGAGTCCTTGAGCGCGACGGCCGGAGGAGCGCAATCATGAGCCGCGCCGTCGACGATGCAGAGCGAAGCGATGAGGAGGAGCGGCGCTATGACTTCTGACATCTTCTTCAACCCGATCTGGGACGTCCGGATGACCGACACGTCGTTGCGGGACGGCTCCCACCACAAACGTCACCAGTTCACCACCGACGAGGTCGGCGCCATCGTGGCCGCCCTGGATGCCGCGGGGGTGCCCGTCATCGAGGTCACCCACGGCGACGGCCTGGGCGGCTCGAGCTTCAACTACGGGTTCTCCAAGACACCCGAGCAGGAGCTGATCAAGCTGGCCGCCGACACGGCCAAAGAAGCCAAGATCGCCTTTCTGATGCTGCCCGGTGTGGGCACCAAGGAGGACATCAAAGAGGCCCAGAACAACGGCGGGGAGATCTGCCGGATCGCCACGCACTGCACCGAGGCCGACGTGTCGATCCAGCACTTCGGGCTGGCCCGCGAACTGGGCCTGGAGACCGTCGGGTTCCTGATGATGAGCCACACCATCACCCCCGAGAAGCTGGCCGCCCAGGCCCGCATCATGGCCGACGCGGGCTGCCAGTGCGTCTACGTGGTCGATTCGGCCGGGGCGCTGGTCCTCGAGGGCGTGCGTGACCGGGTCGCCGCGCTGGTCGCCGAGCTCGGCGACGACGCCCAGGTCGGCTTCCACGGCCACGAGAACCTCGGGCTCGGCGTCGCCAACAGCGTCGAGGCCGTCCGGGCGGGCGCCAAGCAGATCGACGGCTCCTGCCGCCGGTTCGGCGCCGGGGCCGGCAACGCGCCCGTCGAAGCCCTGATCGGGGTGTTCGACAAGATCGGCGTCAAGACCGGGATCGACTTCTTCGACATCGCCGACGCCGCCGAAGAGGTGGTCGCCCCCGCCATGCCCGCCGAGTGCCTGCTCGACCGCAACGCCCTGATCATGGGCTACTCCGGCGTGTATTCGAGCTTCCTCAAGCACGCCATCCGCCAGTCCGAGCGCTACGGTGTGCCGGCCCACCAGCTGCTGCACCGGGCGGGCCAGCGCAAACTCATCGGCGGCCAGGAAGACCAGCTCATCGACATCGCGCTGGAGATCAAACGCGAGCACCACACCGTCAAGGCCGTCACCGTTGACCAGACACCGCAGGGGGCCTAACCGAATTCTTTCGAGCATCAGGCGACTCGCGTGGCCGAAGGCGGTGAGCACACACAGTTAGGCAACTACGTGGCTCGCGCACCACCACAGCCACACCTGTCAGCATCTCGTCATCCGCGACGGCAAAGCAGTCGTTACCGACACCGCCGCGTGATCCGCATCTCAAACAGATACCGCATGACCCGGCTTCGCCGGGTGCCTTGGCCCTGCCTACTCACCATTCGACGAAGTGCCGGTACGGGACTGCCGGGCGGCCTCGCCGAGTCCTCCGATCAGGTAGAGGTCGCCGCTGCCGGCCTTGCCTCAGTGCTGTTTGGGCTCGCGGCGAACAGCGCCGTCACGACCGCGGGAACCTCATCCTGCTGGCTTCCGGGCAGGAGCAAAGTCGATATCACACTGCGCAGAAAGAGATCTGCAAGTTGGCGTTCCGTCAATGCTCCACTCATCACCAGCGGTGACTCGTGGGTGGCCGGACCAAGCGCTTCGACGACCAAGTCAATCAAGTTCGGGAATATGTCACGGATTAACGACAACGTGAACTCTGGTGCTACGTCAAACATCCGAGTCAGATCCGCTCCGGCGGCGTTATAGCCGGTCAGAGTATCCATAACGACTTTGACCCGCGATGAAGGATCGGGAGTAGCCGCGATAGCTTTTGCGAACGCCTCTGCGGCGCCCTCCTCGAAGTGGCGTCCCAGGTGCCTCAAAACGTCGTCTTTGCTGTCGAAATAACGATAGAAAGTGCCACGCGCTACCTGTGACGCCGCGCAAATGTCACTCACCGAGAGCTTCTGGGTGCCCTTTCGGTTAAGCGCCTTCATAGTGCCTGTCAGAATCTTCTGCACAGCACTATTGGATCGCTGGCGGTCAACAGCCATTTGCTCTCCTCTGTCATTTGCTAAAGCGATTGGACCACCGGCTCGCCGGGAGGATAAAGCCTCCTGGCTAACTTAGACTCAATGTCGGTCGCCGAGCCGTGGACGGCTGGGCGGTGTAGGCGGTTTGATACTGCCGCCGCGGATGTTTTCGATATTCATGAGCCTCGATACCGACGCGGTCGCCGACGGCGAGGCCGGCGGCTTCATCCATCCCATTTCTCCGAGTTTGCCGGTGATGGTGTCGCCGTCGTCTTGCTGGATGAGCCACGAGACGGCGTTGATAGCGCGGTATTCGCCGAAGATGTGTACGGGTTGTTCATCGAAGTCGGCGTTTCGACAGTGGCGGCGACGTGGGCGGCTGCAGTTGACGACACCATGACGCGGTGGATGGCGCGCGATGGTTGCTGCCAGTCGATTTCGATGTCGCAGCGGGCGCGGTCCAGCGTTTTGGACAGATCGCGTAGGGCTGAGGCAGTACGCGGCCCATCTCGGTGAGCTGTTGCACAAAGCCCAATGGTGCGGGCTGGGTCCGATGTCGTTGGCGGCGCTGAACACATCGATCGCCGTACCGGTTGCGGTGTCGAGCAACTGGCCTTCAGTTTCGAGAGTTCGGCGAACATGCCGACCTTTCCGCCGTCGTGGCCGGTTTCGGCGATCGGTGAGGTCGCGGGGGTGAGGGTCAAAATGATCGATCCGGCGCCGGGTGGGGACCTCAGCAGCAGGTCGGTGCGGCGGCGTATATCGGCGTCGAGTTGGTGTCCGAGCGCTTTATCGCCCTGTTGGGCTACCCCGACCGCGGTGGCCAGGCGTTGAAATCCGGCCATCACGCAGGCAACTTCGAACACCCGCCCGACACCCCGGTCACGCCGTCGCCCCTTATGCGGATGTCGTCACGCGAAGACACTGTTCGCCCGAGGGCGTCGTCAGCGACCAGGGCCGCGACGCTGATGCGGGACAAGTCATCATCACGAGTGCTCAAGGCTGACGTGTCGTGGTCCATCATGGCCGCCAGGATCGCCGCCTGCATCCGGTCGACGTCATCTCCACTGGTAGCCATTCACGATCACCTCCACATATCCGCAGCGCGGCAGCGCGTCCACGCGCCGGTGGCGAACCCATGGGCCCAGATGGCATTCGCTGCAGGTAATCATCCAACCGGCCTCTACGCTCCAGGTATAGGGGCAGGTAACGATCCTCGATCTCCGTCTCGGGTTGGCAGTGCCGAGGCGGCCACGACAGTATCGACCCGCACTCCAACAACCTGGCGCAGCGTAGCGCGCTGCGCGAAGGCCCGCAGGACTTTGGCGCTCGGCCGGGCGGCGATGGTGTCGTCGACGACGATCTGGCCTGGCCCGCCGCCGGCCCCGCTGGCAGTGGAGTCGCCGCTTCGGCTGCCACATTGGTGAGGGCGCCCAGTTGGTCATCCTCGCCAGTGTTGAAGGTGTCGATCCGCGCGCTCAGAGGGTGCCAATCAAGGCGCCGTGTTTGATCCGCATCCGGGCACTGGGTAGTCAGCGAGTCGTCGGGCGTCGCGCTCGCCAGCGATCAGACGCCGCGAGCATGTCGCGCACCGAGACGGTATCTAGTTTCGACTGGCCACCGCCCGACACCTTAATCAATGCGCCCTCGAGCAGCTTCTTCAGCCGCTTCCAGTAGCGCGGTCAAGGCGCTGGGCGGACGACGGGTGCCGGTCTGTCGGTTCCGGTCGAAAAGTGAGCAGGTGATTCCGGTCGAAAAGTGTGCACCCGCACCGACCGACGCTTCCTGCCGCGCCGGAACGTGAGATCTCCGAACCTGGAGTTGTCGTGCACGATGACGAGGTGGGCGCTGTTGACGACGGTCGAAAACTAGGCCAGGAGCGACGGTGAAAAAGTAGGCCACGTGGTCGTGGTTATTGTGCCGTGTTGTCGGCTCTGGCGGAGGGCAAGGTGTCGATTCCGGTGTCTTTGAGGCGGCAGCTGGAGCTTTTGAGGGTCAGGACGTCGGCGTGGTGGACGATGCGGTCGATCATGGCCGCGGCTACCACTTGATCTCCGAACACATCACCCCAGCGGGCGAAGGGCAGGTTGGAGGTCAAGATCAGCGAGGCGTGCTCGAAGCGGCGGGAGACCAGTTGGAAGAACAGGTTCGCGGCGTCCTGTTCGAAGGGGATGTAGCCGACCTCGTCGACGACGAGCAGCCCGATGCGGCGCAGCTTGGCCAGCTCGGCCGGTAGTCGCCCGGCGTTGTGGGCGGCCTTTGAGCCGGGCGACCCAGTCCACCGCGGTGGCGAACGCGATTCGGTGCCCGGCCTGTGCGGCCTTGATCGCCAACCCGATCGCGAGGTGGGTCTTGCCAGTGCCCGGCGGGCCGAGCAGCACCACGTTGCGGGCCTTGCCCAGGAACGCCCCTGTACCCAGATGAGCGACCATGTCCCGGTTGAGTGCGGGTTGATGATCGAAGTTGATGTCCCCCAACGATTTGCGGGTCGGGAATCCTGCTCGTACTTCGGCGGACCATGGCTGGCCACCGCGGCCGCCACGGTGTCACGCGCGATGCCAAGTTGTCGTGCGATAGCCCGCTGCGACAAACCCTCGCTGCGGTGAAGATGCCTGATCAAGGCCCAGTCTTCCAAGAGATCACCCCATCCAATCTGATCGGGTGGCCTACTTTTCAACCGTCGCAACTGGCCGGGTCTTCAACCGTCGTCAACAGGCGCAACCTGGTGCTCACCGGACCGCCACCGAAGTTCCACGGAGCTCGGGATATCTTCGAGTTGTTGCTGGGCCAGCCCTAGTCGGCTAAATCGGTGCTTGTGCGCCTTCAGAGAGGATGGTCGTGAACGACTACGAAGCGATCAGACGCGTTATCGCGTTGCACGCTCAGCTACTCGATGAGCGTCGATGGCCCGAACTTGCGGCGTTATTTTGCCCGGATGGTGTGCTGCCGTGGGGTGGAAACACGTTTCGGGGGCGCAAAGAGATCATCGAGGGACTGCCCGGGACGCAACCGAAGATCCCGCACAGGATCAAACATTTCGTGTACGCACCGGTAATCGAGATCTATGGAAACGATGCCAGAGCCTGGAGCGATGTGATCGTGTCGCTGGTACCTGAAGAGGGCCCCGCCGAGATGTCGTTTGTAGGGCGCTATCACGATCACCTTCGTCGTGAAAATGGGCGCTGGCTACTGTCCAAGCACATCACGGTGAAAACCGGCGACGCGCTGCCTGACGACGAACGATTGCCGTCAGGGCTTTACGCCGACGACCGGACCCGCCAGGAGTAACCGCCGATGCTCACTGAGCGCCACCGAAGTTCCACTGAACACGGGACATCCTCTCGCAGACAAGAGGATTCAATGACGATCTATCTAGAAGATAAGTGGTCAGGGTAACGCAGGCTCGCCGATAATGACCTAAGTGCTGGAAGGCGCTCGCGATCGACCCCGGTCTAATGTGACCCGCACACCAGCCAGTCTAGTGGACACACGCGATTCTTCAGTCGCAGACGCCAATATCCTTGGTGCAGAACACGGGTCTGCTGCACGGATAGGTGACATGTAGACCTGATCGTGCAGCAGACCCGGTGGCTGCCTGCGAGCCATCGCTTGTCGTAACATCGAGTGCGGGTAGTCAGGCCCTGAGTGAGTACAAAAAGGTTGCCTCAGTAATAGGTACCGGGCGCGGATGCTCCGCCCGGAGGTTGGTAGCCAGCGGCTGAGTTCCGCAGCTGCCATATCAGCTCAGGGCAAAGCAAGTTAACCGCATAGGAGACTAGGTAATTAGCCGCGAACTCATCGTTGGGGGTGACGTCACTCTTGACCTCACCCATGACTTGCCCGTAGCCCTCGCCCCGGCCGACTTTGTCGCAAATTCCGTGGCCATAGCCCAGCGCGTCATTGTCAGGAAATCCGTAATGCCGCCGCACCACCACGTCGTACACGTACTCGACCTCGGGCGCCGGAGCGGCATGTACACGCGGTGGTGACGACAACAGGAGCCCGGCGATGGCAACTGCGCCGGCGATCAAAGCAGCCAGCGATTTCCAACGCTTCATGGTTGGCGGCTCGAACGTGTGGCCTGCATCGCCACAATTGGGTCCAAAAGTGCACCTTGGTCCACCCGTTGAGCTGATCGGCTTCGCACGGCAGTGGGCATAGATCCAGACGTTAAACTATATAACGGATAAGGTCCAGGTGCGTCACCATAGAAGTACAGGCAGACCACGCCCTGGCCGACCCTGATCGGGATTCCCATCGGTGAGATGGGCCAACGGGTAGGGCTCCGACAGTTGCGCCTACGCCAGATCCTCGGGAGCGCGACGCCCCCGCCTCCTGGTCCGGCGTGTGCAGATAACTCAAGTTGACGCGCCGTGCTGACGCTCAAGATGTGCCGCCCGAAGTGTGGCGCGAACGACTTTGCCTGCACTGTTCAGCGGCAGCTCGGTGACCGAATACCAATACTGTGGAATCTTGAAACCGGCGAGCTTGACCCGGGCGAAAGACCCTAGCTCCTCGGGCCGTGGCGGATGCACCAAATCTGTAGGAACTATGAACGCGGCCAGGGTTTCTCCGAGTCGCGTCTCTGGCACGCCCACGACGCCGACGGCGGCAACCCCGGGGTGGGCGCTGAGCACATTCTCGACTTCCAGCGGATAAACGTTCTCTCCACCGCGAACCACCATGTCGTGCCGACGACCGCAGAGGCGGAGATAACCGTCGGCATCCACCACACCCAGATCACCGGTGCGCAGCCATCCGTCGGCCGCCTGGCCGGAAAGGTGGGCCGCGGCGGCGAACACTTCGCCGATTCCTGCCGGGTCCGGCTCGTCGATCTGCAGGCGAAGGCCGTCCACCGGCCGGCCGACGGTAGACAGAATGTCGCGATCCTTAACCGCGGCCAACCGGTGGTCCGCTGGGCCCAAGCTGGTGATCGGACTGCCCTCGGTTTGGCCGTAGAGGCTGACCATCGCGACGTCGGGCAACACGTCAAGAACGCGTCGCAACGTGTCGACGGTGATCGGCGAGGCACCGTAGATCAATGTCTTCAGCGGAACCGCGTCGAGTAGCCCCTTGCCGAGCAGCATCTCGATCATGGTCGGAACGAGTAGACAGTGGGTGGCACCGAGTTGCTTCAGGCTGTGCCACCAATCGAAGGAGAATCTGTTGGTACAGATAACCGCCGCCCCGGCCGTGAGCGCCACCAGGACGTTGCCCAGTCCCCCAATGTGATGCAGCGGTGAGCCGGTGGCGTAGCGGTCGTCGGGGTCAATCTCGATCAGGCGACGCAAAAGCGTAGCGCGAGCGTCGAGCACTCGCTCAGTGAGTGGAACGGCCTTCGGGAATCCGGTCGTTCCCGCAGTGTGCAGGTAGATCGCCGTGGGACCTGGTTCCGGATGCAACGACCGATCCGACACCGGCAGGAAAGGTATTGTCACCGCCCGTATCCCAACCGCGTCGGCGACCTGCCGGGCAGCCCCGGCGAACTCGGCCTCAACGAGCAGGACTGGCGAGCCGCTCCGACGCACCATTGCGGCCAGCTCTGTCGGAGTCTGCCGCGGCCCAAGTAAAGCGAGCGGTCTGTTGGCGGCGGCGCCGCCCAACAGCAGGGCAAGCGCGCAGGCATTGGTGGTGAGCAACGCGGGGATCGGTTGACCTGCCGGCACGTTGAGGTCGCAGAGCAGGTCCGCGGCCGCGACCGCCTTACCGATCAGTTCGCGTCCACTTACAGAGCCCACTTCGCCGATGACCGCCACGCGTTCACTGCGTTCGTGGACTGCGCAAATCCGCTCGAGCCACGTCATCCGAGTGATTGAACCGGACTGGTCGGGTGGGTATCTCTCAACATCTCTCCTCACCGTTTCACCAAAGCGATAAATAGTTTACTGTTTGTGTGGACTGTACGAAGGAGGCCGTCGCACCGTGCGCATTATCGTCACCGGTGGAAACAGTGGCGTCGGGAAGGCGACCGCGCACGCAATGGCCGCTGCCGGCCACGAAGTGGTCATCGCCTGCCGCTCCTTGACGAAGGCGCACCAAGCCGCAGCGTCGATGCCCGGCGACGTCACGGTGCGCGAGCTGGATCTGGCCGACCTCACCAGCGTGCGCAAGTTCGCCGACACCGTCGACTACGTCGACGTGCTGGTGAACAACGCCGGTGTGTTGGGCTTGCCACTGACTCGGACAGCCGACGGCTTCGAGGCTCACATGGGCATCAATCACCTAGGCCATTTCGCGTTGACGTGCCTGCTCGGCGACCGGATCCGCGACCGGGTCGTGCTGGTGGCCAGCACCAACTACAACACCGCCCGTATGCACTTCGACGACCTCAACTACCACCATCGCCGCTACAACCCGTGGTCGGCGTACGGGGAGTCCAAGCTGGCGAACCTGTTGTTCGTGCGCGAACTGGTCGCCCGCGGCAAGACCGCCTACGCCTCCGATCCCGGCATGACCGACACCGGGATCACCCGCAACGGTTCGGGCGTGTTGCAGTGGGCAGGCCGAGTGCTCTCGCCACATATCGCGCAGAGCCCGGCCGACGGTGCCCGCTCGACCATTCAGGCGATCACCACGACGCTGCCCAACGGCACCTACATCGCGCCGCGCGGCCTGATGCACCAGTGGGGAAAACCAAAGCCCACCACACTCAGACACAAGGCCCGCGACGCGGACAGCGCGCGACGACTCTGGGACATCTCTGCCGAATTGACCGGTTGCGAGTGGCAGGACAGCCATCCATGACCGTTGACCGACTGCTGCCGACACCCGAAGCACGCGAACTGGTTCGACTGGCGGCCGATGTCGCGGACAAGGTGCTTGATCCGATCGTCGATGAGCATGAGAAGAACGAGACCTATCCCGAGGGAGTTTTTGCCACCCTGGGTGAGACCGGGCTGCTGACACTGCCGCACCCGGAGCAGTGGGGCGGTGGCGGGCAACCGTACGAGGTGTACCTACAGGTTCTCGAGGAGTTGGCGGCTCGGTGGGCGGCAGTCGCCGTAGCAGTCAGCGTCCACGTCCTGTCCTGCCATCCGTTGATCGCGTTCGGCACCGACGAACAGCAGCAGGAGTGGCTGCCGACCATGCTGGGTGGTCACACGATTGGCGCCTACAGCTTGTCCGAGCCGCAGGCCGGTTCCGATGCCGCCGCCCTGACCTGCAAGGCCACCGCGACCGACGGTGGTTACCGCGTCAACGGCGCCAAGGCCTGGATCACCCACGGCGGCATAGCCGATTTCTACAGCCTATTCGCCCGCACTGGTGAAGGTGGACAAGGTATTTCGTGCTTTTTGGTCGATAAAGACACCGAAGGACTCACGTTCGGCAAACCCGAGGAGAAGATGGGCTTGCACGCCATTCCGACCACCACGGCGCACTATGACAATGCGCTCGTGTCTGCCCAACGCAGGATCGGCGCCGAAGGGCAGGGCCTGCAGATCGCCTTCAGTGCATTGGATTCCGGACGCCTGGGCATCGCCGCGGTAGCCGTCGGACTGGCGCAGGCAGCCCTCGACGAGGCCGTTTCCTACGCTCAGCAACGAACGACGTTCGGTCGCAAGATCATTGACCATCAGGGCCTGGCTTTCCTGCTGGCGGACATGGCTGCCGCGGTCGACTCCGCGCGTGCCACGTACCTGGACGCGGCGCGGCGCCGCGACGCAGGACTGCCGTACTCGCGCAACGCTTCCGTGGCGAAGCTGATCGCCACCGATGCCGCCATGAAGGTCACCACCGACGCCGTGCAAGTGTTCGGCGGCTACGGCTACACCAGGGATTACCGTGTCGAGCGCTACATGCGCGAAGCCAAGATCACCCAGATCTTCGAGGGCACCAACCAGATTCAGCGGCTGGTGATCGGTCGATCGTTGGTCGGATCATGAACTACCAACGTCCCCAGTTGCGATTGGCGCCCAGCCCTACCGCCGAGTCGCTTGCGTTCTGGACCGGTGGTCGCAACGGCGAATTACTGATCACCCGCTGCCACGGCTGCGGCCACTTCTTTCACCCGCCGGGCCCGGCCTGCTGGCGCTGTCGCAGCACCGACGTTGCACCAGAACCCGTCTCCGGCCGGGCAACAGTCGCGGCATATACGGTGAACCGCCAGAACTGGATTCCTGGTTTCGAACCGCCCTACATCGTGGCGATGGTGGAGCTTGCCGAGGAACCCGATACCCGGTTGATTTCGAATGTGGTCGACGTTGCCCCGGAGGCGATCAGCGTCGGGATGGCCGTCGAGGTGTTCTTTGAAGACTGGACCGCGCTCTCGGGCGAAGAGGACAGCCGGGTGTGGGTGCCGCTGTTCCGGCCGGTCAAGACGAGGTAGTAAGCCGGTCCATCCAAAGGGTCCCAAAACCAGTTCATGCCTTGGGTCCGGTGATAACGTGACAGTCGACTGTCATTGTTGAATCTCACAGATGAGGATTGTGATGACCGGACAAGCCCTGCACGTCACGCTTCAGTCCGCCGAGGACATCACGCCTGCGATTCTGACGTCGCTGTTACGCCGACACGATCCCGAGGCGACGGTCACCCGCGTCACGATTGGGCACACCTGGCAGGGCACTACCTCGCACCTGCACCTCGACGTGGCCTACGCCGATCCGCAAACCCGACTTCCACAGCGGCTCTTCATCAAAACGCAATTGGGAACTGTGCACGACCTGCCGGAGGCGTTCGATGAGTCGCTGTCCGAAGGCGGCGGCGGGACCGTGTTGTACGACGACGAGACGAGGTTCTACCGCGACCTGCGCCCAGACCTGAGCGTCGAGACCATGACGACCTACTTCGCCGACCACCTCGACGGCCCGTCGCAGTTCCTGATCCTCGGAGAGGACATCACACTGCGCGGCGCGCAGGTCCCCGATGCGGTAGCCGGCCTTACTGTCGAGCAGGCCGACGCGCTGCTCGCAACGTTGAGCCAACTGCACGCTCCGTTCTGGGGCAGCCGACGGCTGGCGAACGGCGGCGACCTGTCTTGGTTACAGGACCCCGTCACCGGCGGGTTCGCACACTTTCTGCGCGACAAACGGGTTCGCGATAATCCGCGCTCTCGTTGATGCCCCGTACAAGAAGGCGCTGCTCGATGCTGCCGGCACTGACATGGACGGTATGGAGGCCGCTTTCTGGAGACTCCAGGACCGGGTGGCCCGCGAGCCGGTCACGGTGCTGCACGGGGATCCACACCCACGCAACACGTATGTGCTGCCCGACGGCCGAATGGGTCTCCTCGACTGGCAGCTGATTCGGCGCGGCTCGTGGTCACACGACGTCGGCTATGCGTTGATCGCCGCGCTATCCCCGGAGCTTCGGCGGGCCCACGAGCGCGAGTTGCTGGACAACTATCGCGGCCGGCTGCTCGACGCCGGCGTCACCTCGCTACCCGACCGCGAGTCCATGTGGACCGCGTATCGCCAGAGCCCGGCCTGGGGCTTCTGCATGTGGGCGATCGCGCCCGACCAGATGTATTCGGTCGAGGTCGTGGGCGCGGTGCTTGGCCGCTTCGCGGAGGCCTATTACGACCTGGGCACCGGCACGGTGTTGAGCTGACTCCGTGCGGCAGCAGCCGTCAGGTCATGTTCATGCCGGCGTCGAGCATTAGCGTTGTGCCCGTGTAATACCGGCCACTGTCCGAGACGAGGAACAACACCGTCTCCGAGACATCAGACGGTTCGATCACCGTCACCGGTAGGGCGTTAGTCATCGCCTTAGCGAGATGCTCATTCTGGGCGATCACCTCGAACAGCGCCGGATTCTCCACGATCATGGCGGTGTTGACACCGGTCGGTGCGATCGCCATGACACGGATATTTTTGGCTGCCATACGCTGTGCGTAGGCCCTTACCAGTCCAGTGACGCCGATTTTAGCCGCGGCGTACGCATCCGCGCCGCCGCTGCCGTCAGTCAGTGCCTTCAGACCAGCCATCGAGCTGGTGGCGACTATGGCACCGCCGCGATCGGACTTCATCATGTGGGCGCTTGCGATCTGCAGGGTGTTCCACACACCGGTGAGCAGCACGCCGATGCCGAGTTCCCACGCCGCCTCGGGATCAGGCTCGTCGACCCGGTTCAATACGATCCCCGCGTTAGCCACCACCGTATCTATGTAGCCGAATTCTGCGACGCCATCGTCGAAAGCGGCCTGTAGTGTTTTGCGGTCGCGGACATCAGCCTGACGGGCGATCATCCGCTGACCGGTCTTCTCCACCAAGTTGACGGTCTCGTCGAGGTCTTCCGGCGTGGCCATCGCATACAGCACGCCGTCGAGTTGGCGACAGATATCGACACCAACGATATCGGCACCTTCCTCGGCTAACCGGACAGCGTGCGACCGTCCCTGGCCCTTGCCAGCTCCGGTGATGAAGGCGACTCGACCGTCCATTCTGCCCATCTGCCACTCCCAGCCTTTACTTGATGACGAATTCTGGTATGCGATAACCACTTTCGCCGAGATCGACGATGCGTAGCTCAACGTCTTGTCCGATTCGGACGTCGGCGGGATCGACGTCGATGACGGCGTTGATCCGCAAGCCCGGCTGCTCCGCAAGTTCAACCAGCCCGACGACATAGGGAGGCGTACGGCCGGGAACCAGGGCCTGCCGGACGACGATGTAGCTGAAGATCGTGCCGTCACCGCTGACTTCCTCGAAGTGCACGGGACCACCGGTGTACCGGCTGCGTTCCAACGGCGGATGGATCCATTTCCCGGTGTCGTCGCAGCGACACAACATCAACTTACCGTTCTTCAGACCCTCCCAATACGGCGCCGAATCAGGGTCGGGTACCGGAATTGGGGCTACCAGTGCAGGATTCGTCACGGGTGCTCCTTGCTGTAGACGTTCGCACCACCGAAGGGCCCGCCGCCCGCGGTCACCAGTGCCAGTTGAGCGCCCTCGACCTGACGCACACCAGCCGCGTGGCGCAGTTGCAGCGCTGCCTCGTAGTGGTGGTTGAGGCCGTGAATATAGCCCTCGGACAGCAGCCCCCCGTGCGGGTTGACCACCACGTCACCGCCGTAGGTGGCGCGTCCGGTCGAGAAGAACTTGCCCACTTCGCCTTTCTCGCAGAAGCCGAAACCCTCCATGGTCGCCATCACCGTGTACGTGAAGCAGTCGTACATGCAGGCGACATCCATGTCGGCAGGGGTAAGCCCCGTCTTCTCCCAGATCTTCGGTCCTGCTGTGCGCGAGTACATCTCGGTGGGATCGTCCCACTCGCTCCAGCCGGCACCACCCTGTGAATTCGACGATCCGACCAGCCACATCGGGGGCTGCTTGGTGTTGCGGGCGATGTCCTCTCCGACGATCAGCACCGCTACCGCGCCGTCGACCTCCGAAGTGCAGTCCAGTACCCGGAACGGCTCGTTGATCCAGCGCGCCGCCAGATAGTCGTCCATGGTCAGCGGTTCGCGTCTCAGAGCGTGTTCGTTAGGCCCCGCATGATTGCGTTGAGTGATCGCGATGTGCCCCAAATCCTCGCTGGTGGAACCGTACTCATGCTGATGGCGACGGGCCCACATCGCGAACCACTGCGGCGGCACCATGAAACCGGACGCCGTGTCGAACTGGTCGTGGTGCTGCACCTGCATCGGTCCCTCAATATGGCCGAACCGGTAGCCCGAGCGGCCGTTCAGTGACCGGTACACCAGCACGGCCTTGCACATGCCGGCCTCGATTACCGCGGCGGCGGTGGCGATTTGGTCAGCCACGAGATTGCCGCCGCCGTACATGGCGTTGGCCCAAGCCAATTCGTCGATGCCAAGCGCCCATCCGACGAAGATCGGCTGCTCGGAGTCGTTGGCCATGAAGGTGCAGATGCCGTCGACGTCGGCCGGCGTGAGGCCGGCATCAGCGATGGCATCGCGGCAGGCAGCCACGGCCATCCCGCGGGTGGTGCGGCCGGAGTTGCGGGAGTACTCGGTACGACCGATCCCGACGACGGCACAGGTCATGTGGCTCTCCGATCTACTTAGGCGCCGGATCGCGGGGCAGGCCCAGAATGCGCTCCGCGATCAGGTTTCTGACGATTTCCGACGTACCGCCAGCGATAGTCAGGCACCGGCTGAACAGATAGTCGTGCACAACTTCGGGTTCCTCACCGACCAGGATGGCCCGGTCGGCAATCCGCAGCGCCAACTCTGCCACCCGCTGAGCATGCTCAGCCCCGAACAGCTTGGCGATGTTGCCTTCGATCCCGGCCCCGGCGTCGAAGACGGCGCGGGCAGCCTGCCGCAGGTTCAGCGTGGCCAAGGTGTAGGACTCGATCAGCAATGCACCGACCTCGCGGGCAACGCCACTGTCGCCGGGTCGGTGCCGCTCCAACAGATCGATCAAAGCTTCGGCCGTCATGGTGACAGAGCCACCGCCGATCGACACCCGTTCGTTGCCGAACGCCGCCATCGCCACGCTCCAGCCGTCGTTCACGGCGCCGACCACGTCGCGATCGGGCACGAAGACGTCGTCGAAAAAGACTTCGTTGAACAGCGTCTCGCCGGTGATCTCGGTGAGCGGGCGGATCCGCACCGCCGGATCGGAGAGGTCAATGATCATCGCCGTAATGCCCTTGTGCTTACGCGCTTTCGGATCGGTGCGCACGGTGGCCAGCCCGCGTTGGCAATTCACCGCATCACTGGTCCATACCTTTTGACCGCTGACCACCCAGCCGTCGGCGACCCGCGTGGCCTTGGTGGCAACTGCCGCCGCGTCCGAGCCCGCGCCGGGCTCACTAAAGAGTTGGCACCACCGCAGCTCGCCCTCGAGGCTCGGCCAGATCAATCGGTCTACCTGCTCCTTGCTGCCGTGCTGCAGGAGCGTCGGAACCACCCATTCGCCGAGTCCGAGGCTGGGTTTGTCCAACCCATCCAGTGCGTCCTCGATGATCAACTGCTCGACGCTGTCAGCGGCCCGTCCGTACGGCGCGGGCCAGTGCGGTTGCAGATAGCCGCTACGCGCCCAGAGCCGTTGGCGCTCAACGGCGTCGGACGCCTCGAGTTCGGAACGGAAATCCAGGGCGGCCTGCCGATATTGCTCGGCACCCTCGGGTAGGTCCACCGATTGACGCCGGCGCACGCCGTTGAGCTGCAGCGCGATGACCTTGTCCCGCAGTGCATCCTGATCACCGGCGAAGGCCTGCAGGACGGTGGCCCGCCTGATGTAGAGGTGGGCGTCGTGCTCCCACGTATAGCCGATGCCGCCGTGCACTTGCACGTTCTGCAGCGACACCCGCTGATAGGCGGTCAGCGCGTGTCCGGCGGCCATCGTGGCGGCCAGTTCGGCCTCCGCACCGACGGCGCGCGCGGCGTCCCATGTCGCGGCAGTGGCGAGCTCGGTGTCGACAAGCATGTTCGCGCAGTGATGTTTGATCGCCTGGAACGAGCCGATGGGCCTACCGAACTGCTCACGGCCGACGGCGTACGCCGTGGCCATCTCGGTGCAGGCGCCCAAACCGCCGACGGCTTCGGCCGCGGCCAGCAGACGAAGGATCCGCACCGCTACCCCGGCTGCGCCGGGGAAAACCTCGGCGACGTGAACGGAGTCCAGGCTGGCCACGATCACCGGTGCGAGCAGCTGATCCACTGAGTCAATGGTTCGGATGCTGACCCCGTCACCGGCCTGCACCAGGACGAGGTCGTCGCCGGAAGGAAGCAAGAAAAGGTCGGCGGCCGCTTCGGCCAGGGCGGGCACCGCAGCCGCTGAGACCGTCGAATCACGAACGGCGACATCGCTGTTCGTGCCGATACCCGCGACCACGTCACCGGATACCAGGCGCGGCAACCACCGCTCACGCTGCTCGTCGGTCCCTACTTCGGAGATCACCGCGGACACCGCGACCGTGGGAAGAAATGGCCCACCCACCGCGGCGCGACCGAGCTGCTCCAACACAATCGTCAGTTCAGGCAGTCCGTAACCCTGACCGCCGAATCTTTCGTCGATGTGCAGCCCAAGCCACCCGGTGGAGACCATCTCTTTCCAGAGCCCATCGGTCGACCACCACGCACCGCTCTTTTCGCGGTCGAGCAGGATCCGGCGGGCACGCACGGTGCCCGCGCGCCCGGCCACCATCGCGGCCGCGACTTCGGCGAGCGCGCGATGATCTTCGGTTATCGCCAATGGCATTGGCAGCTCTCCGTTCTGGTCACCACGGGTTACCGAAAGCCTCGCGGTAGGTCACCGACGTCGCCGGGCGGCGGCGCGGTGGTGAAAGCTTGCGTGCGGGCAGGCCCACGTAGACCGCGGCCATCGGTATCAGGTTCTGCGGCAGCTGCAGCAGTTCCCGCACACGATCGACACCAAAGGTAGTCAGACCGGTGGTCAGACACGAGCCATATCCCAGGTCGGCAGCGGCAAGCAGCATGTTCTGCACGGCGGGGTAGATCGACGACGGTGCATAGATCTCCGGCACGCGGTCCGTGTCGGCGCACACCACTATGACAACCGGCGCCGCGGCGAAGCCGCCTTTGCTGAAACCGAATTCGAGGTCGGCGACCAGCACCTTGTCTTCGACGCTTTGCTTGACGAAGTCGCCGCCGCCGGCATTCCACGTCTCCGTCCACCAAGACGCGAGAAGTGCACGGTTGCCCTCGTCGCGAACCACGATGAACGTCCAGGGCTGAGAATTCTCCGCGCTCGGCGCGTGCACGCTGGCCGCCAACATCTGCTCGACGTCGGAATCGGGTACTTTGCCGTCCGGGTCGAATCGCCGACACGCCCGCTGGGCGCGAATACCGGCGAGCAGCTCGCCCACTAGCGGTCCGCCTGCACGCGTTCGCCGCGCGGCGTCCATCCCGTGAGCGACACCGTGGTCAGATCAAGCCACTCCCCTAGTGTGAGGGTTCCGGCCATGACACGTTTTAGAAATTCCGCCATGACGACATCGGGCTCGTTGTCCAGCTCGTAGATCACCATGTAACGGTGGGTCGGCGGCGGGAGCTGGGCCGGCAGATCCTCGTCGTCGGGCACCTTCAGTTCGGTGATGTCGTAACGCTGCGCTGCAACCACTCCCGGAACGTCGAGCACCTCCGGTACATGCTGAGCGTCATACCACTTGTTGAAGGCATCATCTTCACCCTCGATCGGGTTGGTGAGCGCTATAAACAGGTTCGGAGCCACGTGACACGCCTTTCGCAACAACCAGGGATTGGACCCACAATATGACAGTCGACTGTCACAGTCAACGTCAGACTCATGGCTCGCCGATGGCGTGACCTGACCGGGCGCCGAACCGGCTGGGTCGGCCGCCGGAACCTTGACGTTTGTCAGTAGACTGCCATAATGGGCGGGCCACGGTCGGGTGCGCGAGAACCATTCAGTCGGCGCTCCGCCCCCGGACCACGAAATCGGAAGGCGCCAGATGAGATTCACGGTTTACCTGCCCAATTGCATGCACGTCGCCGCCATCACGCAGCCCTGGGAACATCAGCTCTCCGGTGCCGACATTGCGCGAGTCGCCCAACACGCCGAGCAGCTGGGTTATTCGATGGTATTTCTGCCAGAGCACTTCCTCACCCCGACGGCTCATCTCGAGTTGTCCGGGGATCATTACTTCGACGCCACCACTGCCCAGGCCTTCGTCGCAGGCGCCACCTCGACGATCACCGTCGGCTCGATGGTCACCATTCTGCCGCTGCACAATCCGATCATCGCCGCGAAGCAGATCGCAACGTTCGACTGGCTCAGTGGCGGTCGCGCTCAGACCACCGTCGGTGTCGGCTGGCTTAAAGAGGAGTACGACGCGATCGGTGTCCCGTTCACCAAGCGCGGCCGCATGGCAGACGAATATCTCGAGGCGATGTTCGAGTTGTGGCATAGCGATTCGCCAAGTTACGACGGTGAATTCGTCAAGTTCGACGACGTCGCGTTCGGGCCCAAGCCGATCTCCACACCGCACCCGACGGTGTGGATGGGCGGAGACGCCGACGCGGTACTGCGCCGGGCGGCCCGGTTCGGAGATGGCTGGGCGCCATGGCTCACCAAGCCCGACGAGCTGCCGGCCAAATTGGATTACCTACGCTCGCAGCCCGGGTTCGACGACCGGCCGTTTTCGGTGTTCTACAGCCTGGCGGTGTTGTCCGTCGGTCAGGAACACGCCATCGTCGACGACCCGAATGCGCAGTTCGGCCAAAGCGCCCAGCAGGTCATCGACAACTGCAACATGCTGGCCGAGCGCGGCGTCACGGACACGTGGGTTAACCCACCAGCGCTGGACGGGCTCAGCGCCTACCTCGACCACATGCAGTGGGTAGCCGAGGAAATCATCCCCAAGGTCGGATGCGCGTTCCGCGACAGCCGCGAGATCTATTGACCCCTCGACGACGGCTTGATGTTCAGCGGCACCGATTGCAGCGACATCGTCCCGGTCGGCCAGGGCATCTGTGGCGGCTTGCCCAGCGCCAGAGTGTATTCGGGAATGCGTGAGTGCCACTCCTCGAGGATGAGCCGTAGTTCGAGACGCGCCAGATGTGAACCCAGACACCGGTGCGGTCCACGCCCGAATGCGAAGTGCACGACCTTGCTGTCGAGATGAATCTGGTCGGCATCCTGGTATCGACGCGGATCGCGGTCGGCGCTGCCATAACTGAGCATGACCGTGGTGTCCTTGGGCACGAACCTGCCCGCCACTTCGACCCCCTCCGTGGTGACACGTGGCGCAAACGGAACAGGACCGTCGACGCGCAAGATTTCTTCGATAAACGCCGGTATGAGCGTGAAGTCATGCGCAACACGCCGGCGCATGTCGTCGTCGGCCGCCAGCCTGGCCAAGGAGAACCCGACGGCGGAGGTGACGGTGTCGAGCCCGGCCAGCACGAACATGAAGCACAGGCCCAGGATCTCGTTGTCCGACATTCCGCCCTCGTCGGTGTCTTGGATCAACTGGGTCAGCATGTCGTTGCCGGTTGCATCGGCGCGCCGCTCGGCGATGTGCTCGGTCAAATAGCTGAACAGTTCCAGCGCATGAGCCATCACCTCCGGGGTCGCTTCGGTGCTACTCGGATCGGTGAACTGCAAGATCGCGTCCTTCCACTTCACCAGCCGGTCGCGGTCGGCCATGGGCAGCCCGAACAGTGTCAAAAACACCTGGGAGGGAAAAGGTGTCGCGAGATCGGGTACCACGTCGCACTCACCGCTCGCGACAATGGCATCGATCAACTCGCCCGCCTGCCTGCGTAGTTCGGGCTCACGCTCGGCCATTTTCTTCGGGCCGAAGAACGGGTCAAGCATTCGGCGGAAGCGGGTGTGATCTGGCGGATCGATCGCGATCGGTACCAACGGAACCGGACTTCCCAGCCGGTCGAAAGCCCGTGCCGACGAGAAGATCTCAGGTTTCTTGGCCGCGAACTCGACGGCCTCGGCACTGGTGAGCACGACCTCCTCGCCAGAACTCACCGCCTCGCCGGCCTCCCGCAGCTCCCGCCAAGCGCGCGTGCGGTCCTCCGCGAAGGGCAGATCGTTGATGTTCAGCGTTCCGGTGATGCCAAGCTCGGTCATTGAGACGAGATCCTCCCTACCCGCGCCGGCTGGCGCTCAAGTAACACTATGACAGTGCACTGTCATATATTGGGAAGTATCGTCGGTATCACCACGAGTGTCAACGATGTGCCGGCACCCGGAGTCGTTGTACTGTCGGGACACCCAGACGGGAAAGGGGATGGCGGATGGCCCGGGGCGACCGATCACCGCGGGACGCGCATGCGGACCGGGTCCGCAATGCGCTGCTGAACGCGGCCCTGAACCTGTTCAGCACCAACGGTTACGACGAGACCACCACGGACCAGATCGCCGAGAGCGTGGGCGTTTCGCCGAGGACCTTCTTCCGCTACTTCCCAACCAAAGAGTCGGTGCTTTTCTTCGGCGAGTACGACTTCATCGACGCCGTGAGCGGGGTCTACCTCGCTCAACCGGAGGAGGCATCAGACTTCGAGGCGTTGGCGAATTCATTCGCGTTGCTTGCACCAGGACTCAAGCGCATCCGTAAACGGATCGCGCAGTATCACGACGCCGTCGCGTCGTCGCTCGTGTTGCTGGGCCGCGAACGCAAAAACCACGAGGCCAACGCCGAGACCGTCGCTCAGGTGATCGCCGAACGACGCCGGATGCCCGCCCCCGACAGCGAATGCCGGCTCTTGGCGGCCGTTGGCATGCTGCTCGTCGAGCGCGCCCTCAATCAGTGGCTTTCGACGCCAGGCCGTTCACTCGACGACCTGATCCGCCAGGAGTTCGCCGCCCTGCCCGCGGTACTGAAGTAGGGCGAGCTAGCGATCGTCGAAACGGGTGCCGTCGGGGCACGCCCGCGGGGTGTCCGGTCCGCAGTACTGCGTGCGCAGATAGCTCGGGTAGGTCTGGGTCGGCCCCGCGTAAAGGCCCGCGAAGTTCACCGGCAGGTCGTACACGCCGATCGCCACCACGTGCAGAAACCCGGTGACCGCGAGCACCCTCAGCAGTCCTCTGGCCCATGGCCCTGCCCACCCCAGCGTCTCCACACCCGCCTCCACCCTGATCTGGCCGGCGCGGTTGCGAAAGAACATCAGCGCTCCGCTGGAGCTGAGCACCAGCGACCACAGGATGGGGCCGTAGAGCGGTATCTGCATCGTCTGACCCGCCCAGAGCGTGACGCCGGGAATCGACGCCGGATAGCCGAGCAGGCCGTGGCGCACCGCAAAGATCTCGAGCGGAAACTCGATGACATACACCGCAAGCCAACCGGTGCAGAAGGTGCGGACGGGCCCCAGCGTCGGCCATCGGTGCCGCGCCCGTCCCATGGTCCACCGGGCGATCGAGCCCATGGCCAGCGGCATCCAGATATAGATCATTCCGATCATCAGCACCGGCTCAGCCATCAATCGACCGTCGGGGCTGAGCCAGCCGGGGATGTTCTGCGTCCAGTTGCCGAAATTGAGCAAGCCGGCGTTATAGAACAGCGCCGGCTGAAACCAGTTGATCAGCGGGTCGTGCCACCATGCGATTGCCGATCCGATCACGATGGCAGCTTCGACGCAGAGTTGACGCTCGCGCACGCTCTTGCGGATAACGTAGCCGATGGCAGCCATCGCCAGTATGGGGCAGGCGATCTGGAAGGCGGTCATCGCCCAGTGGGTGGCCGCGGGGATCGGGTCGGGACCGGGATTCACCCGGGTCGCATTGCCCGACGCGATCCACGAGATATAGACGTAGGCGGCGATTATTACGCACACCGCGCCGAGGCTCGACCAGAACAGCACCGGCCGAATCGTCTTGATCTGCGGAGGCTCGATGGCCGATGGCTCTGCCCGGCTAGAGGACTTCAGATCCGTCACTAGTAGCTCCTTTGGCACGACCTACCAAAGATGACAGTTCACTGTCATAGTGTCAATGTCCGGCATCGGATGCCGGACCGCAACCGGTATGCCGCAGCATTCAAGCCGTCATACAGCGGAGGCACACTCCATCACAGATTCTGGTGACAAACGAAATATAGTCAACTAGGTTACATATGTAGAAGATCGGCTGAACGGAATGGGGTCCGCTCCCTCCAGCTGAGAGGCAACGATGCTCTTCGCCACATCACAATTGGCACCACCGGCAACCCTCAACCCATCTGGCGTCTGGTTTTTCAACTGGGTGATACCGATCGCCGGCAGCATCTTCATCGTTCTGGCGATCGCCGACGTCATTCGTCGTCGGCGCCTGACCTGGGGATTCCTTTTCCTGTTCAACAGCCTCGCGGTGTATTGGATGGAGACCATCGGGGACTGGGGCCAGATGCTCTTCTACAGCCCGGCGTTCGCCCAGCACCATCTGCTCGAATGGCTACCGATCAAGACCCGTAACGATCCGTTGTTCATGCCGTTCGCCTACGCGGTGTACTGGGGAGTGCACGCGCTTCTGGTGTTGTGGCTGAGTCAATGGGTGTCCGCACGGTTCGGCTGGAGCATGCTCAAATCCATGTTGGTGCTTGCGATTCCAGTCAACTACATCTGGGACTTCGCCGTCGAGGGCACCGCCACGGCGATGGGATGGTGGACCTACGATCCCGGCATGGGGCCGGTTCTGGAGTGGGGCAACGGCGGTCGCATCACACTGCTCTGGACCATCGGCATCATGTGCATATGGCCCAACCTGATCGCCTATTGGGCCGGTAAACCGCCGATTCGCGGCCTCAACCATATTGAGCGATTCTGCCGGTTAGATCGCTTCACCGTCCCGCGGACCGCATTGCATCCGGCTGCCGACACCGAAAGTCGCGGCGGGACAGCCGTTGCCACCAAGCAATTGGTCTCGACCAAGCAGCAAGAATTCGACGACTACCTCAACTACGACGTGGCGATTCCGCGGTGGCGCTTCGAAATCTTGCGACTGGGCGCCTGGTTCATCATCTTCCAGGTCACCTTCTTTGTGTTCCTGATCATTCCGCTGGTGGTGTTGCGCACCGTGACCGGCGCCGACAGCCCCTACATTCCGTGATCCGAAAGGAGTCGTGGTGGCAAGCGAACGCATGAACAAGCTGCCCGCTGAATTCTTTCTTCCTCCGCAGACCAATGCCGCGCTGCAGCGAGAAACCGTCCGGCTTGTCGCGGCATGCGTGGCGTTCATCGTGATCCTCGGCGTCATCGTGGCGTTGACGCAAGGCATCGTCATTACGGTGTGATGCCGTGGTCGGCCGGCGACTGATCTAACATTAGTGTCACTTCTAGCGGAGGTGATGGACGTGACGCCAGAGCGGCTGGTTGTCTGTGCAAGCCACAGCCCGGGTAAGGAGCGCGATGTCGAACGCGCCTTCGGTCGCAGGTTCCGCTCGGCACTGACGTCGGCGGCCGAACGCGCGCAACACTTCGATCCCGACGTGGTGATCGTGTTCGGCGGTGACCACCGCCGCGCGTTTCGACACGTGGTACCCGCCTTCGGGGTCGCGTTGTCCGCATCGATTCTGGCCGAAGGCGGCCACCCGGCCGGCAACCTTGATGTCCCGTCCGCGGTGGCACGCCGACTGTGCGAACACCTGCTGTCGGCCGGGTTCGACGTCGCGGCATGTCGTGACATCGGACTGGATCACGCGTTCGCCCAGCCCGTTCGGGATCTGCTCGGCGACTTGGCGGTCAAGCCGGTCATCCCGCTGCCGGTGAACTGTGCCACGGCTCCGCTTCCGACTGGCCGTCGAGTGGCCGAGTTCGGCGCGGAAGTTGGCCGGTTCCTCGACGGGATCGCCGAGCGGGTGCTGGTGATCGGGACCGGAGGGTTGTCACATTCCCCGCCGAGTCTGGAGGTCGATACCTACGACCTCAGCGACGAAGACCGGGCTCGGATCATCGCCGAGGGTATGGCGGCAGCGCGCACCAAGATCCGTCCCGATTGGGACGCCGAAGTGTTGGACGCCATGTCGAACTGGGACGTCGCTTCGCTGATTCGGCTCGTCGACACCGCCCACACCCGTGCGGGCGCGGGCGCCAACGAGGTCAGGACCTGGCTTGCCGCGGGCGCCGCGGGCGGTGGGCGGCCGGTAACCCCGATGGTCTATGAGCCTGTGCCGGAATGGATCACCGGGATGGCCGTCGCTGCGTCAGCGTGATCGAGGCGCCACGCGCGCGGGCCGCGGTTGCGCGGCCGGGGTTCGGGAGAAGCGCGGCGCGGACGCCGGTTGACGGATCCCATCGATGTCGACGAACACGTTGCGTGCCCGCATATGCGGATCGTCGATCGCCTCGGTCGCGGTCAGAACCGGCGTGACGCATGCGTCGCTATCCGAGAAAACCCGCGCCCAGTGGTCCCGAGTTTCCTCCCGGAATTTGTCCGACAGGGCATCCCGCATCGCGGGCCAGCCGGCACGCTCCCGTTGCGGGCCCAGAGTGTCCGGGTCGATCTCCAGCAGCCGCAGCAACTCGGCGAAGAAGGCCGGTTCAAGCGCACCCACGGCGACGTAGCCACCGTCCGCGCATTCGTAGGTGCGGTAGAACGGCGCCGAGCCATCAAAGATGTTGTCACCCCGCCCGTCTGACCACCGGCCGTCGCCGAGCATCGCCCACAGGATGTGGCCCAGCATCGGTGCGCCGTTGACAATCGCGGCATCGATCACCTGGCCTCGCCCCGAGGCGTGTCGCTCTAGCAAGGCGGCAAGGACGCCCACGACCGCGAATAGCGAGCCACCACCGTAGTCGCCGACCAGATTCAGGGGTGGCGCCGGCGGACGATCCGGGTCACCCATGGCGTGAAGCAATCCGGTGAGGCCGACGTAGTTGATGTCATGGCCGGCCTGTCGAGCTCGGGGACCGGTCTGGCCCCATCCGGTTATGCGGGTGTAAACCAATCTCGGGTTACGACGGCAGCATTCGTCAGGTCCGAGGCCGAGGCGTTCGACGACGCCGGGTCGGAACCCCTCGATGAGAACGTCAGCATCGTCGATGAGGTGGCGCACCCCGTTGAGCTCGGCGGCGTCTTTGAGATCGGCGAAAACGATCCGGCGCCCACGCAGCTGGGCGCCCCCACCACCACCCCCGGGCCGCTGAACCCGCGTCACTTCGGCACCCAGGTCGGCGAGCAACATTGCGGCGTGTGGCCCGGGTCCCATGCCCGCGAGTTCGACGACCTTAATGCCATTCAGAGGACCCGCCGGTGCCTGCGGGCAGCTATCTACCACCTGATGAGCCTAGCCATAATCTGACACCGCATACATATGGTGTTTTCTGTCTGCGCAATGCATCCAGGGGCTACGAGGTCATCCTGATATGATTTTCTGACGTATCCGTCATCTAATCCTCGGGGGTGCTGCACTGTGTGCGTCCGCGGTTCGGGTATTACAGCCGAATACGAGGCAGGCGGTTGGACCGGTCAGCCGGCCCGGAATTCGCCGGCGACATGACGAGTGCGCCACTGGCCGGCATAACCGTCGTGAGCCTCGAGCAGGCGGTCGCCGCGCCGTACGCCACCCGACAGCTGGCGGACCTCGGCGCACGGGTAATCAAGGTCGAGCGTCCGCAGGGCGGCGATTTCGCCCGCGGCTACGACCGCACAGTGCACGGGGAGTCGAGCTACTTCGTCTGGCTCAATCGTGGCAAAGAGTCGTTGACTGTCGACCTCAAGCAGCCCGAGGGCAGACGCATCGTTGAGCGTCTACTCGAGGGCGCCGACGTGCTGGTGCAAAACCTGGCGCCGGGTGCCGCGGCTCGGATGGGCTTGGACACCGAATCGGTGGCGCGCGCGCACCCACGGACCATCACGGCGACCATCAGCGGCTATGGACAGGACGGACCTTGGCGCGACCGCAAGGCCTACGACCTTTTGGTACAAGCCGAGGCCGGGTTGTTGTCGGTGACCGGTTCGCCGGCGGAGGTGGCGCGCACCGGTGTATCGATCGCCGACATCGCCGCCGGCATGTTCGCCTTCTCCGGAATCCTCACCGCGCTTTACACCCGCGCCACCACCGGCGCGGTGCGGCCGGTCTCGGTGTCGTTATTCGACGCGTTGGTCGAATGGATGTCCCAACCCCTCTACTACGGCCGCTACGGGGGAAAGGCGCCACCACGCACCGGCGCGCGGCATCCGACGATCGCCCCGTACGGCCCGGTGACCGCGGGCGACGGCGGCACCGTGTTGCTGGGCGTGCAGAATTCAGCCGAATGGCTGAGGTTCTGCGAAATCGTCTTGGAAAGAAGAGATCTCGTCGACGAACCGCGGTTCGCTACGAACCCTGATCGGGTAGCGCACCGCGATGAGTTGGAGTCGATTATCACCACCGTGGCGGCGCGGCTGAGCGCTGAAGAACTCGAAGCGCGCCTGCAGAGCGCCGGCGTGGCGCACGCGCGCATGAACGGTGTTGATCACTTGTGGCTACATCCGGTACTCGTCGGCCGGGATCGATGGCACGAGATTCAGACGCCCGGCGGTCCGGCTGCCGCGCTGCCGCCGCCCGCGGGCCTGGCAGGCGTCGATCCGGTGATTGGTGACGTGCCCGCGCTGGGCGAGCACAGCCGAAAGATTTTGCACGAGTTGGGATATTCCGCACAGGCGACCGACGAACTCATCGCCGCTGGTGTTACGACGGCATAGCTCAGGACTCGATCTACTTCGCGCGTCCGAAGAATCCGCGGTTGATGCAAGTCATTAACACATCGACGAGCTCGTCGGCGTCAATCGGTTCGGGCAGATCGAGAGCGGCCTGCGGCACCCGGGTGACGAGCGCACGCAGGATCAGTGCGGAGACCACCGGGTCGAACGGATACCGACCCGGTCCGCGGATCAGCATCCTGGCCGCGCCGATATCCATCTGCACCTGGCCGTTCTCCCCGATGCTCACGATGGTGGGGTCGTCGGTGGCGCCTTCGACCCACGCTTCGATGCATCCCGAATACCGGTCGTAGAACTCGACGTAGGTACGCAGCCAGTGCCGCAGCGTCGACTTCTTGGCCACTGGGTCGACGTCGGCGATCCGGTGGGCGAATGCCGTTCCGGCCCCGTAAATTTCGGCGGCCACGGCGGCGAGCAGATCCTGCTTGTCGCTGAAGTACTTGTAGAACGTGCCCCGCGCCACGTTGGCCGCCTCGACAATGTCATCGACACTGGTGCTGCGATAGCCCCGGGCGCGGAACTGGGCTGCGCCGGCATCGGCCAAAGCATTTACGGTGGTGACGGCGCGCTTACTGAGGCTGGTGGTGCGCTCGCTGATCGAGAGCCCCGCGATGTCTGGGGCCGGAGGTGCCTTGAGGGCGTCGATGTCGGCCGCCGGATCCGTGCTGGCGTGCAAAGACAGTGACCGCAGCACCGATCGTGGGGTGTCAGGGAACAACATCAGCTGCAGGAATACCGACAACGTGTCGACCGCATCCTTGGCGCTACGGCCATAAGCGCGGTCGGTATGTACGAACAGATTGATGCGGTGCACCAGCGCGGTCATCGCCATGGCCGCGACCTCCGGGTCCAGGCCGTTGAGGCCCGAGCCGGCGAGCCGCTCCGCGAGGCGGTGGTTATAACCGCGTACAAACCGGGTGATTTCGGGACGCACCTTGGTGTCCGACGAGGCGATCGCCGTCCACTGCACGAACATCGTGGAGTATTTGTCGAACACCCAACTCCACTCCCCTAGCCACCAGTTCAGATTGTCGAAGCCGACCTCGTCCGGGCCGAGCGGACCGATGCGACGCGCCACCCGAAACAACGCGCTGCCGCATTCGTTGAGCAGCTCCAGGAAGATCTCGTCCTTGCCTTTGAAGTACTGGTACAGGGTGGCCCGGGACACCCCTGCCGCTTTGGCTATCGCGTCGACCGAGGTGTCGAAGTAGCCCACCCGGCCGAATAGCTCCAGCGAGACCTCGGCGATACGGCCCCGGGTGTTGGCACCGCGAGCGCCCACTGCGGGGCTGGAGGGGCCGTAGCTGGCCCGGCGGACGATCGAGGCTTCGGACATAATGTTTCCAGCCTATGGCCGATCCGCGTCACCCGCGCCGCATCGAGCGGCGTTCCGCGGGTTGACGAACTCGGCGGTGCCGGTGATCGCGACGCCGCCCGTCTGCCGGGTAGCGGTCAACTCCACGATCACCCGTTCGGCGTCAGGCTCCGCCGACACGGCGGTCACGGTGCCCGAGCAGGTCAACACGTCGCCCGGCCAGACCTGCTCGCGAAAGCGGACGCCGAAACGGCGCACGCTGCCCGCGCCCAGCCAATCGGTGGCGAACCCGGCCAGTAGCGCCGCGGAGAACATGCCCTGGGCGAACACCGAAGGGTAGCCGGCGGAACGCGCGAGTTGATCGTCGTAATGCATGGGGTTGAAATCACCGGACGCGCCTGCGTAGCGGACGAACATCTGCCGAGTCAGTGGTCCGAACTCGCGGACCGGCGCCTGCACGCCGACACGCAATGCGGTGGTCGTCGTGGTCTGTCCGCCTGCGCCGTCGCCGGGACTCATCGGGGGGCCGTCTCGATGAAGGTGGCTTTGGCCTCGGCGACGAGCGCTCCGCCGGCGTCGCGGTACTCAGTAACCACGGTGGCGAAACGCATCGTGCCCCCACGTTTGCCCGGTTTCGAGTACCGGTCGACGATCCTCTCCCGTGCGGTCAGGACGTCACCGGCCGCGGGCGGGGCGGAGTGAAAGGTGTATTCCTGTTCGCCGTGCAGCAAGCGCTTGCGGTCGAAACCCACGTCAACCCGGACACCGGCCGGGGCCCAGCGGCCTGCGGTCGTCAGGAATGTCGGCGGGATGATCGCGTCAGGACCACGGTAGGCGGGATCGTCGCACAACATGGCCTCAGCGAACTCGGCGACCTTGCCCTGCTCCACGACCAGGTCCCACGGCCGTCCGGAATTACCGTCGGCGTCGTTATCGGGCGATGCAGTCATAGTGACCAATACTGTCAGAAAAAGTGAAGACCTGAAACTAAATCGTCGCTTCGTAGCCAATGGACTGCTTGTCCAAAGATGACATTGCTGCCAGAATCGGTGCCCATGGTGGAGTTGGCGGCAAGCTATGCCGCAGGCAAATGGGTGTCGGGCGCGCACGCCGGAACACTGGATGTGACGTCGCCGGCCACCGGCGAGCTGCTGGGCACCGTCGGTATTGCCGGCCCCGACGACGTGGGCGCCGCGGTCGCCGCCGCCCGCGGCGCGCTGCAGTCGTGGGGGCGGGTCGCTCCTGCCGATCGCGGTGCCGCATTGGGGCGACTCGCCGACGCGCTGAGCGCCCGCAAGGGTGAACTGGCCGA
This sequence comes from Mycobacterium scrofulaceum, assembly GCF_002086735.1. Classification (GTDB taxonomy): domain Bacteria; phylum Actinomycetota; class Actinomycetes; order Mycobacteriales; family Mycobacteriaceae; genus Mycobacterium; species Mycobacterium scrofulaceum. The sequence continues at coordinate 159,389 of NZ_MVIJ01000003.1, read as the reverse complement.
CCTGACCACCGCGGAGATCGGCTCGCCGCGATCCTGGAGCACCTTCGGTCAGGTCATCACCGCGGTCGGCGTGCTGCGCGCCTACGCGTCGATCACCCCGCACTATCCCTTCTCGACCACCCGTCCATCGGTGACGGGCGGCACCGTCGAGGTGCGTCAGCTTCCCGTCGGCGTGGTCGGCGCCATCGTGCCATGGAACACACCGCTGTTCATCGCAGCGCTAAAGCTCGGCCCCGCCCTGGCGGCGGGGTGCACAGTGGTGCTCAAGCCGGCGCCCGATGCCCCGCTCGAATTCGGCGTGCTGATGGAGGCGATCGAGGAAGCTGGACTGCCCGACGGAGTCGTCAACGTCGTCAACGGGGGCGCTGAAACCGGCGAGCTGCTCACCGAACATCCGGGGGTCGACAAGGTCAGCTTCACCGGCTCGACGGCCGTCGGTGCCAGGATCGCAGCGTCGTGTGGCTCCCGAATCCGCCGCTGCAGCACCGAACTGGGCGGCAAGTCCGCGGCCATCGTGCTGCCCGATGCGCCGCTTGAGACGACGGTGCCGGGTTTGGTCGCCGGCGTGATGGGCAACAACGGTCAGCTGTGCGCCGCTCTGACGCGAATCGTGTTGCCGCGCAGCCGCTACGACGAATTTGTGGCCGCACTGACGGCCGCCGTCGCCGAGCTGATCGTCGGGGATCCCGCCGACCGGGTCACCGATATCGGTCCGCTGATCAACGAGGCTGCGCGCGACAGGGTCGAGGGGTTCCTGCGGCGCGCGCGGCAGGACGGCGCCACCGTGTTGGTCGGCGGCGAGCGGCCCAACCGTCCAGGGTGGTTCCTCTCTCCCGCGGTCGTCGCCGCGACCAACGACATGGAGATCGCCCGCGAAGAGGTCTTCGGACCGGTCGCGGTCGTGATCGCCTACGACGACACCGGCGCCGACGACGTCGCTGAGGCGGTGGCCATCGCCAACGACTCCCGGTACGGGCTGGTCGGCGCGGTGTGGTCTGCCGACGCGGAACGGGCGGCGGCGGTGGCGGCCCAGCTGCTGGTGGGTTCCGTGGCCGTCAACTCGACCGCCGTGCTCGACTTCGCCAGCCCGTTCGGCGGATTCAAGCAGTCCGGCATCGGCCGCGAGGGGGGCCCCGAGGGCATCGCCGGGTTTGTCGAGCATCAAGCCATCATCCGTTGAGCCGGAAGGGATTCCAGTGCAGACTCAAGCAGCGGTCTTGTTCGAACGCAACACACCCTGGTCCATCGAGTCCATCGAGCTCGACGCGCCGAAGGCGACCGAGGTGCTGATCGAACTACACGCTTCGGGCATGTGTCACTCCGACGACCATCTCGTCACCGGCGACATGCCGATCCGATTGCCCTGCATCGGCGGGCACGAGGGCGCGGGCGTGGTCAAGGCCGTCGGTGAGCACGTGTCGTGGCTGTCGCCGGGCGACCACGTGGTGTTCAGCTTCATCCCGTCGTGCGGACGGTGCCCGTCGTGCTCGACGGGCCACCAGAGTCTGTGCGACCTCGGCGCAAAGATCTACTCGGGCATGCAGATTCACGACGGCACCGCTCGCCACCATCTCGGTGGCGACGACCTCGCGCTGGCCTGCGGTATCGGCTCGTTTGCCCACCACACCGTGGTGCACGAGGCCAGTTGCGTGAAGATCCCGGACCACTATCGCCTCGACCTGGCCTGTCTTCTGGGCTGCGGCTTCATCACCGGTTGGGGATCATCGGTCTATGCCGCCAACGTCAGGCCGGGCGACACCGTTGCCATCGCCGGGGTCGGTGGCATCGGCGCCGCGGCAGTCCAGGGCGCGCGGCTCGCGGGTGCCCGCACCATCACCGTCATCGACCCCTCGGAGTACAAACGGGCCGAAGCGGTCAAGATGGGAGCCACTCATACCGCGGCCGACTGGAACGAGGCGAAAGCCGTTGTTGCCGAAGCTACCTGGAACCGCGGCGTAGACAAGTTCATCTGTGCTATGGGAGTCGGTGACGGCCAACTGGTCGGCCAGGCGCTGGCCATGACGGCCAAGCGTGGCCGGCTGGTGGTCACCAACATCCACCCAATGCTGGAACGGGAGATCCGGGCTAATCTGATGGACCTCACCCTGACCGAGAAGCAGATTGTCGGAACCCTCTACGGCTCGGGCAATCCCCGTGCCGACATCCCTAAGATCCTCGAGTTGTACAGCGCCGGGCAGGTGGACCTCGAATCCATGGTCACCCGCACCTACCCCCTGGAGAAGGTCAACGACGGCTACGCCGACATGCACGCCGGCGCCAATATCCGTGGCGTACTGATTTATCCGCCCGCCGAGGGATCACTCGGCTGAGGCGATGCGGTCTCACATACGAGGTCCGCTGGGCACGTGACCGGACGATCTGGCGGCACATCGACCGAGTGCAGCGTGAGAAAGGAAGCGAGATGTCATCTCCTCGGCTGAAGTGCGTGGACACTGCCGGGACGCTCGCGACCGCGGGATGGCTCTGGGGAGGAGCGACATGATCAGCAGACATCTGGCAGGCAAGGTGGCGCTCGTGACCGGTGCAGCCAGAGGACGGGGTCGAAGCCACGCGCTACGTTTGGCCCGCGAAGGCGCAGACATCATGTTGGTAGATCTGTGTGACAACATCCCTTCGTGTGACTATCCGCTCGCCACTAGCGAAGACCTCGACCGCACCGCTTGCATGATCGAGAAGCTCGACCGACGAGCGGCGGTGTACCGCTGCGATGTCTGCGATCGAACCGAAATGGAGATCGCAGTCGACACCGCGGTACGGCAACTCGGCGCGCTCGACGTCGTCGTCGCGAGCGCCGCCATCGCCCCAACTCGGGCGGAAGCCCCGATCGCGGCCTTCATCGATACGTTCGACGTCGACTTTCTCGGCGTGGTAAACACTTTCAGCGCCGCGATGCCACGATTGAGCGAAGGCGCGTCCCTTATCGCTTCTGGTCCCTCATCGTCGGCGCAAGGACCTCTCCACGATCGGCCGCAGGGACCCAGCGGGGCGGCGTATGAACTCGCGCAGTCGATGGTTTCGCAGTATGTGCAGATGCTAGCTAAACAGCTTGCGCCACTTGGTATTCGGGTGAATACCGCCAGCGGTTCGGAGAACGGCTACGACTCTGGCTACGCCGGACGGCTGTATCGGCCCGTCATGCTCGACGTTGATCGCGTTGGCGCGGCGTCGCTTTCCACCATGTCATGGCCTGTTACGACCTGGGCTGACACGGATGCGTCCGCCGCGGTGGCATTCTTGGCGGCGGACGAATCGCGAGCGATAACCGGCCGGCACGTGACGGTTGATGCCGGCTCGTCCCTCAACTAACCCGACGACCGGGCGCTACACCCGCGCGGCTCAGGTCGACGCCACCCAGTTGGTAATCGATGAGGTGAATGAGGCACCCAGTTTGGCACGTATCCACGGCGGTAGATTTTTTGGCATCGGTAACGGTACCGACCGGGCGCCACGCGCCTCGAGCAGTGCCTCGTACGCGGCGGTATCGCCGCCGAACGGTTGTCCCTCACCGGCGATGAACCCATACAGTTCACACCCCTGCGGGCCGGCCTCCCAAGGTCCGAATACGTCCCCCCACTCAAGCATGATGTGCGTGCCTGCGCGGGCGACCACGTCGCCGCAGCGGATCTCGCCGGCCAGGATGAAATTGCTGTGATCGCCGGTGTGACCGTGCTGCGAGGAGATGGCCCCCGGGTCCCACTTGTTCCAGAACGCGAAGTACCGGGGAGACAGCTCAATCCACTTCTCCCATATCGACGCCGTACGGCCATCTGCGAACTCATAACGCAGCATCTCCTCAGCCGGTACGTCGTCGAGATGCTTGATCGACGGTCCGCCTCTCATTGGGCACTTCCCTTCCGCTACTGATTACGTCCCGACTACAGCCCTCTGCGCTTGACGATCAATCACATCGTCGGAGCCAACGGCAGGCGATCACGACGTTGCAAGCCGCGCCGTTGTTCACTCTTGACGCAGTTCATTCGGGTCGCGCCACCGTCGAGGTGAAGCCTATTTTTAGTCGCACATCTCAAACCTGCACCTGCTCCCACCCTCCGCCTTCGGCGGAGCGGTGCGCGGCGTCGATCACCGCGAGCGACAACAGCCCGTCCTCGAAGGTAGCCGCGCCGCTGGGACCACCGTCGAACGCGGGCAGCCAGTCCTGCAGCATCAGCGCCATAGCCCTGCTGGCGTGACCCGCCAGGCCCCCGGGCAACCGCTCGGGGTGCGCGGGCTCGCGTTCATCCACCGTCAGGGGACTCAATCCCGCATCGGTGGCGGCGCCGAGGCTGTATGCCGCGGAACGCAAGTCGCCGTCGCCGATGATGGTGCCATCGGAGCCGAACAATTCGAGGCGGTAGTGATCGGCGTGGGCGCCCATAACGGAGAGGCTCAAAATGACGGTCACCCCCGACTCCATACGCATCAGCAGTGCCGCGGTGTCATCGGCGGTGACCGGTAGGGTCCCCCCGTCGGGCAGTTCGCGGACAGGATCGCTGGTGCGCACCTCCGCGCACACCGACACCGGGCGGCCGAGCAGGCTGGTCAGGAAGTCCAGATCGTGCACCAGCATGCCGGCCAGATAGCCGCCGCCCTGCTCGCGGTCGTACATCCAATGTGCCTGCAGTGGATGACTCGGATGCCAATACGACGCGCTGCGACTGACCCGGGCGAGGTACTGCGAACCGAGAAAGCCCGAGCGCACCTTGTCGGCGACTGCCAACCAGTCCGGGTTCCACCGGTTTTCGAAACAGCAGGCGGTGGGCAGCTTGGAATCGGTCGCAGCACGCACCATGTGGCGGGCCGCTTCGAGGTCGCCCGCCAGCGGCTTCTCGCACAACACCGGCTTACCCGCCGCCAGTGCGGCGATCGTCATTTCGTGGTGCAGCACGGTGGGAGTCGCGACCGAGATGACGTCTAGGTCGTCGCGGGTAACGAAAGACTGCCAATCGGTGGAGGTCTGTTCGATGCCCAGTTTGGCCGCCGCACGCTCCAGCCGATCGGGTGTACGCGCACAGAGCGCGACGGGCTCGAAGCCCTTCGCCGCCCGGAAACCGGGCACCTGCACACGTGCGCCCCACCCGACGCCGATGATGCCGACCCGTAAAGTCATGTGCTCTTCTCCGTTCCTCCGTTTGCAGTGACACTAACGTTAGATAACTCGTGCCGCGAGCGAACAAATATTGAGACATTGCCCGATCTGATCTAGCACCCCGGCATTGCCTATAAGTGACATGGGTGCCAGAATCGGGTGCTGTGAGCGCGATCGACACCGACGAGCAGCAGTTCGCACCACTGATCGATCTGCGGTGGTGGCAGGAGCGTCCGGCTGAACGGAGCGAGCTCTACCGGCGCCTTCGCGAGGCCGGCGGCCCGGTGTTCGTCCGCACCAACCGACCCGACTCGCCGCGGCCCCGCGGGTTCTGGGCGATCGGCGCCCACCGCGACGTCGTCGACATCAGCCGCCGCCCCGGCGACTTCAGTTCCGGGCAGGGCACGCAGATCTTCGACCAGACCGCCGAGATGCGCGAATACCGCGGCTCCATCATCGACATGGACGATCCCGAACACATGCGGCTGCGCAAGATTGTCTCGCGGGGCTTCACCCCCCGCATACTCTCCGAGCTGCGTGGCCTGGTCGAAGAGACCACCGCCGAGATCCTCGAGGAGATGCCGCGCACGGGTGAGTGCGACTTCGTCTCTTCGTTCGCCACGCTGCTGCCGCTGCGCATTATCGACACCATGCTCGGCGTTCCACGCGAACACGAACAGTTCATCCTGCGGGCGACCAACATCGTGCTCGGCGCCTCGGACCCCGAGTACGTACCCGACCAGACCGTCGCGGGCATCGGAGCCGCGGTCACCGAGATCAGCGAGCAGCTCATCGAGTTGCTCAAGGGCATCGCCGAGGACCGCATCGCCCATCCCCGCGACGACGTGATCAGCAAACTGGTCAACTCCGACGAAGAAAACCTCACACCCCAGGAGCTGGCGAAGTTCTTCATCCTGCTGATCGGCGCGGGCAACGAGACCACCCGCAATGCACTTACCCACGGGCTGCTCATTCTCAGCGCCCACCCCGAGCAGCGCGACCGACTGTTGGCGAACTACGACGACATGGTGTCCACCGCGGTCGAGGAGATCCTGCGATACGCCAGCCCGGTGATCCACTTTCGCCGTACGGTGACCCGCGACGGCGTGACGCTGACCGACGCCCACGGCGAGGTCACCCACACCTTCAACGCCGGCGACAAAGTTGTGGTCTGGTATCCCGCCGCCAACCGCGACCCCGCGGTCTTCGACCAGCCGGAGCGCTTCGACATCGCGCGGAAACCCAACAACCACATCGCTTTCGGCGGCCCGGGACCGCACTATTGCCTGGGTGCGCACCTGGCCCGGCTTGAGCTGAACGTGGCATTCCAGATGCTCTACGCGCGCTACCCTGACATCACCGCCGCGGGCGAACCGGTCATGCTGAGGTCGAACTTCGTTAACGGCATCAAACACCTGAAGGCCACGTACACACCATGAACACGCAGGCAGCAGTTTTGTCCGACATCGCGGACGGCGTCTTGACGATCACCCTGAACCGGCCCGAAGCCGCCAACGCGGTACGTCCCGACGACCGCGATGCCCTCATCGCGCTACTGGCCGCCGCCGACGCCGACGAGAAGGTACGTGTGGTGGTGTTGCGGGCCAACGGCAAGCACTTCTGCTCCGGCGCCGACGTTGGATCGCTCGCCGAACGGCGCGCGCGGGGCCAGAAGCGAGTGCTGGAGCCTACCCGGCGCATCATGAACGGCGCCCAGAAGCTGGTGGCCAGCGTGCTGGACTGCAATAAACCGGTGATTGCCGCAGTGCATGGTGCGGCGACGGGCCTAGGGGCCCACGTCGTGTACGCCTCCGACCTGGTGATCGCTACCGAAAACGCCTACTTCGCAGAGTCATTCGTCAAGCGTGGGCTGGTTGTCGACGGCGGCGGCTGTTATCTACTGCCCCGCCGCATTGGCATGCAGAAAGCCAAGGAGATGGCGTTCTTCGGCGAAAAGCTCTCAGCCACCGAAGCATTCACGCTGGGTCTGGTGAACCGGGTGGTCAGCGCCGCCGACTTCGACGCTACGGTCGCCGACTTCGCCGGCCGGCTGGCCGGAGCGCCGACCTCCGCGATCGCGTTCACCAAACGGCTGCTCAACGACTCACCCGACACCGACCGCTCCGGTGCATTCGTCGCGGAGGCAATGGCACAGGAGATCCAGTCGTATTCACACGACTCCACCGAGGGCGTGCAGGCGTTCGTGGAGAAACGACCGACCGAGTTCACCGGGTGGTAAAGGTGGCTCGCGCTGACATTCCGACCATCGACGCGGCAAGCGCTCCCTACTGGGAGGCCGCCAGGCAGGGTCAATTGTTGATCGCCGAATGCTCAGCGTGCGGCAAGGTCCATCACTACCCCCGCCCGTTCTGCCCGTTCTGCTGGAGCGAGGACGTTGCGCCCGTACAGGCCAGCGGAACTGGAACCCTTTACACGTATTCGACTGTCTACGTGAATGATCTGGCGCCGTTCAAGGAGCGAGTGCCGTATGTCGCCGCGCTCGTCGAACTGACCGAAGGCCCTCGGCTGATGACGACGATTGAAGGCGCGGACTTCGACGACCTTCGGGTCGGAATGCCGGTTACCGCCGTCTTCCGCCCGGTCGACGACACCGATCCCGACAGCCCCTATCTGACAGTCTTCACACCTAGCGAGGAGAACCCATGACCGGACTGCTCGATGGCAAAGTCGCCCTGGTGACCGGGGCGGGGCACGGCATCGGCCGGGGCCACGCTCTCGAACTCGCCAAGCACGGCGCCACCGTGATCGTCAACGACCTCGGCACCAGCCTGTCCGGCGAGGGCACCGGCAAGGTGGCCGACGAGGTGGTGGCGATCATCGAAAGCCGCGGTGGTACCGCTGTTTCCGACTTCAGCGATGTCGGCGACGAGGAGCAGGTCGACCTCGCCGTCGAGCGTGCCTACTCGCAGCTGGGGCGGCTGGACATCGTCGTCAACAACGCAGGAATCGTTCGCGACAAGGCGATCTGGAACATGACCGCCGACGATTTCGACCTGGTGATGCGGGTGCACGTTCGCGGTAGCTGGCTCACCAGCCGCGCGGTCGCTCGCAAGTGGCGCGCGGAATCGAAGGAATCCGGCGGAAAGGTCTACGGCCGAATCATCAACACCACCTCCGGCGCCGGTCTGCACGGCCACTTCGGGCAGACCAATTACAGCGCGGCCAAGGCCGCAATCGTCGGTCTGACCCAGACACTGAGCCTGGAGTTGGCGTCGATCGGCGCCACCGTCAACGCGATCAGCCCGGGTGGGCGCACCCGGATGTCGGCCTCCATGCCCGGCGCGCAGGCTCCGATCGAGCCCGACGAGCGCGCGGAGGACGAGTTCGACCCCAAGGACCCCTCACTGGGGTCGCCGGTGGTGGCCTGGCTGGCCAGCCCCGAGGCCGGCCACGTCAGCGGTCAAGTGATCCGTGCGATGGGCGAACATCTCCAGCTCCTGAAGGGCTGGCACCCCGTCGCGTCTGTCTCGAATGGCGAAAAGCGCTGGGATGCACAAAAACTCGGCGCCATCATGGCCACCGACGTGTTCGGCACCCGAAACACGGGCCTGCGGCTCGGAGGATGAAAACCACGGCGGACGTCGAAGAGGTCGAGCGGGAGTTCCGGCGGTATTTCATGACCGGGCCGGTACTCGAGGACTGGCACGCCTGGGCACACCTGTTCACCGAAGACGCGACGTACTTCGACCACTTCTACGGAACGTTCACCGGCCCGGCGGAGATCACCAAGTTCCTCGAGGGGACGATGGGAGCGGCACCGCAGGTCTACAGCCCGCTCGTCTGGTACGTCGTCGACGGCGCCCGCGTCGCGTACAAGGTGGTCAACCGTGCCGACAACCCGGAGCCGGGCGGGGCGCCCATCGACTTCCCCTCGTATCAATTCATCGAGTATGCCGGCGGCGGTAAGTGGCGTTCCGAGGAGGACGTTTGGATTCCGGCCGAGATGAAGCAATTCGCGAAGCGCTATGCCACGGCCGCCGACGCACATCCGCAAACGCTGCAACAGAAGTTGCGCCGCGAGGACTGGGGCTCCTGGGTGGACTGGGCACGCCCCGAACCGGGACATAAGGCAGCGCCGTCATGGCTGGACAAGGCCGGCTTCACGCCGTTCTCCGGCATTGCGGACATCGACTTCGGGGTCCGGTCACACTAACGCCCAGCGGCGCCGAAGTGGTCACTGCGCAGTTGCGCTTTGCGCACTTTGCCCAACGACGTGCGCGGTAGCTCGTCGACGATGGCGAGACGTTCCGGGGTCTTCTGCCGGGCCAGCCCGGATGCCGCGAAGTGGGCCCGCAGGTCGTCGAGGTTGAGCGCATACCCGGGTTTGAGCACCACGACCGCGGCGACCACGTCGCCGTAACGCGAATCCGGGGCTGCGACGGCAACACCGTCGGCGACCGCAGGGTGTGCGTTGAGCACCTCTTCGACCTGACCCGAGGAGATGGTCTCGCCACCGCGGATGATGACGTCCTTGATCCGGTCGGTGATGGTCAATCTGCCGTGGGCGTCAAGGTGCCCGAGATCGCCGGTGCGAAACCAACCGTCGTCAGTGAACGCCTCAGCGTTCAAAGCGTAATCCTGGTAGCCGACGAATTGATCGGGACCGCGCACGACGACCTCGCCATCTATCCCGATCGGGCAGTCCGCGCCGTCGGACCCGACGATGCGAATCTCTGAGCCCGGGAGCGGTTTTCCATCGGTACTCAGCCGGGCCCACTGCGGCTGTCCCTCGTGTTCGCCGGTGACGGTGGGATGTTCGGTGGCGCCGTAACTGCGGAAGGTGCTGATCCCCGCTTGCGCAGCACGCCGGCCGATCTCCTCGGCGACCGGTGCGGCGCCGACCAGAAACTCCCGCAGACTTGCCAGCTTGTCTCCGGTGTCACCCAGATCAAGGATGCCCGCGAGGTGAAATGGTGTGCCCGCAGTGCAGGTCACGCCGAAACGGTGCACCACCTCGACCGCCTGCGCCGGGTCCCAACCATCCATGAAGACAGTCCGGGCGCCGCTGAGCAACGGCCGCAGCATCGACCCGACGCCCGCGATGTGGCCCGGCGGAAAGGTCACCAGCGACACGTCGTCGGGTTTACCGGCCAGCAGCGCCGGCATGGTTCTCTGCTCGGCGAGAACCGTGTTGTGGGTGTGCTGTACACCTTTAGGCGCCGACGCGGTGCCCGATGTGTACAGCAGCAGACAGATATCGTCGGCGGCCACTGCGGGGCGCCGGTACCGGGCGGCGGATGTGTCCAGTTGCGACCACGCGAGATAGCCCTCGCCCGACTCGGCGTCTAGCATGACGACATGCTGCAGTGAGTCGATCCGCGAAAGATCTTGCAGCCTTTTGCTATACACGATCGATCCGTGCCGCTCTGGCATGATCAGTACCTTTGCAGCCGACTGGTCGAGAACGAAGGCCACCTCGGCCATACCGTAGATGTGCACGATCGGCACCAGCACTGCCCCGCACAACAACACCGCCTGATAAGCGACTGCACACTCGACACGATTGGTCAGCTGTACCGCGACGGCGTCGCCGTCGCGCACCCCCAGCCGCTGCAACGACGCCGCCAACGCCACGGCCCGGTCGTGGATTTCGCATACCGTCGGACTGGACACCGAATCGCCGATGATGAAAGTCAACGGCACGTCCTTGTGCTCGACCGCCCCCGCTTCGAATGCGTCCAGGCAGGTGCGGTCGGAGTACCAACCGGCGCTATACCACTTGTCGCGCAGCTGACGGTGGTCGAAAGGCATCAGATCCGGCGATTCGCTAGAACTGCGCCATGCCCTGGTCGACCGACAAACGGGTGGCGGTCACATAGCGCGACTCGTCGGAGGCCAGCCAACACACCGCGGCGGCAACGTCTTCCGGCTCGCAGGCCCATTGCGGCAGGAACGGGGTCCCCATGTTGTTCAGCGTGGGGTTGGTCTCGATCGCGGCGAACAGCGCGGCAATCATGTCGCCACCGCCCATCGGAGTGTTGACCGGACCGGGATGCACGCTGTTGACCCTGATGTCGTGCTTGCCCAGCTCCGCGGCGAAGGCCCGGGCCATCCCTGTGACGGCATGCTTGCTAGCGGTGTAGTGCACCATGTAGGGCTGCACCTTGACACCGGCGTAGGAGCTGATCAGGATGATCGACCCGCCCCGACCCCCGTCGATGATCCGCTGCGCGCCCGCCATCACCGTGTTCCACGTGCCAGTCACGTTGACGTCGATGATGTCGCGAAACGACTCGGGCGTGATCTCGTTCCACGGCGCCGGGACACATATTCCGGCGTTGGCCACGATGACGTCCAGCCGGCCGTAGGCCTCGACGCCCTCGTCGACGGCCGTCCGCAGCGCATCCAGATCGCGGATGTCCGCGGCGGTAGCCATGATTCGGCCACCTGTCGCTTTCACCATCTCCACCGTCTCGGCGAAGTCATCGGCGGTGGCCGACGGGTAGCGCACTGAGTCAGGTAATGGGCCCGCCAGGTCGACGGCGATGATGTCGGCCCCTTCTTCGGCCATCCGCACCGCGTGTGCACGGCCCTGTCCCCTTGCGGCGCCGGTAATGAAGGCCACCTTCCCCGCGAGCCGGCCCGTCATCGGTCTGACCCTGCGGTCGCCGAGTCGACGTCCAGGGCCAGCGGCCCCTCGCGCACTGCGGTGCCCAACAGTCCCAGCTCCACACCCGCCTCGGCCGCCGCCTCACGGCACGCCGAGATGTCCTTCCGCAGGAACGGCCCCGCCAGTTCTTCGAAACGATCCATCCCGCCGATGCGATGGGCGTGGGCGGCCACATGGCTCCCGGCGCTGCACACCTGCAGGGTGGACAGCAACACACTCGGGTCGACACCTAGCCGAACGCCCAGATGCGTTGCTGCACAGAGAAGTTGAGCATTGGCTGCGAATAGAAGATTGTTGATCAACTTGAGCGCCAACGCGCTGCCCAGTGCGCCGGTCGCCACCACCGGGTCGGCATATGCGGCCAGGATCGGCGTCACCGATGCGACGGCATCACTCGGCCCGCCGATCAACACGGTCAGCGTGCCCGCATCGATGTTCTCGACGGTGCCACTGACCGGCGCGTCGAGGACGATCGGCGCCGCGGCAGAACTGTCCCGCAACGCCTCGAGGGTGGACAGTGTGCCGGTCGTGTGAGAGACGAACACCGCACCCGGCTTCGCATTGGCGATGAAACCGCCCGCGCCGAGGCCAGTTTCGCGCAGTTGCGCGTCGGAGAAGAGGCACGAGATGAGGACGTCGCTCCCGCGCGCGAGGTCGGCCACCGAAGCGGCCGCCACCGCGCCTTTCGCCTCCAAACGCCGGCGAATCTCCTCGCGGCGGGCGTACACCGAGACATCGTGGCCGGCGCCGAGCAATCGCTTGACCATCGGCTCGCCGAGTTGTCCGGCGCCGAGGAATCCGACGGTGTTGGGCATTGTGCTTTCCTATGGGTCGACGGCCTCAGCCCCACGTCAGGTTCAGTGAATCCACGCCGAACACCTGACCGCCATGCTCGATAGCCTCGCCAACGAGTTGGTAATCCGGAATGCGCTTGTGCCACTCCTCCAGCACCACCGCCAGCTCTTGCCGGGCGAGATGCGAACCCAAGCACCGGTGCGGGCCGCCGCCGAAGGACAGGTGACGTGTGACGCCGCGGTCGAAGTCGACCGTGCGGGCATTGGTGTAGGCCGATTCGTCCCGGCCTGCGAACGCCAGCGAGAACGACGCCATGTCGCCCGCCTTGACCGGGCACCCGTGGAAGTCCATGTCCCGGGTCGCCTTTCGCGCGGTCTGCACGATCGGATAAACCCGAAGCAGTTCCTCCACGGCCCTCGGAATGAGTTGCGGTTCGGCGACGATCCGGGCGCGGTCGGCCGGATGGGTGGCCAGATGCAGCATTGCGTACGACAGCTGGTTGGAGACCGTGTCGAGCCCGGCCATGAACAACAGCAGCAGGCAGTTGAGCAGCTCCAGGTCGTTGATCGGTTCGCCGTCGATGGCCCAGTCGATGGCCTTGCTAACGATGTCGTCGGCATCCGGGTCACGGTTCTCGCGCCGCTGCTGAATCAGGCCCGAGAAGTAGCCCATCACATGCGTCATGCCTTCGAGCCGGGCCGCGTTGACTTCCTCACCCACCCCGCTCTGATGCAGGATCATGTCCTCCCATGCCAGGAACTTCTCGAGATCCTCCACGGGCATGCCCATGATCGTCAGGAAGACCGTCGACGGGAAGACGCGCGAGATCCGCGCAACGAAGTCGCACCCAACCTCGCCCGCGACCTGGTCGATCAGTTCCGCGGCCAACTTCTGCTGCGCGTCGCGCAGGCCCTTGACGCGACCCGGTGAGAAGTACTCGGCCAGCACATGGCGCCACTTGGCATGGTCGGGCGGGTCGATCATGATCGGGATCCACTTGTACGGCGGCTCCGGTTCCGTCGGCACGATGACGCTGCTGGACCAGAGCTCCGGGTGCTGGAGTCCGTCCAGGATCACGGAGTTGTCGGTGAACACCCAGTAATCAATGCCGGCCTCGGTGTTGCGGAAGACCGGCCGGGCCTCGTCCTGACACTCATCCAGCAGATGGAAGTGCGCTAGCGCCGGCGACTCCGGAGTGTTCATCTCGATATTCTTCACGGGACATGTTGCCGTTGGCTGGTTCTGGATCATGACGTCCTTCCGTACCGCCGAGAACGAGCGCGATTACAGGCACGCGCGGCTCGCATATTACGACAGTCCACTGTCAATCTAGCGCGGATTGCTACGACGGATCCAAAGCGGAATCGTCGAACTAGGTTAACTATGTCGGGAGGCGAACGCAATACTCCTCGACATCCGCCCGGACCGTCAACGGACGGCGAAGCCGGCGTCGAGCGGCCAGGCGGTGCCGGTGATGAACTTCGCCTCTTCGGACACCAGGAACGCCACCGCGTTGGCGATGTCCTCCGGCATCAGGATCTGGGTCGGCAGCGCGTTCTGCATCGCCGCGACCGCGGTGTCGTTGGCTTCCAGCAGCTTGCCCATGGTCTCGTTCATCACCATTCCGGTGGCGACACCGGTCGGATGGATGGTGTTGACGCGGATGGAGTACTGCGCGAACTCGTTCGCCCACACCTGCATCAATCCGACTAGCCCGCGCTTGGCCGCGGTGTATGCCTGACCGCCAGCCCGATCCGTGCCGGTGCCCTTGAGTCCCGCACTCGACGACGTCAGCACGATCGATCCGCCGCGTCCACCGTCGATGAGGGATGGGATAGCCGCTTCCACGGTGTTCCACACGCCGATGAGGTTGACATCGATGATGTCGCGAAAGGTCTGCCGTCGGTCGCCACCAGGGCCCAGTCGAATGACGCCGGCGTTTGCGATCACGACGTCGAGGCGGCCGAACTCGGCGAGCCCGTCTGCCACCACCTGCTCGACGGCGTCGGCGTCACGCACGTCGGCCTGCCGGGCCACGACGCGTCTACCTTCCTTCTCGACGAGCTTGACGGTCTCGTCGAGATCCTCCGGACTGGCGTTGGGATAGTCGATGGAGTCGATATCGCGGCAGATGTCGAGTGCGATGATGTCCGCGCCGTCCGCCGCAAGTCGGACCGCATGTGCGCGACCCTGGCCGCGGGCCGCTCCGGTGATGAAGGCGACTTTGCCGTTCAGATTACCCATGGGCCTTTGCTCCTCAGCATCTATCCAGTCACGCTGCCCGTGTGAATGCGGGCTTGCCGCAGGCCTTCCTGCGGATCGTCGACGTCGACGTCCCAGTCACCGCACGAGCACGTACAACGGAAATGACCATTGACGGGCAGGATCGCCTGACCGTCACACGATCCGCCGGTGTTGGCAATGCTGCTGAGGAACTCCAGGGGCTTTTCGTGGAGAGCGCTGTCATCGGACACGGCGTTACTCCTCGCCCCGAGCGCCGACGCGAAAGACAGGCAGCAGCCAGCCGTCGGCGATCGGCGAGAAGTCAACGTGGACAGGCATTCCTATCGTGACGTCAGCGGGTGCGACGTCGACGATGTTGGAGACCAGTCGCGCACCGGGCGCGTCGGGCAGGTCGAGGACCGCGGGCACCAACAACAGATCGGGCATACCCGGGAAGCCGTGCACGACGGCGAAGCTGTAGACGACCGCCTGGCCGCTGAGTTCGACCCAGTTCACCGCGTTTGATTGGCAATTGGGGCAGAACGGTGTCGGGGGCAGCCGGAAGGTCTGACAGTCGCCGCACTGCGGGGCCACCAACCGCCGCTCCTTCGCGGCGATCCAGAACGGCTCGGTGTCCTTGTTGACCGCGATCCGCACGTGTTCGCCCGGGATGGTGGTGGCCAGGGTGACCGCGGCGGTGCTCATGCGGCGCGTCCCAGAATCAGCCCGCTCACGGGCAGGCTTGCCGGCCCGCCGGTGACCAGAGCGAGTTCGGCGTCGCGGACCTGGTTGATGGCGGTGCCGCGCATCTGCTCGACTCCTTCCATGATGTGGGTCATCCCGATGATGTAGGCTTCGGAGAGCTGACCGCCGTGGGTGTTGACCGGAATCGAGCCACCGTCGTAGCGAATCGCTCCGCTTTCGACGAACGCGCCGCCCTCCCCCTTGCCGCAGAATCCGTAGTCCTCGAGTTGCATGAGCACCATCGGGCTGAAGTGGTCATAGAGCAGGGCGACGTCGATGTCGGCGGCGCTGATAGCGGCCTGCTCGTAGAGCCGCTTGGCGATGGGCGCATTGCCCGAGGAGGCGAAGTATTCGTCGGGCATGCCCATCCAGGCGAACGCCCTGCCCCAGTCGCGGACGCCGCCGTGGGCGGCGGCAACCACCGGCACCGGCGGTTGCCGCAGATCCCTGGCCCTGTCCATGCTGGTGGTGATGACTGCGACGGCGCCGTCGGTCTCTTGACAGAAGTCGTAGAGACACAAAGGTTCTGCGATCATCCGCGCATTGAAGTAGTCGTCCAACGTCAGCGGTTGGCGATGCATGGCCTTTGGGCGATTCAACGCGTTGGCCCGCGTGGAGAGTGCGATCTCGGCGAACGCCTCGCGGCGCGTGCCGTAGAGGTGCATGTGCCTGCGCGCCAGCACCGACATCAACTGACCGGGCCCGAACAGGCCGGATGGTTGGAGGAACGAGTTGATCGGATCGGGGTCCATGGCCGAAAACACCGAGCCCAGGCGTTGTTTGGACTGTTGCAGCGCCATCACCGTCACCACCACCGAGGCGTCCCCGGCGACGATGGCCGCCCGCGCCAGGCCGATCGCGCCCGCGGAGCCGCCGCCGCCGGAGGTCAGTGCGGCGGTGAACCGGACTTCCGGAATGCCAAGCGTTTCCATGAAGTCGGCGGTGTCCATCTTCTCCGTGTAGCCCGCGCTGGCGCCTGAGTAGTAGGCGAACCCGTCGACGTCGGTGACGGGAAGGCCGGCGTCCTCGCACGCCGCCAGGATGGCCTCGCCGGCCAACTCGGTGATCGACTTCGGTAATGACCCGCCGCGCTTGTAATAGGGCGTGGCACCGACACCCACAATCGCAACGTCGCGCAGTCCAGACGAAGTAGCCACGCGCTCAGAACTTTTCGGCCGGGATGGGCGGCACGTCGGGGAACAGTTCATAGAACGTGCCCTGGGTAATGCGCAGCCGGGTCTCGTCGCTCACCCCGTCGAACAGTCCCTTCAGGGTGTCCTGGGTGTGCCCGAAGGTGCCTTCCATGTGCGGGTAGTCGCTGCCGAACATCACGTTCTTGTAGCCCATGTGCTCGTAAGCGGCGACGGCGGTCTCGTCGTGCTGGAATGACGCATAAACCTGGCTGTAGAGAATCTCCTTCGGACTACGATTCAGCTTGGGCCGCACCGCCATATGGTGCTGGCGATAGCCCTCGACCATCCGGTCGCCAAGGAACGGCACCCAGGTGGCGCCACCTTCGGAGATCAGCACCCGGAGGTCAGGGTGGCGGTCTAAGGCACCGGAGGCGACCATCTTCATCGCCGCCCGCTGACCGGAGAACGTGGTCTCGGCGTAATTCATCACGGCCCCGCCCGGACCGCGGTACACCATGCCCGCCCCGCCGCTCGCGCCACCGACCGTCATGTCGACCGGATCGGTGCCGATGTGGAACGCGATCACCATGCCGGCTTCCTCGGCTGCCGCCCAGAACGGTTCCCAC
Organism: Mycobacterium scrofulaceum; assembly: GCF_002086735.1. Classification (GTDB taxonomy): domain Bacteria; phylum Actinomycetota; class Actinomycetes; order Mycobacteriales; family Mycobacteriaceae; genus Mycobacterium; species Mycobacterium scrofulaceum. The sequence continues at coordinate 142,130 of NZ_MVIJ01000003.1, read as the reverse complement.
TCCTTGCGGTGCCAGTCCGGAGCGCTCGGATGCGGTGTGGTCGGCAAGAACACCGCCTTGAAGCCTTCGCTTGCGGCCCAATGCAATTCCTCGACGGCGTCCTCGACGATCAGTGTCGACACCTGGGCGGTCACCACATAGCGCGGCGACACCGCGCAGATCTCCTCGAGCGCCCACTCGTTGCTGGCGCGCATGCATGCCTTGAGTAGTTCAGGGGTGCGAAATGTCGAGGCCCACATGCCCAGCGACGGGAAGATGACCTCACCCCAGACACCCTCCTTGTCCAAGTCCCCCAACCGTGCCTTGGCGTCGCGGATGCCTTGCGGCTTCATGCTTTCCTCGATGAAGGCCTCCATCGCCGACGACGGCAGCTTGCGCCGAAAGATCTGTCCGTCGACCGAAACGGTCTCGTACTCGCCATCGGGATCCTTTTCAGCGTGGGGCGTCAGGTCGGCGAGCGCCTTCGGCAACCGGGACTGCCACAGGTCGTCGGGTTCCAGGAAGTGCGAGTCACCCGAATTCGTCCAGATCATGCTCATTGGCCCTCCGCGGTCCGGTTGCTCACCCGAATGATGCCAGCCGAACTGCCAGAAGTCCAGACTTTCTAATGCATAGCCATTATTATTTGGCCCAAGGTGCGACGCCGGTAAGACTGAGGCGGACTGGAGGAGGCCCATGGCGGAGCTGCGAACTGAGTCGGCCGCGGGCGCGCGGAGGCGCAACGCGTCGGGCGAATCGACCCGGGTGATGTTGATGGAGGTCGCAGAGCGGCTGTTCGCCACCCGGGGTATCGAGGCCGTTACGCTGCGGGAGATTCAGCAGGCCGCCGGGCAGTCCAACACCTCGGTGATTCGCTACCACTTCGGCTCCCGCGACGGCCTGATCCGGGCGCTGATCTCCTACCGCCAAGCGTCACTGGGAGCCGATCGCCGGGAAATGCTCATGAGCATGCGGGAGCAAGGCAAGGAGGCGGATCCCCGCGCGGTGGTGTGGCTGCTGGCGCGCCCGCTGGCGAACAGCATCGCCGCAGGCGAGATGTTCGCGCCGTTCCTGGCGCGGCTGGTGGAGGATCCACGAGCCCGCAGCCGATACTGGCCCGACCACGTCGACGACGATTGGACGCAGGAGAAGCTGGAGGAACTGGTCGACGCCGCGCTGCAAGACCTGCCTGGGCGCATCCGGCGCGGCCGAACCTTCCAGCTGTATGTCAGCTTGATCAATACCCTTGCCGCGGCGGCGCGTTCGGGTCACGGGCTCAGCGAGGCACAGCTGCACAATTACGTCGACACCTGGGTCGGCATGCTGACCGCTCCGGTGTCGTACGAGACGCGCGCGCTGATCGCCGACGACGACGACTGATCCGTCAGCTGCCGCCCACGATCTCCTTCGCCCTGAGATCGGCGATCGTGGCGTCATGCAGCCCCATTTCGCGCAGCACCGCATCGGTGTGCTGCCCGATGGTGCATCCCGCGTCGGCTCGAGTGCGTGAGCGGGAGAACCGGCACAGCGGGGCGAGCCGGCGGTGCTCTTCGAAGATCGGGCTGTAGGCGTCCACGGCATAGCCCGCCTCGTAGTACGGATCGGTCTGCAGCACCAACTCGGAATTGGCCTCCACCACCTCGACGCAGCCGACGTCCTGGGCGGACAGTTCGTGCTCCCACTCCAACCTGGTCTTGTTGGCGAACACGGTTGTCAGAACGGAGATCAGCTCGTCGTCGTGCGCCGCGCGAGATTCGGCATCGGTAAAGCGCTCGTCGGCGTGCAAGTCGACGTAGGGCGACATCGCCTTCGTCAGCGCCGGCCATTCGCGCGGCAACGGTGCGGCGAGAAAGACGTAACCGTCTGCCGCGCGGTACATCCGGTACAAGGCATTCATGCCGAAGAATTGTTCGTCGGCTGCTGCCTCGGCGGGACGGGACGCATAGCTTGCGCTGTAGGCGATCATCGCCTGCTGCGCGGTGGCGAGCATCGAGGTGACCACGTTGGACATCGGTCGTCCCATCCGCTTGGCGTACAGCGCGACCAGCAGCGCAGAACCGACACCGTGCGCGGCGATGCCGTCAGATTGCACTGCGGGCACAGCCCCGCCCGCGTGCAGTTTGACCGCTCGGCGGTGCAGGTCATCCAAGTCGGTGGCCGGCTCGCCCGTGTCGTGGCTGTCGACCAGCGCCAGCCCGGATGCCGCACCGACCGACGGCGCGTAGGCGGCGCGGTGCGCGAAGGGTCCGTCGACCCCGTAACCTGAGGTCGTCACGAACGCCAAGTCCGGGTTGACCGCCCGCAGCGACGCCTCGTCGATCTTCGCCCGCTCGGCGACCTTGCCACGGAAGCACTGCAGCACGATGTCGGAGCGCTTGGCCAGTTCGTACACCAGCTCAAGGCCTTCGGGCTTGGTGAAGTCAATCGCGACGCTTTCCTTGCCCTGCAACACTTTTGCGCCGCCCGCCTCGGGGAACGCGACCAGATTGCGGATGTTGTCGCCTTCCAGCGGCTCGACCTTGATGACGCGAGCGCCCAGGTCGGCCAGCAGGGTCGCGCCGTACGGTCCCGCGAACATGCTGCCGAACTCCAGCACCGTCACGCCCGTCAGCGGCGGTGCGTCGTGGTCCGCGTGCCGTGCGGGTAGTGCGGCCCTGCGCATTTGGCCGAGCTGCTCGAAGGTGACCGAGTCGTTGTGCTCGCCGACTCGCGGAGCCGGCCGAAGCGGGGTCAACGGCTTGCCGTCAGCGTGAATGAGGGTCGACGGCTGCCGTACCGGCCCGAGATCGGGATCGATCACGGTCGCGGCGCGGCCTTCGTGAGCGGTTTGCGGGTGATCCAGTGATTCCTCAGGAGTTCGGAACAGTTCGCCGCTCAGGTCAAGGTTTTCTGTCATGGCCCGCTGCCATTCGGCGAGCGTGCGTGCCCCCACCCGCTCGATCATCATGTCCCACCACTCGGTGCGAAGTTCGGGGGTCGGCAGCATCGGAAAACCCTGCCACTTCGGGTCCGCGAGCTCCCCCAGCAGGTCCAGTTCAGTCAGCCAAGCGCCGATCAACTTGGGCGACACCTGAGCGAACTGTAGCCAGCGACCGTCCTTCGTCGGACAGACGAGGAGTGCGTAGATTAGGTAGGCCTGGGGCCGGCCCTGGTCGTCGTAGGCGGCGTCCATCGGTTCGAAGGCGCCCGGATACCGTTCCAGCACCATCTCGTAAAACCAGTTGTACGGATCCATCGAACCCATGCCGGTCACCAGATTGGTCTCGACGGTTTGGCCGCGCCCACTGCTCTCCCGCTCAAGGAGCGCGGCAAGCACGCCCTGAACAGCGGCGTGGGCGGCGCCCCAAGAGGCATAGGCGAAGGTGGTGTACGCCGGTCCCGGCCTCGTGGTCAGTCCGCGCTTTTCGTGCATGACACCCGTCTTCGCCATCACCAGGGCCTCCCAGCCCTTGTAGTCGCGAAACGGCCCGGTCGATCCCCAGCCCGTGATCGTCGCCACGACGAGTCGCGGGTAGGCCTCCGATAATGCGTCGGGGGTAAGTCCGATGCGCTCGGCCGTGGTCGGCCGCATGGTGTTAATCATGACGTCGGCGCGGCGCAGCAAAGCACGCAGACGCTCCAGATCAGCCTCGTCATGCAGGTCCAATGTCACGCTGAGCTTGCCACGCAGCAGGGCGGGCCAGCCCGCGAGCTCGCGCAGCGGACTACCGTCGAGCGGCTCGACCATGGTCACCTCGGCACCGCAGTCGGCGAGGAACTGCGTCGCCTGCGCTCCGGGCAGCGTTGTCGATAGGTCGACCACCACGAGACCAGCCAGTGGACCGCCCGACGCCGTACCGACTTCCGGCATGTTCGCTCCTAGGGTGTGCTGGCAGGTCTCGTTCGACGTGTTGTGACGCACGCCACGCCAGCATCGCAGCGACCAAGATTAATGTCAATGCATTAGTCTTGCCGCGTGAGTACGGCGACATGATCGCCGCACTGCGCAATTTCCTCGACCATGTGGCAGCGGCCGCTCCGGACGCGGCGACCACAGTGGACCTCACACAGGACCTGAACGGGTGGGCCAACCGGGTGGCCCAGTTTGCAGTACCTGAGCGCAGGCAGATCTTCGCCCGCCGGCTTGATCTGCCCGGCCGCGGACAAACCATGTCCCCCAACTTCATTCCGCTCGGCGGCGACCACCAGAGCGTGCACGGGGTGGTGACATTCGGCCGCTATTTCCTCGGCGGTGGTGGCGCGGTGCACGGCGGGGCCATCCCGCTGCTATTCGATGAGGTGCTCGGCCGGCTGGCCAGTAGCGGCGACCGGGCACCTGCGCGAACCGCCTACTTGCACACCGACTACCGATCGATCACGCCGATCGGCGAGGAGCTCGCGGTGCGCGCCTGGTTCGTCAGCGAGCAAGGACGTAAGCGGATTCTGCGGGCGACGATCACTCACGGTGACACTCTGTGCGCCGAAGCAGAGGGACTGTTCATCGTCCTGCGACCCGACCAGCCCTGAGCCGTCCGCTCAGCGCACCGCGAATCCGGCATCTAGCGGCCACGCCACCCCGGTGATGAATTTCGCCTCGTCGGAGACCAGCCACGCCACTGCGCCGGCGATGTCCTCGGGCATCAGGATCTGAATCGGCAGCGCATTCTGCATGGCGGCCACTGCCGTGTCGTTGGCCTCGAGCAGCTTGCCCATGGTTTCGTTCATCACCATGCCGGTCGCCACGCCGGTCGGGTGGATGGTATTGACCCGAATCCAATACTGCGCCAACTCATTCGCCCACACCTGCATGAGCCCGACCAGTCCCCGCTTGGCGGCGGTGTAAGCCTGTCCGCCTGCCCGGTCGGTACCGGTGCCCTTCAATCCCGCACTGGAACTCGTCAGCACGATGGATCCGCCGCGGCCGCCGTCGATGAGGGCGGGGATAGCGGCCTCGACGGTGTTCCAGACCCCGATGAGGTTCACGTCGACGATGTCGCGGAAGATCTGGCTGCGGTCTCCCTCGCCGCCGAGTCTGATGATGCCGGCGTTGGCCAGGACGATGTCGAGACGGCCGAACTCGCGGACGCCTTCGTTGACGGCCTGTTTTAAGGCGTCGGCGTCGCGGACGTCGGCTTGGTGGGCAATGATCCGCCGACCTTGGTTCTCAACGAGCTTGATGGTTTCATCGAGATCGTCGGGCGTGGCGTTGGGGTAGTCCATCGAGTCGATGTCGCGGCAGATGTCCACGGCCACGATGTCGGCGCCTTCGGCGGCGAGCCGAACGGCATGGGCGCGGCCCTGCCCTCGCGCCGCGCCGGTGATGAACGCCACCCGTCCGTCGTGTCTTCCCATAGCTAGATTCCTCTCATCGTGTCGGTTGTCGACGCTGAATATCTCTGTCACGCTGGGTGATCAATTCGCGCAGGGCTAGCCGGTCCGGCTTGAGCATCGCCGTCAAGGGCAGCTCATCAACAATGAGCAGCTCGTCGGGGGCCTTGTAGTCGGCCAGCTCACTTGCCACGTGGGCGCGCAGTTCAGCCAGTGTCGGCGGAGCGGTGGCGTCCGCGGGAACCACGCACGCGACGCCGATCTCTCCGATCACGGGTGCGGAACGGCCAATCACGGCGGCATGTTTCACGCTGGGGTGCCCGGTGAGCGTCCGCTCCACCTCACCGGGATGCACGTTGTAGCCGCCCCGGATGTACATGTCACCGCGGCGCCCGACAAGTGTGATATTGCCGTCGTCGCCGAGCACGCCGACGTCGCCGGTGCGCAGCCACCCGTCGCGCAGCACCTCTGCGGTGAGTTCCGAGTTGCGCCAGTAGCCACGCATCACACACGGGCCGCTCACCTCAAGTACGCCGTCCGATCCGATCCGCACGTCCATTCCCGCGGCAGGCCGTCCCACGGTGCGGAATTGAACCTCGGGGGCGTCGTCCGGTTCGGTGCCGCTGATGGTCGGGCACTCGGTCATCGCGTACCGCACGACCAGCGGGACCCCGATGCCCTCGGCGACCCTGCGTACCAGTTCGGGTGGCGCCGGCGCTGTGGCCACCACTCCGATCCGCAAGTGCGGCAATGCCTTCGAGGTCACTCCATCGACGTCGAGTAGCTTGGCCCACTGGGTCGGCACCGCGCCCGCCACGGTGACTCGCTCGTTGCGAAGGACGTCGAACATGCCCTGGGCCGACCACGGTGTCGGGGGCACCACCAGCGTGCTGCCCCAGACCAACTGATCCCAGAGCTTGAACATGTAGCCGGCGTGGGAAAACGGCGTGGACGTGAGGCGCCGGTCATAGGGCGCGCTCATCACGCCTGACGCTGCCGCGCCCGCGGCCAGCCGGTCGGCGTCGAAGGCTGCGCCTTTTGGCGTCCCCGTCGTGCCACTGGTGAAGATCAATGCAACAACGTCCCGGCGATTCAACTCCACCGAAGGCGGCGCCGAGCGCGATGTGTCACTGCACAGCGCATCCCGCGACAGCAGCCGATGCCCGGTGCCGGGTAACGCATCAAGCAGTCCGTCGGCGACGACCAACGCCGGATCTGCCTGCTGCAGAATCGATTCGATCTCTCTGCGGCCCAGTCGCGGGTTCAGCCCGGTGGTGATCGCACCGATCATGGCCGCCGCGGCGTAGCACGTCGCGTAGTCGATGCCCGACGGCAGCCACAGCACGACCACATCGCCCTTGCCGACGCCGAGGTCGGCAAACTGGGTCGCGACGCTACGAGCCCGACCGATCCACTCCGCGAACGTGATTCGCGCCCCCGGCTCGACGTAGGCCTCGATATCGCCGTGAACGGCGGCCGCCAGCTCCAACATCGCGCGGGTATCCACGACGTCGGAGCTCAGCGGTACGCGGTCCACCTACGGCTCCTCGGCGCCGAGAATCATTGTGCCGCTGGAGCAGAACCAGCCGCCGGTGCCGCTGACACAGGCGATCTTGGCATCGGGCACTTGGCGCGGGCCGCATTCACCGCGCAACTGTCGCGCAGCCTCGACCAGCAGGAACAACCCCCGCTGACCGGGGTGGCACGCCGACAGCCCGCCACCGTCGGTGTTGGTGGGAAGCGCGCCGCCCAGGCGCAGCGAGCCTTTCTCGACGAAGGCACCGCCCTCCCCCTTGGGGCTGAAGCCGAGGTCTTCGATGGTGAGCAGCAACATGTAGGTGAACGCGTCGTAGATTTCGGCGACGTCGACGTCGGACGGCGAGACCCCGGCGCGGGCGAAGGCCAGCGGTCCGCTGACCGCGGCCGGGCCAACGGTGAGGTCGTCCCACTGGGAGGTGAGCATGTGCGAGGTCGTTTCCGCTGAACCCAGCACCCACACTGGCTTACTACGTAGATCCTTCGCACGTTCCGCACTGACGAGCACTGCCGCGGCCCCGCCGTCGCTGCGAATGCAGCAGTGCAGCTTGGTGAACGGGTCGGCGATCATCGGTCCGCCGAGCACGTCGTCGATAGTAATCGGTTCGCGATAGTAGGCCTCGGGATTGTCGGTCGCGTTGAACCGCGCGGACACGGCGACCTCGGCCAGCTGCTCGATCGTGGTGCCATAAGTGAACATGTGCCGCCGCGCGGCCATGGCGTACTTGGAGATCAGGGTGTGGCCGTAGGGCGCTTCCCACTGTAGGGGTCCGCGTGCGCCCCAGTTGATGTTGGCCCCCCGCAATCCCTTTCGAAGATCCGAGCGGGCGGTCGAGCCGTACGTCAGCAGGACCACGTCGGCGTGCCCAGCGGCGATCGCATCAGCCGCGTGGGCGGCCATCACCTCCCACGACGCTCCCCCGACCGCGGTGGAGTCGATCCAGCGGGGCCGCAGACCGAGATACTCGCCGACATCGACCGGGGGCAGTGTGCCCTGGCTGGTGGAGGCCAACCCGTCGACGTCATCGGGTGTCAGACCGGCATCCGCCAGGGCGCGGCGGCTGGCCTGCGCGATCAGCTCGTAGGGTCCCTTGTCGTCGACCCGGCCGACGTCGGACAGGGCGACGCCCGCGATGGCTGCGGCCCCAGCGGCGCCGCTCACTGGGCGCGGTCCTGGGCCAGCAGTTCGGCCAGCACGTCGGTGGGCTCACCGAACAAGTGCCGAAACACGTGCGCGCGCTTCAGATACAGGTGCATGTCGTTCTCGAATGTGTAGCCCATCCCGCCGAACACGTGGATGCCCGCGGCGGCATTCTCGACGGCCGCCGACCCGGCCACTGTGAGGGCCGACAGCACCTGCATCAAGGCGTCGGCGCGGCCACTGCCGACAGCGATCGCAGCGAAGAACGTTTGCGCCTGAGCGGCCTCGGCAGCGATCTCCATATTGACGCAGGCGTGCTTGATCGCCTGGTGCACCCCGATCGGCTTGCCGAACTGCACACGAGTCTTGGCGTGTTCGGTCGCCGACGCTGCGGCGGCCGCGGCCAATCCGGTGAGGTAGCCCGCCGCGAGTACCGTGGCGCGTCCCCAGATCCATTCGTCCTCGGCGGGCAACCAGTGCAGGGGTTCGGCGGATTCGACCGTGGCCGAGGATATTCGGGTACCCGGGTCTGCGGCGGTCACGGATTTAAGCGGTCCGAAGGAATCGATGCCGACCAGTGCGGCACCACTGCGGGCCACCAGCAGGGCGTGCGAGACACCCGCCGGGTCGAACAAATCGAAAGTGCCTTTGACCGGGCGCACGTCGCCGTCGCCGCGCAATACCGCGAGGGCCACCGATGCCGCCCCGGAGCCGATCCGCTGCGCCAGCGCGTCGTCGCCGCAACGGGCGGCCACCCGGGCGCCCAACGTGCATGCCAGGAACGGCCCCGGCGCGAGCCGCTTGCCGAGCTCGACGAACAGCAGAGCCTCGTCGTCCAACCGCCGGCCCGACCCACCGGACGCCTCGTCGAGCCCGAGTGTGAGCAGGCCCAGCTCGGCGCATTCTCGCCACAGTGACTCGGGAATCGGCGCTTCGGCGTGACGATTAGCGCGGATCCGGTCCACTGGCATCCGATCGGCGAGGAATTCTCCTGCTGCCGTGATGATTTCGAGTTGCTCAGCTCCGGGCAGCAGGTCCACCGTCATCTCCTCTCATCGCGGCAGCCCCAACACTCGTTCGCCGACGATGTTGCGCTGAATCTCCGACGTCCCGCCGCCGATGGCTTGGGAGAAGCTGTAGTAGTAGTAGCCGACCCAGCCGTCGACGTCCCAGCGCGATGAATACCGGACCGAGGCGGGACCGACAACATCCATCGCCAATCTGCCGATCTCCTTGGCCAATTCGGCATACATCAGCTTGACGATCGAACCCCGCGGGCCGGGCGTCTCGGTCTTCATGGCCTCGCAGATATTGGTGTAGGTGAGCGCCCGCAGCGACGCCACCGAGGCGCGGGCCCGCGCCAGCCGTCGCGCGATGTCGTCGTCGGCGATGGCGGGCCTGCGGCCGTCCGGCCCGACATGGTCGCGGGCATAGTCGATGAGGTCCTCGATGATCTTCGCCAGCCGCACCTGGTTGGCGGTGAACGCGGTGCCGCGCTCGAAGGACAGGGTGGCCATCGCAACCGACCAGCCTTCGCCGACATCGCCGACCACGTTGCTCAGCGGGATTCGGACATCGTCGTAAAACACTTCGCAGAATTCCGAGCCGCCCTCGATGGTCTCGATAGGGCGGACGTCGATGCCCGGCGTGCTCATGTCGCAGATCACCCAGGTGATGCCCTTGTGCTTGCTTCCGGTGTTGTCCGTGCGCACCAGCAGCTCCTGGTAATCGGCGACGGTGGCGAAGCTGGTCCACAGCTTCTGCCCCGAGACCACCAGGTCCTCGCCGTCCACCACCGCCTTGGTGCGCAATGCCGCCAGGTCCGATCCGGCGTCGGGCTCGGAGAAGCCCTGACACCAAATCACTTCACCACCAAGGATTTTCGGCAAGTGGAAAGACTTCTGTTCGTCGGTGGCCCTGGTGATCAGAGTGGGCCCGGCGTGCGAGTTGCCGACGAAGCATGCATCGATGCCGGGGAACCCCCGCGCGGCGTACTCCTCGTACCAGATCAACTGCTGAAGCAGCGTCAGCCCCTTGCCGCCGTATTCGGTGGGCCAGGCGATGCCGGCCCAGCCGCCCTCGGCCTGAGTGCGTTGCCAGGCAAGGTCGTATTCACGGATCCCCGCGTCGTCGCGCGGGCGGGGTTCAGCCGGTTTGTTCTCGTCGAGCCATGTGCGGACCTGGTCACGGAACTCGAGCTGGTCAGGCGTGAAGTCGAGATCCATGATCCGGAATTCTAGGTGACACGACAGTCAGAAACAATGCGTCGTTCATTGGCGGCGATACCTCGCTGCCAGCTGCTCGGTGCCGCGGGCCAGCAGTGCCACGTCCGCTCCTACGAGCACGAAGCTCGCCCCGGCCGCCATGTAGCGGCGCGCCAGTGGCTCGCTGAACGCATTAACCCCAGCGCGCTTGCCGTGTTCCACGATGGTCGCCAGCGCGGTTTCTATGGTGCTCACGACGTCTGGATCCTCCGGCTGCCCAAGTTTGCCCATCGAGGCTGCCAGGTCGGCCGGTCCGATGAAGACGGCGTCCACTCCGTCGACGTCGGTGATCTCTCCGAGCTGTGCCAGACCGGCCACACTCTCCACCTGGACGGTCAACGACACGGCCGTGTCAGCGGTGACGAGATAGTCAGAAATGCGGTTCCAACGGGACGCTCGGGCCAACGCGCTGCCGACCCCGCGGATGCCGTTGGGCGGATAACGCGTGGCGGAAACCGCCGCGACTGCCTCACCAGGGCCATCGATCATCGGGACGATGATGTTCTGAGCCCCGATGTCGAGCAATTGCTTGATGAACACCGGGTCAGCCGAGGGCGGCCGCACCAGCACGTCGACATCCGGGTAGCCGGCCAGCACCTGCAGCTGTCCGAGGGTGCTGCGCAGATCGTTGGGCGCGTGCTCCTGATCCAACAGCAGCCAGTCGATCCCGGATCCTGCACAGATTTCGGTGACGTAACCGCTGCCCGAGGCCACCCACATGCCGATGCGCGGGTCGCCGTCGCCGATGCGCTGTGTCCACCGGTTTGTCACGATGCCTCCGAATCGAACGTCACCGACACCGTGCCCAGCGGTCCATAGTCGGCGACAAAGGTGTCCCCCGGTTCGGCGAACACCGGCTTGGTGAACGATCCGGACAGGATGACCTCGCCGCGTTCCAGCCAAACACCGTGTGGAGCAAGCCGATTGGCCAGCCAGGCCACGCCATTGCCGGGATGGTTGAGCACCGCAGCGGCTACCCCGGATTCCTCGATGGTGCCGTTGCGCAGCAGCAGGGCCGCCACCCAGCGCAAGTCGACGTCCAACGGGCGGAACACCCGCCCGCCCAGGACCAGACCGGCGTCCGCGGCGTTGTCGGCGATGGTGTCAACGATGGTGCGCAGATGACCGGTTTCGGGGTCCGACATCTGCACCCTGGCGTCGAGGATCTCGAGTGCGGGAGTCACGAACTCGGTGGCCCGCAGCACGTCGAACAATGTGACGCCGGGGCCGGATAGCTGCTCGCCCATTACGAACGCCAACTCGACCTCGACGCGCGGACGGATATAACGGCCCAGCGGTATGCGGCCGCCATCCTCGATGAACATATCGTCGAACAGCGCGCCGTAATCCGGTTCGTCGATCGACACCGCCCGCTGCATCACCTTCGAGGTCAGACCGATCTTGCGACCCTTGACTTCTCGCCCGTCGGCGACCTTGAGCGCGACGAGTGCCCGCTGCACCGCGTAGGCGTCCTCGATGGTCATGTCGGGATAGTCCAACGACAACTGCCGGATCGGCGTGCGGGTCTGCTCGGCCTCGTAGAGCCGCCGGGCTATGTCCGACAGCTCGTCCTCGGCGGGTCTGCTCATCTCGTAAGGAACTCGATCGCCGCGGCGTTGAACGCCTCGGGATCCTCGAAATGCGGCCAGTGCCGCACCGAGGGCATCTCGAACACCTCCGAATTCGGGATCAGGTCGGCGATGGTGCGCGCCGTGTCCTGATACACGCCGTGGTCCTTGCCCGATGCCACGATCATCACCGGCGCCTCGATGCCGCGCCACTTGTCGTCGGGAATCAGGTTGCGGTGACGCACCTTCTCGTCCTGCAGGATCAGCAGCCGGTCGATGGTGTTGCGGGTGTCCTCGCGCCGATACACGGCCTGGCGTAGGCCGATGAGATCGGGCAGCCGATTGGCTTCGTCGGCGATCAGGTGAGCGAACACGGCGTGCAGCGATTCCCACGTCGGCTCGTTGACCGCCTTGGTTCGTTCCGTGCGGATGCGCGCCATATTCGACGCCGAGGCTTCCCGTCCGGCCGGCGACATCAGGATCACTTTCTCCACCCGGTCGGCGTGGCCGACGCAGACCGCGGACGCCACGAACGCGCCCAGCGACATGGCGATGAAGTTGGCCGACGCCATGCCGAAGTGGTCCATCACCCCCAATACGTGTTCGACGTAAACCGCGATCTCATAGTCGTAGTCCGGCTTTCCGGAGAACCCGTTGCCGACCATGTCGATCGCCACGCAGTGGAAGTGCTGCGACAGTGCTGCGAGATTGGGCGCGAACGTCTCCCAGTGCCCGCCGGTGCCGTGCAGCAGGATGGCGTGCGGCTTGTCCGGACCGCCGGCCTCGGCATAGCGGGTACGGACGAGGACTCCATTGACCGGGATGTCAATGAACCCCTGCCGGAACTCGAGCTCCTTGAGGTACATCCAGATGCTGCGGTAGTTCTCGGTGTCGACCCGGCTCACATCGACCGCGTCGGCCGGTGCTGGTGCTTGGCTCATCATCACCTTCTCAATCTTCGTATCTGACATATATGTCATCTGGCGCTGGCGTCGCGATGCATGCCCCTCATCGTCGCACAAGCTCTATGTTCCCATGTAGGGAATGGCTCCCACCGCTCGGCCTGCAAGTAATACGCCTAGAGTCATTCCGCTCCATTCCATTGCTTCTGACACTTGTATGCGGTAATACTGGGCAGGTGAACACTCCGGCCGGACGCCGCGTCCTCGCCGACCTGGTCAACGAGTTTGCGGCCGTGCGGTTGTCGCTGGACGTCAACGGCAACGGCCCCCGCCTGCTCGTCGAGGACCTGGAGGGTGGCGAGCAGGTCTTCTTGTGCCCCTTGGAGTTGGCCAGCTTCACCATGGCCACCGCCGAAGACCGCGAGGAGTGGATCAGGGTGGGCAATTACCGCGGCGAGCGCCGCTCAACGGAGCGGCCGTGAGCGCCGCCGCCGACCTGGTGGGTCTGGGCATGACCGCGATGTCGCTGCGTCCCGGCGCGACGCCGCTCGAACTGGCCGTCAAGGCGAGCGCCGCCGCGTTGGCCGACGCCGGACTCGAGCGGGCTGACATCGACGGGATCCTGGTCGGCTCGTCGCAGGGGGTTCGGCCGGAACGACTGGGCGTCGGCTTCGCCGCCGCGGCCGGCTTCTCGGATCTGCGCCTGTTGGAGCACGTCGAGATCAAGGGCGCCACGACCATCGCCATGATCCAGCGCGCGTGCCACGCGATCCTCACCGCTGAGGCGGCAACCATACTGTGCGTGTTCGCCGACGCGCCCCTGGTGGCCGGCCGCGGCGCGGGCTCGACCTACGCACACAGTGGCGGCAACGCTGGGGTGCGCGGACTGGAGCGGGCCTCGGGGCTGCTTGGCTCGGTCCCGACGTATGCGCTGCTTACCCAGCGCTGGCTGCACGTCACCGGCACCCGCACCGACGCGCTGCGCTCCGTGGCCACCACGGCAAGGGCATGGGCGTGCGGCAATCCCGACGCGGTCAACCGCGAGCCGCTCGACGACGCCGGCTATGACTCTTCCCCGATGGTTGCCGAACCACTTCGACTGCTCGACTGTGCTCGGCCGGTGAACGGGGCGGTCGCCGTCGTGCTCACCGGGCGGCCCTCGGTCGGGGGCACCCGATTGCGGGTTCGCGGCACCGGGCGCGACCATCCGGTGCGGCGCCGTCGCTCAGGAGCCGAGTCGTGGTTCGGCGGCGGTGGCCGCGCGGTCCAGGACGCGCTCGAACAGGCCGGTATGGCCCGATCAGACCTGCACGTCGCCGAGCTGTACGACCCGTTCTCGATTGTGACCCTGGTGCTGCTCGATGAATACCGGCTCACCGGTGACATTCCCGCGGGTGCGTTCGTGCGCGACGGCCACACCGGGCCGGGCGGCACACTGCCGACCAATACCGGCGGTGGCCAGCTGTCCGGTTTCTACCTGCAGGGCATGACGCCCTTGGCGGAGGCGATGATTCAGCTGCGCGGCACCGGCGGGCAACGTCAGGTTCCCGGGGCCACGGTGGCGCTGGTCGGCGGTATCGGCGGCCGAATGGACCACCATGCCGCGTTGGTGCTGGAGCGTGCCGCATGACCGCCACCGCGGTCGAGGACTGGCTGCTGGACAGCGCACTGGCGCCCGCCGCCGATGACGACATGCTGGCGCCGCTGTACCGAGCGGCCGCACGCAATGAGCTCGCATTGCCGTTCTGCGCGGCTTGCGCCCTGCCACTCGAGCTAGATCAAGAAGTCTGCGACCAATGCGGGAACGCCGAACAAGACTGGCGCACAGTTGATTTACGCGGGACCGTACACGCTGCGACGCTCATGCACCGGCGTGAAGCGGGCCTGGTGCACGGCCTGGTGCCCTACCCCGTCGTCGACGTCGAGCTGACGAGTGGGCACCGGATTGTGATGACGACAGTGCAACCTGCGGACACCGCACCGCCCATCGGCACAACAGTCCATATTGGTTTCCGCCACCTCGGCGACGTCGCCATCCCGGCCATCGACATTCTGGAGGACCAGTGACGACACTTGAATCCGCCCCCGCCGTCGACGACTTCGACGTCGGCAGTGTCATCCGCCACGACCGTGTGCACGGGACCGTGTATACGTCCACCGAGATCTTCCGACGCGAAATGGACACTATCTTCAAGACCGGATGGGTCTACGTCGCCCACGAGAGCGAGGTCAGCGAGCCGGGTGACTACCTGACCCGAATGATCGGCCACGACCCGGTCGTCGTCGCACGCGGTAAGGATGGCGTGGTTCGCGTGATGCTCAACCGCTGCACTCACCGTGCCAACAAGCTGTGCAACGCCGAGAAGGGCAACGCCAACTCGTTCCGGTGCCCGTATCACGGCTGGACATTCGGCAACACCGGTGCTCTGCAGGGTGTTCCGATGCGTGAGGGTTACGGCGAGGAGTTCAACAAGGTGCGTTCCGAGCTGGGCCTTGCCCAGGCGCCTCGGGTCGACAGCTACGGCGGATTCGTCTTCGCATCATTGGCGCCAGACGGCATCTCGTTAACCGAGCACCTTGGCAAGGCAACACGCGCCATCGACCGTCTGCTCAACCTGTCCCCCACCCGCGAGATCGACCTGCGGGCCAACTGGATGAAGCACTTGCACCACGCCAACTGGAAGATGGTGGTGGAGAACAACGTCGACGGTTACCACGCGCTGTTCACCCATGCCTCGGTGTACGACGCGATCAAGCCCGCCAAGGTGTCGCACGTCCCGACTAAGGTCGACGTGCTGGTCCGCGACCTCGGTAACGGCCATTCCGAGATCGACTACAGCGACGAATACCGGAAACTCGACGAGGAATTCGTCTGGTACGGCAGGATCCCGCGAGCCAAGCTCGCCGACTACGTCGGCGCGCTGGAGGGTGCGTACGGCCCCGAGCAGGCGCACGACGCACTGGTGGTGGGTCCACCACACACGTTGATATGGCCCAACCTCTTCCTCGCCGAGATGAACGTCATGTTCGTCGAACCGCAGGCGCCCGACCGCACCATCGCCTACACCACCGCGGTCCTGATACCCGGCCAGGATGCGTTGAACGAGCGCACGCTGCGCCGTTCCGAGGGGGCGATGGGTCCTGCGGGGTTCTTGATCGCCGACGACGGAGAGATCGGGATGCGCAACCAGGCCGGGCTCGCTGCCGAGCTGCCGGAGTGGCTGATGCTGGCCCGCGGCATAGAAAGCGATGTCGACGACATGACTGGAATCATCAACCGCGACAAGAGCGCCGAGACTCCCCAGCGCGGTTTTTACTCACACTGGGCCTCGGTCGTCGGTGGGAGAAGCGGAGCATGACCGTCAACTCCGAAGCCCAGGCACGTCCCGCTCTACGCGCGCTGCCCGCCCCCGAGATCCTGTCGTTTCTCTATCTGGAAGCGCGGCTGGCCGACGAGGGCCGCTACTCGGAGTGGGAAGCGCTGTGGGCCGATGACGACGACACGGTCGAGTACCGCGTCCCGATGCACCCCGACGATGACCCGCGCACCACGCTGGCCTACATCAACGACAACCGGCGACGGATCAAAAGCCGGGTGGCTCAGCTCAACACGGGCAACCGGCACTCCCAGACACCGCCGTCGGTAATGCGGCGCGTGGTCTCCAACAGCGAGGTGGTGGAAACGGGCGCCGACTCCGTCACCGTGGAATCCAACTTCGCTCTATTCGAATACCGTCTACGTCAACGCTTCTGGGCCGGCCGGGTTATCCACACGATTCGCTTGTCACAGGACGGCCCCCGGCTGATTCGCAAGATCGTGCACCTGATCGACGCAAGCGGCCCGGTCGAGACACTCGCTTTCCTGATTTGAACGGACTTCATCTGATGCTCATCGGTGACATCGCGACCAACAACTCCCGCCGCTACCCCGACAAGCGTGCGCTGGTCGATGCCGACCGGGCGCTTACCTGGTCGCAGGTCGACGACAGAGCCCGGCGGCTCGCCGCCTTCCTGATCGGACGGGGGCTGGTACCGGGCGACCGGGTGATGGTGATCGCCCGCAACTGCATCGAATGGCCTGAGATCTCGTTCGGCCTGGCCAAAGCCGGGCTGATCACGGTGCCGGTGAACATCAGGCTGGCTCCCGACGAAGTCGCCCACGTCCGCGACGACTCCGGCGCACGAGCGGTGATCATCCACGCCGACCACTTGGACAAGTTCCTGGGCGAATTAACCGAGCTGGCACTGATATTAGGCGTGGGCGCGCACTCAATGCTCGGCACGAGCGAGTTGGTCACCGACTACGAGACGGCGCTGGCGCAAGCGCAGCCCGGCGCCGAGCGCCGCGACATCACGCCGGACGACGTGGCGTTCATCTTGTACACCAGCGGTACCACCGGTCGCGCCAAAGGTGTGATGCACACTCATCGCGCCCTGCTCTACCAGGCGGCCGACACGAACCTGGTCACCGAGGCCAACCGCTCCGACGTCATGCTCGCGACGACACCGTTCTTTACTGCAGGCGGCATGGTCCGCACGGTGTCTTGGCTCTATCTCGGTCAGACCATGGTGATCCATCAGAGATTCGACCCGCAGGCGGTGATCGACGAGATCGAACGCAGTGCGATCACGTTCACGACCTTCATCCCGACGATGCTGCACCGGACGCTGGCGATCCTCGAAGACGGCCCACCGCGGGACATGTCGAGCCTACGGCGCATCTCCTATGGTTCGGCCCCAGTGCCGCCGGGCCTGGCACGTAAGGCAATGGACCTGCTCGGCTGCGAGCTGCAACAGCGCTACGGCCTCACCGAATGCGGAGGACAGGCAACGATCCTCACCCCGCAAGATCACCGCGACATCGTCGCCGGCAAAACCTCGATCGCGACCTCATGCGGACAGGAAACCCCGATGTGCGTGATCCGCGTCATCGACGTCGACGGCAACGACGCCCCGCCCGGCGATGTCGGCGAAATCGTCATCACCAGCCCCGCCAACGCGATTGGCTACTGGAACCGGCCCGAGCAGACCGCCGAGACGTTCCGTCCTGATGGGCTGCGCTCCGGCGACTTGGGCTACCTTGACGAGGAGGGCTACCTCCACATCACCGGTCGCAAGACCGATCTGATCATCTCCGGCGGGTTCAATGTCTACCCGGCGGAGATTGAGCGGGTGATCGCGCAGCACTCCGATGTCGACATGGTTGCGGTGGTCGGGGTGCCTGACCCCGAGTGGGGTGAGACGCCGGTGGCCGCCGTGATTGCCAAATCCCACGTCGGCGATCAGGACGCACTGACTGCGGAACTGGCTGCGTTGTGCCGCGCGGAATTGGCCGGTTACAAGCAGCCGCGCCGGTTCGTGTTCTGGCGTGAGTTCCCGTTGGGGCCCGCGGGCAAGATCCTCAAACGCGAGATCGCTAACCAGGTGAACCACGTCAGCCAGTCGGGTGGGAAGATGCCGGTATCGACCGGATCGACCGAGGAGCGACGATGATCGAGCAGACCGACCTTGCCACTATTGAACTCCAGGTCGCCGACCACGTCGCCACCGTGGCGCTCAACCGGCCCGAGAAAATGAACAGCTTCACCGAACAGATGGCCGCCGAACTCGCCGCGGTGTGGGCCCGAGTGCGCGACGACGAGGACATCCGGGCCGCGGTGCTGTGCGCCAACGGCGAGCGCGCCTTCTGCACCGGCATCGACGTGACCGAGGGCACCTGGTGGAAGCACCGACCGATCTTCAATCAAGAGGATCCGGGAGAATTGCTGGGGCCGAAGGCACACAAGGTGTGGAAGCCGGTGATCGCGGCACTGCACGGCATCGTGGCCGGCGGCGCCATGTACTTCGTCAACCAGTGCGACTTTTCGATCTGCAGTGAGACGGCCACCTTCTTTGACCCACATGCCAACGCGGGCATCGTCTCGGCGCTGGAGCCGATGGGCATGCTGGCCCTTGGCGTGCCCTACGGCGAGGTGATGCGCTGGGCGCTGCTCGGCAGCGAGGAGCGGATGTCGGCGCAGACCGCGCTGCGAATCGGGCTGGTGACCGAGGTGGTCCCGGACGACCAATTACGCGTCCGCGCCTTCGAACTGGCCTCCGAAATCGCCGCGCGCAGA
Source organism: Mycobacterium scrofulaceum (assembly GCF_002086735.1). Taxonomy (GTDB): domain Bacteria; phylum Actinomycetota; class Actinomycetes; order Mycobacteriales; family Mycobacteriaceae; genus Mycobacterium; species Mycobacterium scrofulaceum. The sequence continues at coordinate 123,317 of NZ_MVIJ01000003.1, read as the reverse complement.
CCCAATGGCGTGCAGGGCACCGTTCGCGCGATGTGGGAGGCCCGCGATCTGACCCCCAGTGTCGCCGCCCGGCACGGCAAGTTCTTCACCGACCTTGGCAACGCCGGGGCTACCCCGGACTCGTTGAACAACAAGAAGAAACCCCGAACAAGATGAGGAGGAGGCGATGACCGACACCGCGACCGAGACGTTGGTCCAGTTCGACCTCCTGATTGGGGGCGAATCATCCTCCGCTGCGTCGGGATTGACCTACGACAGCGTTGATCCCTTCACTGGCAGGCCCTGGGCGCGCGTGCCCAATGCCGCGGCGGCCGATGTGGATCGCGCCGTCGGCGCCGCCCGTGCCGCGCTGAATGGACCGTGGGGTGCGCTCACTGCGACCGCCCGCGGCAAGCTACTGCACCGACTCGGTGAGATCATCGCACGCGAAGCCGACCAGCTCGCCGAACTCGAGGTGCGTGACGGCGGCAAGCTGGTTCGCGAAATGGTCGGCCAGATGCGGTCGCTGCCGGATTACTACTTTTACTATGGCGGGCTGGCAGACAAGCTGCAGGGCGACGTCATACCGGTGGACAAGCCCAACTACTTCGTCTACACCCGCCATGAGCCCGTCGGCGTGGTCGGCGCGATCACGCCCTGGAACTCACCGCTACTGCTGTTGACCTGGAAGTTGGCCGCCGGGCTGGCCGCGGGTTGCACGTTCGTCGTCAAGCCAAGCGATCACACCCCGACGTCGACATTGGCGTTCGCAAAGCTGTTCGCCGAGGCCGGTTTTCCGCCGGGCGTGATCAACGTCGTCACCGGCTGGGGACCGGAGACGGGTGCCGCGCTGGCGTCGCACCCGGGCGTCGACAAGGTCGCGTTCACCGGGTCGACGGCCACCGGCATTCACGTCGGCAAGGCCGCGATCGAGAACATGACCCGGTTCTCACTCGAACTCGGCGGCAAGTCGGCGCAAGTGGTGTTCGCCGATGCTGACCTCGACGCCGCGGCCAACGGGGTGATCGCCGGCGTCTTCGCCGCCACCGGCCAGACGTGTCTGGCGGGCTCGCGCCTGCTGGTAGACCGCAGCGTCGCGGACGCGTTGGTGGAGAAGATCGTCGCGCGGGCGGCGACCATCAAACTGGGCGACCCGAAGGACCCGACGACCGAGATGGGTCCGGTGTCCAACTTGCCGCAGTACGAAAAGGTGCTGTCGCACTTCGCTTCCGCACGTGAGCAGGGGGCGACGGTCGCCTACGGCGGCGAGCCCGCCAGCGACCTCGGCGGGTTCTTCGTCAAGCCAACGGTGCTGACCGGCGTCGACCCGTCGATGCGGGCCGTCGCCGAGGAGATCTTCGGACCCGTGCTGGCGGTGATGACCTTCGAAGACGAAGACGAAGCCGTCGCCGCGGCCAACGGCACCGAGTTCGGACTGGCCGCGGCTGTGTGGACCAAGGACGTCCACCGCGCGCACCGGGTGGCCGCCAAGCTGCGGGCCGGCACGGTGTGGGTCAACGCTTATCGAGTCGTCGCGCCTCATGTTCCGTTCGGTGGCATCGGCTACAGCGGCATCGGACGGGAGAACGGCATCGACGCCGTGAAGGACTTCACCGAGACCAAAGCGGTCTGGGTGGAGCTGTCCGGAGAGACTCGCGACCCGTTCACGCTCGGCTGAATCGACAAAAGGGAAAGACATGACGCTGAATCTCGCGGCCGCCGACAAGGTGCTGGCCGGACTGCGGCCGTTTCCGGTGGCGGTCACCACGATTGACGGCGGTTTCGCTAATGGGCTGATGTCGCTGTCGGCGGGCTCGGCCAGCATCGTGCCGGAGCTGCCACGCGCGACCGTCAGCCTGACCAAATACAATAGGACGCACGACATGCTGGTGAACTCCGGCATTTTCGTGATGCACATGCTGTCGGCCGGCCCGCACGAGATCGAGAAGTCGATGGAGATCCTGATGACTCTCGGCGGCAGCTCGGGCCGGGACGGTGACAAGATCTCCAAGCTGCGGAGCAAGCCGGGCGTCACTGGTGCGCCGATCCTGCTTGACGCACACAGCTACGTGGAATGCCGCATCACGGGGTCGCTGGACAACGACGAGAACACCATCTTTGTTGGTGACGTCGTCGCCGCGGAGGTGTTCAGCTCCGAACAGCGGCTGCGGATCGGTGAGGCATGGGGCAAGTTGCCGCACGAGTGGATCGAGCAGTACGAGGCCAACCACGAGCCGCAGCTGCAGAGTGCACGCGACCTGCGGGCTGCTGCTGCGGCACGGGTCTGATGTCCGAAGGGCCTTCTGGCGCATGGCAGCTGCCGGAAGAATTGGTGATGCTGCGCGATACGGTGCGGCGGTTCATGGATGCGCATGTGCATCCCGTCGAGGAGAAGCTGGACCACGACACAGTCGGGCTACCCCGCGAACAGCTCGTCGCGCTGCAGGCAAAAGCCAGGGAGGCCGGACTGTGGTCACTGCAGACGCCCGAGGAGTACGGCGGCGCCGGGCTCAGTGTCCTCGGCCAAGTGGTGGTCGCCGAGGAGGCAGCGAAATGCCGGATGGGGGCCTTCTTTCCGGCCCTCGGAGCCTTCGGCGGCAACCCCCCCAACATTATGTTCAAGGCGACACCCGAACAGTTCGAGAAGTACGCCCGACCTGTCATCGATGGGATCATGTCCAAGGCGTACACCGCGATCACCGAGGCTTCCGGTGGGTCGGATCCGGCGCGGGCGATCAAGCTCAAGGCGACGCGTGACGGCAGCAGCTACCTGCTCAACGGCTCGAAGATGTGGATTTCACATGCTCCCGATGCCGATTGGGGGGTGGTGTATGCCCGCACCGGTGAGGGGCGCCATGGTATCTCGGCTTTCATTCTCGAAAAGGGCACCCCAGGAGTCACGTTCAGCCGGATCCCCGTGATGGCGTCCTTCGCCCCTTACGAGCTGCACTTCGATAACGTTCGGCTCCCGGCCGAACAGCTGATCGGCGAAGAGGGACAGGGCTTTTCGTTAGCCGGGGAGTTCCTGGTGCACGGCCGCATCGTGTACGCCGCCGGGCCGATCGGCATTGCGCAGAGCGCGCTGGACATGGCCTGCCGATGGGCCAGGGACCGAGACGTGTTCGGCGGCAGGCTGGCTGACAAGCAGGGCATCCAGTGGATGCTGGTGGACAGTGAGGTAGACCTGCGGGCCGCACGGCTGCTGATGTACCAGGCCGCATCGAACGCCGACCTCGGACGCGACGTCCGGGTGGATGCGTCGGTGGCCAAGATGTTCGGAACCGAAGCAGCCTACCGAGTTCTGGATCGGTGCATCCAGATTCACGGCGCGCTGGGAATCTCTACCGAACTGCCGCTGGAGCGATGGTTTCGCGACCTGCGCGTCAAGCGTCTGGGCGAAGGTGCGACGGAAGTCCAGCGCGAGATCATCGCGCGATCGCTGGTGCGATAGCCGCGGCGACAATGGAGCTGAAAGGGACCGAAGTGCGATACAACCTGATGTTTCCGATGCGGGCCGTCAAGCACTGGAACCGCTGGTGCGAAGGCGCCGGTATCGGGGACGTCGCACGACTGGTGGAAGAGGCCGGCTTCGATGGCTTTTCCATGTCCGAACACCCCTATCCGGATCGGGAGTGGCTGGCCCGCGGCGGCCACCACGCCTTCGACCCGTTTGTGTCGCTGAGCTTCGCGGCGGGCGCCACAACCCGCGTCAGGTTGATGACTTACATCTTGGTATCGGGTTATCGCAGTCCGTACCTGACGGCAAAGGCCGCAGCGAGTTTCGATCTGCTCTCGGGTGGTCGGTTCACATTGGGCACCGGGGCCGGCTATCTCAAGGCCGAATTCGAAGCGCTAGGAGCCGATTTCGATCGGCGAGGCGCACTGCTCGACGAGGCGATCGCGGCGTGGAAGGCGACGTGGGCGGGCGTCGATCATGCCGGGCCGGAGTTCGGGGTGAGCGGTCACGTCGCGCTGCCGCCGCCGCTGACGACGGGTGGTCCCCCTATCTGGATCGGCGGCAACGGCGCCGCCGCGCAACGCCGTGTCGTCGAGGTCGCCGACGGCTGGATGCCGATGGCCGCGTCGGGCGAGATGGCCGCGATCACCCGCGCCCGCCCACTCGAGGACATCGACACGCTTGGTGACTGGATCGCGAGGGTGAACAAGCAGCGGGCGGAAGCGGGCCGCGGCGCTGCTGACGTCGCCTTCGTTCCGTTCGAAGCGCACCTGCTCGCCAGCGGCAACTGCGAGAGATTCTGCGCCGCGGTGCAGCCGCGGCTGGACGCCTACGCCGAGGCGGGTGTCACGTGGATCACCATCGAGCCGGCCAGCAGGAGCTACACAGACTTCCGGACCGACATCGACATGCTGAGCTCCCAGTTGATCAACCGATGAAAGGCTCTACGATGGCGCTGCCCGACCTGGTGCTCGTGCACGGCGGCGAGCACGCCGGTGACTGCTGGGATCTCGTCATCGCCGAATTGCGCCGCCAGGAACCCGGATTGCGCACTCTCGCAGTGGATCTGCCCGGACACGGCAACAAGCCAGGCGACCTCGCGACCGTCACGATCGCCGATTGGGTGGACTCTGTCATCGCGGACATCGAGGAAGCGGGTCTCGGTGACATCGTGATCGTGGGCCACTCGATGGCGGGTGTGACCGTCCCCGGCGTCGTCGCCAAACTCGGTTCATCACGAGTCCGTGAGATGGTTCTCGCAACGGCATTCGTACCGCCTCAGGGTTCGGCCATCGCGGACACGCTCGGTGGCCCGCTGGCGGTCTTCGCGCGGCGCGCCGCCCGAATCGGCAGACCCATGAAGATTCCGGCACCGGCGGCGCGGTGGGCGTTCTGCAACGGCATGACCGCCGCGCAGCGCCGACTGACGATGTCGAAGTTGCAGGCTGAATCCGCGCGGGTACCCGGGGAGCCGGTGGATCGCAGCGGACTGCCCGCCGATGTGCCGCGCACCTGGATATTGACCACCCGAGACCGCGCCCTGTCGGTGGCGTCGCAGCACGCGAGCATCGCCGCGCTCGGCGGCGTGGAAACCGTCATCCCGGTTGATGCCTGCCACGAGGTGATGTTCAGCCATCCAGAACGATTGGCACAGATACTGATCGAGCGATGCCGGTTACGGGGGGTAGGGATCAGGTGACGGATTCATCGCCAAAGGCCGCCCGGCCTGCGCCGACGTGCTTCTTCGTCACCGACGGAAAATACTATGTGCCTACTCCTTTGGCGAGAGGGCCATGGGGTCCGTCGCTCAGCGGCAATTACATCGGTGGGTTGTTGGGGCGAGCGGTCGAGCAAGAAGTCGACGATGTCGACCTTCAGCCCGCCCGGCTGACCGTCGACCTGCTCAGGCCGGTGGCGCTGCAACCACTGCAGATGCATTCCTCGGTTGTGCGTGACGGCCGCCGACTTCGACTGGTCGACGCGGTCATGACTCAGAACGACGTGATCGTGGCGCGGGCCAGCGCATTGTTCCTCCGCCGCAGTGAGCACGCCGTGGACACCGTGTGGACGTCACCCGTCACGATGCCCGCAGTGCCGGCGGAGCCCGACGTGCTGAATGACGATGTCCCAATGGTGTTTCACTCGTTCGGCCGGGACCCAGTCGCGGGGAGTCCGGGTGTCGGCATCAAAGAGTGGCGACACCACGGCCAGAAATTCGCGTGGATGCGGGAGACGAAGTTTCTCGTCGATGACGAGCCATTATCGCCTTTCACTCGCGCCGTCATGGCCGGAGACGTCACCAGTTCGCTAACCCATTGGGGTACTGAGGGATTGCAGTTCATCAACGCCGACTACACGATCACGCTCAGTCGCCTGCCGGAAGGTGTCTACATCGGATTGGCGTCGGTGACCCACTACAGCCATGCGGGGGTCGCCACTGGGGTGGCGACCCTGTTTGACGAAACCGGGCCGATCGGCAGCGGGATGGCAACGGCGTTGTCGAACCCGGGATTCACGCCACCACCGTCAATGGTGGTGAGCTGACCGGAGCTCAGGTGATGGCACTTCGAGCTTCAGTTCGATCAAGTCGTGTACTTGATGTGCGTCGATACCTCCCTGCGGCGCACAAGCATTGCCCTGGAAATGCTGGGCACGCACCATCTCGGCTGCCGGCTCTGGAACCGTGATCATTGGGGCTTAACCGCTCATCCGTTGCGGATCGCCTCAGCGAGTTTCGCGGGCGCATCGATCATGACAAAGGCGGAGCAATCCGGGATCTCGATCAACGCGGCATGTGGAAACGCGTCGCGTAGCCGGCGAGCATGGTCGAGGGGGAACAGTTTATCCTCGGTGCCCCATGTCAATGTGACGGGTCTGTCGAACGCCTTGATCGCAGGTGCGGCACGCAGAGTCAGCGCCGGATCCAGTGAGGCGGTCACCATGACCGCGTCGCGACGGGCCGCTCCGCTGGTGGCGAACGCACCGAAGATCTCCCGTTGCCGCTCGCGGGAGGGCGGGTGCTTGGACACCGCCTTCAGGAAGAAGCTCTGCCCTGGTCCAGTGGCCAACAGGCGGACAATTCCTCCACCCACCCGGGAGCTGAGACGGCACAGCTTGACGATCTGAGCGAAGGAGCCAGGCGGAAAGTGTTCGTAGCTATCGCAATTGGTGAGTACCAGACGGGCGATGCGGGATGTGTCCAGACCTGGATCGCCCAGCGATGCCAGCACCAGTCCACCACCGGTGTCGTTGGCCACCACGGTGACGTCGGTCAGATCGAGGGCTTCCATGAAGTGGACGATGCGCCGCGCTGCCGCCTCAGCGCCCAGGTCGGCGCCGCCGGTGGGGGTGCTGTGGGCGCCCAGCGGCCAGGTCGGCGCGATGCAGTGGAAGCCCTCCCCTAGTTCAGCCACGACGTCGTTCCACACCGCGCCGGTGACATAGACGCCGTGGACGAAAAGGATCGTCGAACCCGTTCCGCTGTCGGTATATTCGATGTCCAAGTTGTCTACTCGTACTGTCTGGGTTGTCACGTCGACTCTCCTGTGCTCAGTGGCCACGAAAATTTGGGGTGCGCCGCTCGCGGAAGGCGCGTGCCCCTTCTCTGAAGTCAGCGGTCTCGACCAACGCCAACTGCCCCTCGGCTTCGATAGCTTGCACCGGCTCGAGCTCGGCCAGGGTCGCTGCGGCCAGCGCACGCTTCGTCCAGCCGAACGCCAACGTTGGACCGCCGGAGACCGACCGCAGCACGTCGGTCAGCACCGACTCGTATTCGTCCGCGGAAGTGATGTGCGAGATCATCCCCCATTCAAATGCGGTTGCAGCGGAGATCTTTTCCGCGGTCATGGCCATGCGAGAGGTGCGCGCTCGACCAATCAGCAATGGCAGCAGCGCGGACGCACCCCCGTCCGGCATCAGCCCGACCCGGGTAAAGGCCAACTGAAAGTACGACGCTGGCGCGGCCACCACCAGATCGCAGGCGAGCGCCAGCGAACACCCGAAGCCAACGGCCGCTCCATGGACACCGGCGATCACCGGCTTGGGTAGCGAGGTGATCGCCCGGACCACCCGGTTGGCGGCATCAGCGGCGCCCGCAGTGTCACCGCCGGTCAGGTCGCCGCCGGAACAGAATGCTCGACCGGCACCGGTGAGCAGCACCGCGCGGACCGATTCGTCTGCCTCGGCATCGCGAATGTGAACCGACAACTCCTCGAGCATGGGGGTGTCGACGGCGTTGAGCTTCTCCGGTCGGTCCAGCCGGATCCGCAGCACCGCGCCGTCGTGCTCGACCGAGATGCCGTTCATCGCAACGGGATCATAGGCCGAGGTCGCGTCCGATGATGTCCTTCATGATCTCGGTGGTGCCACCGAAGATCGTCATGATGCGATTGTCCATATAGTCGCGCGCGACGCGGTATTCCGTCATATAGCCATAGCCGCCGTGCAACTGCACGCAGCCATCGATCACCTTCTTGGCGGTCTCGGTGCACCACCATTTTGCCTTCGATGCCTCGACTGCGGTGAGTTCCCCGTCCACTACCGCCCGGAGGCACCTGTCGATGTATTGCTCGCCGATCTCGAGCTCGGTGTCCATCTCGGCCAACAGGAATCGGTTGTGCTGGAAGCTGCCGATCGACTGGCCGAAAGCCTTGCGGTCCTTGGCGTATTGCAAGGTCTGCCGCCAGGTCTCGCGTGCGCCGGCGATGGCTGAGATGGCGATGGACAACCGTTCCGAAGGAAGGTTGTGCATCAGGTGGTAGAAGCCGCGTCCCTCTTTGCCCAGCAGGTTCGCCGATGGCACCCGAACGTTCTCGAAGGCCAGCTCGGCGGTGTCCTGGTAATGCAACCCCATCTTTTCGAGCTTGCGGCCGCGGCTGAAGCCCTCCATGCCTGCCTCGACCACGAGCAATGTGAAGCCCTTGTGGCCGGCCTCGGGGTCTGTGCGGCATACCACCACTACCAGATCGCAGTTGATGCCGGACGAGATGAATGTCTTGGCGCCGTTGATGATCCAGTCGTCACCGTCGCGGACGGCCGAGGTGCGGATCCCGGCCAGGTCGCTGCCCGCGCCAGGCTCGGTCATCGCTACGGCGACGATCAGTTCGCCGCTGATGATGCCCGGCAGCCAGCGCTCCTTCTGCTCATCGTTGGCCAACGACGAGAAGTACGGGCCCACAACGTCATTTTGCAGGCTCAACGACGGCGACGGCCCTCCGTATCGGGCGATCTCCTCGTCGATGACCGCGTTGAACCGGAAGTCGTCGACTCCCCCGCCGCCGTACTGCTCGGGCATGTTGAACCCGATCAACCCGTATTTGCCGGCGGCGACGAACGCCGAGCGGTCGACGATGCGGTCGGCTTCCCAACGCTCGGCGTTTGGCACGAGTTCACGCTCGATGAACTGCCGGACCGTCTCGCGGAATGCCTCGTGCTCCGGCTCCAGAACGAGTCTTTTCATGTGGTGATCTCACTCTCCATACAGTCGTCGCATTTCTTCACCGACTTTGCCAGAAACTCGCGAAACGACCTGCGCTCCCCGCCTTCGCAGATCGGCATCCGGGATCGGCAGCACAACAGCACCGGTCGCCTTCGACGGCAGCAACACCTTGGCGGTGCCTCGCGTGGTGGTTTCGCCCCTTTGGCTGGTGGCGAAGACGTCCAGCGACACTGGGTCTTCAGCCCCCTCGCCCTTTGAGGTGACCGTGCCAGTGCAGCGGTGCACGTCTCCGTGGTAGTTGAAGCCGCGTAGTTGCAGATCCATCTCAGCCAGCCAGCCGTCGTCACCGATCCAGTTGGTCAGCAGGTGGCTTACCCACGCCGCGCGCATCTGACCATAGTCGTACGGCGCCGGAATACCAAGTGCCTGAGCGCGTTCGGCATCCCAGTGCAGTCGCTGCACGACGTCGGGGACGCCATACTCATCCGGCTGGTAGAAAGCGGGCATCCGCTTGCGTAATTGGTGGGCGAATTTCAGCGGCCCCACGCCGTAGCCGCCCCAGCCCCACCCCATGTGCATCGAGATGATGTCGACGACAGTCAACGGGCCCTTGATGATTCCGGGGAGTTCGTCGCCCACCGAGACGTCCTCCCACCACTGGGGATCAGCGCCTCGCCGTCGCTCTGCCTCGTACTCCTCCTCGACCTGGGCGAACTCCTCGGGAGTCCAGTGCTTGCGCGCAATGTCCTTGAGCTTCCCGGACTTCTTCGAACCCTGGCGCTCGGCGTTGATGTAGGACTCGTCGCGGGTCGCGATCGGGTTGCCGTCGATGTCGACGTAGAGGTAACGGAAGGTTTCCTTGACCGAACGCCCACCGGAGAATTCACTTTCCTTCACCTGGACGTCGAGGGTGTAGTTCTCCGCTAAGACCGGCCTGCCCGCGTAGATCGGGCGGTACCACGTCCACTTCACCCCCGAGTAGTACTTACCAGTTCCGCGAAACAGACCGCGGAACAGCTTCTTCCGCTCCGGATCGGTGAACTTGGGGGTCTGATCCAGGCCCGTCGCGATCGGGAAGGTCGGCGATGCGATCTGTCCGTGCCAGCGTGTCGACAGCCCGTACGTCGGGTCGTGGAACAACGGGTTGTCGTCACCGCAGCCGAAGGCGAAGTGCGTGATGGCGTCGGCCGACGGCAGCTTGTTCCACGCTTCGTCGCGCTGGTGAACGGGAATTCCGATCTGCCCTTTGGCGCGTTCGATGTCCTCGTCGGTGATGCGGCCCTCTTCGGCGGCCAGATCATCCCCCGTCGCTTCGCTCGCCCCCGCGTCGGCACTGGGCTTTTGGGTGGTGGTCATCGGTCCTCCTAGAACTTCAGCATTGCGCCGGCGTCGACCTTGAACTGCAGGCCCGTGACATACCGGGACTCGTCAGAGGCCAAGAAACAGACCGCGTTCGAGATATCCGAGGCTTCGACGTAGGGGGTGGGCATCGCCTGCATGGCGGGGAAGGCCAGCAGGGCGTCGGCGCGGCTCGGCGCCTCGAGGTCAGGTCGGAACTGCCGGTACATCGGCGCACTGTTGAGCATGTCGGTGTTCACGTTCGTCGGATGAATGACGTTGGCGCGGATGGATTGTGGGGCGAGCTGTGCGGCGAGCTGCAAGGTGTAGGAATCCACCAGCTGCTTGGCGTAGCTGTAGCCCGCGCCGCCCGGGCCCTGCGGGCCGCCGGCGCCGGGGGGCTGGGCGGCTGCGATGAGGCCGGCGACCGATCCGGTGGTGATGATCGACGCGCCGGACGTCAGGTACGGCAGCGCGGCGTGGACGGTGTTGATGACGCCGACGAAGTCGACGTCGAAGGCATCGGCGAAGGCCTGAACCGGCAGATGAGCGCCCAGCGGGCAGATGCCGGCATTGGCAACTACCACGTCGAGTTTGCCGAATTCGGCGACCGCGTTGGCGAGTTCGCGGCTCACGGCCGCCCGGTCTCGCACGTCGACCTCGGCGGTGTAGGCCTTGCGGCCGGTCTTCTCCACCTCCAGACCGGCTTCCTCGAGATCACGCGATGTCGCCAGTGGGTATTCGTTGGTCTCGATGTCGTGACAGATGTCGAAGAGGATGATGTCAGCGCCCTCCTCGGCCAGCTTGACGGCGTGGCTGCGGCCCTGACCGCGGGCTCCTCCGGTAACCAGAACCACTTTGTCCTGCACTCGACCCATTTCAGCGTGCCTTCCATACGGGTTGACGCTTCTCTGCGAAGGCCAACGGACCTTCCTTGGCGTCCTCAGACTTCAGCAACTCGGTGAATTCGCGAATCGTGCGTTCCCACTTGGGTTCCTCCGCGCCGATGATCCCGTCGTCGGCACCGTAGGCGACCCGCTTGCTGGCTTGCACCGACAACGGCGCGTTGCACGTGATCCGCTCGGCGAGTGCCAGGGCGGCTTCCACGACGGTGCCGTCCGGCACGACCTCATTAATCAGGCCCCACCGCAAGGCGTCGGAGGCTGTCATCGGCTCACCTGTTAACACCAACTCCAGCGCGACCTTGCGCGGCAACTGTTCGACGATCCGGAACACGCCGCCCGCCCCGGCGATCAGGCCGCGCTTCACCTCGGGTAGTCCGAAACTTGCGCTCTCGCAGGCGATCACCAAATCGCTGGCCAGGGCGAGCTCAGAGCCGCCGCCGAGCGCGGTGCCGTTCACTGCGGCGATGGTGGGTTTGTCGATGAAGTGGTGCACGTAACCGGCGAAGCCCCATTCGGGGTGCTCGGCGTGGTAGAGGTTCTCACCCCGTGAGATGGCCTTGAGATCCGCTCCGGCACAGAATGACTTGTCGCCGGCACCGGTGATGACGACGGCCCACACCTCGGGATCGCGCTGCGCCTCCTCGAGCGCGTCACCCACGGCCGTGCTGACCGCGCCGTTGACGGCGTTGCGCGCATCTGGCCGGTCGATGGTGATGAGCGCGACGTTGCCCCGCCGCTCGACGACGGCGGCTTGGCGGGTCACCTCTGTCAGGGTTTCAGCCATAATGTCTCCTTCCGATTGGATTGGCAGTGCCGGAGTTTCAGCCTGCGGCGGCCGGTTGACCGATCGGCACGCCAAGGTCCTCGAGCAGTGCGATTAAACGCCGACGATCGACCTTGAGTGCCGCTCCACGAGGCAACTCGTCGACGACGAAGATGCGGGCCGGCACCTCATAGGGCGTCAGTGTGGCCCGGCAGTGTTCCCGGAGCGCCTCGCCATCGGCGGCGGCGCCTGGGCGCAATTCAACTGCGGCAACCGGAATCTGGCCCAACCGCTGATCCGGCATGGGCGCGACGGCGGCATCTGCCACCGCCGGGTGCGCACGCAATGTGCGGACGACCGTCTCCGGGGACACCTTGAAACCGCCGCGCACGATCACGTCGTCCGCGCGGCCGTCGATGTAGAGGAAACCATCTTCATCGAGATGCCCTAGGTCACTGGTCGTGATCCAGTCTCCGGCGAGGCCGGCCTGCAGTGTGGCGACCTGCAGCCTGCCGGTGACCCCCCGGCTGACCGCAGCGCCATCGTCGGCGACGACCCGCAACCGCACACCGGGAAAGGCGCGTCCGACGCTGCCCCGCTTCTCGGTCCATCGCGTGTGGAAGTCCTTGACCGTCCATCCGGCCACCGCGCCGGAAAACTCGGTCGCCCCATAGACGACGAGGATCGGGATGCCGTAGCGCTCGAAGAACGCATCGACCAACGCTGGGTCGACGGGACTGGTACCCGCATTGATGGCTCGGATGCTCGCCAGGTCCTCCCGCGGAATGTCGGAGTCGAGCACCGATCGCATGGCCGCCGGGGGCAGCCCTGCCACCGCGGGCCGATACTGCTTCACCACGGCGTGCCAACCCGGCACCGTGAATCGATCGAGCATCGCGATCGGCCGGGCCGCGACCAGTGACTGCAACAACGACCAGAGCCCGCCAATGTGCACGATCGGCAACGTCACCAGGCCGACCGCTCCGGTCAGCGGCGGCTTGGTTCTCACTTCCGGACGATCGTTGTGCCGCAACGCCGAAGCCAGGGAGGCCTCGAGCTGCGCGCGGGTCAGCGGGATGCGCTTCGGGGCACCCGTCGTGCCCGAAGTCAGCATCTCGATGGCTACCGCTGGATCGCCGCTCACCGCTTCCGTCGTGCCCCGTACCTGCAGGTCGAGTTCGCCGTCGTCGAGCCTCCAGCCGGTCGCCCCGAGATCGGCGACGACGCGGTTGAACACCTCGTCGGACCACAACGCGGCAGGCGCAAGGACGAAGGGAGCGGCGGACGCCCCGAGGTCGTCGCTTAGCCGGTCCGGCGGCTGGAGCGGGCTGATGGTCACCAACGTACGTCCGCCCCGAAAGATGGCGATGAGCGCCGCGACAGACTCCATTCGATTGGATAGCACGACGGCGACTCGGCCGCCGGTCTGACACCCGGCGGCGGTCAGTTCCCGGTCGATCCGCTCGGTGAGTGACCGAACGGAACCCCAAGACGCCCAGCGTCCGTCGCACTCCAACATGCGGTCGCCGTCGTCGGCGTCCCAGAGCCGTCCCAGCGCATCGTCAATGCTCGTCATCGTGACTTTCCGGATCGACTTCCGCGGCGGATAGCCGTTCTCCTGAACCTAGTGGACATGGTTTACTAGGTCAACTTTGTGAAAGGTTCTGCGATGGACTTCGGCTTGACGGACGAACAGGATCAACTCGCCGCGGCGGAGCGGGCCTGGCTCACCAAAAACGACCCCATCGCCAGGGTCCGCGCGACGCTGGACTCGGCCGCGGTCACCGTCGATCCTGCGGCGGTCGCGCATGCGGCGGAATCGGGTCTTCTGGAGCTGCTCACTCCCGAAATGGGCGGCACCCATGTGGATCTCGCCATCCTCACCGAGGAGCACGGATACGCGGCCAGCTCGCTCCCGGTCGCGGATCTCAATATCGCGGCCTGGCTGCTCGACCACGTCGACTCGCCCGCCGGAGACGGCGAACTGACCGGATTGACGCTCGGTCCCGACGCCCTTCTCGATGGCGATGCGCTGGGGCTGGCTGGTGTCACCCGTCCGGTGCCGATGGCCGCCGATATGGACTCCATCGCGGTGGCAGGCCACGTGGACGACGGCGAGTACCTGGCGGTCCTGAATGCCCCGACGCTGTCGGGCATGTCGACGCTCGACCTGAGCCGTTCGTGGGCACGCGTGGACCTCGACGCGACGATCGCCGACTGGACGCGGCTGCCTGCCGGCACGCTGGCCCTGCTGCGCGACGCTTTGGCGGTGCACCGGGCGTTCGACGCATTGGGCGCGGCGGCCCGACTGCTCGACATGACGGTGTCTTACGCCAAGCAGCGGGAGCAGTTTGGCGCGCCGATCGGGTCGTTCCAGGCAGTCAAGCATCACTGCGCCGACATGGCAGTCGCAGTGGAGGCCGGCCGGGCCACGCTGTGGGCCGCGGCGCTCGCACTGGACACCGCGTCGGCCGCTGCCCGGTCCCGGGCCGCGTCCGCGGCGGCGGCGTACACGAAGTCCGCCGCCGCCAAGGTGGCCGGAACGGCGCTGCAGGTGCACGGCGGCATCGGCTTCACCTGGGAACACGATCTGCATCTGTTCCTGCGCCGGATCAAGGTCGACGAAGCCTTCAACGGAAGCGTCGCCGAACACCGCGCGGCGCTGCTCACGGCTTGACATTCAGCGCCGATCCCGCGGCAGCGCCAAGCCCCGCTCGGCGATCAGGTTGCGCATGATCTCCGAACTGCCGCCGGCGATGGTGTAGGCCCGAGCGTACAACCACTCGTCCTGCCAGCGACCGCCGTCGAGAACGTCCGGGTCGCCCTCCACCAAAACGCCTGCCTCGCCGCCGAGTTCGACTGCGAAGCGTGCCATCTCGAGATTCAGCTCGCTGAACATCAGCTTGGCCATCGCGCCGTCGTGCATGCGCTCGGTGCCACGCAGCCAACGCGTGAGATTGGCGTACGTCAGCGCGGAAAGCGCCTCCACCTCGGCGCTGAACTCGCCGATCCGATCACGAATACGGTCGTTGTCGATCGCGAGGCGACCGTCGACGGTGACGTGCGAGGCGAGTTGCACCAATGCCTCAATGGCCAGCCTCAACTTGACGACCGCGGCGCCCACGCTGGTACGTTCATGCCCCAACGTGGCGTTTGCGATCGCCCAGCCCTGTCCCGGTTCTCCGATCATCGCCTCGGCCGGCACCTCGACGGAATCGAAGAACACCTCGTTGAAGTCCGAGGTGCCGGTCAGCTCGCGCAGCGGGCGCACCGTGATGCCCGGGCTGGACATGTCGAGGATAAACGCACTGATGCCCTTGTGCTTGGGGGCGTCGGAATCGGTGCGCGCCAACAGATATCCGTAGTCGGCCCAGTGTCCGTCGGTGGTCCACACCTTCTGCCCGTTGACGGTATAGGTATCACCGTCGAGAACAGCGCGGGTACGCAGCGACGCCAGATCGCTTCCTGCACCGGGCTCGCTGAACAATTGGCACCACAGCTGTCGACCCGCGCGGATCTCGGGCAGATGCCTGCGGCGCTGGTCATCGGTGCCGTAGTGGATCAGCGCATGCGATGCCAGCGCGTTACCGCTCGGCACGCCCGGCACCGCGGCCCGGGCCAGCTCCTCGCCCACCACGATGGCGTGTTCAGCGGAGCGGTCATCGCGGCCGCCGAACTCCACGGGCCAGTCGGCGCCGACGTAGCCGGCTTCGAACAGACGCGCCGTCCAATCCTGAAGCGCCTTGAGTTCGGCTTCATTCTCAGCGCTGCGCACGCCCGCCCGCGGCGGTATGGGCGGTGCATGCTCCGCAATGAAAGCCCGCACCTCCGCGCGAAAGGCCTCCAGTTCGGGACCCATTCCGTATTCCACGTTTCCGTCTTCCTGTTCGATACGAACGTCTCAGCGCCTCAACGTTATTCGGAGCGCTGTTGTCGGTACGGCGCCAACAGTTCGCCGGCCGCCCGGTCTCGCAGCGCGTCGGCACGGCCAACCAACACGGAGTTGGCCCGAGCGCGGCGCAGCAGCAAATGGATCGGGTGCTCCCAGGTGAAGCCGATGCCGCCGTGGATCTGCAACGCACCCTCGGTGGCGGCGGCACCGGCATCGAGTGCGGCCGCGGCGGCCAAATCCGCCAGATAACCCGACTCCTCGAGGTCGGACTCGGCGGCCTCGAGGATCTGGCTGCGGGCGCCCTCGAGTGCGACCAGCATGTCGGCGCACCGGTGCGACACGGCCTGGAAGCTGCCGATGGGGCGGCCGAACTGATGCCGTTCGCGTGCCCACTGAACGGCCATCGCCAGCGCGCGCGACGCAACCCCAACGGAATCCGCGGCCACGGCCAGGGCCGCCCGGCGGCGCGCCGCGGCCAACATCCGAGGCACATCGGTTCCGTCGGCCAGCACCTCCCCCGCCGCCCCGCTGAAGGTCACCGCGCCGACGGTGCCGGTGAGGTCGAGCGGCTGCTGGGCCGTCACCTCAACGCCGTCGGCGGATGCGTCGACGGCCACCAATACCTCACCCACCCCGGCGGCGACGCGAGCCAATGCCACGAGCACCTCGGCGTGTGGTGCTCCCGCCACGATCGGGACCACACCGGAGAGACCAGTTCCGTCCCACTCGGGCAGCTCGGGGCCGCTGGTCACCCAGCCGCTGTCGTTGACGGGTACGGCGAACGCCGCCGTTGCACCGCCCGTGATTCGCTGCACCAAAGCCTTTGCGCCGCAATGTAACGCGACGTCGAGCCCGATCACGGTCGGGACAAGCGGCGCCGGGGCCAATGCCTTGGCGGCCTCTTCGACGGCCGTGTACAGCAACCGCGGTCGGGCGCCGGCGCCGCCCAAGGTTTCATCGACAGCAAGGCCCGGTAGGCCGAATTCGACGAGCGCCGACCACACTTCGGGCTCGGCCGCATCGACGGGACGCTTGCGGTCGAGCAATGCTGCTTCGTCCACTTTGGCCTGCAGTGTCGCCGCCAGCACCTCGCGCAGCTCCCGTTCATCTTCCTCGGGCACGGCGAGCGGGGCGCCGGGCGTGACGGCCGCTTCCCGGGTGCCCTCGCCGCGGTGTGACGGCAGCCCGAGCACGCTCTCGGCGATGGTATTGCGTTGGATCTCCGCGGTGCCCGCGCCGATCGTGGTCGCACGGCTCATCAGATAGCCGAACGTCCAACGCCCCTTGTCGACGGCGTCGGGTGCGCGGCTGCCCAGCGCCGCATAGGGACCGGCCGCGCGCAGGGCGAGCGCATGCATGTGCTGCTCAAACTCCGACTTCACCAATCGGTTCACCGACGCCATACCGCCGGGATCCTCGCCGCGCAGAACCGCGGCCAGCGCGCGGGCGCTGTTGGCTGCGATGGTGCGGACCCCGGATTCCAGCCGAGCAACGTCCTGGCGGACCAGCGGGTCGTCGTCAAGCCGTTGTGCGACGACAAGATCGATCACCCGGTCGGCCGTGCGCCGGTACTTGAACTCGTCGGCCAGAAAGGCGGTGGCACGCTCGTGGCCCAGCGATGTGCGCATGATCGACCACCCCGCGCCCTCGTCGCCGACCACATTCTCGACGGGCACCGCGACATCGTCGAGGAAGACCTCGGCGAAATGCGCCGCGCCGCTGATGTCGCGCAGGGGACGCACGGTGATCCCGGGGCTCTTCATCGGGATCAAGAGATAGGTGATCCCGTCCGATGGTTTGCCCCCCGACCCCGTGCGCACCAGCGCGAACATCCAGTCGGCGCGATCGGCCATCGTGGTCCACACCTTCTGCCCCGTCACCCGGTACACGTCGCCGTCGCGGACCGCGCGGGTGGACAGCGACGACAGGTCACTGCCCGCCCCAGGCTCGGAAAACCCTTGACACCAGAACTCATCCGCGCGCAGCAGCGGTATGAGGAAGCGATCCTTCTGTTGCTGGGTGCCGTGCGCGATGAGCGTGGGGGCGAGGATGAACGACAGCGGACACGGATGCGGTGGCACACCCGCATCCGTGGTCATCCGGTAGTAGTCCAGCTGATCCGCCAGCGATAGGTCGAGTCCACCGACCTCGCGGGGCCACCCAGGCGCAGCCAGCTGGTGGTCGACGAGTTCGGCGTGCCAAGCGCGGGCCACCTCGATCCGGTCGGGTTCAACGCCCGACCGAGCGACGTCGGCCTGACGACGACGAAACTCGGCGAGCAGCAACTCGAGACGCGGCCGCCAATCAGCAGTCTGCATGGCACTCCACAAAGTCAACTTGGTTAACTATGTCTGGAGTGTGCCGGTTAATGCAGCCGCTTGGCAAGCGCGCCCGTCAGCCGTCTTCGAGAATGAGAGCAAGCTCGGGGCATGCCGCGACCCCGTCGCGGGTGAGCTGCTCGTCTTCCGGTCGCACCTCACGCTCCCCCAGGATGGAGTAGCCGGAGTCGTCGATCGGGAACAAATCCGGGTCGACGGCGTAACACTGGGCATGGCCCACGCACTTCGACTGCTCGAGCCGAACCTTCATACGACCTCCTCCGCTCGACCGTCCAGGCGTACGGTCTCATCCAAGTTTTCAGCATAAGGCTAAAGCTTTAGCTATTTCGACACACCTCTAGTCCACACTTATTCTGACACTTGTGTCGATACATATTCCTGACTCATATCGCAGAGTCAGTGGATATTTGTGGCGATCAACTGAGCTATGTTCCACTTGGTTCTGACATCTATGTTCGATAGGAGCTGCAATGACAGTCGCGCTCAGCGATGAAGAGACCATGCTGGTCGAAACCGTGCGGGCCTTCGTCGACCGCGACGTCAAGCCCACGGTCCGCGCAGTCGAGCACGCCAACGAGTACCCGGAAGCGTGGATCGAACAGATGAAGCGGATCGGAATCTTCGGGCTTGCCGTGCCCGAGGAATACGGCGGTTCACCGGTATCGATGCCCTGCTATGTGAAGGTGACCGAGGAGTTAGCCCGTGGCTGGATGAGCCTGGCCGGCGCGATGGGCGGACACACCGTGGTCGCCAAGCTGATCTCGTTGTACGGCACCGAAGAACAGAAACAGAAGTACTTGCCACGCATGGCGAGCGGGGAGATGCGGGCCACGATGGCGCTCACCGAACCTGGTGGCGGCTCCGACCTGCAGGCGATGACGACCACCGCACGAGCCGAGGGCAACGAGCTGGTGATCAACGGCGCGAAGACCTGGATCAGTAACGCGCGGAGGTCCGGCCTCATCGCACTGCTGTGCAAGACCGATCCACAAGCGCAGCCACGCCATAAGGGCATCTCGATAGTCCTGGTCGAACACGGTCAGGGTCTGACCGTCTCACGCGACCTGCCTAAGCTGGGCTACAAGGGCGTGGAGAGTTGCGAGCTGTCGTTCGACGAGTGCCGCGTACCGGCCGCGGCGATCCTCGGAGATGAACCAGGCAGAGGATTCGCCCAGATGATGAAAGGCCTCGAAACGGGCCGGATTCAGGTTGCATCGCGGGCGCTAGGGGTGGCGAGCGCAGCGCTGGAAGACGCGCTGAAATACGCGCAGGAGCGGGAGAGCTTCGGCCAACCGATCTGGAAGCACCAGTCGGTCGGCAACTATTTGGCTGACATGGCCACCAAACTCACCGCGGCGCGCCAACTCACCCGCTACGCCGCAGAGAAATACGACAGCGGTGAGCGATGCGACATGGAGGCCGGGATGGCCAAGCTGTTCGCGTCGGAGGTAGCCATGGAAATCGCGCTCAACGCCGTCCGAATCCACGGCGGCTACGGCTATTCCACCGAATACGACGTCGAGCGCTACTTCCGCGACGCACCTCTCATGATCGTCGGCGAGGGCACCAACGAGATACAGCGCAACGTCATTGCCGCACAGCTGGTCTCGCGGGGCAAACTCTAGACGCCGGCGAGTTGCCGATCGACCGCACCCACCCGCGGGAAGTTGAGCATCCGGCGGGCGTTCTCCTCGACGATCAGCCTGCACTCGTCGTCGGGCACGTCGGCAAGGACCTCGGCTGCCCGCTTGCGCGAGTTCGGCCAGTTGGAGTCGCTGTGCGGGAAGTCGATCTCGAGCATGATCCGGTCGATGCCGATGCTGTGCCGGTTCGTCAGGCCGTGCTCGTCGTCGATGAAGCATCCCCAGAAGTGCTTGCGGAACAGATCCGAAGGCCGGGTGTCGAAGTCAATCTTCTGGTAGTAGCGGTGCCGCTCCCACACGTAGTCGGTTCGCTCGAGGATGTAAGGCACCCAACCGATGCCGCCCTCAGCGAGCGAGATCTGGAGATCCGGGAACTGCTGCAGCTTGCCGGAGAACAGCAGGTCGACCGTGGACCACATCAGGTTCGTGGAGAATAGTGCCGTCGCGACCGCGAACGGTGCGTCGGGCACCGCCATCTGACCCGGGACCGGCTTGATCGTCGAGAACGAGAAACCCGGCACGAACGAGCCGGACCCGAAGTGCAGCGACACCGGCATCTTGGCGTCCGAGCAGACCCGCCACAAGCCGTCCCAGTGATCGGAGTGGAATGACGGCAGACCGAGCGGCACCGGGCTGTCCGGGAACGAGATCGTGCGCGCACCCTTGGCGGCGACGCGCTCTGCCTCGGCCACACATGCGTCGATATCCCATGTCGGCAGGATCGCCAGCGGGATGTAGCGCTCGGGCGCCACCGCGCACCACTCGTCGATGTAGAAGTCGTTCCACGCCTTGACGCACAACAGTGCCAGGTCCTTGTCCTCGGCACGCTGGAACGTGCCGCCGCCGAATCCCGGGAACGACGGGAAGCACAATGCCGACTGCACACCGTCGAGGTCCATGTCGGCGACCCGCGCGACCGGGTCGTAGCAGCCCGGAATCATGTCCTCGTAGCGGACGGGATCCATGCCCCACTCCTCGGGCGGTTTGCCGGCGACCGCGTTCAGGCCGATGGTCGGGAAGACCTGACCGTCGTAGTGCCACAGATGCATGCCGTTTTCCTCGACGATGCGCGGGCCCTGTTCGAGGTATTTCTGCGGCAACCTGTCCTGCCACACGCGTGGGTGCTCGACCAAGTGGTCATCAACGGACACGATCTGGTGGTCATCCTGAAGCGGCATGATGCTCCTTCGCATCTGACGATCGGTCGTATTTTTCTGACATATCGTCTTGTTTTCTGACGGTTCGTCTCACAGACTATATGACACAAGCCACATTCGTCCAGCAGTTGAGAGGCGCGACATGGAATCCACGGACCGACCCGCCGAAGACGCAGGCCGGAACAAGGTCGATGAAGACGACCACGACCTGTTGACCTTCGGCGAAGCGGGCGAACGACTGCGCCTCGAAATCGCCGCGGCTGCGCGAGAGGTGCAAGGCCTGCAGCAATCCGGGCCGGTCGAGGCGCTCGAGAAGGCCCAGGCCCGCCTCGATGCACTGCGGTCCGCTGCAGCCCGCAACAGCGCGCAGCCCATCAACGACGCCAACTTCGAGAAGTTCTTCGGCTATCCGGGCAAAGCCAAGCGCAACCTGCCCGGAGCGCCGTCGGCCCGATGAGCGTGTCGGCGCGGACGGATAATTCACACATGGCCCGCACTCCCGACAAGTTGCGACGCTCCGGCTATGCCCCCGCCGCCAATCACGGTGTGGGACGCCGCGGCCTGCACACCCGCGAGCGCATACTGGGATCCGCCGCGGAAGTGTTCCTGGCCAACGGATTTCACGCCACCTCACTTGACGCCATCGCGAAGACGGCCGGCGCCTCTCGTGCGACCGTGTATCAATACTTCGCGGGCAAGGAAGAGATCTTCCGCGAACTGAGTGCGCTGGCCGAACGCGACGTGCTGGCACACGGTGAACACCTCGGTGAACTCGGCCCGACAGTCGACGGAGTGGATGCGCTGCACCGTTGGCTCGTCGCATGGGCGGATATCTACGACGCCCACGCAGCGGTGTTCGCCGAGTTTCCGGGCATCGGCACGGCCACCGGGTTGGCCGTCATCGATGCCAGCTCGGCCGCCGCCCAGTTCCATCAGACCGTCACCGATCGGCTGCGGCGGACACGCCTGCGGGATCTGGAAGCCGACGATGCGGCCGCAGCACTCGGGCGGATCCCCCACATGGTTCACCTCTACCGGTACCGGGACATGCTCCCTTTGCCCGCTCGCGCGACCGTGACGTGGTCGTTGACCGGTGCATTGCAGCTGATGCTGTTCCCCGAGACCCCAGCCGACGTGTTGCAGGTGGTAGCACCGGCAAGAGACGGATGCGCACGAACCACGCCCCGCGCCCTCGACTATGCCGCGGCGACACCGGCGGCCGTCGAGGCTTCGGGATCGCCGATTCCGCAGGATGTGCTGTCGGTCAGTTCGGCGTTGTTCGCCGAACGCGGCTACTACGCCATCGGCATGGAGGAGATCGCGGCCGCCGCCGATGTCAGCCGCGCGACCTTGTACCGGTACTTCAGCACCAAGGACAAGATCCTGGCCGAACTGACCCGCCGAGCGGTCGCTGAGATCGAGAAGCACGCCGCCGCCCTGCCTGCCAAGGCCGCGGATTCGCTGACCGAATGGATGCTTGGCTACGTCCGATTCCATCGCACCTACCGCGGCGTGATCCGGGCGTGGTTCGACGGCGCGGTCGCAGAACAGCTCTCCAACGCCGATGTGGACCACGGTATTGGCGCGATTTTCCAGGCGGTTGCCGCGTTGTTGTCCACCGTCGACCTGCCGCCCGGCATCGACGCTGACGTGGCAGGCGCGGTGTTCGTGGCGGTCCTGGGCCGGATGTCCGAGCCGACGGGGGCTAGCGGACCGAACAGCGACGAGCAGGCCGCTGAGTTGATGGTCAAGCTGTTGCGCCGTTCGCTCCTGCGTGAAGCGTGAACATAGGAGCTCAGCCGGCGGCGGCCTTCAGCTCGGCGCGCAGTCGCTTCTTGTCCACCTTGCCGCTGGCCAGTACAGGCAGATCGGCGACCAACACCAGTCGACGAGGCACCTTGTAGCGCGCCAACCGCTGCCGGACCCCCTCTTGCACCATTTCCAGCGTCGGCGACGCACCGCCGCGCGGCACCACAACGGCGCAGACCGCCTCGCCCCACTTGTCGTCGGGCACCCCGACGACGGCGCAAGCGGCCACCCCGTCAACCGCACTGACTGCATCCTCGACCTCGGGCGAATAAATATTCTCCCCGCCGCTGATGATCACGTCCTTCTTGCGGTCCATCAAATAGAGCAGCCCGCGCTCGTCCAGTCGACCCATGTCGCCGGTGCGACACCACCCGTCCCGCAGCGTCGCCTGCGTTGCCGCCGCGTCCTGCCAGTAGCCGCGGAACATCGAGTCGGACCGCACGACGATCTCACCTGCCTGCCCCACGGGCAGGACGCCACCGTCCGCACCGACCACACGTACCCGGGTGTCGGGAAATGGGAAGCCAACCGAGCTCAGCCGCTCGGCAGCGTTGGGGTCGTCGAGGATGTGCAGTTCCCGGGGCAGTCCAGAGACAATGACTTCCGTCTGTCCGTAAAGGTTGAGGAAACCCGCGTCCGGCAGAACGGCGAGTGCCCGCCGCAGGATAGCCGCGGTCATCGGCGCGGCCGAATAGACCACCGTGCGAACCGATTCCACCGCCAAGCGATCGCTCACCTCATCGAGGAGCGCCCTGAGCATGACCGGCGCCAGATGCAGCACCGTGATGCGCTCGTCGGCGATCAGCCGCACCGCATCGGCCGCGTCGAACTGTTGCTGCAGCACCACGGTTCCGCCTCGAGCATGCAGTCCACCGATAATCCCAAGCGCACCGAAGTGGAACATCGGCATATTGATCAGCCCGCGATCGGCGCTGCCGCAACGCATCTCGTTGTTCATCGTGAATGCGACCCGGCGCATCTCTCGCTGTCCGAGGATGCAGCACTTGGATGCGCCGGTCGTGCCGCTGGTGAACAGCAGATACGCGATGTCGTCAGGCCGGGCCACGAACTCGGGCTCGCCGCTACCGCCTTCCTCCACAAATCGTTCGTAGCCCGTGATCCCCTGCGGAGCTTGTCCGCCGATGACCACCAACATCGGTGGCGACGGCATATCCGCGATGAGATCGCCGATCACCGGCACGAACTCGGCGGCGCAGAACACGATCGACGGGGCGACGCGCCGCAGCGCATCATCCATCTCGGGAGGCGAAAGCCGAAAGTTGATGGTGGCCATGATAATTCCGCCGAGTTGGGCGGCTGCGTTCAGTTCGCCGAACTCGATGCTGTTGCGGCTCAACACTGCGATGCGGTCCTGGCGCCTCACCCCTGCCGCGGCCATCGCCGACACCAATCGGACCGCCCGGTCCCGTAATTGTGCGTGGGTCACGGTGCGCTGGCCGTACCGGTAGGCGACGACGTCGGGAAAGCGGGCTGCGTTGTCGGTCACGATGTCACCGAGCGTCATGTCGTCGACTTCGGCCCTCGACATGAGTTACCGGCTACTCAGCAGCATCGATCCAGCCACCGGCCCGCCGCCCACACCGACTGCCACCACCTCGGGGGTGCGGGGCGCCTGCCGATCGCCGCCCTCGCCCCACAACTGCACACATGCCTCGTGCAGGAAGCCCATTCCGTGTAGTCGCCCGCCGGAGAGTTGACCGCCGCTGGTGTTGATCGGCAGCGAACTGTCCAGTGCGATAGACGAACCGTCGCCGACGAATTCGCCGACCTTGCCGTGCTCGCAGAAGCCCATCGCTTCCAGCCACATGACGGTCAGGAAGGAGAAGCCGTCGTAGAGCTGGGCCATGTCGACATCGGCGGGAGTCAGGGTGGTGTGCTCCCACAGCGTGGCCGCCGAATCGTGCGCCGCCATCGTGGTGATGTCGCCGCGCTGATCCCAGGTCGCCCGCTCGAACATCCCGGGCCCGACGGACTCCACCGTCAGCGGGTGTCGCGGCAGGCCGTTGGCGGCGTCACGGCGCGACACGATCACGGCGGTGGCGCCGTCGCAGGGCACATCGCAGTCATAGAGGCACAGCGGCTCGGAGATCATCCGCGCACCGAGGTAGTCGTCCATCGTCATCGGTTCGCGATAGACCGCATCGGGATTGAGTCCGGCGTTGGTGCGGGCGTTGATCGCGATGCGGCCGAGGTGCTCGCGGGTCAGGCCGAAGTCGTGCATGTAGCGCTGGGCGGGCATCGCCAGCCAGTTCGCCGCCGACAGTGCGCCAAAGGGCGCCGTCCATTCCAGGTGCGGGGGCAATTCCCCGCCGCCGAACAGCACCGAGGCCCGACCGCCGCCGGCTTGTTGCGCGGCGGTGGATTCCCATACCGACCGGTAGACCACGACGTGGTTGGCCAGCCCGAGACTGACCGCCATGCAGGCCTCGATCGCCGGGCCGATCTGCCCCGCTGTCTCCATCGCGGAGACGTACCAGCGGGTGCGCAGTCCGAGTGCGTTGCGGACCTCTTGGACGGTCGCTCCGGAGAACCCCGCGTCCGGCACACCCGGTCCCGGGTAACTCGCGATCCCGTCTACGTCGTCGACGCTCAGCCCGGCGTCGGCGATCGCCCGCAGCACAGCCTCGAGGGTGAGGTCCAATCCCGTCCGGCCCAGCCTGCGGCCGACCTGCGACTTACCCGCTCCGGTCAGGACGGCCTTGCCGTCGAACGGACCACCGGTCACCATACGAACCGCGCGATCAGTTCGGCCACGGCGGCCGGTTTGTCGACTCCATCGATCTCGACGGTGTGTCGCACGGTCAGGTTCACGGTGTCGTCGGCGACCTTGGTGGCGTCGGCGAGCTCGGACCGGACTCGGATGCGGCTACCGGCGGTGACCGCGGACAGGAATCGCACCTTGTTCAGGCCGTAGTTGATGCCCATCTTGGCGTTCTCGACGCGGTAGTTGTCCTTGCTCACACCGGGGATGAGCGAGAGCGTGAGAAAGCCGTGCGCGATCGTTGCGCCGTAAGGACTTTCGGCCTTGGCCTTCTCGACATCGACGTGGATCCACTGATGATCCATCGTGACGTCGGCGAAGGCGTCGATCCGGCTCTGGTCGATTTCCACCCACCGGCTGACGCCCAGTTCCTCACCGATCGTCGCGAGTGCATCGTCCACGGACCTGATCATTTTCACCGCTGCTCCCAACGTCGCCTGCGCCGATATACCGATATCTATTTAACGGTATAGACTGGCGTCGCTCGTCGGGCAAGCAGCCCGTCAACTCTAACGATCTTGGGAGACACATGGCCACCACCACGTCCCGCGCAGCGATCGTGGCCGCTGCCCGCACACCGATCGGAACGGCGCGCAAGGGCACGCTGGCCAACATGCCGGCGATCGAGCTCGCCAAACCCGTCGTGCAGGCCGTCGTCGAACGCTCCGGACTGGACGCGGCGGACTTCGACGACCTGGTGCTGGCCGAGAGCATGCAGGGCGGCGGCGACAGTGCCCGCTACATCGCGGTGGCCCTCGGCATGCTCGACATTCCCGGGCTCGCCGTCAACCGCCAGTGCGCATCGAGTCTTTCGGCCATCGCCGTGGGCGCCGGGCAGATCGCGTCCGGGATGAGCCGCGCCATCCTGGCCGGCGGTATGGAGTCGCTGTCGACCGGCCCAATCATGCAGAAGCGCAAGCTCTTCACCGCAGGCAAGTCGCCCGAGGACTACGCGCAGTGGTTCCCCGAGTCGCATCCGCCGACTGCGGAAGCGCCCGCCATGGACATGTCCATCACCGTCGCGCACAACTGCAACCTTCAGTACGGGATCACCCGCGAGGACCAGGACAATTGGGCGCTGCGCAGCCATCAGCGCGCGATCAGGGCCATCGACACCGGGGCGTTCACCGACGAGATCATCCCGCTCCAGGTGCCCCAGGCCGACGGCAGCGTGATTACCTTCGCCGAGGACGAGCATCCACGGCGCGGGAGTTCGATGGAGTCGCTTGCCGGGCTGAAGGTGCTGCATCCTGAGATCGAAGGCTTCACCGTGACGGCAGGAAACTCCTCCGGGATCAACGATGCCGCGGCAGTGGTCGCGCTGGCCAGCCCGGACACCCAGCAGGATGTGCTGGCAAGCGTGCTGTCCTGGACGCAGGTCGGACTGGACCCGACGCGGACCGGCAGCGGGCCGATCAAAGCTATCCCGAAGGCGCTCGAGTTGGCGGGCCGCAAGCTCGAGGATGTCGCACTATTCGAAATCAACGAGGCGTTCGCCGCTCAGGCGGTGGCGTGTGCGCGCGAACTCGGTCTCGACGAGGAGATCGTCAACGTCTACGGCTCGGGCATCAGCCTGGGCCACCCGATCGCCGCAACCGGCGCCCGCATGGTCACCTCGGCGATCTACGAATTGCGCAGGCGCGGTGGGGGTATCGGCGTGCTGTCAATGTGCGCCGGCGGTGGTATGGGTGCCGCGATGGTCATTGAGGTGGCCTGAGATGACCGCACTGATCACCGAGGGACTGTTCCGGGTCGACGGCGGCCGTGCGGTGCTGTTCGCGTCGCGCAGGCGTTCGTCGGGTGCGGTGAAGTTCCCTGCAGAGCGGCCCGAGCTGTTCGACGGCGACTCCGACATTCAGCAGGACATCGAGCCGATCGAATTGTCTACCGCGGGAACGTTGTACACCTATACGACGCAGGAGTTCCCGCCACCGCTACCCTACAAGGGCAATCGGGATCCGAAAGTGTTCCAGCCGTATGTGGTGGGCTTCGTCGAGCTGGCCGAGGGCGTGCTGGTGGAGACGCTGATCGTCGACGCGACTGCCGACGAACTGCGCATCGGCCAGAGCCTGGTCTCGACCACCACCACCCTGGAGACCGCCGACGGTCAGTCGCTGCTGACGTTCGCGTTCCGACCGGCCGAGGAGAGTTAGAGTCCATTCGGTGACGGACCTGGGCTCTCCGCAATTCGGGCTTCATCCCCTGCACGGCGTGCACGAACCCACGACCGGCAATCCGCCGCGCCGGCCGCGATCCGCGCGCCGGACCACCTCGATCGACATGACCCGCGACGAGGGCTCGCTGGATCCGGTGTATCTGAGTGGGCGGGCGCGCGATCTGTGGACAGCCGGCGACGAAACGGCGACCGAACTCGGCTCCGCGACACTCTCGGCCACCATCGAGCTGGTCGCCCGCGTCGTCCGTCACGTCGAGGTGACGCCAGCCGTCGCCGCGATGTCCCGGCTGGCGGGCGCGCCCGCGATGAGCGGGTTTCGCGCGGCGGCCGACAAGGTGGCTCCCGAGCTGCGGCAAGCCCGCGATCTGCGCTATACGCTGCTCGACGACGTTCCGGTCGCGACGCTGATCTCCGGCCACGCGCTGTCGGCATCCAACCTGCTCGGCGACGTCGCGAAGTCCGGGTACTACCTGCCGGTCGCAGACCAGTGTGCGGGTTTCGCGACCGGGGGTCTGCTAATGACGTCGTTCGAGGCGGGCGATCCGGTGATCGTCACCGGCCCACCTGCCCCCGACCTTGATCACGACGGCGACCCGTGGGCGTGGCACGCGATGTCGCCGTTGCCAATTCACGGCATGCGGCGCCGGCGCCGCATTGACGTCCACCAGGGTGAGTCGCCGTCACGAGTGGGCATCGATGCGATGTTCCGCGACACCTACGTGCGAAGCGACGGGGTCGAGACGATCATCCACGAGTACACCCTGGACGCCGTCGTGGACACCGAGACCGGCGTCATCGTCGATTCGCGGGCCACACCGCGCGTGCTGCCGTGGCAGGAATGCCCCGGAGCCGTCGCCAGTGCTGCGCGGATCACCGGAATGACGTTGCAGGAACTTCACTTTCGTGTGCGCCGAGAATTACACGGCACCAGCACATGCACCCATCTCAACGACCTGCTGCGTAGTATGGCCGATGCCGAGGCGTTGATACACCTCGTTACGGAAGCCTGAGCGCGTCAGCGCGGGCCGGGCGTCGCGTCGCCCAGCTCGTCGGGTTGAGCGGGAGCTGTGGCGGACTTCGGCTTGGTCGCGCCGTCAGTCTCGTCGATGTCCTCGAGGGACGCCTCGTCGGTGATCGGTTGGCTGGTATCGAATCCTGACATGGCTACTGAATAGCCAGAATTCCGGCGTTCAATCCTCTAAGCGTTGGCGAACGAGAACGTACGTGTGCGGCTAACCGTCAGCGTGGTCACGTGATTCGTTGCGGGTGGCCAGATCACTGTTCCCTGCGAGATCACACCGCGAATGTCCCGATAGGCGGCGAAGGTGTCAGCCACCACGCACGCCTGGATTTCAGCGCGTTGTGCGGCGTCACCCTTCACACCATCAACGACGACGGCGATTGTGGCGGAATCGAAGTCGACCACCCGCGCCGGTAGGGCCAGCAACTGGCCGTCGGTGTCGACGACACAGATCGCGCCGGACGGCCCTTGCGCCAAGAACTCGGCTAGTTCGTCCTCGGCCATCGCAATCGGGCCGGAGCTGCGCGGATTAGGCACGTCGATCGGGGAGATCGGCGGCGCGGATCTGGTTGAGCGTCAGGCCGATGAAGCACCGCTTGCCGCTGAGGAGGCGGTCGCGGACGTTCGTCACGACCGTCTCCGGCACGCGTTGATCCGGTGAGCTTTCGCCGATGAGTTCGTCGACCTCGGCTGCGGACGGTTGGTAGACGGACGCATGACCATAAACAGAGACCCAACCCTCGTCGTCGCCGACTAAGCAGGCGACCTCGGGAGCCGAGCGCAGGTGTCGGACCTTGGCGCTCTTGGCGTAGGTGGCGAAGTAGAGGCAGCGGGTGGCGGAGCGATAGGCGACCGAACGCATGGCGTAGCCGATCGGACGTCCGGCGCCGTCGCGGCAGAAGAGAAACACGCGGTGGTGGGCATGGAGGAGCTCGATGACGTCCGGCGCGTCGAGCGACAGCGGGGTCACGACGCGAGCGGCCCGGACGTAACCGCCATCGCGAGGATCATCTCCGCGACCACCGCGATCATCTCGTCGCGGTCGACGGCCACGGTCTGCCGGTGCACCGTGTGCCAGGCGCGGTCCAGCAGCCCCATCACCGCGACGCCGATGGCGTCTGGCGAGTGTGTGCCGTTTCCGGCAATCGCCTGGCCAAGCTTCCACGACGCCCGAGTCACCATGCGGTTGCGGGAGTTTCGGAAATCGTCGTCGTCGGGTGCCGACTGCGCCGAAGCGAGTACGAACGCACCGTGGTGATCCATGTAGTCGAAGTAATGACCGACCCAGGCCCGGATGTCGGCTGGGCCGAACGCTGCGTCGGCCTCGGCCCATTCCGCGATGACGGCCAGGGCTTCGCGGTAGGCGTTTTTGCCGAGGACGTTGAAGATCTCGCGCTTGTCTTTGAAGTAGGTGTAGAAGCCGGCCCGAGAGATGCCACACGCCTCAGTGATGGCATTGATCGGCGTGCCCGCGTAGCCGCGTTCCAGAAACAGACGGCGACTGGCGTTCAGGATCGCCGCGCGGGTGCGCTCACCGCGGGTGGGGTCCGATTCCCGTTCGGTGGCCGAAGCCGAGGTCACCGCCATGCGGCGACCTTATATGACAGTGTCGTCAACTGCAATCAATACACCTATTCGACAAATCATGGCACGGAATCATCCGAACTTGACACAAGTGTCAAGTTCGGCGAAGCTCATAGCCAAGCCCAAAAGTCGAGTAGCGAGAGGCACCACGATGACGCAGTTCACCGACGCACCGATCTTCGATGCCGATCAGCACATGTATGAGACCCCCGATGCGCTGACGAAATATCTGCCGAAGGAATTCCAGTCCAAGGTGCAGTTCGTCCAGATCGGCAGGCACACCCGCATCGCGATCCTGAACAAGATCACCGACTACATGCCGAACCCGACGTTCGAACGGGTCGCGGCCCCCGGCGCGCACGAGAAGTTCTACTCGGGTCAGAACCCCGAGGGCCTGTCGATGCGAGAGATGTCCGGCCGCGGCATCGACACCCCCCCGGGAGCGCGCAACCCCGAAGACCGAATTGCCGAACTCGACCGCCAGGGCGTCGACGCGTGCCTGAACTACCCCACGCTGGCCAATCTGGTCGAGCATTCGGCCGCCGAGGATCCCGACCTGACCGTGGCGATCATCCATGCGCTGAACCAATGGATGCTGGAGCACTGGGGGTTCAGCCATGCCAACCGCGTCTACTCGACACCGGTACTCACCCTGGGACTCGTGGACGAAGCGCGTCGCGAACTCGAGTACATCCTCGACAACGGCGCCAAGGTCGCGCTGATCAAGCCGGCGCCGGTGAATGGCTACAAGGGGTGGCGCTCCCCCGCGCTTCCCGAGTTCGACCCGTTCTGGCGCGACGTCGAGGACGCAGGTCTGCCAATCGTGTTGCACGCCAGCCAACCTCCGCTGCAGGAGTACATCGACAGGTGGGAGCCGCCGTCGACCAGCAGCGCGTTCGAGATGTCGGCGTTCAAGTGGACCGCGCTGGGCCACCGAGAGATCGCCGACATGTTGACCAGCCTGATCTGCCACGGCACGTTGACCCGATTCCCGAAGCTGCGGATCGCCAGCGTCGAGAACGGCAGCGCGTGGATCAAGCCGCTGTTCGACGACCTGCAGTCGACATACGGCAAGATGCCGCAGAATTTCCCCGAGCATCCGCACGACGTGTTCCGACGCAACATCTGGGTCAGCCCGTTCTGGGAGGGTTCCGTGGCCGACGTCGTGCAGACCGTCGGATGGGACAAGGTGATGTTCGGCTCGGATTGGCCGCATCCCGAAGGCTTGGCGGAGCCGAAGCGCTATTGGCAGTACGCCGAGGGTATGGACGAGCGTCGCACCTATGACTTCATGGGTGACAACGCCCGTCGCTTCATGGGGCTGCCGATCGCCAACCCCGACCCGGAGGCCGTCAAGCCCCCGCAATTGGCGAACGCCTGAGGTACACGCAGCGCTAATGGTCCATTTAGTAAGCACGGCTAACTTTTCGGGTAGGCTCGGAATAGCTCGTTTCGCCGAGAGCCACGAAAGGGACCGTGATGGCCAGAACCGACAATGACACGTGGGACATCAATGAGAGCGTCGGCGCTACCGCGTTAGGGGTTGCCGGCGGGCGGGCCGCGGAGACCAGAAGCGCCGATCCGCTGATCAGCGATCCCTACGCAAAACTGTTCCTCGAAGCGGCCGGCGACGGCATCTGGCGGGTTTATCTGGACGATGAGTTACCGGCCGAATTGGTCGGTGCCGATCCACAATTCGAGGACCGGATGCAGGCGATGCTGGGCTATACGGCGTGCCGGACGAAGTTCTTCGACGACTACTTTCTGGCGGCGGCCGGCGAAGGTATCCGGCAGATCGTGATCCTGGCGGCCGGTCTGGACTCACGCGCCTGGCGACTCGCCTGGCCGGCTGGGTGTGTGGTCTACGAGATCGATCAGCCGAAGGTGCTGGAATTCAAGATCGGCACCTTGAAATCGCATGCGGTCGACCCGATCGCTTCTCATGTCAGCGTCGGCATCGACCTCCGTCTGGATTGGCCGAAGGCACTGGCGCAGGCCGGGTTTGACGCGTCGGCCCCGACGGCGTGGTCGGCGGAAGGGCTGTTGCCTTATCTAACAGCCGATGCCCAGGGCCTGTTGTTCGATCGAATCCAGTCGCTCAGCGCTCCCGGGAGCCGTGTCGCGGTCGAAGCGTTCACCAACGAGTTCTTCAGCCCAGAGAGTTTCGCGCGCCGCGAGGAGCAGACAGAACGCTACCGACAGGCCGCAATCAGGCTGGGCGGCAAAGACATTACCGAGTCTGGCAACCTGCTCTATGAAGAAGAGCGAACCGAGGTCGTCGACTGGCTGCAAGCGCATGGCTGGACTGTCACCGCTGCGACGAGCGCAGAGGATCTGATGGCCGCAAGCAACCGAGCCGTCCCGGCAGGCCTCGATGCCGCCGTCCCGGAAAGCGTGTTCGTCGAAGGCCGGCTGCGCTGAGGTGACCGTGATTGGCGATCCACGCATCGATCGCCTGCTCGGACGTCACGGGTTGGGCACCCAGGGATTGTCTGGGAAGAACAGGATGCGCGCGATCACTAGCGGGAGGGTCAGGAACACCGCGTACAGGACGTTCATCCCGACGATCCAGGCGACGACCTGGCGTGCGCGCTGCGCCCAGCTGGTGATGACGGGTCGCACGCCCAGCATCCGCTCGAACCACGTGCGCCCGGCGACGTCGCGCCGGTCGAGGCTGGCGACCACTGCGACGGCGAAGATGGCCAGCGGGACACCTTGATAGATCAGCTGCAGACCACCCTTGTGGGTGTGGATGGTCGGTCCGATCGATTCCAGGTACTGGAACCAGTTCGTCACGTAGGAAACTCCGTCCGCCGTCACGAAGTTCCAGAGGATGAACGGAACGAACACGGTGATCGCCAGGGCGGCAAGGTAGTTCGCTGAGGGATAGCGACGCCGGAACCATCGGAACAGGTTCAACACGGCTGCGAATCCGCCGGCAAAGAACCAGCCGTAGCCGGCCACCACGTACACCGGTTTGTTGGGGGTGGTGTAAGGGGTCTTTCCCCAGGGCAGCAGCGCCAGATCCGGGTTGTAGTACAGGTAAGCACCCCAGTCGGCGTAGAACTCCTGCCACCACATGGTGAAGCACCCGATGAACAGCAGCGCAGCCGTGTCGGGCCGGCCATTCTTGCGCCAGCGGTAGAGCAGGAACACGGCCACCAGGCCGAAGGCGATCCACCCGCCAACCTCCACCATCCACGGGACGTTCGACGGAGGTAACGGCCCAGCGGCGTACGCGCCGCGGCCTAGATGTGTCATTGACTATCAGTCGCTCGCCGGCAGCGGCTTGGCTTCCTTGAGCACCAGCGGCGTCGTCCCGACGCTGAGTGAACCGGCGCCGGCCTTGGTGACCAGCACCTCGGCGTCGCCGTCGTCGACGTACCGCTTGCCCATCGTGCTGCCGTCGGCGAAGGCTGGGTCGGGCGCGGCGTCGGCAGGCCGCTCGGCGTCCAGCGGCAGCATGGGCCGGCCCCCGCAACGCAGATCGTCCAGGCTCTCAGCGGCTTTGACGACGATCACCTGGGTGTCACACACCTGGCTCTGCATGCGCGTGCCGTTCTTGATCATGTCGGACTCCTTGTTGTTGTCTGGGAGACGGATTCAGTGCTCGGCTGCCGCCGGCTTGAGGTCTTCGAGGATCTCCCGGCGCAGCACCTTGCCGGTCGGCGTGGTCGGCAGCTCATCCCGGAACACGATGCGGTCCGGCGTGCGGGACCCGCGCAGCTTGCTGCGGGCGAACTCGCGCAACTGCTCAGGTGCCGGCGCGGTGCCTGACTCGGGCACGATCACCGCTACGATGGCCTGCCCCCACTCGGCGTCATCCAGCCCGACGACGACAACCTCGCGGACATCGGGGTGCTCAATGAGCACGTCCTCGACCTCCGACGGGGCGATATTCTCGCCGCCGCGGATGATGGTGTCGTCGGACCGCCCCCCGATGAACAGGTAGCCATCCTCATCCAGCATCGCGACGTCCCTGGTCGCGAACCAGCCCTGCGCATCGAGCACCGAACCGATCTCGGTGTAACGGCCCGAGACCTGAGGGCCGCGAACGAACAGCTCACCCGTCTCGCCCGGCCCTAGCACGGTGCCGTCCTCCGCGCGAATCTGCACCTCGATGCCGGGGACCGGTCGACCGACCGAAGTCAGTCGACGGGCGACGGCGTCGTCTCGCGCCTCGTGGGCCAGGCGATGGTCCTCGGGTGTGAGCACCGCAATGGTCGAACTGGTCTCGGTCAGCCCGTAGGCGTTGACGAAGCCGACCTGCGGTAGCAGGTCGAGCGCCCTTCGGACCAGGGGTCGCGCCACCTTCGATCCGCCGTACGCGAAGTTGCGCAGCGTCGGAAGCTCGGCAGACTGCTGCTCGAGGACCGCCACGATGCGGGACAGCATGGTCGGCACCACCGTTGCGGTGGTGACCCGCTCGTCGCGGACCAGTCGAACCCATTCGTGCGGATCGAACCGGCGCAGGTACACGATCGCCCGTCCGGCATACAGGTTTGACAATGCGGCCCCGACCCCCGCGATGTGATATGGCGGGACGCACACCAGCGCCGCATCGGCGGGATCGGCGGAACCGAATTCGACAGTGCCGGTGACATAACTGGTCAGGTTGTTGTGAGTCAGCTCAACGGCTTTGGGCCGCGACGTGGTACCCGAGGTGAACAACACGACCGCCACGTCGTCGGGGTCGGCGAAGACCGAGACGGGCTCGGTGGATCGCGCGGTCTCGATGAACTCGTCGGACGTCATCACCGGCTGGCCGAAACCGGCCACGATATCGCGGTACTCGGCGTCGACCACGACCAACGGCGAGGCCAGCCGATCGATGAGTTCGCGCAGCCCCTCTGGACTCAGCCGATAATTCAGTGGCGTGAACGCCGTGTTCGCGCGCGCCGAAGAGAACAGCAGCAGCGGGAGTAGTGCTCCGCCGGTGCCGACGTAAGCGACATGGGATGCCCCGGATGCGGCGATAACACCTGCACCGCCGTCGGCGAGCTCGCCGAGGTCGGCAGTGGTCAATCGAATGTCGCCGTCCACCACGGCAACCCGGCCGGGATCACCCGACGCCGCCATCTCCAGCAGCAACGAAATACTCAACGCCCCTCAGCCCTCACCTGCGAGTTGATGCCCTAACGCCGTTAGTGCGTAGCGACCCGATTCTAGACCCGCACCGACTAATCAGATATATAGTTATAGGCTTAGTGGTATCTGAGTCAACGCGCGCTCCCGTCGACGGCGGGTTCGACAGTGACGCATGCTGAAGGGAACACAATGAGCAGCAGGCCCGAGATCGCCATCATCGGTGTCGGCCTTCACCCGTTCGGGCGGTACGAGGACCGGTCGGCACTGGAGATGGGCGCCGTGGCGATCAGCAGGGCACTGCGCGATGCCGGGGTGGCGTGGTCCGACGTGGGCAGCCTGTATGCGGGCAGCCTCGAGGTGGCCAATCCCGAGGCGGTGACGGGGTTGGCAGGGATGACTGGCCTCCCGGCGCGGGCCACGTTGAGCGGCTGCGCGACCGGAAACTCGCTGTTGACCCTGGCCGCCCGAGACGTTCAACTCGGCGAAGCCGACATTGCGGTCGGCGTCGGGCTGGACAAGCATCCGCGCGGCGCCTTCGGTGCCGACCCGTCGGTATCGGGGTTGCCGCAGTGGTACGGCGATCAGGGCATGTTCCTGACCACGCATTACTTCGGCACCAAGATCATGCGCTACATGCACGATCACGGCATCACCGAGGAGACCCTGGCCCGCGTTGCCGCCAAGAACTTCGACAACGGAGCGCTGGCGCCGCATGCATGGCGCCGCAAGCCGATGAGCGTCGACGCGATCCTGAGCTCTCCGGTCGTGAACGCACCGCTGCGTCAATACATGTACTGCAACCCGAACGAAGGCGCCGCCGCCGTCGTGGTGTGCCGGGCCGATAAAGCCAAGCAGTACACCGACTCTCCGATCTACCTGCGCTCCACCGCGCTGCGCAGCCGCCGCGAAGGCGCCTACGAACTGCTGCGTACCTCGATCGAGCTGCCGATCGTGCCAGGCACCACCGCCGAGGCCGCCCGCGCCGCCTACGAATTGGCCGGGATAGGTCCCGAGGACGTCGACGTCGCGCAATTGCAGGACACCGACTCGGGTTCCGAGATCATCCACATGGCCGAGACGGGGCTGTGCAAGGACGGCGAACAGGAGGCGCTGCTCGCTGACGGCGCCACCAAGATCGGCGGACGGCTGCCTATCAACACCGACGGCGGCCTGCTGGCGAACGGCGAACCGGTCGGCGCGTCCGGCCTACGTCAGGTCTACGAGCTGGTCCAGCAGTTGCGTGGCATCGCGGGTGACCGTCAGGTGCCGAACGATCCGCAGGTCGGGCTGGCCCAGCTGTACGGGGCACCCGGAACCGCAGCCGTCGCCATCTTGTCCAAGTAGCCGCCATCCCGAAGGGAGTACTGCCGATGACCGACACCCAGGCGGAATCGCGCCCGCGCGCCGAGGTCGACCTCGACCACCACTCGCCCGAGTTTCGCGATGACCCCTACGGCCGGTTCCGTGAGATGCGCGAATCAGGCTGTCCAGTAGCACATTCCGAGCACTACGAAGGCTTCTGGGCGCTGGTCGACTACGCATCGGTTTTCGAAGCGGCCCGCGACGACGACCTGTTCAACTCTTTCCCCTCGGTCGGTGTGCCCGCTAGTGAGCTGCCCTTGCCGATCCTGCCGATCGAGTCGGATCCTCCCGAGACCCAGGAGTTGCGCGAGGTCACGCTCAAGCGGTTCTCGCCGGGTTCGGCGGAACGGTTTCGTGAGTCAGCCATCGAGATGACCAATGAGGCGATCGACGCCTTCATCGAGCGCGGTGAGTGTGACCTGGTCGGTGAGCTTACGACGCCGCTGCCGGCGCGGTTGATCTTGCGGCTGTTGAACTTCGACGAGTCGCGGTTCATGGACTGGGTCGGCTGGGTGCACACCACCGTGCACGACCGTGCCCATGACCCGGAGAAGGCCGGAATCGCGGGGATGGAGATGTTCGGCGAGATCGTCAAGCACATGGAGCAGCGTCGGGCCGAGGGACTCGGTGATGACCTGTTCAGCGACATCCTGCGCGGGACGCTGAACGGCGAACCGCTCGACGATGGCCAGATCACCATGTACACCGTGCTGATGATGCTCGGTGGTATGGACACCACCAGTGGCTTCACCGCCAATGTGCTGTTGCGGCTGTGCAAGGACGCCGAGCTGCGCGCCAAGTTCACCGCCGATCCGAGCCTGGTGAAGAAGTCCACCGATGAGCTGCTGCGCCTGTACACGCCGACGCTCGGCCTGGCGCGCACCGTCTCGCGCGACGCCGACTTTCACGGCCAACACCTGTGCCAGGGCGACCGGGCGATCCTGATGTGGGCTGCGGCGAACCGTGACCCCGCAATGTTCGAGAACCCCGACGAACTCGACCTCGATCGCCCAAATGCCAAGAAGCACATGGCTTTCGGTGTGGGCATGCACCGCTGCCTTGGCTCGCACTATGCCAAGCTGATGTTCGACGTGATGATCACCCAGGTGCTCAAGCGGCTACCCGACTTCGAGTTGGCCGGTGAGGCGAAACTGTTCGAGGACGCGGGCGAGGTGTACGCCGTGCGCGAACTGCCGGTCAGTTTCACGCCCGGGCCGCGGGTGGGCTGACGGCCGGCCGGGACGGGAGAACGCGGTGACGGCTGGCACCATCGCCGGGCTGCTGGACGAGTGTGCCGCCGGCCGGCCGGATCGTCCGCTGCTACGCGACGTCGACGGCGAGACACTCACCGTGTCGCAGGTCGCCGGACTGGCTTCGGCTGCCGCGGGATGGCTGACAGATGCCGGTGTACGTCCCGGCATGACGGTCGCCTGGCAGCTACCCTCACACGTCAACGCGGCGGTGGTGATGCTGGCGCTGGCCCGCATGCCCGTTGTGCAGGCCCCGGTGTTACACCTCTATCGGTGCCGCGAGGTGTGCGCGGCGGTCGACGTCGCGCGCGCTGACATCCTGCTGGTTGATGAGTCGACGGCCGCCAATGCCGCACCAGGGCTACCGACAATCACGGTGCCTGCCGACCTTGTCCGCCGACTCCAGACGTCACCGGCTACAAGCGCCGAGTACGAAGCGCTCCCCTCCGCAGCGGAGCCGCGCTGGGTGTACTTCACGTCGGGCACCACCGGCCGCCCGAAAGCCGTCCGCCACTCCGACGCCACCTTGCTCAGCGCCGCCCGCGGTTATGTCGCGCATCTCGGCGTGGGCAGCCATCCGCGGGAAGTCGGCACGATCGCCTTTCCCATCGCACACATCGGCGGCATGGTCTACCTCGCCACCGCTCTGTTCGGCGACTTTCCCGTGGTGCTCATCCCCAAAGTTTCCGCAGCCGACCTGCCCCGGGTGCTCGCCGAACATCAGGTGACGGTGACCGGAGCGAGCACCGCGTTCTACCAGATGCTGCTGGCCGCCCAGATGGCCGCGCCGACAACCGAATTGCTGGTGCCGTCGCTGCGGATGCTGATCGGCGGGGGTGCCCCGTGTCCGCCCGAGGTGCACAAGCAGGTGCGTGAACACCTACGCGTACCCGTCGTGCATGCCTACGGGATGACCGAGGCGCCGATGATCTGCGTCAGCGAGGCCACCGACACCGACGAGCAACTGGCCAACAGCGCCGGCCGGCCTATCCCTGGATCGCAGGTGCGGATCGGGGCGAACGGCGAGATCGAGTTGCGCGGCGCCAACCTGACAGCGGGATACCTGCAGCACGACCAGTGGGCCGATGCGCTCACCGCCGACGGGTGGTTCCGCAGCGGCGACCGGGGCCACCTTCGCCCGGACGGGCGCATCGTGGTCACCGGCCGCACCAAGGATTTGATCATTCGCAAGGGCGAGAACGTTGCCCCTGACGAGATCGAGAACGAACTGCTGGCCCACCCCCTGGTTGACGAGATCGCCGTGCTCGGCCAGCCCGACGAACTGCGCGGCGAGTTGGTATGCGCGGTCGTGCGCCGTTCGCCACGCCATCGCGACGTCACCCTCGATGAACTCTGCACGTTCCTCGACCAACGCGGGCTGATGAAGCAGAAGTGGCCCGAGCGGCTCGTCCTCGTCGACGAGTTCCCGCTGACAGGGCTCGGCAAGGTCGCCAAGTCCGAGCTGGCCCGGCAGATCGCAGGAGGAACCCGATGACGGCGTTGTCCGCTGACGAGCGTCAGGAACTCGCGCAATCGGTGCGCTCCGCCTGTGAGCGACTGGCATCCGAGGACCGAGTGCGCGCCGTCGCATACGCCGAGGGCAACCGCGGCGGCGGAGACGGGCATTCCGGCTTCGACACGGTGCTGTGGGACGTGCTGTGCAATCAGGTGGGGGTGGCCGGCATCGCGCTGCCCGAACACCTGGGCGGCGCAGGTTACGGAGTGTCCGCGCTGGGTGTGGTCGCCCACGAACTCGGCCGCGCGCTGGCCCCGGTGCCGTTCGTCAGTTCCACGGTGCTGGCCACCGGCCTGCTGCTCGACCTGACCGAGCGCGACCCGGATGCGGACAAGCGACTCACCGGGCTCATCGAAGGTCGCCGAACCGCCGCCGCAGCCCTTACGGGCGACGGCGGGTTGTGGCGACGGTCCGCGGTGACCCTGCGCGCCGCTCGCGCCGGGGGTGATTGGAACATCGACGGCACGGTACGCCACGTGCTGGGCGGCTCCGTTGCCGACGACCTCGTCGTGGTCGCCATCGACGAAGATGGCGAGCCGGCGGTGTTCCTGCTCGACCCGACTATTGACAGCGTCGTCGCGGAGGCCGAACGCGTGCTCGACCACACCAGGCCGATGGCCACCATCACGCTGAGCTCGGCGCCGGCGCTGCGGCTGTCCGGCGACGCACCCCTTGGCGACGTCGTCGACCGCAACGTCGACATTGCGCTGGCGGTGCTCTCGGCGGAACAGGTCGGCGCCTGCGAGCGGGTGCTCGAGATCGCCACCGACTATGCCCGCACGCGTGAGCAGTTCGGACGGCAGATCGGCAGCTTTCAGGCCATCAAGCACAAGTGCGCCGACATGCTGGTCGAACTCGAGTGGGCGCGCTCGGCCTCACAGGCGGCCCTGGAAGCTCTCGACGATCCGGACTCCGCGGCCGCCGGCGAAGCGGGCTGGCGGGCGAGCATGGCCAAGGCGGTCTGCTCAGAGGCGCTGCGCAACGCGACTAAGGCAAACGTCCAGATTCACGGCGGCATCGGCTTTACCTGGGAGGATTCCGCACACCTGTACTTCCGGCGCGCCCGCACGGACGAGGTGCTCCTCGGCGCCCCGGGCCAGCACTGGGACCGGCTATCGACGCTGGACCCGTCGACTCAGCCGCCGGCTTCGCCAGAAGTGACGAAAGAGCTCAACGATGTCGACGCCCTACGCGCGGAGATCCGCTCTTTCCTGGACATTGCACCCAGGCCGGCCGGCCTCCGGAACTACGGGCCCACTCCCACCGCGGATGACGTCGAAGCCGGCCGGGTCTGGCACCGCTATCTGGCCGACCACGGCTACGCGTGTCTGCACTGGCCGCGCGAGTTCGGCGGTGCCGCAGCAACAGTGACGTACCAGGCCGTCTTCGCCGAGGAGTGCGCGCGAGCCGAAGTGCCCCGTCAGCTCAACATCACCGGCGCTGACCTGGTCGGACCGGTGCTGATCAAGTTCGGCAGCCAGGAACAGAAGGATCGCTACCTGGAGCCGATCAGGCTGGGCGACGATGTCTGGTGTCAGCTCTTCTCCGAGCCTGGCGCCGGGTCAGACCTCGCCGGTGTGCGTACCCGTGCCGAGCGCACCACGACCGGCTGGCGGATCGATGGTCAGAAGGTGTGGAGTTCGGCGGCCGCCTCGGCCCGCTTCGGGCTGCTGCTCGCCCGCACCGGCCCGGACAAGCACCGTGACTTGTCGATGTTCGTTGTGCCCATGGATATCCCGGGGGTGACGGTGCGCCCACTGACCCAGATGGACGGTGAGAGCAAATTCAACGAAGTCTTCTTCGACGGCGCCGAGCTCGACGAAGATGCCCTGATCGGTGAAGTCGGTCAGGGCTGGACAGTGGCGATGGTGACGCTGGGCCGTGAGCGCCTGACGTTGGGTTCGCAGGCCGTATCGATGTTCCGGTTGCACGAGCGCATGGTCGATGCGGCCCGGGACCACGACCTGCTCGACCCGGTGCTGTCCAGGTCGATGACCCGATTGTGGGCCAGGATGTGGCTGCTGCGGTTCACCTGGCAGCGCGCCATCGACTCGGGTGACCTGACGTCGCCGGCCTTCTCGGTGCTCAAGCTGATGACCTCGGAAACCGATCAGGACCTGGGTGACATGGCCACCGAGGTGCTCGGTACCGACGCGTGCACCGACCCCGAGGAGGACGGCCTGGTGCACCACATGCTGATCGGTCGAGCGCAGACTATCCTGGGCGGAACCAGCGAGATTCAGCGCAACATCCTCGGCGAGCGAGTGCTCGGACTTCCCAAAGAACCGCGATGACAGCGGGTTTGAACCCTTTGACCAGGGTCGACTTCACCGCCGCGTTGCGCGCTGCGCTGCGCCCCGGAATGACGGTTGTCCTCGGCGACGGAGTTGGCGCGCTGGGCTGCCTTGACGACGGCGGCTCGGTCGGCGCGGCGCTGAGCGCCGCGGCCAGGGAGGTCGGCTCGGTGCGGCTGGTACTGGGCTGGCTGCCCGCCCCGATCGACGGCCTCGACGCAGACGCGTTCGGTGAGGTGGTTGCGTTGATGCCCGGGTGGGGTGTGCGTGAGGTGCTGCGCAGCCCGAAGGCGCGGTTCCTGCCGACGCGGCTGGCGGCGATTCCCGCCCTGCTGGCCGATGTGCTGCGGCCCGACGTGCTGCTCACCCGGCTGGTCCGCCGGGATGGCTTGCTGCACTTCAGCACCGAGGTGTCCTGGCAGCGCGCGGTAACCGACAGCGGGACAAGGACTCTCGCGATCATCGACACCTCGGCGCCCGCAGCGGCTGCCGAGCCTGGACTCGGCCCGCCGGGCCTCGAGGTACTTGGCACTGTGCGGGGCGGCCCACTACGAGTACCGCAGCGCGAGCCCGAGCCGATCCACGAGGCGCTCGCCGATGCGGTATTGCGGTTGCTGCCAGAGGGCGCCCGGATCCAGTACGGGCCCGGCCAGCTCGGCACCGCACTGCTGCGACGGGCACAGGTGCCGTTGTATATCGACACCGGGCTACTCACCGACGCCGTCGTCGACTTGGACCGGCGCGGCCTCTTGGCGGGCACTCCGTCGGCGACGTATCTGCTGGGCAGCGACGCGCTCTACGACTGGGCCGACGGGCGCCGGATCCTGCGCGGACTCGACTACACCCACGACCTCACCCGGCTGTCGCGTGGTGCACCGCTGGTCGCGGTGAACACCGCCATCGAGATCGACCAATACGGGCAGGTCAATGTCGAAGGCGTGCGCGACAAGGTGGTTGGTGGTATCGGCGGACATCCCGACTATTGCGCCGCCGCCCGAGTGAGTAGCGGCGGACTGTCGATCATCGCCGTTCCGACGCGGGTGAACGGGCGCTCACCCCTGGTCGAGCAGCTCAGCAGGCCCACTTCCACCCCCGCCCACGACGTCGACCTGATCGTCACCGAGGCCGGGTACGTCGACTTGCGCGCGGCAGACTGGCCCCAGCGCCGCACACTGATAGCCGAATTATTCACGGAATGAAGGAGATAACGCGCAATGCCTGAAGGTCCGCTGACCGGTAAGGTCGTCCTGGTCACCGGAGGTGGACGGGGTATCGGCCGCGGCCACTGCCTCGAGTTGGCCAAGCAGGGCGCGGCCGTCGTTGTCAACGATCCAGGCGTCGGCCGGGACGGTTCTAGCAGTGACGAGGAAGGTCCCGCGGCGGACGTCGTCGCCGAGATCGAGGCGTCCGGCGGCAAGGCCGTCGCGCACACGGGTTCGGTGTCGGCGTGGGACGACGTCGCCGACATGATCTCCACCGCCATCGACACTTTCGGTTGCCTGA
Source organism: Mycobacterium scrofulaceum (assembly GCF_002086735.1). Lineage (GTDB taxonomy): Bacteria > Actinomycetota > Actinomycetes > Mycobacteriales > Mycobacteriaceae > Mycobacterium > Mycobacterium scrofulaceum. The sequence goes on along the minus strand of NZ_MVIJ01000003.1, from coordinate 80,022 downwards.
CCGGAGTGGTGAACAACGCGGGCATCCTGCGGGATTCCATGGTGGCCGCCTCCCGCGAGGCCGATTGGGACGCCGTCATCGCCGTACATCTGAAAGGCACCTTCGCCGTCACCCGACATGCCTGCGAGTACTGGCGTGCTCAGTTCAAGGCAGGCAACCCGATTGACGCGCACATCGTCAATACGGTGTCCGGCGCGGGCTTGTGGGGCAATGTCGGGCAGAGCGCTTACGGCGCGGCCAAGGCCGCGATCGCCAACCTGACGCTCGTCACCGCGATGGAGGCACAGCGTTACGGTGTTGCGGTCAATGCGATCTCGCCACTGGCGATGTCGCGAATGACCGCCGATGTCTTCGGCGCCCGGGCTGACGATCCCGCGCTGGATCCCGCCCGCAGCTCCGCTGTGGTGGCCTGGCTGCAATCGGCGCAGTCGTCGTGGCTCACCGGACAGATCCTGCGCATCAACGGCGACAAGCTCACCCGCATCGAGGGCTTCACCGAAGCGCCCGGCGCTTACCACGCTAAAGATGGTGCTTCGCTGACCTTTTCCGAGATCGGACAGGCCGTCAGCTGGCTCTACGCGACTTCGCCCCGCGGACTGGCCGGACCGCTGCCGACGGCCTGAGCCCCGAAGAGATTACGGCGCACCGCCATCGGCGTAGATGGTCTGGCCGGTAACGAACGCGCAGATGTCCGATAGCAGGAAGGCGATCAACGCGCCGATCTCATCGGGCTGTCCGGGGCGCCCGAGCGCGGCGTCGAACCCGAAATCCTCCACCAGTGCCCGCTCGAGGGCCTCGTCGTAGGGATAGCCCTTGCTTTCAGCGACGTATCCCCGGATGGCATGCAGCGCATCGGTTTCCACGGCGCCGGGGGCTACGCTGTTCGCCCGGATGCCCGATTTGCCATGGGTGCGCGCGATGCCGCGGGTGAAGGTGGCAACGGCCGCCTTGAGGCTGGCGTAGGGCAGCCGGGGCTCGTGCGGCGAGCGCGCCGAGTACGCGGCGGTGGTCACGATCGCGCCTCCGTTGACCGCGAGGTGCGGCAGTGCCGCCTGCACGCTGCGGACGGTGGCCAGCAAGACGTCGTGAAACGCGGTGTCCCAGGCGTCGTCGTCGGAGTCGATCGGCATCATTCCGGCGGTGCCCATAGTGACCGCGATGCCGTCGAGCCTGCCGAGAAGCCGCACAGCCTCGTCGACCGCGGCCACCGCAGCTCCGGGCTGACTCACGTCGAAGACCAGGTCATGCGCCGAGGCAGCACCCGCTGCGGCGACTTCTTCCGCGGCGTTCTTTCCCCGCTGTGGATCGCGCCCGACCACGACGACCGACGCACCCTCGCGAGCCAGCGCCCGTGCTGCCGCCAGTCCCATGCCGGCCGTCCCGCCGACGACGACATAACCCTTGCCGCGCACTCCCAGGTCCAACGCTCAACCCCTTGCCACGGCCGGACTGAAGTACTTCAGCGGCCGCTCGACGAATTCGAATACCACTCCGTCGGGCGAGCGCAGGAACGAGATGTAGAGCCCCTCGATCTTGGTGCCCGGCAACGGGCACCACACCGGATCACCCATGGTCTCAACGGAATTCGGGACCAACGCCATTGCCGCCTCGGTGTTTTCCACCCGCAGCGCGCAGCGGTACAGCCCTTGATGGTTCCCGCCCCACGGCACCGGGTCCGCGTCACGCGTGTCGGGATGTTCCACAATGGTGAGGCTGAACTGATGGGCGTCCTCAGGAAGCGCGTAGCGCGACACCGCGCATTTGACGGCATCGGTTGACCCGCCAGGGGTGAGTTGGTCGCCGGCCACCTCGACTTGAGTCGGCGCCTGCACCTGAGTGAAACCGATCGCGGCAAGGAACTCTCCGGTGGCCACTGCGTCGATGGCAGCGATGCGGATTCCGGCGAACACCGCCCCCGGCTTATCGCTCGGGGCTTCGGTGAGCTCGATGACCGCTCCGTCGGGGTCGACCGCGAGAACCGATTTAGAGCCGGAGATCAGGCCGTCGACCGGCCCGCCCACGGTGATGCCGGCCTCACGCAACGCTATGACGGTTGCATCGAGATCGGCCACTGTCAGCAGCGTTGACCGGATGCCGGGACGAGTCGGGTCACTGTTCGGGTCGGCTTTCAGCGCCGGGTTGTGAAACTCGATGGCCTCCAAAGCGCAGCCGGCGCGGCCGCCTCGCGAATCGTAGAGAAACGATGTCTCACAAAACGTTTCGTCGCCGTCGATGCCGAGGATGCTGCCGTCGGTCGGAACTTTGGGATCGGTGCGCATTCGCGCCGCCAGTCCAAGCTGCCCGACATAGAGCGCCTCGGTGGCGTCCAGCGACGCGCAGTTGAGATTGACGTGCAGGAACCGTCGCGCAAGTTCCTCGGAACCCACTACAGCACAACCGAATTGATTTTGAATTCGATGATCTCTTCTTCGCTGAAGCCCAACTCGGCCAACAGCGCGTCGGTGTGCTCACCGTGGCCCGGCGCACACGTCAGGTCCAGCGGAGCCTCGTCGAACTGCACGGGGCTGGCCGCCAGCGCGAACTCGTTGTCGTTCGCATCGGTGACCCTTGGCAGATACCCGTTCGCGATCACCTGCGGGTCACTGTGCACCTCATGCGCGGTGTGCATGACGTCCCACACCCCGTCGAAACCAGCAAATGCCTTCTCCCAGTGCGAGAGATCTTTGGACTCGAACGCGCTGCGCAACTCGCCGATACACTCCTGACGGTTGCCGAACCGCACGACCGCGTTCGCGAACCGTTCGTCCTCGATCAGATCGGTGCGGCCCAGCCGGGTGCAGAAGTCCGCCCAGAATCGGTCGGCCTGCAGCAGCACGAAGGCGATGAACCGGTTGTCGCGGGTCTTGTAGATGCTGGCCACCGGGTTGGGCATCTCGTCGAGGTTGAACTTCGGGATGTCCTGACCGGTGACGCCTGATCCGACGATGTCCGGACCCAACTGCCAGATCGCGGCGTTGAGCAGCGACACGTCGACCACCGACGGTTCGCCGGTGCGCTCGCGCTTCACCAGGGCCGCGGCGATTCCGCCCGCGATCGCCAGCCCACCATAGGAGTCGCCGAATGCCGGTCGCTGAATCGGCGGGTAGGTGCCGTCGCCGGCCGAATAGGCATCGCCGATGCCGCCGCGCGCCCAGTAGGCGGCCAGGTCGAAGCCGCCCTGCGAGGCGAGGTCGCCACGGGTGCCGTAGCCGTGGCCGCGGGCATAGATGATCTTGGGGTTGCGCGCCCGCACCTGCTCGACGTCAATCCCCATCCGCTGGCGCGAATCCGGCAGCAGATTCGTGACAAAGACGTCGGCGGTTTCGAGCAGCTTCATCAGCAGCTCGAGCCCGTCCGGGGTCGAGGTGTCCAGCCCAATGCTGCGCTTGCCGCGGTTCGGTTGCTCGATGAAGTGATTCACTCCCCCTGCGCCGGTGACGATCCCGGAGCTGATCAGGCCACGCTGCGGGTCACCGGTCTCGGGGTGCTCGATTTTGATGACGTCGGCACCCCAATCGGCGAGCACGGCGCCCGCGGCCGGAACGAATGTCCACGCCGCCAGCTCAACGACGCGTATTCCGCTGAGGATGTCGCTCACAGGGGGTATCCGATCGTCTTGGTCTGTAGATGCTGCTCGAAGCCCTCGATGCCGTTCTGCCTGCCGATACCGCTCATCTTGTAGCCACCGAAGGGGGCGTCGGCGCCGTAGTACATGCCACTGTTGATCATCAGTGAGCCGGTGCGGATGCGGCGGGCGACGGCCATGGCGCGCTCGTCGGAGCCCATGATGCCGCCGGCCAGGCCGTAGGTGGAGTTGTTGGCCAACTCGACGGCGCCGTCGTCACCTCCGTCGTACGGCGTGATGGACAGCACCGGCCCGAACACTTCCTCCTGGAAGATCGTGTGGTCCGGTGCGACGTCGGCAACGACGGTCGGTGCCACGAAGTATCCGCGGTCCAGGCCGTCGGGAACTCCGCCGCCCGTGGTGACGCGGCCTCCGTCACGCTTGGCTATCTCGATGTAGTTCAGCACCCGGGCCTGTTGCTTGGCCGAGACCAGCGGCCCGCAGAAGGTATTCGGGTCCGCAGGGTCGCCGACGGCCAGGGAGCCAAATGTCGCGGAGGCGACCTCGACGGCCTGGTCGTAATGGGAACGCGGGACGAGCATCCGGGTGGCCAGCGCACACCCCTGCCCGGAATGCATCAGTGCGCCGATACAGCCGGGCAGCGCCGTGTCCATGTCGGCATCATCGAGCACCAGGTACACCGACTTGCCGCCGAGCTCGAGCATGTTGCGCTTCATGGTGTCGGCCGAGAGCCGCTGGATGACTTTGCCGACAGCTGTTGATCCGGTGAAGGAGACCATGTCAATCCGCGGGTCGGTGGCGAGCACCTGGGCGATGTCGTTGTCCGACGCCGGGACGATGTTGACGACACCGGCCGGGATGTCAGTCTTCTCGGCGATGATCCGGCCCCACCGCAGGGCGCTCCACGGCGTCTCCATGGCCGGCTTGAGCACCATCGTGTTGCCGGTGGCCAGGATCTGGCCCACCTTGTTGCTGATGATCTCGAACGGGAAATTCCACGGCGTGATCGCGCCGACGACACCCATCGGCTCCTTGACCACGACGCGGTTGTACGGCACGCCCATCTTCGCGTCCTGATCGAGCATCCGCTCCCATTGGAAGGTCGAGATCAGCTGGGCCGGCCACCGGATGGCGTCGGCCAGCGGCCATCCCATCTGTGCGATGTGGGTCATCCCCACCGTCGCACCGACCTCGGCGATCAGCTCGGCGCGGATGTCTTCGGCTTCCTCCTGCAGCGCGTCGTGCAACTGCATCAGGCAGCGTTGACGGAACTCGTGGTTGGTGGACCAGTCGGTGGAGTCGAAGGCACGCCGGGCAGCGGCGATGGCCTCCTCCATGTCTTCGGCGCTGGCGTCGGTGGCGAGGCCGAGCACTTCTTCGTTAGCCGGATTGATGTTGTCGACGGTCTTACCGGTCGACGAATCCCGCAACCGGCCGTCGATAAAAAGCCTGGCCTCGGGATTGAACTGGACAGTTGTAGCGGCGACCGGTGAAGCCGTCATTGGCGCTCCCTCTCGCAGAGTTGTCGGCGTGGGGCTAGTGTACCTTGTTATAGATAACTGTTTAGCGGATTCAGCTCCGGCTGGCGAGACGCGAGAACCAACGGAAGGGCAGCAGTTGTCCGCCCCTGTCGATAGCGCCCTGCATAGCGGTCGCCACCCCGAATACCTGTCCAGCATCGCGGCGTACCGCGAGGACTTCCGACGTTACCTGCGTAATTTGAAGACAGCCGACGAGTGGCGCGCGGCCGCGTTCACCAGCGCCGAGGACGGACTTGCGCACGACGCCACGGTGATGGCCACTCTGAACGCCGACGGCTGGAACCGGTACGGCTGGCCGGAGGCCGCGGGTGGGTTGGGCGGCAACGAGATTCACCGTGCGGTGTACTACGAGGAACTCGGCCGCGCGATGCTGCCCATTCCGGCCCAACACTGGACGCTGGAGACGCTCGGCCCCGCTCTGTTGAAGTTCGCTCCCGGTCTGGCCGCGGCGTATCTGCCGGGTTACCTCAGCGGCGTCGAGTGGTGGGGCCAAAGTTTCTCAGAACCCGAGTCGGGCAGCGACCTGGCCAGCCTGCGCACCCGCGCGGTCGACGACGGGGCCGGGGGGTTCGTCGTCAACGGTCAGAAGATCTGGACCAGCCAAGGGCCCACCGCCACGCGCCTGTTGGCGTTGGTCCGGACCGGAACCCCCGAGAGCCGACACCGCGGGCTGACGATGATCATGGTCGACGCCGACGCACCGGGCGTCACCATTCGTCCGATCGCGCTGGCCAGCGGACGCCGCGAACTCGCCGAAGTGTTCTTCGACGACGTCCGGGTCGACGGTGAGCGGGTCGTCGGCGACGTCGGCGGCGGCTGGGCCGTGGCGATGCATCTGATGCAGTACGAACGCGGCATGTACGGCTACGCGGTGCTCAACAAGGTGCTCACCGAATTGGGTCGATTGCGTGAGCACATGGTGACCGCCGGCGCTACCGACGCGCAACGCCGGCGCTTCGCCAGGGTGTATGTCGACGTGGCGGCCGCCCAGGCACGCACTGCCACCACCGTGCGCCGATTGGCCGCGGGCGAGGCGGTCGGTGCCGATAGCAGCATCGACAAGCTGCTGTTCGGCCGCGCCGAGAAGGAGGTCAACGACCTCATCCTGGAAATCGAGCGAGAGCACCTGATCGCCGGCACAGGCCGTGGCGGCGCGGAACTGGACACCGCGCGGGCCGAGTGGTGGTACTCGCGGGCCGCCACGGTGATGGGTGGCACCGCCGAAGTGCAGCGCGGCATCATCGCCGACCACCTGCTCGGGCTGCCCAAGGAGAAACGATGAGGAAGGCGCCGGTGCCCGACGAGTCATGGCAGATGGTCGAAGAGGCGGTGTTTCGCCTCTTCGAGGAACTGGCGGGTAAGAACGCCGGTGAGCACCTGGCAATCGGTGGGCGGCTGGCCGAGTTGGGCTGGTCGGAGATCGAGGCCGAGTACCCCGTCCAGGCGGGTGAGCTGTTGTTCCGCGCGCAAGGCAGATCGCTGGCCCTGACGGACTGCTTGGACCGCATCATGTTGGCCGAACTGGCCGGAGTGCTCGACGGTTCCGCAGCTCACGTGCTGCTGCCCGACCTCGCCACCGGAAGTGTGGCGGGTTCCGATGCTGAGCGGGTCTCGGGCATCATGCTGGGACCGCCGGAGGGCCGGATCGTGGTCCCGGTAGTCGGGCCGAGGAACACCGTTTCGGTGGCCGTTGTGGACGCATCGCGGCTCAACGGCCAGCGGCTGGACACCTTTGACGTGTCGACGCATTGGACCCGAGTGAGCGGATCAATCGACACCCCGCTGGTCGAGGCCTCCACCGAATGGAAGAACGCCGTCACCGCAGCCCGTCGGGCGCTGGCCACCGAACTGGTGGAACTGGCCGAGCGGGCGCTGCGCATCGCCGTCGACCACGTCAGCGTGCGCGTCCAGTTCGGCGCACCGATCGGGTCATTCCAATCGCCGCGGCATGCACTGGCCGATGCCTCGGCGGTGCTGGCAGGCGCGCGGGCGCTGCTGGGCGAGTCATGGCGAGACGGCGGCGAACTGTTGGCGCTGGCCGCCAAGGCCGCCGCGGGCCGGGCACACCGCGCCGTCAGCGACGTGGCACTGCAGGTGTGCGGTGCGATCGGACTGACCGCCGAGCACGATCTGCACCGCTACGTCACTCGAGGATTCCAGATCGACGCGCTCTGCGGGTCACACGACCAGCTCGAAGGGCTGCTCGCGGAGCGGCTCTTCGAGGACTCCGACGAGGGCTGGGCCACCGGCCGCGCGCTGCCCGCCGTCGTCACGTGGGCCGACGAGACAGCCGAGTAGAGGGAAGTACATGCGCCGCAACATTTTCGAGGAGATCCACGACGAGTTCCGGGCCACCGCCAGGAGCTTCTTCGAGCGCGAATGCGTGCCCAACGTCGAGAAGTGGGAACGCGACGGCAAGGTGAGCCGTGAGGCCTGGCTGGCCGCAGGCGAACACGGATTGATCGGCTGGGAGTTCGACGAAAAGTACGGCGGGCTCGGCGTCAAGGACTTCCGGTTCAATCAGATCGTCTCCGAGGAGATGTTCCTTACCGGCTCGGTCGGCATCGGCCTCGGCGTGCAGAACGACATCCTGGTGCCGTACCTGAACGATCTGACCACCGAGGAGCAGAAGGAACGCTGGCTGCCCAAGTTTGTCTCCGGCGAGTACATCGGGTCCATCGCGATGTCCGAACCCGCGGCCGGGTCCGACCTGGCCGGCATCAAGACCACCGCGCGCGACGAGGGCGACCACTGGGTGGTCAACGGCCAGAAGACCTTTATCAGCAACGGCCTGCTGTCCAAGCTGGTGCTGACGGCCGTGAAGACCGATCCGTCGGCGCGGCACAAGGGCATCAGCCTGCTGATGATCGAGGACGGGATGGAGGGTTTCACCCGTGGCCGCAAGCTCGACAAAATCGGCCAATACTCCGCCGACACCGCGGAATTGTTCTTCGAGGATGTCAAGGTGCCCAAGGAGAACCTGGTGGGAGAGCTCAACCGCGGCTTCTACCATCTGGTCTCCAACCTGCCCAGCGAGCGGGTCGGCGTAGCCTGCTACGCGCTGCCGGCCGCCCGCCGTGCGCTCGACCTGACCAAGGCCTACGCGCTGGAGCGCACCGCGTTTGGGCAGCCTATCGGCAAGTTTCAGGTCAATAGGCACTTCCTGGCCGAAATGCAGACCAAGCTCGACGCCGCTCAGACCTACCTCGACCAATGCGTGCTCTCGGTCAACGACGGCACCCTGGGCGATCAGGACGCCGCCGGGCTGAAGTGGTGGACCTCGGAAGTCCAGTGGGAGATCATCGACCGCTGCCTGCAGCTGCACGGCGGCTACGGCTATATCAACGAATACGAAGTAGCCAGACTCTGGCGGGACTCGCGGGTGCAGCGGCTCTATGCGGGCACCACTGAGATCATGAAGGACCTCATGGGACGGGCGATGGGGTACTAAGGGTGAGTTTGCTAACTGACGGTCGCCGATTCCCGACTCGGCCCTCTAGTTCGGCTAACCTCTAAATGGTTAGTTGATTCGCATATTCGCATAGCGGTGGAGGTTGCAATGGAGGTCACCAGTCTTCGAGAACCGAAGATGGCCGATCGGGTGGCCACGGTGCTGCGGCGAATGTTCATCCGCGGCGAGATCACCGAAGGCACCATGTTGCCGCCGGAATCGGAGCTGATGGAGCGTTTCGGCGTGTCCCGGCCGACGCTGCGGGAAGCGTTCCGCGTGCTCGAATCGGAGTCGCTGATTCAGGTTCAGCGTGGGGTACGCGGCGGCGCCCGCGTCACCCGCCCCCGGCGCGAGACACTCGCCCGCTATGCCGGCTTGATTCTCGAATACGAAGGCGTCACGGTGAAGGACGTCTATGACGCACGAGTGACGCTCGAGGTTCCGATGGTCGAGCAGCTGGCCAAGGACCGCAGTCCCAAGGTGATCGCCGAACTCGAGCAGATCGTCGAACGCGAATCGCAGCTGAATCCCGGCAGCGACGCCGTCGATCAGCTCACCGACTTCCACGCCGCAATCGCGCGGTTATCCGGCAACAGCACTCTGCAAATCGTCAGCGACATGCTGCATCACATCATCGAGAAGGCCAACCGGTCGTTGCAGCCCACCAAGGGCACGCGCGCCGAGCAGGCGGTCCGCCGCTCAGCGAAGACCCACCGGATGGTGCTGGACATGATCAAGGACGGCGACGCCGAGCAGGCCGGCGAGCTCTGGAAGCGCCACCTGCAGAAGGCAGAGGAGTTCGTCTTGACCGGCGCCGAATTGTCCACCGTCGTAGACCTTCTCGAATGACCGGGGTCGACGAACAGGTAAACCAGCACGATCTCGAGACACCCGACTCGATACAGGTCCGGTTCGGTATCGAATACGTCGAATCAGACCCGCCCAAGGCCACAGCCGTGCTGTCGATGCCGATGCATCGATTCCGCAATCCGTGCACCGGCGCTCCCACTGTGGCCCCCTTGGCGATCCTCGTCGACGCGGCCGCCGGGATCGTCAACCACTACCGCAGGCGGCCCGGGCACTGGACGGTGTCAAGCGAGCTTTCGATGGACCTCAGCCCCGACGTCGGCGAACTCGACGGCCCGGTGCTGGCCAGCGCGCACTCACCCGGTCCGCTGGGTGCCACGTCGCTGGGGATCTGCACGCTGACCTATCGCGGCGTGGTGATCGGCACCGGCATAGTGCGGTCATTCTTCATCCACGCCGGCGACATCGTCCCTCAGCAACGGTCGGAGACCCTGCGCCGGTCGGGCGAGACCGCGTTCGCCGACCTGATGGCGGTGCACGTCGCGCAGGATGGTCCGGCGACGGTGCTGGCGCAGCGTGCGGACGGCAACCTGAACAACGACATGGACATCGTGCACGGCGGCGTGGCCGCCGCCGGCCTCGAGCTCGCGGCTTCGGCGGCGATCAACCAGAACCGTTCCGGCGGTCTGCTGCAGACCTCCTCGTTGCGAGTGAACTTTCTGCGTCCGTTTTTCGCCGGCAATGAATCCCGCTACGAGGGCACGCCGTTGCGGGTAGGCCGCAACACCGGCGTGGGCGATGCGCAGGCCACCGGCCACGACCGCAAGGTGGCGATCACCGCGCGAGTGACGGCCTACCGCTGACTGATTCCCGCGCCGGCCCGTCGAGCTACTTCTTCGAGCGCGCCCGGAACGCGGCCACCCGCTCCTTGAATTCCGGGGTCGAGAACGACGTGTATTCCTCGGCCAGCGCGTACTCCAGCACACCGAGCGCGGCCCGAGACAGGTGCATGTTCATCGCGACCTTGCTGGCGCGCAGGGCCTGAGGCGGCAGACCGGCCAGCCGCTCTCCTATTGCGAGCGCCTCGTCGAGCACGGTGTCATCGGTGGCCACTTTGGTGACGAGGTTCAGCTTGTCCGCAATGGCAGGGGTGATCCGATCCCCCAGCAGCACATACTCTTTGGCTTTCATCAGGCCGATCAGCAGCGGAAGCATCGCGGCACCGCCGTCACCGGCCACCAAGCCGACCGCGACATGCGGGTCGGCCAGGTAGCTGTTCTCCCCCATCACCAGGAAGTCGCTCAACAAAGCGATCGAGCAGCCGAGCCCGACAGCCGGGCCGTTGACGGCCGACACCAGCGGCTTGGGGAAATTGATCACCTCGAGAAAAACCGTGCGGGCCTCGGTGATCTGAAACTGACGTGCCACTGGGTCCTCGATGAGGCGCCCGAACATCACCATGTCGCCGCCCGCGGAAAATGCCTTTCCGACACCGGTTGTCACCACCGCCCGCACGTCATCGTCGGCGGCCAGTACCCGCCAGATCGTCGCGAACGCGTGGTGCACGTCCTCGTTGACGGCGTTGAAAGCCTCCGGCCGGTTGATGCTGATCACGTGCACGTTGCCGGTCTTCTCCACCAGCAGCCACGGCGCAAACTCTTCGTAGCCGGGCAGGGTGGCGATCTCGGAAGTTGTCATGTGATGGTCCTATCAGTTCTTCTGGTTGGAAAGGACGGTGACCGCGGAGACCGCGGTCGGCCCGCCGATGTTGTGCGCCAACGCAATTCGTGCGCCGTCAACCTGATTCTCGGCTTCACCGCGAAGCTGGTTGAACAGTTCGTAACACTGCGCCACGCCGGTGGCACCCGGCGGATGCCCCTTAGCCTTCAACCCGCCGCTCGGGTTGATCGGAATCGACCCGCCCACATAGTGTTCGCGGCCTTCCACCAACTTGTAGGCCTCGAAACGGTGTGCGAAGCCCAGATCTTCGTAGCTGATCAGCTCGACGCCGGTGAAGCAGTCGTGGACCTCGGCGACGTCGATATCGCGCGGCGTCACCCCGGCCATCGCCATTGCGGCCTTGGCGGCACGCACCGTCGGCGGAAACGTCGTCATGTCCGTCTTATGCTGGTGCATCACCCGGTCCATACCCAGCCCCACGCCGCGAACCCAGACGGGACGGTCGGTGTAGCGGTCGACGACGTCCTCGGCAGCCAAGATCACCGCGGCCGCGCCGTCGCTCTGCGGGGTGCAGTCGTAGAGCCCGAAGGGTTCGACCACGATCGGCGCGGCAAGCGCCTGCTCGACGGTGATCTCATAGCGCAGTTGAGCTTTCGGGTTGTTCACCGCGTGGAAATGGTTCTTCACCGCCACCATCGCCATGTGCTCCTTCGTCGCCGGAGACTCGTGCAGATATCGCATCACGTGCAGCGCGAAATTGGCGGGCGCAACCAGCCCCAGCGGATAGTCCCAGGCGTTGTCGCGGGTCATCGCCGCCCAGTCCCAGAACGTGGTGTTCGAGGAGGTCTCGCGGACCTTGTCGGCCCCGACGACGAGCACCACATCGTAGAGGCCGGAGGCAATGGCCAGCGTGCCGTTCCGGATCGCGTCATTGCCGGTGGCGCAGGCATTTTCGACGCGGGTTACCGGGATGTCAGTCAGATCGAGGGTGTCGGCCAAAATGCCGGACGGGAACCCGTCGGTGGTCGCTAACTCGCCGAACCACGCGGCTTCGAGCTCAGACTTCTGAATGCCCTTGTCAACGTTGGCGACCGCTTCGGCGTAGGCCATCGGCACCAGGTCCTTGATACCCAGTTCGAAGTGTTCGGCGAAGGGCGTCATCCCCGCGCCGACGATGGCGACTTTTCTCATGCAACCGCTCCTTCCAGCGTCCGTCCGGGCCAGAAGGCGTAGCCGTAATCGGGAATGCCGGTGCGAGTGGCGATCCTGCGCAGCACCACCGACCCCGGCTGTCCGATCGTCGCCTCGCCCGCGGGCACACCGGTGACTTTCAGCAGCACCCGCACCGGGCTGTCGTCGAGTTGAACGACGGCCAGGGAGTACGGGCTGGGCAAGTCGGGCACCGGAATCCGCACCGTAGTGTGGGTGTAGACGGTGCCGGTTCGCGGCAGCGACTCGAGCCGGTACTCGGTGGCCAACCGTCCGGCATTGTCGACTCGGAGCCGCGGTGGAAACTGCGGTGCGGCATCGATGCCGGGGCTCTCTTCGAAAACCGCCGCCTCCCAACGGATCTTCGGCTCGAAAGCGCGCGCATACGCGGGCATCGAAATCGGAATGCCGACGCCGTCGGCAACGCGCGCCTTGGGTAGCTCCCGCGCCGGAAACTCGTCGCGGGCGATCCTGGGCTTGGCGCCCCCCTGCGCGAGATCGGCCGCGCTGACACTGGATTGCTCGACGGCGATCAACAAGCCTTGTGCGCCAGCCTCGATCGCATCGGCCAACAGCCGGATGATCGCCGTGGCGGAGACGGTGGGGATGCCGACGGCGTGCGATGTGTCGAAGTCACCCCCGACCTGCGCGACCGGCACGCCTGCGACCGCTGCCACCGCCGAGTTTGGGGCGAGGCCCAATCGGGCCAGTGTGGAACGCACCCCGACCTCACGTTGCAGCCGGGGGTCGACGTAGGAGTGGCGGGCGCCGTCGGCACCACGGGCCGTCAACGGCAGACTGCGGGTCTGGCGTGCCAGCGGGGTCACGGAGGCGCCGCAATCGCCCGTGAGCACCGCACCGGCCCCCGCCGCGAGCTCGTTGTCGTCGGCGGCGATCACCAAGGTGCCTTCGCCGGCGCTGCAGATTTGGTCCAACACGGCGGGCGCACCGCCGAGGACCTCGGCGACGGGGGTGTCGGCCGGCAGGGACAACGCGGCCAACAGCACCGCGCCGTTGCCGCCCTCCAGCAGCGGAAAGTCACGTGACACCAACGCCACGCGTTGCGCCGTGGCCTCGGGATCGGCGGCGCGGCCGGCGGCGACGGCCATCGTCAGCGCGTCCTCGTCGGGCCCCTTGACCCGCCGGTCGCGCACAGTCCATGGCGGCAGATAGGTGCCGATCGACAGAACCTGAGTCATGGGGCCTCGCTTCGGTCGGGCGGGTTCATCCCTCCCACTAATGAGCTATATAGTTATAGCATTCCTCGAATCACCGCAGCGACGGCGGAAGGCCAACAAACCGTGGGTAGTCCCGATTCTCGCACCTTGAAGCACCGCGTGGTCGTGGTCACCGGCGCGAGCCGCGGTATCGGAGCCGCCGTCGCCGTTCGGGCCGCCGCCGATGGCGCTGCTGTGGCCCTGTTGGCTAAGACTCAGACGCCGAATCCCAAGATCGCGGGCACCCTTGGCGAGACCGCGGACGCCGTGCAACGTGCCGGCGGTCGGGCGCTGCCGCTGACCTGCGATGTGCGCGATGCGGCAGCGGTCGCAGCGGCAGTCGAGGCGGTAGCCGACGCGTTCGGTGGCATCGACGTCGTCATCAACAACGCCGGAGCCTTGGATCTACGACCGACCGCGCAGCTACCGCCCAAAAGCCTGCGCCGGCTGCTGGAGGTCAATGTCGAAGGGCCGTTCGCGATTGTGCAGGCCGCACTTCCGTACTTGCGCCGGTCGGGCAACGCGCACGTGGTCAATGTCGCCCCTCCGCTGAACATGGACCCCCGATGGGTTGGTGCCCATGTCGGGCACACCGTGGGCAAGTATGCCGAGAGCCTGCTCACCTTGGGATGGGCCGAGGAGTTCGCCTCGGTGCCGATCGCGGTGAATTCACTGTGGCCGGCCACCACGATCGCCAGTACGGGAATGATGGTCGCAATGGGCGAGGAAACGGTGCGGGCGCAGGCCCGCAGCCCGCAGATCATGGCCGAGGCGGTGCACGCGCTGGTCACCCGTCCCGCCGCGGCGTGCAGCGGCCACTTCTACACCGACGAGGAGATCCTTCGTGAGGAGGGCCGCGCCGACCTGTCGGAGTACCTACTGGCGGCCAACGAGGATGACCTGACGCCCAACTTCTACCTCCTGTCGGCCCCGGCGCCTACGGTTTAGGAAGCGGCAGTGGTGAATTCGTTCGACGCGTTGAGCGCCCGTGAGCCTGAGTTGGTCAAACTGCGGCACGCCGTGCGCGACTTCTTGGAGTCCGACCGTGCTGAATTCGGCTGGCAGCCCGGCGTCGATTCATGGCTGGCCGGGTGGGACGAGGAGTTCTCGGGGCGGCTTGGCGCCGCCGGATTCACCGGCCTGACCATCCCGCAGCGTTACGGCGGCCACGGGCTGGGGCACCTGCACCGCTACGTGGTGACCGAGGAACTGATCGCGGCGGGCGCGCCCGTGGCCGCCCACTGGACGGCCGACCGTCAGGTCGCACCCGCCCTGCTGACCTACGGCAATGAGGAGCAGCGCGAACGTTTGTTGCCCAAGATTGTTGCAGGACAGCTTTTTTCGTCAATCGGCATGAGCGAACACGGCGCCGGGTCCGACCTTGCTGCTGTGCAAACCAAGGCTGTCCGCGCCGACGGCGGCTGGCTACTCTCCGGCAGCAAGGTGTGGACCAGCGGGGCCCACCATGCGCACCAGGTCGTCGTGCTAGCCCGCACCAGCCCGCCGGATCCAGAACACCGCCACGCCGGGTTCAGCCAATTCCTGGTGCCGTGCGATGCCGAGGGCGTCCGCATCGAGCCGATCATCTTGATGTCGGGGGCTCACCACTTCAACGAGGTGCTGTTCGAGCAGGTCTTCGTTCCCGATGCCGACGTGCTCGGTGAGGTCGGCAACGGCTGGCACCAGGTCACGTCCGAGTTGTCGTTCGAACGCAGCGGGCCCGAGCGGATCCTGTCCACCGGTCCCCTGCTGTTCGCCGCCATCCGCACACTCGGTCGCGGGCCGGTGCCCGACGACCGTACCGCCGCCGACATCGGCGACCTGATGGCGCGGTTGATCTCGCTGCGGCAGCTGTCGTTGTCGGTGGCCCGCACGCTCACCGACGGCGGCGACGCGGCGAATCAGGCGGCGCTGGTGAAGGACCTCGGCACCCGTTTCGAAGCCGAATCCGTCGGGTTGATCGCCGACCTGCTCGAGGCGGCACCGCCGAATTCCGAACTGGAGGCCATGCTGAACACCGCGTGGCTGCACAAACCCATGTTCACGCTGCGCGGTGGCACCAACGAGGTGCTACGCGGCGTCATCGCCCGCGGTATGGGGCTGCGATGAGCGCGCTGGGCGGCGGGGTATTCGCCGCGACCGACTCTCAAAATGACGACACACAGCTGCGCCAGCTCGTCGACGACCTTGGCCGGCGTTCCTATGACGCGGGGCTGGGCCGTCGCGGCATCCCCGAGCAGTTCGACGCCGAACTCTGGCGCAACCTCGAGGACACCGGGCTGGCCAGGCTGACGAGCACGCCCGACATGGGAGCCGGCCCGCACGAGTTGGCCATTGCGCTTTACGGCGTGTCCCGCCACGCCGGCGCGGTGCCGTTGGCCGAAACCGACGCGCTTGCCGGGTGGCTGGGCCAGCAGGCCGGGATCGAGCTCCCCAACGGGCCGCTGACCGTTGCCGTCGCCGATGCCGAAACCGACGGCGCCAGGGTCACCGGCACCGCGACCGGCGTGCCATGGGCTCGAGCGTGCGCCGCCGCCCTGCTAGCCGTCACCACGCCCGCCGGGCTGCGGGTCGGCGTCATCGACGTGGCCTCTGGTGATCTGCAGGAAGGCCACAACCTGGCAGGCGAACCACGCGATTCGGTTCCGTTCGACGTGTCCGCCGACCAATTACACGCCGTAGACCCGGCACTCGGCGCCGAGCTGACTCGGCGCGGCGCATGGTCACGCTGTGTGCAGACCATCGGGGTGCTGGACGCCGCCGCCGCACTTTCAGTCGAGCACACCCGGCAGCGCGTCCAGTTCGGTCGTCCGCTCAGCGCCTTCCAATCCGTGCAGCAGTCACTGGCCGGCATGGCCGGAGAGATCGAAAGAGCCCGTGCCGCTGCGGAATTAGCTGTCGCCGCCGCTTCCGAGCACGGCTTCAACTCCCCCCACACCGACTATGCCGTCACCGTCGCGAAGGTCGCAGTCGGCCGCGCCGTCGGCCCGGTCACCAGCGTCGCCCATCAGTTGCACGGCGCGATCGGCGTCACCAGTGAGCACCCGCTGTGGCTGTTCACCCTGCGCGCTCAGAGCTGGACCGCGGATTACGGCACGACCGCGAACTACGCACGACGACTCGGCCGGCTGGTGCTGGCCGCGGAGGATCCGTGGAGCTTGGTGACGGGCGATCCGCCTGAAGTGAAAACAATGGTTAATAAGGAGAATTGGTGACTGTAGCGAAATTCGACGGAGCGTCGGCGATTGTCAGCGGCGGCGCGGGTGGCCTGGGCGAGGCGACGGTCCGTCGGCTCCATGCCGACGGACTCGGCGTGGTGATCGCCGATCTCGCCGCCGACAAGGGTAAGGCTCTGGCCGACGAACTGGGCAGCGGGGCACTGTTTGTCAGTACCGATGTAACCAGTGACGAGAGTGTGCAGGGCGCCATCGAGCAGGCCAACCAGCTCGGTCGATTGCGCTACGCGGTCGTTGCGCACGGCGGCTTCGGGGTGGCCCAACGGATCGTGCAGCGCGACGGCAGTCCCGCCGACATGGCCGCATTCACTAAGACGATCAACCTGTATCTCAACGGCACCTACAACCTGACACGGCTGGTAGCGGCTGCGGTAGCCGCTGCCGAACCTCGTGAGGACGGCGAACGCGGTGCCATCGTCATGACGGCCTCGGTTGCCGGCTATGAGGGCCAGATCGGCCAGACCGCTTATGCCGCAGCGAAAGCCGGCGTGATCGGGTTGACCATCGCTGCCGCTCGCGACCTCAGTTCGGTGGGCATCCGAGTCAACACCATCGCCCCTGGAACGATGAAGACGCCGATCATGGAGTCGGTCGGCGAAGAGGCGATCGCAAAGTTCGCCGCCAACATCCCGTTCCCCAAGCGACTAGGCACTCCTGCCGAGTATGCCGACGCAGCAACGTTTCTGCTGTCCAACGGCTACGTCAACGGCGAGGTGATGCGCCTAGACGGCGCGCAGCGCTTCACTCCGAAGTAGCCGGCGTGGACTGCGGGCCGACCTCGCGTCGGCCCGCAGCGACGGGCTACAACCGGCCCTGGACCCGGAGTTCCGGGTGCACCCAGTCCGGCGAGTCCTTCTGCTTGAACGCCCGAAAGCCTTCGGCCGCCTCGGGACCGAACAGACTGGTCGTCATGCCGATCCGGTCGTACAGCCCGAGGTAGTTGTCCAGGCTCGCCTTGACCAACCCGCGCGCTCCCGGAGCGGTCCGGCAACACTGCGCGAGCAACTCCTTGGCGACGCTCATCAGGTCGTCGTGCGGGACCACCCTGCTCACCATGCCCCAGTCGAGCGCCTCCTGCGCGTTCAGCGTCCGTCCGGTGAACATCAGGTCCTTGGTCCGGACCGGTCCGATGAGCCGGGCCAGGACCTGGCTGTAGTACGTGTCGGCGATGCCACGGAACAATTCGGGCACCCGGAAGACGGCCCGATCACTCACCACGGCGAGGTCACTGCACATCGCGATCTGCAGGCCACCACCCTGACAGATGCCGTTGACCGCGGACACGACCGGCTTGGCCGACTGCCGCAGCGTGTCGAACGGCGTGACGTCGGTTCCCATGGTGGACGCGAAGTCCATCCAGTTGTCTGCTGCTTTCTGACCCAGGTCACCTCCCGGCGCGAAGACGTCGCCGGTGCCGGTGATGAGCAGGCCCGCGAGGTCGGGGTCGGCATTGACGCGACTCACCGCGTAACGGATCCCGAAGTACATCGCGGGCGTCATCGCATTCCGCGCCTCGGGGCGGTCCAAGGTGCAGATCGCAAACGCACCTTCACGTTCGAACCTCAGGTAGGGGCTCCCCAACCAGTCACCGTCGGGTGGGCGCGGACCGCCATTGGGGCTGTCGGACATGTGATATCCCTTCCAAAGCTCGGAGTGTTCCGTCGTCCACCAAATTAGCCAAATAGTTGTATGATTCCAATTCCGCGGCGTAACGTGGCGCACGTCACTGCGTCGCGCCCTCACCATCCCGCAGAGCGCGGCCGATAGCGAGAGCTACTGGAGGCTTAAAGATATGGGTTCACTGGACGGCAGAGTTGTCTTCATCACCGGAGCCGCTCGCGGGCAAGGCCGTTCGCACGCGGTGATGTGCGCCGAGCAAGGTGCCGACATCATCGGCGTCGACATCTGCGAGAACCTCGACATCGTGCCCTATGCACTTGGCACCGAAGACGATCTCGAGGAGACGGCCCGCCTGGTGGAAAAGACCGGCAGGAAGATGCTGACCCGCAAGGCGGACGTCCGCGACAAGGCTGCCCTGCAGGAGGCGTTCGACGCGGGCGTCACCGAGTTCGGCCACGTCGACACGGTGCTCGCGAATGCCGGGGTCGTGCTCACCAACGCCGATGAGCGCGACGCCTCAGAGGCGCTGAGGCTAGGGCTCGACATCATGCTCATCGGGGTGTGGAACGCCTTCCAGGTAGCGATCCCCCACATGAAGGAACGTGGCGAGGGTGGCAATCTGATCGCGACGAGTTCGATGATCGCCCTACTGGATCTCACCGACGGCCGCGGCGGCAGCGACGCCTACCTGATGTCCAAGGTCGCCGTCGTCGGCCTGGTCCGCGCGTACGCAGCCATGCTTGCCCCCGACCGTATTCGCGTCAATGCGGTGGCGCCGACGAATTGCGCGACCCCGATGATCACTGACAACCCGGCGCTGTTCAAAGTGATCGAGGACAACCCCCGCATGGTCAATGCAGTCCAGACCGCGCTGCCGGACTTGCCGCTGATCGAGCCACGCGACGTCAGCAACACGATCCTCTTTTTGATCAGCGACGCGGGCCGTTCGTTCACCGGAAGCATGCTCAAGGTGGACGCCGGCATGGACGTGCGGCGAGGCTAGTCGGCGCGCCGGATGCATTACGGAATCGACGGCCGATCGGCGCTGGTCGTCGGCGGCAGCAAGGGAATCGGCTTCGAGGTCGCCAAACTGCTTGCCGCAGAAGGTGCGCGGGTTGCGATACTGGCGCGGACTAAGACCGATGTCGACGCCGCGGTCGAGGCGATCCGCACTGAAGGGGGCACTGCCATCGGTGTCACTGCCGACGTGGCCGACGACGGGCAGCTCACCGACGCCGTCCGCGAGATTGCGGCCCAGCACGGGGCGCCGCTGATCGTTGTCGGGCAGGCCAAGTACCAACGGCCCGGGGATTTCGCCGATATCACCGATGTGAACGTCTACCGTGAGTCCTTCGAACTGCACACGATGAGCCAGATCCTCCTGCTGCACGCGGTCCTGCCTGCCATGCAGGACGCCGGCTGGGGCCGATTCGTGCACATCGGCTCCGCCACTGCCAAGGAGCCGGCGGGCAACATCCACCACGCGGTGGCCAACACCAGTCGGCCGTCGACGATCGGCCTGCTCAAGACGGTCTCCGACGAGTACGCCCAGTTCGGCATCACGGTCAACACCGTCGCGCCCGGCTGGATTGAGACTGAGAACGCACTGGCCTACCTGGAGCAGCACCTCGGCGCGAGCACCGATCAGGAGCGACGCGAGTTCATGCTGCGCGAAGCTCGGGTGCCGGCAGCGCGAATGGGCAAACCGAGCGAGATTGCCTCGCTCATCGCCTATCTTTGCTCAGAACCTGCCGGCTACCTCACCGGTAGTTGGATCGAAGTCGACGGTGGCTTGCACCGGTCGGCGTTCTAACCTTTAGGAGCATACGTGGAAACCCTTGGCGTACCCGAACTTTCCTTCGCCAGCCTGCCGATGGCGGCAGACCGCGGGGTGGGGTGGAAGGTCCTGCGTGACGCAGGGCGGGTGGTGTCCGTCGACGGAATCTTCTATCTGACCCACCGCGAGGACGTGCTGGCCGCGCTGCGTGATCCCGAATTGTTCTCCTCGAAGAAGGCTTTTGACGTGCTCGGCAGCCCGCTGCCGTTGGTGCCCATCTCGTTCGATCCGCCGGAACACACCCGGTTCCGTAAGATCCTGCAGCCCTTCTTCAGTCCACACACCTTGAAAGAGATGCTGCCCTCGCTGCAGCAGCAGGCGATCGAGATCATCGAACGGGTAGCCGCACAAGGCGAGTGCGAAGTCGTGGCCGACGTGGCGATCCCCTATCCCTCACAGGTATTCCTGACCTTGTTCGGGCTTCCGCTGGAGGATCGCGACAAGCTCGTCGCGTGGAAAACCTCGGTCATCGCGATCTCGGAAGCGCCGTCACTCGAGGATGCCGACCTGACGCCGGCACTCGAATTGGTCGCGTACCTCACCGAGGCGATCAACGCACGGCGCGCCGACCCCGGGCCGGACATCCTGTCGCAGTTGCTCAATGGCGAGGAGCCACTCGACGACGCCGAAATCATGGGCCTGAGCTTCCTTTTCGTCCTGGCCGGGCTGGACACCGTCACCGCGGCGATGAGTTCCGCACTGCTGGAGCTCGCCCGCAACCCGGAGCTGAGGGCCACCCTCCACGACGATCCCGACCAGATCGATGTGTTCGTCGAGGAGATCGTCCGGCTGGAGCCGCCGGCGCCGATGCTGCCCCGCGTGACCACCACCGAGGTCACCATCGGGGACGTCACGCTGCCCGCCGACACCATGGTGCGGTTGTGTGTCGCTGCCATCAATCGCGACGACAGCGACGAGATCTCGACCAACGACGTGGTGATGGATGGAAAGGTGCACCGGCACTGGGGCTTCGGTGGCGGGCCACACCGCTGCCTAGGGTCGCACCTGGCCCGCCTCGAGCTGAAGTTGATCGTGGGCGAATGGCTCCGGCGCATTCCCGAGTTTTCGGTGAAAGTCGGTGAGGAACCGCAGATTGTGTTCCCCGCGAGCACCTTTTCACTTGAGCGCGTGCCTCTGAAACTGGGCTGATCACCTATCCCTTCGCCGAATACTTGCCGACGAGCTGCTGCTTGTACAACTTACCGGCATCGGTCCGGGGCAGCTGCGCCTCGAACGAGAGAGACCGCGGACACTTGTAGTGCGCCAACCGGTTTCGCAGCCACTCCAATAACTCTGCCGCGAAGCCGTCGTTGGCATCAGCCGGATCGACCGTCTGCACCACGCCTTTGACAGCCTGACCCATCTCGTCATCCGGAATACCGAAGACTGCGGCATCGAGCACCTTGGGATGGGTGATCAGCAGGTCTTCGGCTTCTTGCGGGTAGATGTTCACGCCACCCGAAATGATCATGTGATGACGGCGATCAGTGAGATAGAGGTAGCCATCCACGTCGAGATAGCCGATGTCACCGACGGTCACCCAGCCGTGCGCGTCGTGGGCCGCCGCCGTCTTCGCATCGTCTTTGAGGTACTGGAACGAATGCCCTCCCTCATAATAGATCTCGCCGGGCACACCGGGCGGTAGCTCATGGCCGCTCTCGTCGAGGATGTGTGGGACCCCAACCAAGGGTCGGCCGACCGAGCCGGGGTGGGTAAGCCAGTCCTCGGCGCGGATGAACGAGGCTCCCACCGCCTCCGAAGCGGCGTAGTACTCGTCGATGATCGGCCCCCACCACGCGATCATCTGTTTCTTGATGTCCACCGGGCATGGCGCGGCCGCATGCACCACCCGCTGCAGGCTGGAAACGTCGTAGGACATGCGCACCGCTTCGGGCAGTTTGAGCATCCGCACGAACATCGCCGGGACGAATTGGCCATGAGTGATGCCGTAGCGCTGGATGCACTCGAGCGCGTGTTCCGGGTCGAACTTCTCCATCACGACGGTGGTGCCGCCCAGCGACTGCACCACCATCGACCAGAACGACGGCGCGGTGTGGTACAGCGGCGCCGGGCTCAGATACACCGACTCGCTGGTGATTCCGACGGCATTCATCAACGGCATCAGGATGCTGGGTGCTTCGCTTGGTGGTAGATGCGGAAGCTCACGGCGGATCCCCTTGGGTCTGCCAGTGGTTCCCGACGAGTACTGCAGCAGATCGCCTTCGCTTTCGTCGGGGATCGGCGTCTCGGGTTGGTCGGCAACGCATTCCGGGTAGCGGTACCATCCGTCTAGATCGTCGTCGGCGATCAGCAGCAGCTCAGGTAACCCGCCGGGGGAATGCTCGGCAAGGCCTTCGCAGATGTCGCGAGTCGCGCGTGACCCGATCAGCGCCTTTGCTGAACTGTTGTCGACGATGTAGGCGGCCTCGGCGGCCGTCAGGTGAGTGTTGATCAACGCGTAGTACAGACCGCTTCGGCGCGCCGCCCACATCACGGCATGGACGTGTTCATTGTTCTCGAGTAATGCCGCAACCGTGTCGCCCTCGCGAAGTCCGGCGGCATACCAGAAGTGAGCCAGACGATTGGCACGCTTCTCCAGCTCGGCAAAGTCGATCACCGTGCCAGTCCGAGCGAGGACCAGGGCAGGTTTACCGGATGAGATGTGATCGCGGATCTCCACGATTTCACCTTAGAGTCTTCCGAGGTAAAGAAGGCGAAACGCGATATTTTGTAAGGGATCTACCGAATTTTTCGTCACAGGTGTCAAAAAAATGGACTAGGGTGCAGGGATGGCTCTGACACCATGGGACCCCGAGACTACGGCCGTTGTCTGTGTGGAATGCCAGAACGGTGTACTAGGCCCCGAGTCCGTCTTGCCCGCTTTGGCCGCCGACAGCTCTGAACTCGTCTCCAGTGTGCGCCGACTTCTCGATTCCGCCCGCCAGTTCGGCGCGCGGGTGGTGCACGCGACCTATGAGGGCAACCTCGGGGGCCGGCCGACCGGGACGGCGCGCATCTGGCGGGCCCTGGGCCCCGCAACCGCTCACTGGGCACCCGGAACCGCCTCCACTACAGTGCTTCCCGAGCTACTGGCACCCACCGATCTGGTGTTACCGCGCCACCACGGCCTTTTCCCAACGCTCGATTCCGAACTACTGCCCGTGCTCAAAGGCTTCGGCGTGAGCACCATCGTCCTTGCCGGCGTTTCGCTGAACCTGGCGATCACCCACACTGCCGGGCATGTTACGCAGGCCGGTTTCGAACTCGTCGTCCCGCGCGACGCCGTCGGCGGCACCCCCAAGGACTATGCAGAACAGGTGCTGGACAACACTATTGCCGTGCTGGGTCGGCTGACCACGATCGATAAGCTTATCGGCGAATGGACATCGGTCAGGTCTGACCGTTGACTGTTCGCCACAGCATCTCGGTGGCCGCCATGACCACCGCTTGGCGTGTCGTCGACGGGACCTCGTTGTGGCGAACCATCAGCCATGAGCGTTCGAGCATCGCCATAATCACCAGCCCGGTAGCCACGGGGTCGAGGTCGGGCGGTGTCGGCGCCATCTTTGCGATGCCCTCACCGAGCGCGGCGGCGGTTCGACGGTGCGAGCGGGCGACCGCGGCGCGGAATTTGCGATCGGGAGGCATGTCCTCCGTGGAGCGGATGACGAACGCACCGTTGCGGTCGAGGTAGTCGAAGTAGCCGGCGACCCAGGCCTCGACGTCCTCCCGGCTGGGCGGGCTCCCCTGCTCCATGAAACCCTCGACAACCGCCAGCGCTTCGCGGTAGGTGTCGGTGCCGAGCTCGATGAAAAGCTCGGTCTTGTCGGAGAAGTAATAGTAGAAGTTCGCCCGGGTGACCGGCGCGAGGTCAGTGATGTCCTTGATGGTGACGCCCGAGAAACCCTTGCGCGCAAACGCGGTCCGCGCAGCGTCCAGGATTGACTCTCGGGTGCGGTCGGACTTGCGTGTTACCCGCGGGCGCGAGCCCTCAGACACCATGCGCGACCGGCTCGGCGGCGGCCTCCGGTTCGGGATAAAACCCGCTCGCCCACCGACGCAGCGCGCGAAAGCCTGCCGCCTCCGAGGTCGCCAGACCCGGCGGTTCGAGGTACTTCTGGTGCTCCCAGATCCGGATGTCGTCGGGCAGGGCGCGTTTCGCTGCGGCCAGACGCGCCTCGAAATCATCCGGGCCTTCTGACGTTTCCTCGCTGATCCAGTAGCCGGCGAAGATGTCGGATCTGGTGTCGTCCACCGGTGTCGCGCAGATGGAGATGACTCGGATTCCGTCGCGGACGTGTTCGCCGTTGTAGCTGAGCCCGATTCCTGACCAATAGATTTCGATCGTGTTCATCGTGTCGCCGGTGCGGTCCAGGCCGTCGCTCCACCTCCGGCCAAAGCCGACCTTGGCCGACCAGGTCGAGCTGTCGGTGCTTTCACGCAGTACCACGGGACTGATCGGGGTGCGATGGACGAATTGGAAGTGGTGAGGATCGACGGCGTTCTCGGCGATCACCTGGGGATGCACCTTTACCCGCTCATGCCGCGTCCGGCAATCGGCTGTCAATGGGTGGAATCGTTGCGAGCGGACGTGTTCGCCAAGCACCGCGAACGCGTCGGGTGCCGCCCACAATGGATCTCTGCCCGCGCTGTCATGCCAGATCAAGATCGAATCGTTGAGCTCGGCGACCGGGTAGCTACGTACTCGGCGGCCCTTATTGGGCCGATCCTGGTAGGGAATGTGGACGTTGCGTCCCGCGCCGTTCCACACCCAGCCGTGAAAAGGGCACTGGATGCCTTCTTCGACTACGCAGCCGCCGTGGGCCAGGCTCGCGCCAAGATGCTGGCAGTGCGCGTCCAGCACCTTCACCACCCCATCCAGCTGCCGGAAGGCGACCAGATCCCGGCCGAAGTAGTGCATCGGGATCACCTCGGCGACGGCAAGGTCAGCGCTCCAGGCGACCTGAAACCACCCGGTGGGCAGCATGCTCGGCAATGTTTGCATTATCGGAATGTCCTTTCCACGCACGACGCCTAGCAGCAGGACTATCGCGAGGCTACTCTTTTTTGACACTTTTGTCGAAAACGATCGATGCAGGGGCGATGGCGTAGCCACCGGGCAGGAAGTACAATTACGTATCTAACTAGGTTAGTGACGTAGTGCCGACGGATGCGAGGACGCATGGACTGGGGTCTGCCGTGGCCGGGGCCCGCGCTGGCAGCGCAGGCGGAGACCGCCGGCGCGCAGGCGTTTTGCGCCGGCGAGTTCGCCGACCTCAACGCATACATCACCGCGACCGAGATGGCTCTCGGTACCTCGGGGGCGTACATCGGCCCGGGAATCGCATACGCATTCGCCCGGTCCCCGTTCGTGCACGCCGCGGCGGTCCGACATCTCTGGACACTCGCCCCGGGCAGGGTCTTTCTGGGACTTGGGTCGGGGACCTCACGGATGAATAAGGACTGGTTTGGTGTCGACGCCGCCCACCCCGCCCCCCGGATGGCCGAACTGATCGAGGCGATACGGGCGTTCCTGAACGCCGAGAACGGCGAACGCGTCCGTTACGAGGGCCGGTTCTACACGATTGACGCCGACATCCGTGCACCGGTGCTCGGCCGGTTAGACGTTCCCATCCTGATCGGAGCGTTCAACAAGATCATGTTGCGGACGGTAGGTCGCACCGCCGATGGCGTACTGGGGCACGGCCTGTTCACCGATCGGTGGTGGACCGAAGTCGTGGAGCCCGAACTGGTCCGCGGCGCGGTAGCAAGCGGACGTGACCCGGCCGAGCTACGACGTTGGGGGTGGCTGATCACCGCGATCGACAACGACGACCCGGCCCGGGCTGTCCGGGACGCGCGGCTGCAGATCGCCTTCTACTTCACCGTGAAGACCTACGACTCACTCGTCGAACTGCACGGCTGGACAGACCAGGTCGCCCGGATCCGATCGGCCTTCCGCAGCGGCCATCCGGAAACGATCGCCGACCACGTCACTGACGATATGCTGTGGTCGATCGCGATCTGTGGCGACGACACACAGGCACGCGAGATGCTGGCGACTCGCAAACGAGTGCCCGACACGGCATTTGCCTCACCGCCAAGCTTCCTGGTCGGACGTCGACGACGCTCCGGCTATGGTGCGGCCGCGACGCGCGTTCTTTCGCAACTACATTGACGCCAGCTACGGATGCACCAGATGGGTGCCTTACATGGTGTACTGAGTACTACATGTCGAGTTCAGGAGGTCGCGATGCCCAAGCGGGAACCGCTCGCGCCGATGGCCACGTCACAGAATAACGGTGCGGTGCGGTCGCCGAAGACGGCCGAGATCGTGGCGGACACGTTGCGGCGGATGATCGTCGAGGGCCAGCTCAAAGACGGCGACTTCCTTCCCTACGAAGCCGAACTCATGGATCACTTTCAGGTCAGCCGGCCGTCACTGCGAGAAGCGGTGCGAGTCTTGGAGTCCGACCGCCTCGTGGAGGTGCGGCGCGGCTCACGCACCGGCGCCCGGGTTCGCGTCCCGGGCCCCGAGATCGTCGCGCGGCCGGCGGGCTTCCTGCTCGAGATGGCGGGAACGACGCTCGCGGACGTGATGACGGCACGGATGGGCATTGAACCGTATGCGGCCCGGCTGCTCGCAGAGGATGGCACCGCTGCGGCCCACCGCGAGTTACGCGAACTCATCGAGGAGATCCCCGCTGCATGGGAGACCGGCAAGCTGGGCGCGGCGTCCACCGCATTGCACCGCCGGCTAGTCGAACTGTCGGGCAACGCGACACTGACCGTGATCGTCGGCATGCTGCACGAAATCTTCGAAAGGCACATGACCGCAGCATTTCTCAGCGTTCAGAACGTCGTGCCCAAGGCTCAGTACAACAAGCTGATGCGGTCCTACACCCGACTCGCCGACTTGGTGGCCGCCCGGGACGGCGCCGAGGCCGAGGCGCATTGGCGGCGACACATGGAGAACGCCAGCGCTGAGCTACTCAAGGGCCACGAGAAGACGAAGGTCCGAGACATCATGCACTGAGTGGGCACCGTGCCCACCCTCACTTGAAGGACATCTGATGCGTAAACCGCTCACCGGAGTTCGCGTGCTGGAGGTCGCCCAGTTCACCTTCGTTCCCTCGGCAGGCGCTGTGCTCGCCGACTGGGGCGCCGACGTGGTGAAGATCGAGCATCCTGTCACCGGCGATGCCCAGCGCGGCTTGGTCAAAGTGTTGGGCGCCGCGGCAACTGTACCCGGATCGTCGTTCGCGCCGATCATGGAAGCACCCAACCGCGGAAAGCGCAGTGTCGGCCTGGCCCTGGACAATTCCGAGGCGCGTCCCCTGCTCGACGAACTGATCCGGCGAAGCGACGTGTTCCTGACGAACTACCTGCCGTCGACGCGGAAGAAGCTGTCCATCGACGTCGACGACGTCCGCCGAATCAACCCCGCCATAATCTATGTCGTCGGCAGCGGCTTCGGACTGAAAGGGCCCGACCGGGATGCGGGGGCCTATGACGCGACGGCGTTCTGGGCCCGTGGTGGCAGCGCGGACGGCCTCACGTCGCCCGATGCCGCACACAGTGCGTTCATGCCCGCCGGGGCTTACGGGGACAACATCGGCGGCATCACCATCGCCGGCGCCGTGGCGGCGGCACTCTACGGCAGACAGGCCACCGGGGAACCGTCCGTGCTCGACGTCTCGCTCTTGGCGGTCGGCGCTTGGACAACCCAGTTCAACGTGAACATGGCGATGCTGATGGGCGGCCCGCTGCCGAAGGTAGAACGCCGAACCCAGGCCCCGGGCAACCCGCTCACCGGCGCTTATCGGACTTCGGACGGAAGGTTCGTCCAGTTGTCAATGTTGCAGCCGACGCGGTACTGGCCGGAGTTCTGCCGGCTGATGGGTCTGCACGAGGTCGCTGAAGATCCGCGGTTCACAACGCTCGACGCGATGGCCGAGCACAGCGAAACTGCTCAACAAATCGTTGCGGACGCGATCGGCAAGTTGAGTTTCGCTGAATGCCAAGCGTTATTACGCAAGGGCAGAGGGCAGTGGGCCCCGGTGCAGGATGCCTGGGAAATAGCCAATGACGAAGCACTGACTGCCAACGGTCGCATCGCCGAAATCGTCGATGCCGAAGGTCATCCGCAGAAGTTGGTCGCCAGCCCGGCGCAGTTCGACGACGATCCAGCCAGCCTAACCAGAGCACCGCAATTCGCGGAGCACACCGACGCAGTACTGCGCGAACTGGGCATCGATGACGACCGCCTTATTGAACTAAAGATCGCCGGCGTGATCACGTAATCGCGGCGCTGCCAACGTCATTGATCCGCTTCACTGTCGCTGCTCAGCGAAGTAACCCTCCTGGGTTGCGATGCACACCAATTCGCCCGACCGGTTGTACAGGGTCCCGGTGGCCAAACCGCGGCGGCCCACAATGCTCGGCGAGAACTGGTCGAAGAGCAGCCAGTCAGTAAAATCGGCAGCGCGGTGAAACCAGATGGTGTGGTCGACTAGCGCCGAGAGCCGAGGCCCCACCGGTGTGGTGCGCATCGTCGTCATCACGCACTCGAGCAGTGTGAGCGCGCTGAGATAGGCCACCACACAACTGTTGACCAACGGATCGTCGGTGACCTCGCCGTTCGCACGAAGCCAGATCCGAAGCCGCGGCGGCGGCGGGTCGGAGAGATCAAGGGCGACCCGAGGCGGCGCGTCGAGGTACCGCATGGTGAATGGACGTTGCTGCGGCCACCAGTCACCGAATTCCTCGGCGTAGGGCGTCAAGAGATCCTCGAGTCCGTGGACCGCGGACGGCCCCGCCACGTCAGGCATTCTTTGTTGCCAGTCGACGTCGTCGGCGATGATTGTGAATGAGGCGAGCGCCTCGAAGAGGACGACTCCCGACTGGCTCGCGGTCACCCGACGCGAGGAGATGGTGCCGCCGTCACGTAGCGGGGTCACGTCATACTGGATCGGCTGCCTTGCGTCACCACGCCGCAGAAAGTACATGTGCATGCTGTGCGCCAGTCGCCCGGGTGTCGTCCGCCCGGCCGCCATCAACGCCTGAGCGGCGACCTGGCTTCCGATGATGTGGTGGTTGGGGGTGTCGGGTTGAGTGCCCACGAACGCTGCGTCATCGATCTGCTGCAGGTCCAACAGACTCAGCACGTCTTCGAGCGTCGAGATCATGTAGCCAAGCTAAGCACGCCGCCGGCGGCCGCACCCGGCGGCACCGCAGTTCTCGACGAACCCTTCCGACCGCGGAAAGCTAGCGACCCCAAAGGCAAAGCTATTCATGCAAATTCGTAGGGTGTGCACACATCGGAGGCTGGACCGACGCACCGCACCGTCCGCTCCCAGATTAAAACCACTGTTGTGCTGCGTCATCCGGGAGCCATGTCACGGTTTATCACCCAGCCAGACCCTCAGGAGATATCTGCCTGTGCCATCTTGGCCTCAAACTGGGTCGAATGCCGAGATAAGCCAACGGTTGCCGACCTTGTCCATGGTCACCCGGACGGTGGATGCGGTATCGGTGGGCGCATCGTTGCCAACGGACACAGTCTGGTCGACATACACCAGCGCGACCGCGTGGTTTGGGTTCGCCGACACCGAGGCGGCGGCGGGAACGGTAGCGACCGCCGAGATGTGGTCTTTCTTCGCGCCTGGTATCACCACATCCTGGACTAACTGTGTGTAGGAGTCCTTGAACTTGCCGGTCAGCCGATCGCGGGCGGCGCCTAGGTCCTTTTCGACGGTGTCGGGTCGGTAGGACAGTATCGCAACGCTGGAATCCTTGGCGGCGGCGACTGACTCGATTTCGGCCGCCCTGGACAGAAGGTTCGAAGCGGCTTGCCACTTGAGAAAGCCCGTGGCCACAGCGATCAGCAAAGCTGATATAGGCAGCACCCCGAAGACCAGCAGCCGCGACCATCCGATCCGGCGCTTACGCGGCCGGGGTTCAACGTCTCTGGAATCTTCCGTTTCGGGATCGTCGGCGGATTCGTCCTCCGATTCGGCAACGTCTTCGGTACTGACCGTGTCCGTGCCGTCCCCGGTCTCGTCGGTTTCGTCGGTCTCAGTATCGATTCGCTGAGTGGCCTGCTCATCGACCTGTGTTTCGTCCCGCTCTACGGCGGAATCGGATATAACCCGCACTGCGATGGTTCCTTATCTGGTTCGTGGTCTTGATCGTCGGCGCTGGCCAGGGCGCGGCCCCGTCACGGTACGAATGCGACGTTGGAGACTTTCATGTCGTTTCCGACCTTCTGTACGATGACGCGCATCCGCCAATGCCGCGGGTCCTGTTCGGCTGCACCGAGATTCGAGGTCTTTACCGACACAGCGACTAGCACTTGGGCTTCGTTCCCCGATTGCGACTCCAGGCCCGCCTCGGTAATTGTCCCGACCGATTTCGACTGCGCTTTCTTGACGACGTCGATGAAGGGTTTGGATCGATGAGAAAAGTCGTCGTAGAAAGTGCCCGTCGCTGAGTCCAGGATGCGTTGGACGTCGGCATCGGCGTGCTGCCAGTCGATTGTCGTCAGGTTCAGCGCGCCTTGCCTGCCGATGCGAACCATCAGTTCGCGCTGTTGTTGGGCCTGGTGTGACTGGTACGTCTGATACCCGAACCAGCCCCCGAGCGCCGCCAGGCCGACAACTGTGACCAACCCGAACACTGTCGCCAACAGCGCAGGCGAGCGTAGTTTCTTGGCCGGCACAGGGTCTTCGGCATCCGGTTCGGCAGCGTCATCAACCGAGGCGTCGTAATCCACGACTTCGTCGTCCGGCGCCTCCACTGTCGGGTTGTCCGAAGCGGGCGCCTCAGCGGTCGTCTCATCAGCTGTGACCGCTTCCGATGAACCCTCATCCGGGGGACCGGCCGATGCGGACGTTCCCGCCAGGTCCGTCTCGCTCAGTTTCTCTTGGGTGGCATCAGCATGCTCTGCCATGTTTGCCCTTTCTTGGTGCCGACAGCTAGGTCGGTCTGGGTGTACATCCGGCCGTCTGGCCCCATATACATGCCCGTGGCGGGATCGTATTGGACGGCCGCTATCGGCGGTGGCGCCGGGCCCGGCGGCGACGGTGGGGGGACCTGTCCGGGCGGCTCCTCGCCCGGTCTGTACTGGGGCACGTCCTGCCCGGAATACGTCGCGTTCGGATCACCCTTCCAGTTGAAGCCGTCGTTAAGCGGAACGTAGGTTTGGTCGCTTTCGCACATCTTGACGGTCGGCGCGCGTTTGCCGGGGCGCGTTTCGCAGGGCATGTTGTGGGCACCGCGCACGTTGAGCACCGAGTCTTGCGGTACCCGGCAATAGATGTCGCCGTTAGGGGAGTCCGGATAGTCCTCGTAGCTGGCAGCGCGCTGCTGTTGGATGGGCAGGAATCCGGTGGTGCATGGGGGCGGCCAGTTGAGGTTCAGATTGAAGCTCAGGAACGCGCCGTTGTAATCCTGCTTGGTGTTGCGGTTGGCCACCCCGGTCGCTTGGATTTCGGCCACCCCCTGGGGCAGCTCGACCAATAAGGATTCGAGGTTGTCGCGGTAGGTGACGCCTACCTGCCCGACACTGACCAGATTGGCCAGCACGATCGGCAGCGTGGGGCTCAGCCGGTCGAACAATTGCCGGGCCTCGGCGGCCGCCGGGCCGCCTTCTCGTAGCAGACCTGCGACCGAGGAGTCGTTATCGCGCAGCTCGGAGGTGATCGTCGCCAGGTGGGCGGCCCACGCTTGGACCGAGTCTGCTGACTGGGTCTGGCTGTCCAGCAGCGGCTTTGACCCATCGATCAGGTTGACTAGCGCGTCGAGGTTCTGACGGCTGTCGGTCGCCAACTTCGCCGTTCCGCTGACCAGCCGGGAAAGCTCCGGGCCGAGCCCGCCCACGGCCGTATAGGACTCGTCGACAACCGTTTTGAGGTTGTCACGCGGGATTACGGTAAGGCCGCGGTTGGTGGCCGCCAGCAGTGAATTGATGTCTGGTGGAACATAACTACGGTCGACCGGGATCACGTCACCGTTTTTCAGTGACGGCCCCTGCCCACCACGTGGCAGCAGCTCGACATATTGCTCGCCGACCGCCGAGACACTGTGGACCTGCGCATTCAGGTTGGCAGGAATGTGGACATCAGAATTGAGCTGAAGCACGGCCTCGGCGCCGGTCGCGGTCAGCTTTACCGCTTGCACGCGACCCACCTCGACGCCTCGGTAGGTGACGTTGCCGCCTGGGTAAAGGCCGCCGGCTTGAGGTAGCTCCACCGTGACCGTGTAGCGGTCGACCCCGAAGAATACCGTCGGTATCTGCATGTAGTCGAAGAACATGAGCGAGGCTGCGCTCAGGCTGATCACCGTGAAAATGGCCAGCTGGATCTTGGTGCGCCGGGTCAGATGCAGCATCTCAGCGCCCCTGGTCGAAATGGTAGGGAACAACCAAGGGGTTGCCAGGGTTGTACGGCCCGCCCCCGGTGCAGGGGCTGGGCAATTGCCCGATGGTGCGGCCCCACTGCAACTCAAGCTCAGTCAGATTGCACTCGAAGCGGGTGCCGGTTAAGAACGACGAGTCGAGCCGACTCAGCGTCAAGTCGATTACCGCCGTCAAGTTCGCGTAGTCGCCACGTATCCATTTGCTGAGCGTCTCCGCGGGGAAGGGGAATGTCCCGAGGAAGCCTAACGATCGGGTCAACGCCGGCCCTGCGTCGGCCAGCGATTGCAGCACGGGGCCAAGGTCTTTCAATTCCTTGATCAGGTTTTCCTTGGTCTTGTTAACCGAGTCAGCGGCGAGCGCGCTCAACTGGCCGACTTCACCGAGGGCGTTGGCGAGGTTTTCTCGCTCGTCTTTGAGCACGGTCAATGCTTGCGGAATGGTCTTCAGTGCCTTGTCGATAATCGGTTTCTGATCGGCAAATTGACCGACAAGATTGTTGAGGTGGTCCGTTGCGGCGATGATGTCGCTTTTTTGGTCGTTGAGGTAGCCGACGAATGTATCGAGCTGATTCAGCAGGTTTCGCAGATCTTGTTCGCGCCCACTGAAAGCAGTACTCAACGTCTTGGTGATGTCTTGAACCTGACCCAGGCCGCCGCCGTTGAGCAGCAGCGACACGGCGGCCAGTGTCCGCTCGGTGGACGGATAGGCGCCAGCCGACGACAGCGGAATCAACGACCCGTTCTTCAGCTTGCCCTGCGGCGCTACTCCCGCAGGAGGCGCCAGTTCGACATGCACCGAACCGAGCAAGCTGGTTTGACCGAGGGTAGCGGTTGCATTGGCGGGTAGGTCGACATCGCCGTCGATCGTCATGGTAACCAGCGCATTCCAACCCTGGAGTTCTATGTCGATGACATTGCCGACCGTCACATCGTTTACCCGGACCCGCGAATTCCGTTGCAGATTCTGCACATCGGGCATCTGCGCCCGAATGGTATACGCGCCCGGGCCGCCGCCTTTGGTGCCCGGCAAATTGAACGAGTTCAGGCCCCGAAACCCGCAGCCGGACAGTGTTGCGAGCGCCACCGCCGCCAGTAGCGCCGCCATCACGCGACGCCGAAGTGGTGATTGGCTCATTGTCCACCTCCGGGCGGCATCATCATTCCGCGTAATCCCTCAGCCGGGTTCGTTGGCGCCGCTTGCGCAGGCGGCGGCGCATCCGCCGCCGGCGGCGGGGCTTCAGCCGGGGTCGCCCCGGCGGCCGGCGGTGCCGGGGCGTCTCCCGTTGGCGGGGAGTCAGGGTGCGGCGGAACATAATCCGGGCGCAGCCAGTCCTCGCTATAGGTGAGTTCATTGGGGCGCGCCGCGGCCCCGACGAAGAGATTTTCGCCCAGCGGCGGAAAATTCACTTGGCGGTTTTTAATGATCGGCGCCAGGTACTGCACACACAGCTTCGCTGATTCCTTGGCGCCTAGACGTGATGCGGCTTCTACTGCCCCACAAAGGAATTGGATCGTGTTAGCAAAGTTGTTGAAGGCCAGCGCACCGGTCAACGTCCCTTGTGCGGGTTGATAGATGTTGAGGAAGTTCTGAAAGGCCGTTGGCGCGGTATGCAGAAGTTGCTTGACGTCGCCGAGGCTGTCGGTCACGGCTTGAGTCACTGACGCCAGTTTGTCCGACGTGGTACCCAGCGCGTCGCGGTTCTCGGCCACGAAGCCTCGGACGTCGCCAACCACGTCGTTGAGGTTGCGGACGGCATTGGCGACCTCGTTGGGGTCATTGGCGAGCAGACCGGTGACCTCCGCAAGGTTCTGATTCAGTTGTTGGAGCAGGTCGCTGCTGTCGTGCAGCGCGGAGACCAGAATGGACAGGTTTTTCACGGTGCTGAACAGGTCATTGCTATGGTCGCCGAGCGCTGAAATCGCCTGCGAAAGTTCGATGACCGTCTTACGGATGTCTGGGCCTTGGCCTCGCAAGTTGTCGGCGGCGGTGTTGATGAACGCCCCCAAGGTGCTGGTTCCACCCGGTGCGGTCGGCTGCAGCACCTGCGTCAGCTTCTCCAGCTGCTGGCGGAAGTCGTCATACTCCACCGGCACCGCGGTACGTTGCTGCGGGATCACCGCATGGTCGGCCAGTGCAGGGCCGCCCGTATAGGCGGGGGTCAACTGGATGGACCGGGGCGTCACCAGCGACGGCGAGAGGATGGCAGCTTTGACGTCAGCGGGAACCTTATATTTGTCGTTGAGCCAGAAGGTGATTCGCACACGGTCCGGTTCCGGTTCGATTTTCTCGATCTTGCCGACCGGCACACCGAGAATAACGACGCTGTCACCGTTGTAGAGGCCAGTGCTGTTGGCGAAGTATCCGACGACGGTGGTGCGACCGACCCCTGCAGCCGACCGCACGACGGTGACGATTCCGCCGAGCAGTACCGCTGTGAGAGCGATGGCCACACCGATCCTCGCGCTGCGGGGACTCATCGTCCCTCACCCCCTTCGCCCGGCTGTGCGGGCCCCGGCAACGGTGCTGACTGCCCCGCGCCTTGACCCGGCTGCGCGGGTGGCCCTGGCGGCGGCCCACCGGGGGGCGGCGCGGGAAGGGGCTCCCGGTAGGGGTAGCAGCCGGGCCCCGACGAGGCTGCGCCGGGAGAACCGCACGGATGGTCGCCCGGATTGCCGGTGATGGCGTCGGGCAGCGTCATTCGCGGTTCCCCGCCCTGACCGGTCCGCGGGAACGGCATCGGCAGCGGCGGTGTCGCTGGCTGGCCAACCTGCGGGTCGGCGCGTTGACTGGGCAGCAACACATTCGGGTCCAGGCCGAGGTCGGAGAACGCCGCATCGATGAACGGCTGCACAAACTGTCCGGGGAAAAGGTTTACGACATAGGCCTTGAAGAAGGGCCCGGACGACACTGATTCCCCCAGGCCCAAGGCGTACTTGTT
Organism: Mycobacterium scrofulaceum; assembly: GCF_002086735.1. Classification (GTDB taxonomy): domain Bacteria; phylum Actinomycetota; class Actinomycetes; order Mycobacteriales; family Mycobacteriaceae; genus Mycobacterium; species Mycobacterium scrofulaceum. Next base: position 44,482 of record NZ_MVIJ01000003.1, on the reverse strand, counting down.
GAGCCCGACGAGCGCCTTCTGGACGTTCTCCTTGCGGTTGTCGACGATCGCCAGCACACTGTTGAGCTTGTCGAGGGCCGGCTTCAGCGTGTCGCGGTTCTCGGCGATGAAGCCTTTGAGTTGGCGGGCCAGCGCAGCAAGATTGTTGGAAATCTGCTCCAGCGCGCTGCTTTGGCTTCTCAGTTGCCTCAAAAGGGCGTTGGTGTCGCGGACGAGCTTGGCCACTTCGTCGCTGCGCTCGGCCAGCACTGTGGTCGCCTTATTGGCGTTACTCAGCAGGGTCCGCAACTGGCCGTCGCGTTCATCCAGGGTTTGCGAGAAGCGCGCCACCCCCTGCACCGCGGCCTTCAGGTCGGGCGGGGTGTCGGTGAACGTGTTGGCTAGCACTGCAAGCGATTTCGACAGCTGGTCGGTGTTAAGACCGCTGATCGTCGCGGTGAGGTCGCCTAGCGCGTCAGGCAGCTGGTAGGCAGATGTGGTCCGCTGCAGCGGGATCGGTCCGGTCAGCTGCCCCTCGCCACGAGGGCTGACCTCGAGGACCTTGCTGCCCAGCACGGTCCGCAATTTGATCGCTGCCTCGGTGCGCTCACCGAGGCGGAGATTGCTGGCGACGGTGAACGTGACCAGCACGCGCGGTCCGTCCAGCTCGACGCTGTCGACCTGCCCGACCCGGTAACCCGATATCTGCACGTGGTTACCGGGCTCCAGGCCGCCCGCTTCGGCGAAATATGCCGAATACGTTCTGTCACTATGGAAAAACGGCAGCTTGTCGTAGTTCAGGGACACCAACATGAGTGTAAAAACCGCGCCCAGGCCGATGGCGCCGATGATGAACGGATTGCGTTCGGAGAACGTTTTCATCGCGGCGTGCACCTGCCGCTGGCCTGGCCGGCCACCTTGACGTACACCGGCTGGCCGCCCTTGCCGTTGAGCTTGAGCACGATGTCACACAGGTAGAAGCTGAAGAAGTCTCCGTATAAGCCTTGCCGGTTCAGTATCTTGAAGGCGTCGGGCCAGTGGTCGAGGTACTTTTCGAGCCACTCGCGGTCGGCCAGCATGGTCCCCGCGGTGCGATCTGCCTCGTGCACCACCTTTTTCACCGGCGGGCGGGCTTGGGCCAGTAGATCGGTGATCGACCCGGCGGCGGCGTTCGCGTACGCCACGCCGTTGCTGATGTCCTGCTTGCGGGCTTCAAGGCCTGCTACCAGTTCGGAGAGGGAGTCGACGGCACGGGCGAACTGGCCGCTTTGGCCGCCGAGCGAACCGAGCACGGTGTTCAAGTTGACGATGACCTGACCGATCAGGTGGTCGCGGTCGGCCAAGGTGTTGGTGAGTGCGGCGGCCTGGGTGAGAAATGAGCCAATCGTGCCGCCCTGACCTTGGAAGGCCGCGATCAGCTGCCCGGTCAGCTTGTTGACCTGGTCTGGGTCCAGCGCCCGGAACAGTGGCCGGAAACCGCCTATCAACGCGTCCAGATCGAGTGCCGGTTCGGTACGGGCTAGGGGGATGGTCGCGCCTGGACTGAGTCGCCTGATGTTGCCCGCTCCCTCTTCGAGTGCCACGTACCTACCGCCGGTGAGGTCGGCGAAACGAATGGCGGCCCTGGTGCCCTCGGTGAGCACGACCTTTTCTGCTGCGGTGAATTCGACGAGGACCGTGGAGTCGGGCTCGACGGTGATGTTCTTGACTTTGCCGACCTCGACACCGGCGATACGGACGAAGTTTCCGCCCTCCAACCCCGACACGTTCGCGAACTGCGCTTTGTAGGTCTTCTCGGACTGGAAGCGCAGCTGCCCGAACAGGGCGACCAGCGTGAACATGCCCAGGACAGAGACGACGACATAGATGGCGAGGCGCCACAGTGTCCCGGTGAGGTTCTCTTTCATGTCTGCCCTCCCCTAACTCTTCTCAACGCGGTGGGCAGTCATGGCCCCGGGACATTTGGTGGCGGTGGCAGCGGTTCGCACACCTGGTTGAGGACGCCGCAGGTCGGTTGGATCGCCCCCGGCACTGGCGGCGTGAACGGTTCCGACCCCGCAGGCGGCGGGCCGGGATCTCGCGGTCGTCCCGGCGGAGGCGCGGGCGGCAACCCCGGATACAGCGGCGTTCCATCCGGCGCGTACTGCTGCGCTCCGTACGGTGGCGCACCCGGGTACGGAATCGGACCAGGTGCCGTCCCTCCCGGATGGCGAAGGCTGGGCGGCTGCGGTGTTCCACGGGTGGCCGGCAGGTAGTCGACGTATCCGGGGAAACCGATGCCGGGGTTGGGTCGCATGTCCAGGCCGCGCCCCCACCCGGTGTTGGTGACGAGGTAGCGCAGCGGGAAGTTCTTGGACACGTCGGGTAACGCTCCGCAGCCGGGCTGTCCCCCGGGGCCGCCTTTGGCTCCGTTGATCGGGAGGTTGTCAGGGTATCGGTACGCCTCGTCACCAAGCAGCAAGGCGACGTCGAGTGTGACCGAGTACCCGTTGTGGCCGCCCGATACGTCGCCGAAAAACTCGGCGTCGTACTTGGAGCCGACCAGCGTGCAGGTCAGTTCGGGGTTGTACTTCATCAGCAGCCGCGTGGTCGACTCGAGCAAGTTGACGCCGTGCACGAGGTTGTCTTTGTTCGGGCCGATCAAACCGATGCCGCTGTGGGAGAGTCCAACGACGTTGAGCAGCAGTGAGTCCAGGGCCTGAGCATTGTTGCTGACGGTGGCGCTGGTGGTGCTGGCCGCATCGAGCACCGTAACGATGTCGTGTGCGGCGGAGCTGTAGGTGTCGCTGAATCCTTTGAGTGCGCGAAAGTCGGCCCGGATCGTCTCGCTGCGGGGATTGATCGCCTCGAGGACTTCGTTGAGGTCGGTGGTCGCCTCACCGAGGGCCTCCCCTTTGCCGCGCAACCCGTCGCCCAGCGCGGTGAGTACGGCGTTCAGCTTGGGGGTGTCGACCTGGTTGAGCACCGCGACAAGGTTCTGGAACACGGTGTTGACCTCGGTCGTCACGTTGCGTGATCGCACGACAGCGCCCGCCGCCAGGCGTCTGGGGCTCGGGCTTTCAGGTATCTGAAGATCGACGTATTTGCCCCCGAACGCCGTGGTGGCGGTGATCTGGGCGGTTACGTTGGCCGGGATGTATTGGAGCTGCTCGGGGTAGAGCTCCAGCCGCAGCGTCACGGGATCGCCCGAGTGAATCGAGGTAACCCGGCCGACCTGAACGCCGCGCAACTTCACCTTGGCGCCGGGTTCCATGATGAGACCGGAGCGGTCGGCGGTGAGGGTCACCCTCGCATAGGGCCTCAGGTCTCTGTTGAACGCCGCTACCGTGAGCACGACCAAGCCGGTGATCGTGCCAAGGAGGATGAGAGTCCACAGCGCCGGGGGAAGGCCGGCTTCACGTTGCATCTTCTTCATCGCGTGCTATCCAGACAGGTTGAAGTTGCCGGACACGCCGTAGGCGGCCATTGCCACCGCCAACTGCACCGTTACCGCCACGACCAGTGAGGCGCGCACCGAGCGGCCGACAGCTTCGCCGACGCCGGCTGGGCCGCCGGTCGCGTTGAAACCGTAGTAGGTGTGTACCAGCATCACGACCGTTGCCGTCGCTATCACTTGCAGCAGTGACCAGATCAAGTCGGTGGGCTGCAGGTAGGTGTTGAAATAGTGGTCATAGACCCCGGGTGCCTGCCCGAAGGCGACGACCACCAGCGTTCGCGTCGCCAGATATCCGGCCAGCGAGGACAGGCACCACAAAGGAACGGTAACCAGCACGCCGGCTACGATTCGCGTTGATGCCAGGTAGCTGATCGCGCGGATGCCCATCACTTCCAGAGCGTCGATCTCCTCGTTGATGCGCATAGCTCCCAGCTGTGCGGTGGCTCCGGCGCCGATAGTCGCGGCAAGCCCGATGGCCGAGGTCAGCGGCGCGGCGAAACGGGTGTTGAGGTAGGCCGAGGCGAAACCGCTCAAAGCCTCCACGCCCACATCGGACAGTGATCGGTAGAGCTGGATACCGATGAACGCTCCGGTCGACATGACCAGTGTGGTGACGACCACCACGGTCCCGCCGATGATGGCCAGCGCACCGATCCCCAGACTCATAGTGGCGATCAGGCGCAGCGTCTCAGCCTTATAGCGGGCGACCGCATCCCACACCAGACTCAGCGCCTTGACGTAGAACGCGGTTTGGCTTCCCAGCCGATTCCAGCCGGCGACCAAGCGGTGCAGGGTGATCGACAATCGTGCCAACCGCGGCGGTGCGGGAATCACGCTTGTCGGGCGGTGTCGGGCGGGGGCCGCGGTCACATCGTCACCTTCGTGCCGACCGCGACTAGCACGACGTTGATCACGAACAACGCCATGAACGTGTACACCACGGTTTCATTGACCGCGTTGCCGACACCTTGGGGTCCCCCACCAACCGTGACGCCCTTGTAGCAGGCGATGGTCCCAGCAACCAGGCCGAACAAAGCCGCCTTGAAGAAGGCGATGGCCACGTCGGCGATCTTGACCAGTAGCGTCAGGCTCGCCGCCCAGGCACCCGGAGTGACGTGCTGAAAGTAGACCGAGAAGAAGAAACTGCCGACCAACCCGACGATGGTGTTGATCGAGTTGAGCAACAACCCGTTGAGGCAGAGCGCCAAGACCCTGGGTACCAGCAGTCGCTGCACCGGGTTGATCCCCATCACCCGCATCGCGTCGAGCTCTTCGCGGATGGTCCGAGCACCCAGGTCAGCACAAATCGCAGTAGCGCCGGTACCCGCAACGACCAGCACCGTGGTTATCGGGCCGATGTATGCCACGCTCGCCAACGCAGCCCCAGCACCTGATGCGTCGGCGGCGCCGATCTCGACGAGCAGAACGTTGATGATGAAGACGCTGAGCGCGTTGAACGGAATCGACAACAAGATCGTCGGGGCGATCGACACCCGAGCCACGAACCACGCCTGATGGATGAATTCGCGCCAAGCAAACGGCGGGCGCACCAGCTGCGTGAAGATGTCGAGGGTCAATGCGAAGTAGCTGCCTACCTCGCGTAGCGGCTTGCCGGCAACGGCCAGCCGAGCGGTTCCCGGAGACTCGACCACCACGCCCTCCTCTGGCGGAGCGGTCAAGGCGGGAATAGGTGCTGTGTCCGCGACTACCACTAGCGCACTCGTTTGTAACCAGTCGGAGCCGACATTAGACGATGAATCCTCCCCGCAGCGGTACGACGTGCTGCTCCCTTTCGAAACGGTGTGGCCCAGAGCACAGCGGGACGGTACACCATTACATTAAGGCAAGGCAACATCGACGAACGCCATTTTGGACAAACCGGCTAAGTGACGTGAGCGCAACTGCGTTGGTTTGCTGTGGGTTCCGACAATTTTGGCTGAAATGTCGCAATACTCGCAAACGGGAAGGCCGTGTCAGGTTGGCTCGCTACACCCGTGTCGAACAGCACAGCACCCATCAGACCTCGTAGATATTGCAAGGGCCAGGTGCTCGGCCGCATCGGCCAGGGCTGGACGCTCCCGCGCCCAGCATCACCCGCATCGCGACCAGTCCAGGGCCATAAAGTTTGCTACGAACTACACTATTTGACCATAATTTAGGAATAATATCCAGGAACTGCGCGCTATACGTTCGCAGATCTATCTACAGTAATCACCTTAACTGAGTTCATTCCAGACGGTAAACAGTAGTGTTTATTGCAGAGCAGGATGCTTAAACCTCGTTTCTTATTGCGCACCGGAACCAATAAAGGGATTGCGACGTAAACCGGCTCACTGAAGTATGGATACATCCCTTGCATATCCACCATCACAGCCCGCCGCTGAGCGGGATCGCGTGCACACCGGCGCGTCTCCATATCCCAGGCCCGCACAGAGCGCGTCGAGCCACCGGTGGGGTCCTGAGCTGCGCTTACCGCAAGGTAGGGCTACGAACTTTCTGGCGTCAGCGCGACCCTTAACACTCGGGCGAAAACTTGTTCACGCGGGTATACCAGCATGGGTCAACACCAACCCCCGCATGCGTGGCAATTAATCGCCGATCTTGACTAACCGACCTCTCGCCTGAGCCTTACTCTGTAGCGCGGATGGCAGTGATCCAGCGCACAAAAGGGGCTGACAGAAGTGACGGTTAAAGCTAAATAGTTATCTATATATCGGTTTGTATCGTTAGCTCATTATTCGGAGCATTACTGGAGAATCTCGAGGGAACTCTGCACTGCTGAGCCGCAGTGAGTCAGGTGCGCTGCCGGACAGTTGCTACCCGGTTAACTGGTCGGGGGTAGAGCCCGGCTCATCTGGATGTGGGCTTGCCCCATCGCCGAGATTCCGGGCAGCCGCCAAGGCCGGTTGAGCTTCACTCGCCGGGAACAAACGGTGGCGCCGCCACCTCTCGCAGCGCAGTTAAACCGCCAGCGAGTCCTCGCCGAGACATTCGCATCGCGTCACCGACACAGCTGCGAGGCCGTAGTGTGCTGGTGTGACCGCCCAATCCAGAGGCCGTCGCCCGAGGCCAGCCGGGGCGGACTCGCCGGCAGATGACGAGGCGCGCGAACGGTTGCTGACCGCGGCCGATTCCTGCTACTCGGATAAGGGGCCTGTGCACACCCGGATGGGCGACATCGCCCGGCGCGCTGGCGTGCACCGGTCGACGGTGTACTACTACTTCCCGAGCAAGGACGCTCTGCTGGCGGCCTCCTTCATGCGAGTGCTCACCGTCACCCTGCACGCCGTTGAACAATGTTGGCAGACTGACGAGCCCTTCCTGACTCAGCTCGTCGCCGCATGCATGCGGGGAATCGACATCGCCCGTGGCTCACCGGTGATGCGATCACTAGTCGACGACCATCAAGCCGTCGGCGCTGCCTATCATGCCGCCGAAGGTTCCGAGTTGTGGCGAGCCAAGCTCGCTGACGCGCTGGTGCGGCGCCTCGAGGCTGCTGCCGCTGCCGGCGATATTCGCCGCGATGTCCCGGCTGACACCCTCGCCCGCTGGATCGTGCGCATCAACTTCAGCCTTATCGCGGAGCCCGCCGACCCCGATGACGGTGGTGATGAGGGCGTACTGCGCAACTTGCTCGTCGCCTCGCTAACCCCTCGGCGATAGCCTCTCGCCGAGATCAAGTCGCGGCTGCACCGGCTACACCGTCAGCTCTTCAATCTTGTTGTCCTCGTTAAGAGGACGCGCAATCGACCACGATGACGGCTGATCACCGACCCACAGACGAAAACGGTTGTCAACGAATACATCGCGATAGCCGTGACCACGATGCCAAAGTCGGATATCGTTGTTTTGACCAAGCCGACCGCTCGCCGCACCGGGCAAGCCGACGCCGAAATCCAGCGGTGGCGACCTTGCTCTAATTCGGAGTCGGGATGGCGGCGAGATGAAATGGGGTGCGCTCGTGCAGAAGCGGTTCCGCAACGCATCCGCGATCGTCGTGATAACAGCAAGTGTCGGTGCATGTTCGTCAACGCCCCGCGCAGCCGCACCTCCGGGAACATTGCCCCCAGAAACCGCACAGGTGACGATCAACGATCATGCCCTTCCGGAGATCCACGCTGTGAAGTGCATTCCGATGGGATCACTCACAGCGGTTACTATCGGTGACACAGCGGCAGGCACAAAAGCGTTTATTTCCAACGGAAGTGCGCTGACCGCCAAGTCGGTCAACATCAGCGACCTGGGCGGCTTCACCGGCGGCTACGCCGAAGACCTCCAGGGCGCCGCCGATGTAGCCCTGCACGGATACACCTACACCATCCGGGGGCGTGCCGAGGGCTTTGACACCGATAATCCCAGCCTGAAGGCAACCGACACGTTCATAATCAAGGTCGCGTGTTAACGCGACCTTGCGACCTATGGCCGGATTACATTGATGTGCGGGCTTTTGACGCGCGTTTGCTACCGATAGACGAATCTCGCTCTACTGCGGAGGATTGCCCGGCGGCGGGTACACGCCCCTCAGGATCCACGGGAACCAGTTGAGACCGAACTGGAGTTCATCGCTGGCGTCATAGTCAGGACTGGGATCGAGCGGAATGTTCTGTCCATCGGTGTTCAGTGGTGTTGCTCCCCGTCCCGAGGGATCGGCTTGTGGCTGTCCGTAGACCGCAACCACGACCGTACGATCCGGACTGTTCAGCGACCAAACCCCCATCTGGCTGTTCGCACAGCTGGACATGATCTTGAAATAGTCGGGGTTGTAGTACCACCGGTTGATTAAGTCATTGCCGCTGATCGCGATTGACTGATTGATCGCCACCGTCTCGGCCACCGGGCCATGGAAACCAGCCGCGTTGGCGCGGTCTTGTGGGCTAGACCCGTCCGAACCGATATCACCATCGAGGGCCCGGTTGTTCAACAAATCCTGGGTGTGTCGCTGCGCAGCGGCTTGCAGCTGGGGGCTGATTCTCACGTCGTTATTGCAGCCTGCCTGATGCTGCACGGTGAAGACGTTGGCGACGACACTGTCATTGAGCCGCTTGTTGTTCGGTATGAGCGTGTTGTTGTCATTGTCCGCATGCGCGACGGGACTGCTCAACAGAGCGCCGGCGGTAACAACCAAGGCAGGCAGCCGGTGCGGCCGACGTTGCATGTCCAAGTCCTCCTTGTTAGCCACCCAGCGGTGGTCGACGGTGCTGTGCGGCGGACGCGCTGCGACCGAGTGCCGGCCTGGCTGATCGGATCGCCTCAGCTAGCCGTTGCAGGACCGAAACGAGCCTGACATGCATGTAGGCTACCCACGACGCCGCGACGTCGTCTAGAGGTTTTATTACTTAAATGAATATCTATTTAAGCACTTGTCTGTGCCAGCTGCGATCCCGACTGGCGAGGCGGGCTAAACAATGTTGTCATCGGCACGAGGCGTCCGCTCGATGCCAGGATTACCTTGCGAGCAGCTCAGATGCTGTGGTGTGCAGGTCAATGAACCCGGGCGTGACCAACAGGCTTGCCGCATCGATCTCACGCGTGCCCACACACCGACCGAACCAACCGCCACGATGACACCACCACGCACCGCGACATAACCCCGCTCGGGCACTCCCCTAAAACCGTCAACGATCGAGCCGTTCCGGATCACCAGATCCGTAACTCATTAACCAGCTCTCTCTTATCATTGTCCCGCAACCGATTTCGAATCCGCAATCGTTACGCGGCACCGATTCCATGGCCCGTGGTAGGCCGAGTAGCGCCGCGGCTTCGGCGCTGGTGGTCGCCTGCCGGCCCGCTGCGGCGGCCGCCTCAACGGCCTCCGTCACCAGTTCGAGGCTGAAAGTTGCTCGGTTGATTGAAAGTGGTTGCTTACAAGGGCTCGCCTAATTCATGGTCGGAATGCTGAATTCGGCGCCGTCCTTGATGCCGGACGGCCACCGCGACGTCACGGTTTTGGTCTTGGTGTAGAAGGTGATCGACGAGGGGCCGTGCTGGTTGAGATCGCCGAACCCGGAACGCTTCCAGCCGCCGAAGGTGTGGTAGGCCACCGGCACCGGGATCGGCACGTTGACACCGACCATGCCGACCTGCACGCGGGCGACGAAGTCGCGGGCGGCGTCGCCGTCGCGGGTGAACACCGCCACGCCGTTGCCGTATTCGTGCTCGGACGGCAGCCGCAGCGCCTCCTCGTAGTCGTGCGCGCGCACGATGCACAGCACCGGCCCGAAGATCTCGTCGGTGTAGATCGACATGTCCGGGGTGACGTGGTCGAACAGGGTGGGGCCGATGAAGAAGCCGCCTTCGAGGTTGGCGTCACCGAAAGCCAGGTCGTCGCTGGCGCGCTCGCGGCCGTCGATGACCAGTTCGGCTCCCGCGTCCACGCCCTGGGCGATGTAGTCGCGCACCCGCGCCACGGCGGCCTCGGTCACCAGCGGGCCGTAGTCGGCCTTGGGGTCCAGGCTGTGTCCGACGCGCAGGTTGTTGACCCGCTCGATCAGCCGGGCGCGCAGCCGGTCGGCGGTCTGGTCACCGACCGGGACCGCCACGCTGATCGCCATGCAGCGCTCGCCGGCGCTGCCGTAGCCGGCCCCGATCAGGGCGTCGACGGCCTGATCCAGGTCGGCGTCGGGCATCACGATCATGTGGTTCTTGGCGCCGCCGAAGCACTGCGCACGCTTGCCGGTGGCCGCGGCCCCGGCGTAGATGTACTGGGCGATCTCGGAGCTGCCGACGAACCCGACCGCCTGGATGTCGGGGTGGTTCAGGATGGCATCGACGGCCTCCTTGTCGCCGTGCACCACCTGGAACACCCCGGGCGGCAGGCCCGCCTCCACAAAGAGCTCGGCCAGCCGCACCGGCACCGAGGGGTCCCGCTCGCTGGGCTTAAGCACGAACGCGTTGCCACAGGCCAGCGCCGGGCCGGCCTTCCACAGCGGGATCATCGCCGGGAAGTTGAACGGGGTGATGCCGGCGACCACGCCCAGGGGCTGGCGCAGCGAGTAGACGTCGATGCCCGGGCCGGCGCCCTCGCTGTACTCGCCCTTGAGCAGGTGCGGGATGCCGATGCAGAACTCGATGACCTCGATGCCGCGCTGGATGTCGCCCTTGGCGTCGGCCAGTGTCTTGCCGTGCTCGCGGGACAGCAATTCGGCCAGCTCGTCGTTGTGCTTGTTGACCAGCTCGATGAAGCGCATCATCACCCGCGCGCGCCGCTGCGGATTTGTTGCAGCCCAACCCTTTTGGGCCTCGACGGCCGATGCCACCGCGGCATCGATGTCGGCCCGGCCGGCCATCGGCACCGTCGCCTGAACACCCCCGGTGCTGGGGTCGAAGACGTCAGCGCTGCGACCGGACTGCCCGGTGGTGCGCTGCCCATCGATGAAGTGCGGAATCAGCGTCGTGTGCGCAGTCATTCAGTCTTGTCCTGGCCTCGTCATGGGTTTTAACGTGCGCGAAGTTTGGATACCTACGAAGTAGAACAATTAATGCTATTTATGGTAGTCGTTAGATGCGTTAAACGGAAGTGACGGTCTACCAGTGGAATCATCCTATCCTCCATGGCTGTCAATCCGGACTCCCGGGCGCAAAGCTGCAATTCGTCTTGGGCTCAGTTATGCGGCTGCGCTGACCTCCGCGCACCTCCTGGCCGCCGGCGCAGTCTCTTTGATGATCGTCTCGCTCACCCGTAACCGCGGCGGGGACCCCGGCATCCTCTCCAGCAGAAAGAACCTGATTGCTGTGTGCGGTCTGGTCGCAATCTCGGCAACCGTCGGTGGTGTGGCCGGTGTCTTGAATATGGTTCCGTCCTTCCGTTGGTTCGCCGATGGCGCCGAACCAACGCCCGCTCAACAGCGCGCGGCTATGCGCATAGCCGCCCGCCAGACCGTCGTCCAGTTCGGCATCTGGGCTGTCGGCGGCGCAGTGTTGGTTCTGGTCAACTTTCACGCCGGCGGCGCCGTCGCCTGCGTGATCGGTACCGCCATTCTGTTCGGGGGTGCGGCCACCGCCTCCATGGGCTATCTGATAACTCAACGCATCCTGCGGCCCATCCTGGCGGCGTCAATGAAGACCGCCGAACCCTCTAGCGAAATGCCGGGGGTACTTGCACGAGTGATGATTACGTGGGTCCTCTTTAGTGCATTACCCATCGCTGGAATCGCATTGATCGTCTTGTCGCGCTCCAACGGGTGGCTTGTGCCGAAGTCAGCGCCAATCGAAACACCGGTTCTGGTGCTCGCTGTGGCATCCCTCGCCTTGGGGTTTCGCGCGATGATCTTGGTTGCCCGGTCAATCTCGGACCCAGTTCGTGAAGTCGTCATCGCCATGACCGAGGTGGAGCACGGCCATGGCGGGGCGCTCGTCGAGGTGTATGAGCCCTCCGAAATCGGACGACTCCAGGTCGGATTCAACCGGATGGTGGCAGGCCTTGAGGAAAGGGAACGCCTCCGGGACCTCTTCGGGCGCCACGTGGGCGCAGACGTGGCACGCCAGGCACTTCAACACGATGGCTCCCTATCGGGTGACGTCCGCGATGTCGCCGTACTCTTCGTCGATCTGGTGGGGTCAACGGCGATCGCCGCCGGCCGGCGGCCCGAGGAAGTCGCGAGCATCCTGAACGACTTCTTCCGCATAGTGGTCGCGGCCGTGCACCAGCAGCACGGCCTGATCAATAAGTTCGAAGGCGACGCGGTCCTGGCCGTGTTCGGAGCACCCATCGACATTGATGAACCGGCTTCGGCGGCGCTCGCGACGGCACGCGCGCTCGGCACGGAACTGAGGGCGCTGCCACTGGTGGACTTCGGTATCGGAGTGGCCGCCGGTGCGGTATTCGCAGGCAATATCGGCGCGGAGAACCGCTACGAATACACGGTCATTGGAGACGCCGTCAACGAGGCCGCACGCTTGGCTGATCACGCCAAGCAATGGGACTCCAGAATTCTGGCGTCGGGTAGCGCACTCGCTCTAGCCCAGGTGTTGGAACGGGAGCACTGGGCAACGCGCGGTTCGGCGTGGCTTCGAGGCCGATCGGCAATGACCGAACTGGCCGAGCCGCTGTTCGATGATGTCGTTTAGCATTCGCTGGCCGGTCCGCTCACAGCAGGACCGCGCTATCAGCTCTCGCACATCGGCGTCGGCGGCGAGGAAGACAGTGGCGTCCCACCCGGCCATCACCCGATCGAACAACCACCCGCCGGCGTCGTCGTCCACCTCGATGACGCTGTGGGCAGCGACATCCAGCCGCTACCTGATGTCCAGCCCGCCGGCGCGCGAGTGATCGACTTCGCCTCCCGCGCGCCCACCGAGATCGCCGTTATCTCCCAACTCCATTGACGGAGGCGACATTCCCCTCCGCCTCGCTGTCGGGACTCATAGCTCACCGGGGAGTAGCGCAGACGTGGAGTTCTGCGTGCCGACGGACCAACAGGCTGTCCACCCACCGCGGTGCGCGATCCTCGTCGAGCGTGAAGCATCGGGTCTGCTCGAGGATTGCGCCGAGCACCGCACGGGCTTCGATACGCGCGAGAGCCGCCCCGACGCAGAAATGAATGCCGTGCCCGAAAGCGAGGTGACGTTTGGGGGATTCGCGCGTCAGGTCGATTCGGTCGGGGTGTTTGAACTGAGCGGGGTCGCGGTTCCCGGCCGCGAAGAGAAGCAACACCGTGGAGCCCGAGGCGATCTCGACGCCGCCGAGCGTGGTGTCGCGTGGCACGCTGCGCATCATTTGCCGAAACGGTGACTCGAGCCGCAGCGCCTCCTCGACGAAAACATCGATGTCCTGCGGCTTTTCGCGCAGCCGCTGTTGTAATCCGGGATTTTCAGCGAGCATCCGGACCGCATTGCCCAGCAGGCTGGTCGTGGACTCCCCGCCGGCGCTTAGCATGGTGTGCAGGATGATGGTGGCCTCCCCGATGCGCAAGGTGCCAGCATCCAGCGCCCGCCGAACCGCCAGCAGGATTCCCTCTTCTCCCCCCTCGCCGGTGCCCGCGATCTGATCGGCGATCCAGGCCTCGATAGTCTCGGTGCGCGCGACAAAAGTACTGAGCTCATCCATTGACATCGTGCCGCCCACCATCGTGGTGGAGTCGAAGGCCGCTTCCAATAGTTGCATGGGGTCGATGTCGCGAAAACCGATCAGCCTGGCCACCACGGTGATCGGCACCATGTTGCCGATCTTCGCCATGAAGTCGAAGCTGCCGTCATCTAGGGCTTGCTTGACTGCGGCCGCTGACAACGCGCGAATGTCGTCCTCCAGGGTGCGCATGCGCCGTGCCACTAATTCGGGGAAGACCGCGCGCCGATGCGTGGTGTGCACGGGCGGGTCCGCGGTCGCCAGCGTCGGCATGGCCGCCTCACCGAAATCGAGGCGCGCAGGCAGTCCATCCTGATCGCGGTAAAGCAGACAACGCATGATCGAGGAGAAATCCTCGGGCCGCGCGACCGCCTCCGACAACAGTGCGAAAGTGCTGATTGCGACGACGTCCGTACCAGGCACCATCCAGACCGGCGCCTGCTCCCGCAGCATCGCGTAGAAGGCGTAGGGGTTCTGCAGGACTGCCGGGTCTAGCAGCATCGATGCCGTCAACATCGTTATCTGTCCGCGTTCAACGGGAATTCCCCAGGGCCACTACGACACCCACGCTAGTTCGACCCGTTGCCACCCGTTGAGCAGCGCCGTCGGGTTGCGTTCCAGCGGCGCATCGGTCAATTTGAGGCGGTCGAGGTAGGGCAGCAGCCCGCCGATCGCCGCGCGCACTTCCTGCCCTGCCAGGTGAGCACCCAGACAAAAGTGGATGCCGTGACCGAAGGCCAGGCTTTTACCGGGAGGACGAGTGATCAAAAAACGATCGGGCTCGTCGAAGCGGCGCGGATCGCGATTCGCTGCGGCCATGTGCAGAGCGATGATGGCCCCCTTCGGAATCGTCGTACCAGCGACGACGGTGTCTTCGGTCGCCTCCCGAAATGCGAACTGGATCGGCGTCGTCAGCCGGTTCGCCTCATCGACGGCGTTGGGCAACAACGACGGATCGTCGAGCAACAATTTGAGCTGGTCGGGGTTGGCCAGCAGTTCGACCACGGCATTGCCGATAAGGTTCGTGGTCGTCTCGTTGCCGGCGACCATGATGGTGATCGCCACCATCAATGTTTCGACGTTGCTCAGCGACTCGTTGTCGATCGCCGCGACCATCGCACTGACCAAATCATTCCTCGGCTCAACTCGCCTCGCTTCGATCAACGGCACGAAGTAGGTGCTGAACTCCTTGATCGTCGTCAACATCAACTCGTTGCGTTCGGCGGCACTGCTGAAATTGCCGCCGGCGGCGGCGGCGAAAGCGTCGGACCAGCACTTGGCGCGCCCGTACTCGCTTCGGTCGATACCGAGGATGTGGCAGATCATCTCCACCGGCAGTGGAATAGCCAGCCGCTCGACCAGGTCGAAGCTGGGAAGCTCGTCAATACCGCTTAGGCAGCGGTCGACGATCGTGGCGATCGCGTCAGCCATCTCCTTGATTCGAGGGGGCGTGAAACCCCTGCTCACGATTCTGCGTATCCGGGTGTGTTGAGGCGGGTCCGCGGCGGCGATGGTCTTGGCGGAGGCCATCTCGTTCATGTCGACGGGAATCCCCGCGGTCAGGGCCATGAGTCGCTCGATGACCTCGGGCTTCATCTCGGCATCCGCCGGTGCTGAATCTCCCTCGTAGGGGTTGGGACGGGACGAGAAAACAGCGGGATTGGATTGAACGGCCTTCACATCATCAAATCGCGATATCACCCAGATATTCGTACCGGTCCGGTAGACCGGAAACCGCTCTCGCAGCGCCGCGTAAACCGCTGGCAACTCGTCAGCGGGACCAGGCTTGAACGGGTCGAACTCCAGCACGCTTCCCTCCGTCGACAATGTCCCTCCTGTTCACTGGCGAACGCCTGCGAGCCATGTTGCAACCGGTCGATCAGCACTAAGCTACAAGGCTGTGTTCGCTATAGTAGGATGTCATTTCCCAATGAAGCAAGGATCGGTAGATTAAAAAGCACTCAACGTCATCCATCGCAGCACCGCTTGAGTGCTGACGTATCTCTGAGGAGATGAGAAAGTGTTCCCCGCCCACGTTATGGAGGTGGCAATCGCCTCGCCCGACGACACGGGGCGATCTCGCACCGCCATTGGTCATGCTCTGAATTGGTGGAACTGCGCGAGCGGGCAGCGGACCCAGATTGCGTTAATTCCGTCAAGCGGGATCACCGACCGCTGCGACGCGTTCATCGCCCTCTTCGACCCGATGGGCCGCGATGTCGTTGAGGTGATGGGTGACGTAGAGCGCGCAAAGCGAGCCGGCAAGTTGGTACTCGTTTGGCTCATCGCCGAATCACCTTCGCACGGGCCCAGTTCGGACGACCAGAGTTGGCTTGACAACGTGACGCAGCGACTGACAAGGGAAGGGATCTGTCCGCGCTACATTGGTCATGGGGATGCTGACTTCGAGGGCCGCTTGCAAAGCGCGATTGCAGCCGATCTGACCGACGCCGATCTCGGCGCGCTGACCGTGGAATCCGAACGCATCGCATCGGCACGGCAAGTAAGGATCTACCGGACGCCAGTGGCGTTTCTTGGCCCGCAGATCTGGGCCGTGACAGTGGTGAATCACGGCACCTCTTTAGCCGTCGACCTACAGGTCTCGGTAGGCGCGGTCGACTCCAAAGGACGCGCTCGACCCGGCGGTGCCAAACGCTCGACGCAAGCGATCGCCGACGTCGTCGCCAAGCTGAGCACTGGTCCGTGGCCCGACGAGCATCACCCACTGCTCGAAAGGGGCGGGGCCTTACCAACTCGGCAGCCGGCGTTCCTAGCCAACCGGATGGACCTTGTTGCTGCCCACAACGCAGTGGACTTCCCGCGCTGGCTACGGCCAAACCAACACGCTTCCGCCCTTTATTCGTTGGAACCCAACGCTGCACCCGACGTGCGGATCAAGTTTGAAGACGATGCGGGCCAGGTGTGGTCCAGAGCGAACGACGCTGAACCCGAGAGGGTTTCGTCAATATCACGAAGTTCAGGCGAGCTGCGGTAGCGCTATCGCCGCCGAGTAGAGCGGAAGGCTCGTCGTGTCATCAGATACCCGCAGGCCCATTAGCATCCCCTCCTACGAGGTGGTCGGTGATTGGGCAGAACTGTCCGCCGTCCCGGGTGCCCCGTCCTGTTGGGTGCACAACGCTGTCGTCGCCACCGACGGTGGCGAGATCATCAGTTTCCACGCCGGGCGACTCGTCGCGTTCGACACCGGAGGCCGTCTGCTCCGCGTGGTCGACACAGACCTCACCGAAGGCCATGGCATCACTCTCGTGCGCGAGGGCGATGACGAACTCCTCTGGGTGAGCGATCCAGGGTTCGTGTTCAGCTGCGGCGCCGACGACGGAGACCCCGACTGGACTCCGATGTTCGGCAAGGGAGTCCGCTGCCAGACCCGGGCACCCCGAGTGGTGAAGATGACCGTGGACGGTCAGATCCGGTCCGAGTTGCCTGTGCCCCAACAGAATCCGGCCATCCCCGCCGGCCCGATGGGACCGTATTGTCCGTGTGGTTGCGCTGTGGACGAGGAGCGGTTCGGTGGAACGGGCGACATCTGGGTGGCGGACGGATACGGGTCAGGTGTCGTGCACCGCTTCGACAAGCAGGGAAACCATCGGTCGACGCTGACCGGTGAGGAAGTCGGCCAACGACTCGCATGTCCACACGCAATTTTGATCGATCGCCGCAAAACGGTCCCTGAGCTCTACGTTGCCGACCGAGTCAACACCCGCGTGCTGGTCTACGATATCGGCGGTCGCTATCTGCGGTCCTTCGGTGAACAGTTCCTCAACAGCCCCAGCGATTTTGCGCAGTGGGGCGACCTGCTGGTCGTCGCCGAGCTCTATGGGCGAGTGGCCGTACTCGATCCCGAGGACAATCTGCTGGGATACATCGGCGACGACCCCACTGCCGCCCCGGGGTGGCCGACCCGGCCGGGCTGGCCCAACACGCTCGCCGGCGATGGGCGTACGGAGATACCGCACCTGCCCAGCCACGATCGCTTCAACTCCCCGCACGCTGTCGCAACGGACCCCGACGGAAATCTCTATGTGTCTGAATGGCTTTTGGGCGGCCGTTACACCAAGCTCACCGTCCAGCGCTGAGCGTTCGGGCTCGAGTTAGATCCGTTCGACGACCATCGCTGAGCCCATCCCTCCCCCGGCGCACATCGCCACCACCCCGATGCGCGAATCGCGGCGTGCGAGTTCATGAACGATCGACACCACCATCCGAGCGCCAGTCGCCGCGATGGGGTGGCCAAGACTGATACCGCTGCCGTTCACATTCACGATTGACTCGTCCAATCCGAGGTCACGCGTGCACGCCACGGCCATCGTGGCGAACGCCTCGTTGATCTCGAAGAGGTCCACGTCGTCCACTGTGAGACCGCTGCGCCTGAGCGCCAACGGGATTGCGGTCACCGGGGCCATTCCGGTGTGTTCGACCTCCACGCCCACAGATGCCCAACCCCGGATCCGTGCCAGCGGTGTGAGGCCGCGACTGGACGCGAAGTCAGAGCCTCCGATAACCAGCGCGGCGGCGGCATCGTTGATGCCCGCAGAATTTCCGGCAGTAACGACCGCGTCGGGTAGTTCCGGGTGCAGGACCTTCAGCCCGGCGAGCGCGTCGGGCGTGGTGTCTCGCGGGTGCTCGTCGGTGTCGAACACAGCTTCGCCGTGGTTGATGGGGACGGTGACAATCTCGTCGTCGAAATATCCCTTGGCAATCGCGTTGAGCGCCCGCTGCTGTGAGCGTGCGGACCAGGCGTCGGCTTGCTCGCGGGTAACATGGTGGAGCCGGGCGGTGTTTTCACCGATGGTGACCGACATATCGAAAGCGGGAATGCCGGGGGCGTCGGGATGGCTCTGCGGCGACCATGGGGTTGGTTCTTGGGCACCTGGTGCCACCTTGGTCAGCCGCGGCATGGTGCTCGCGCTTTCCGTTCCACCGGCGACGATCACGTCTGCCATGCCGGCCATGATGGTGGCCGCCGCCAACTGCACGGCAGTGGCGCCCGAGGCGCAGTGCCGATTGATAGCCACCCCGGGCACGTTGGTCATGCAGAGGCGCACTGCGATGTTGCGCCCGATCACCCCTCCGCCCTGCAGGGACTCCGCGAGCAACAGGTCGTCGAGGTCAGCCACGGAGATCTGTGACCGTTCGACGGCCGCGGTAACGGCGACCTCGGCGAGTTCGTAGGCGTCGACTGACGTCAGGGATCCCTTGCGGGCCCTGCCGATTGGTGTTCTAGCGGCCGAGAGTATGAGCGCGTCAGGCATTGTTGTCGCTTCCGTCGAAGGTTGGGTGCGGCGGTTGATCGGTCATAAAGTCGCTGCCCGCTTCGCGCCGAGTAGGTCGGCGATGAGATCGCGCCGCAGGACCTTTCCGGTCGAGGTTTGCGGCAGCGCGTCGCGAATGACCACCGGCGTCTTCGAGCCACGCAGCCGGCATCGCAGTCGCTTTCCCCGTGTGAGGTCAATCATTCGGTCACCTTTCATCATGCGCAGATGAGCACGCCCGCGGTATCCGAGCTGGCACGGGTAAACGGCGCGGTTGCTGGGTCGTCACGAGCCGGCCGGGTTTAGACCCAGAAGTTGTATAGGGCCCGGGCGTTGAGTTCGACGATCTTGCGCGCTTCCTCGTCGGGTACGTCGACCAGGTGTTCGGCGAGCAGCTTGCGGGTGTGTGGCCAGTTGGAATCCGAATGCGGGTAGTCGCTTTCGAACATAATGTTGTCCACACCGATGCGGTGACGCTGCTCGATCCCGGACCGGTCGGAGATGAAGCACCCGTAGATGTGCTCGCGGAACAACTCCGAGGGCAACTTGTCAGCGTTGATGTTGCACCAATACTTGTGCCGGCCGAACGAGTAGTCGATGCGCTCCAACAGATAGGGCATCCATCCGATACCGCCCTCGGACAGCGCGACCTTGAGTTTGGGGAACTTGTAGAACACCTCCGACATCAGCAGGTCGACGGTGGCCATCATCGAATTCAATCCGAACAATGCGATGCCGATGAACAGGTCGCCGTCGGGGGCGAGCCCCTGCGGCATCCCACCGGAGCCGAAGTGCATGGACAGCGGCAGTTCCGCTTCCTCGCAGATGCGCAGCAGCGGATCCCAGTGGTCGGTGTGAAACGACGGCAGTCCGATCTTGTGCGGCGCCTCGATGAACGAGATGGATTTAGCGCCCTTAGCCGCGGTGCGCTCGACTTCGGCGACCGAGGCCTCGACATCCCAGAACGGAACCATCATCAGTGGGATCTGACGTTCCGGGGCGTAGCCGCACCATTCGTCGAGGATGAAGTCGTTGTAGGCGCTGATGCACAGTTTGGCGAAGTCCTTGTCCTTGGCCTTGTGAAATGTGCTGCCGGCGAATCCGCCGAAGTTGGGGAAACACAGCTGCGCCCACACACCCTCGGTGTCCATGTCCTTGATGCGGTCGGCGATTTCATGACATCCGGGCAACATGTCGTCGTAGCTGCGCGGGTCCATGCCGAAGTCGCGTGGGTGCTTGCCCGCAACGGCGTTGAGGGCAAAGTTGCCGGACTGGCTGCCCTCGTAGAGCCAGGTGTCGTTGCCGTCGGGCAGCTTGACGATGCGCGGAGCCACGTCGGCGTACTTGGCGGGGACGCGGTCCAGCCACACTCGGGGGTGCTCGATGACGTGGTCGTCGACGGAAATGATCTTGGCGTCGTCGGGCAGCATTAAGGACTCCTCATGGCACAGACGGATAAACAAGCTCGCAGTCAGCTGTAAGGCAGACCTCCCTCAGAGTAGAACGATAAGTTCATATTCTGCAATGTTCGTGTGCGATGTAGCGTTGCAACAAGCGCTGAGGTCAGCCCGCAGGTAGTCGCAATGCCTGCTTAGGGCAGGCAATCACCGCGTCAGTGACGGCGGACTCCACCTCGGGTGCCGGTTCCGGAAACAGGATCTCGACGACGTCGTCATCGATAAGTTCGAATACTTCGGGCGCCGCTAGCACGCATAATCCATTGGCGTCACAGAGATCGGGCTCGAAAGTCACCTTCATAAGTCGAGTAGACCATCACATTCTTTCTAGGACAACTAGGGTTTCCTCCATCGCATATTTTAAGTTGCTTTTATGGCACACTACGGCTTGTCGGCGGATTCGTCGGCCAGCGGGGCCGATGGTGATCCACCGATGGAGAGGAGCCGGATGACTGTGAACAACGTCCTGGTGATCACCGGGGGTGCGGGCGGCATGGGGCTGGCCTGCGCCCGCGCGCTGGCCGATCGTGGCCGCCTGCTGCTCGTGGACATGCGCGAGGATCTACTCGACCAGGCGCGCAAGGCGCTGACTGGGCACGGGGCCGACGTCGAGACGCTGCGCTGCGACGTGACCTCCCCCGCCGATGTCGCCGCGGTCGCCGATCGGGTACGCGAGCTCGGGCGTCTGCGCTGCCTCGTGCACACCGCGGGTGTCTCACCGGAAATGGCCGGTGCGGCGACGGTGCTCGACGTGGACCTGGCCGGATCGGTCCGAATCACCGACGCCTTGCTCCCGTTGGTCAACCCGGGGAGCTCCGCGATCCTGATCGGATCGATCGCCGGATACAGTGACGTCCCCGCGGGCGTCGAGCCGTTGCTGGACGATCCGCTGGCCGAAGGGTTCTTCGCCACGATCGAACAGGCCATGGGCCAAGAGCTCGACAGTGCCACGGCCTACGTCCTGGCCAAACGCGGCGTGGTCCGGCTAGCAGAACGGCTGGCCACGCCGTGGGGCAAAAGGGGCGGCCGCACCGTCGCGATCTCACCCGGCCTGATCGACACACCGATGGGCAGGCTGGAACTGGATCGTCAGCAGATCATCCCGGTCATGATCGACGTGACCCCGGTCAAGCGCCCAGACCGACCGCTGCCCGGGCGTCCCGAGGACATCGCCGCCGCGGTGGCCTTCTTGGAGTCCGACGCCGCGGGGTTCATCTCCGGCTGCGACATCCGCGTCGACGGTGGTCTCGTAGGCGCGGGCAAGCACCTGATGGGTGTCGGTTAATGGCGACGATCAAAGCCACCTGGATCGACCCGGAGATAAACGAAAGTCTGGATGGATTCCCCGATTTCGACTTCTCCATCGACACGCTTCCGGCCATGCGCGCCGGATCGATGTTCGAGCCGCAGTCCGCGCCCGACATCGAGCGCCTCGAGCTGACCACCGAACGCGATGGCGTCGCTCTGTCGCTGCTACGACCCGTCGAAGCCGCGGCCGAGCCGCCCGTCCTGTTCTGGATGCACGGGGGCGGGATGGTGATCGGCAACCGGCACATGGACGATGCCCGCCTGATCGAGTGGTGCCGCTGGTTGGGTTGCGTCTGCGTCAGCGTCGAATACCGGCTGGCACCCGAATCGCCTTACCCCGCCCCGCTGGACGACTGCGAGGCCGGGCTGCGCTTCCTCTTCGAACACGCCCATGAGCTAGAGGTCGACCCGCAGCAGGTCGGTATCGCCGGACGCAGTGCCGGCGGGGCACTGGCGGCGGGCCTGTCGCTACGGTGGCGCGATAATGTAAACGCCCCCTTGGCATTTCAATACCTGGAATATCCGATGCTCGATGACCGCGGCCGCACCGCGTCGAGCCAGCTCCAAGGATTGCCGGTGTGGACCCGGGAATCCAACGCGTTCGGCTGGCGCAGCTATCTCGGCGACCGGTATCGCACCGAAGACGTGCCAGAAGATGCGGCGCCTGCGCGGGCGACCGAATTAAAAGGTCTGCCAGCGACTTTCATCGCCGTCGGCACGGCTGACTGCTTGCGCGATGAGTCGATCGATTTCGCCGCGCGACTGTCCCGGGCGGCGGTGCCCACCGAACTGCATGTCTACTCAGGCGCTGTGCATGGCTTCGACATGTTCGCCGACACCGCCGTGGCGCGAACCGCGGCACGCGACAGCGCGGACTGGTTGGCCCGCCAGTTCGGCCGGCGAACAGTTGCCTAGGCGGTAGCCGTTTCCAGCACCGCCGCGAGCCGCTCGTGGTGCAGATAAGGATCACCGAACAGGACCTGGTTCGCCTTGGCCCGACGATGGTAGAGATGCAGGTCGTGTTCCCAGGTGAAGCCGATGCCACCGTGCACCTGAAGGGCCTCACTGGTCAGAGCGGCGATCGCCGAAGAGGTGTACGCCTTTGCGACGCTGGCGGCTTCCTCGGCATCATCCGCCTCGGCGGCCACGGCCATCGCGGCGTAATAGGTCGCGGCCTTCGAAGCTTGCAGCCACATCCGCATCGTCGCGCACTTGTGTTTGACCGCCTGGAAGCTACCGATGGGGCGACCGAACTGGACCCGCAGCTTTGCGTACCGGACAGTCATCTCCAGCACGGCCTCACCGACACCGATATTGTCAGCGCTGACAAGTACTGCACCACAGCGATTTTGGTGTGCAGCCGCCGTTTCCGCAGCGTCGCCTGCGTGCAGCAGCGCCGATGGCGGCACCGCAACATCGTCGAACACGACCTCGTCGAGGCGCCGGGTGATGTCGAGGGTGTGCTGGCGCCGCACACCGATTCCTGCGGACCGTCGGTCGACAAGGAATTGCGCCACGCGGCCTCCCAGCTGGGCGGTGACCAGAATCCAGCCCGCGGCGTCGGCGTCTTGCACCGCGACCTTGATGCCGCTCAGCCGGAAGCCCCCGGCATGTTCGGCAGCCACCGCGCACACTCCGTCGGCGTCCCACGGCTGGCGCGACTCCGCGAAGGCCCACGCTGCGACGCCCCGGGCACTTGCCAGTAGCGGCAATATCTCCGAACACAGGTCGTCGCGTCCGGATTGTGAGATCGCCACTGCCGCAAGGGTATTACCGATGAGCGGGCCCGGCTGCACCGTCCTGCCGTGTTCCTCGGCGATCAGCGCGACGTCCACCAGATCGCGCCCCAAACCGTCATATTGCTCGGCGATGAGTAAGCCGGCCCACCCCAGTTCCGCGCCCAACTGCCAAACGCGCTCGTCGTAGCCGCGCTCATCGGAATCGGCGAGTTCGCGCACACGACTGATCGGCGATTCGCGCGCCAGGAACTTGCGGCTGCTTTCCACGAGCATCCGTTGTTCATCACTCACGGTGAAATCCACGACTTACCTCCGAAGACGTCAAGAACCGCGCGGTTCCCTGGGCAGTCCAAGCGAACGCTCGGCGATCATGTTGCGCAACACCTCATTGGCGCCACCGGCGATCGTCAGAGCCCGCGAATAAAGGAATGCGTCCTGCCACCAACCGCCCGCGATCGCCTCGGGGTCGTCTTCGGTGAGCAGCGCATCGGTGCCCTGCAGCCCGAGCCCGAACTCGGTGAGCGCGAGATTGGTCTCGCTGTAGAGCACCTTGGCCAAAGGAGCATCG
This sequence comes from Mycobacterium scrofulaceum, assembly GCF_002086735.1. Lineage (GTDB taxonomy): Bacteria > Actinomycetota > Actinomycetes > Mycobacteriales > Mycobacteriaceae > Mycobacterium > Mycobacterium scrofulaceum. Next base: position 20,659 of record NZ_MVIJ01000003.1, on the reverse strand, counting down.
CCGGGATCGGAATCGCCACTCAACGCGCGCGACAAGTTGTACTGGCCCAGCCGAACGCTGACCCGCGCGGCCGCGTACAGCCGGCCGATGTCTTGGCGGACCGTATCGTTGTCCAGCGCTGGGCCGGATCCGCGCCGCAGCGACCGCGCCATCACCACGGCGTCACGTACCGCACGCAACTGGATGATGCCCGCGGTGCCCACACTGGAGCGCTCCTCAACGAGACTCGTGGTCGCGACCTTCCAGCCTTGGTCGACTTCGCCGAGCACATTGTTCGCAGGTATCCGCACACCATCGAAGAAGACTTCGTTGAAGTCGCTGGTGCCGGTGATCTCGCGCAGCGGCCGCACGTCGACGCCCGGGCTGGTCATGTCCAGGACGAACGCGGTTATGCCGGCATGCTTGGGTACATCGGGATTTGTTCGGGCCAACAGGTAGCCGAGTTGGGCGTGCTGGCCGTTGGTGGTCCAGACCTTTTGACCGTCCACGATGAAGTCATCGCCGTCGCGACGCGCGCGCGTGGTCAGGCTCGCCAGGTCGCTGCCCGCGCTGGGTTCGCTGAATAGTTGGCACCAGATGTCTTCGCCGGTCCGGATCCGGGGCAGGTAGCGCCTCTGCTGGTCGGGGCGCCCGCAGTGGATGAGGGCCGCGGCGGCCAGCAGGCCGGCACCGATCGGCGTGGGTACCCGAGCCCGCGCCATCTCCTCGCCGACGACTGTCGCGCGCAGCGCGTCCTTGGTGCCGGCACCGCCCCATTCGACGGGCCAGTCAGCGCCCACGTACCCGGCCTCAAACAGCTGGGCGGTCCATGTCCGCAGGGCGGGAATGTCCTCGGCGTCGGGTGCGCGCACCCCGGCTCTACCCAGCGTGCGCACCGGCGGCCGGTGCTGCTCGAGGAAACCTCTGACCTCGGCGCGGAAGCTCTCGATCTCTGGATCCTGTTGCAGCTTCATCCGTCCGTCCTGCGCATCAGTGCTCCCGTCTCAGCAGCAGCGCTCCACCGGGCGTACCGCCGCCGGTAGTGACGACCGCAACCTGTGCGTTGGCGACCTGTCGCCCGGCGGCCTCGCCACGCAGTTGCGCGATGGCCTCGGCCAAGAAGCCGAAGCCGTGGGTCCGTCCGGCAGACAATTGACCCCCGTGGGTATTCAGCGGCAACTTCCCGTCCAGCGCGATCGTGGTTCCGCCGTCGAGAAAATCCGCGGCCTCGCCGACACCACAGAACCCGAGCGCCTCCAGCCACGAGACGGCGTTGAAGGTGAACCCGTCGTAGAGCTCGGCGACGTCGATATCGTCGGGCCGCAGGCTGGTTCTGGTCCACAGGTGTTTCGCGGGACCAAACACCTGCGGTTCGTGCGTGAGAGTGTCCTGGTCCCAAGAGATCCGGTCGAGCACCTGGGTTCCGACCGCTTCAACCAGCACCGGTGGTTTCGGCCGATCCGCCGCGGTGTCAATCGACGACACGACGACCGCGATCGCCCCGTCGCACGGCACGTCGCAGTCGTAGAGGCCGAACGGCGAGCTGATCATCCGTGCTGACAGATAGTCGTCCAGGGTGAGGGGATCGCGGTAGATCGCTGCCGGATTGCGCGACGCGTTCGCCCGCGCCGTCAGGGCGATGGGGGCCAGCGTCGAGGCGCGGTCGCCGCCGTAGCGCCAGAAGTAGTGCGACGCGTTGACCCCGATCCAGTTGGCTGCCGACATCGCGCCGAACGGTGCGCGCCACTCGAATATGCCCGATGCCCGCCCTTCCCTTGCCGCGGGCTGGGCGCGCCTGGCCAGGGCAGTATGGGTTGATTCCCAGACCGTTCGAAAGCACAACACGTGCCGACACAGCCCAGAGGCGACGGCGAGCATGGCCGACACGACGCTGCCGCTGGGTCCGGGAACTTCGGCCCCACCAGCGATCCAGGTGGGCCGGATGCGCAGAGCCTCCTCGACCGCCGTGACCCCGCCCTCCGACATCCCTCCGGCAAGCCCGCCCGGATAGGTGGCCAGACCGTCGATGTCTTCGAGCGTTAAGCCGGCGTCGGCCACGGCGTGCAGGCACGCCGTAACGGTCAATGACACCGGATCGACCATGAGGCGACGCCCGATCGTCGAGCTCCCGACCCCCGTGAGCGCCACCTTGTCTTCGAACTTGCGGGTGGACAACATGGGCCGCACATCGCGAGTCAGATCCCGGGGGCCTGGAACCGGCCCGACCTCGGCGGCCTCGGAATCCGGTTCGAACAGCGGAATCCAGATATCGTCGTGCTGCTCGAACACCACCTTGACCTGCAGCCCGACAGCGACGCGCTCGGGTTCGCAGCCAACGATGTTGGTGGTCAGTCGGGCCGAAAGGTCTTCGGCGATGGCGACGACCGCGACGACGTAGGGCGGCGGGAAGCGTCGCAGCCACTGCTGATGATTCACGGTGAAACCGGCGACGGTCGCACGTCCCGATACCGCGGTCATCGCCACCTCGCAGCTGCGGCAGTGCGGGCAGATCGGCTGGGGCGGGTGCTGGTAGCGGCCGCACGCCTGGCATTGAGCGATCCGCAGGCGCCCGTCGGCTCCACTCGTCCAGAACGGCTCGGAGCTGATGGTCGGTTGCGGCAGCGGCCGCGCCACCGGCTCGGCGGGGCCGGGCTCTGTCATCACACCTCCGGTCACAACCGACGAACAACCAACACGCACCGTAACAGATTACGAATATATGCCTAGCCGAATTAATAGAGCATGGATCTACTTATGTGTACTGTGATGTCCTCGTAGGAGGACAGCACGTCGTGACAGCGGATTGAGGTTGGCGTGAAGGTCAAGGACAGCGGCGCGGTGGTCGTCGGGGGCGCCTCGGGCATGGGCCGGGCGACCGCCGAACGGCTGGCCGAGCGGGGTGCTCGAGTCGCCGTGCTGGACCTGCCGTCGTCGGACGGAGCCGCGGTGGCCAGCGAACTTGGCGCTGGCGCGTCGTTTCACCCGTGCGACGTCACCGACACCGACGGCGTGGAGACTGCGCTAGGGGCGGTCATCGAAGGCCTGGGGGCCCTGCACATCGCGATCAACACCGCAGGTGGCGGGGTGTCGGCGCGCACGCTGTCCAAGAGCGGACCGCACCCCCTGGACGCCTTCCGTTCGGTGATCGAGCTGAACCTGATCGCCACCTTCAACCTGAACCGGTTACAGGCCTGGCACATGAGTCGCAACGAGCCCGACGACGAGGAACGCGGCGTCATCGTCAACACTTCCTCGATTGCGGCGTTCGAAGGGCAGATCGGCCAGGTCGCCTACAGCGCCGCGAAGGCCGCGATCGCGGGCATGACTTTGACCATGGCGCGTGATCTCGGCAGCCTCGGCATCCGGGTCACCGCCGTCGCGCCGAGCCTGTTCGCCACCGGGATCACGTCGCGAATTCCGGAGAAAATGGCTGGTGAGCTGACCCGCGACGCGGCCTTCCCCCGTCGGATGGGCCGGCCCGACGAATACGCCGCCCTGGCGCTGTCGTAGTAGGCGACGATCGTGGATCTTGGATTCGGCGATGCCACCGCGGTGATCGCGGGGGGCACCCGCGGCATCGGGCTGGCGACGGCGGTATGCCTGGCCGAACAGGGCGCGCGGATCGGCGTCATCGGCAGGGACGACGCCCGGCTGAAGGAAACCGCCGCGACATTGGCGGACGCCGGCAGTCCGGAGGTGCTGCCGTTGACCGCGGATCTCAGTTCGACGTCTGATGTCGAGGCCATCTTCGACATGGTTGGCGTGCGCTGGGGTGCGCTCAACGTGCTGGTCAATGCGGCCGTTCCGACCGGCGCCGGTCGCTTCGAGGACCTGGGCGACGCGGCGTGGACGGCGGCGTTCGACCAGGGCGTCTTGTCCACGGTCCGGTGTGTGCGTGCGGCCTTACCGCTGCTGCGAGCCGCAGAGTGGGCCCGGGTGGTCAACGTGACGGCGATGTCGGTGCAGCACCAGTCGGCGGGGTTGGTGAGCTACACCGCGGCCAAGAGCGCGCTCCTCAGCGTGACGAAGAACCTCGCCCGCAGTCTGGCCAGCGATGCCATCTTGGTCAACGCCGTCGCCCCGGGTCCGATCCTCACCGATTGGGCGCGACCGGTGCTCGCCTCCGCCGGCATCGCGACGAATGATCCCGTGGGCGCCTTCGGACTGCTGGGGCGCGGCCACGGCATGTCGGTGGATTTGGGTCGGCTCGGGCTGCCTCACGAGGTCGCCGCCGTCATCGCGTTCTGTGCCTCACCAGACAACACGTTTATGACGGGCGCCCACCTCAATGTCGACGGTGGCAGCGACTTCCTTTGAGCGCGTTGCCTTCTCGGCGTATCGTCCGCGGGGGAGGCCCGTCAGCGCCGTGGACGGCTACGCGGAAACCCGAGGCGGTTCTCCACGATGAGGCTGCGCAGCACCTCGCTGGACCCGCCGTAGATCGTCGACGCGACGGCGCTGCGATAGTGCGCGTCCAGGGCGCCGTCCACAGCGCATTCCGGGTCGGTCCAGTCGATCATGCCCGCGGCCCCCGCTATGTCGACCGCCGCGGCCGATGCGCGCACGTAGCTTTCCGGCCCGAACAACGCCGATACCGGACCTGGCTTTTCGCCCTCGGCGTCGAGGAAGGCCACCCGCAGGTCCAGCAGGTCGGCCACCTGAGCTTCCATCGCCATGCGGGCCAGGCGCTCGCGGACCAGGACATCGTTGATCAGTTGAGCGCCGTCGGGACCGCGGTGCGTGCGGGCGAATTCCAGTGCATCATCGGCGACCCACGCCGTGCGCGAACCGGGGGCGACATTCTGCTCGGCCTCGAGCGCGGCCCGCATCACCGCGAAGCCTTCGTGCGCCTCACCTACTCGGTTCGCATCGGCGACTCGCACATCGTTGTAGAACACGATATTGGTGCGCTCGTGACCCATCGTGTGCACCGCCTGGATCTCGATACCGGGTGTGTCCAGCGGTACCAGCAGCATCGTCAGGCCACGCGGTCCCACCGATCCGCGTTGCGAGCGGGTAAGTAGAAAGCAGTAGTCGGCAAGATGGGCGAACGTCGTGAATATCTTCTGCCCGTTGACGATCCACTCATCCCCATCGAGCTGCGATCGGGTCGCGCAGGCGAACACATCCGAGCCCCCTGCGGGCTCGGTGTACCCCAGACAAATCAGAACCTCACCGGCGGCGACACCAGGCAGGACCCTGGCTTTGAGCTCCTCCGAACCGGTGGCGCGGATGGCGTTGGCCGGCAGCATCGTCGTACCAGGGCCCGCGGTCGGCACGCCACCCTTGCGCAATGCGTTCCACAGCGCGGCCACCTCGAACGGATCCAGCCCGGCACCACCTTCGGCGATCGGCCACCCCGCGGCAATCCAGCCGCGCTCCCCCAGCTTGCGGGTCAGCGCGCGATCAACGCCGTCGCCGGTGCGGCGCTCGCGCTCGATCACCTCGCGGGTGACATGCTCGGCGACGAATGCCTCTGCCTCGCGGCGGATTCGGGTCCAGTTCTCAGGTTCGCTGAAGTCCATCGAGTCACCAACCTCCGGTCGTCACGGGGCCGAACCGCCGGTCGGCGACAGTGAGGAGCTCGCGCAGCGGATCGGCGAACGCGGCCGCCCACGCTTTGGCCCTGCGGTAATACAGCTGAATGTCGTACTCCTCCATAAACCCGTATCCGCCGTGCACGTGCAGGCTGTGCGTCGTCGCGTGATAAGCCGTCTCGGCCGCGAACACGAACGCCATCGCCGCCAGCGCGCCGACGTCCTCCTTCGCGGAATCCATTGCCCAACAGGCCTTACGGACCAGCAACTGGGCACCATCCAGGCCGGCAACCGCGTCGGCGAACGGATGCGCGACCGCCTGGTACATTCCGATCGGCTGGCCGAATGCCTCGCGCACGATCGCATACCGGGAGCCGATCCCGACGGCCTCGGAGGCCAACCCGACCAGCGCGGATGCGCGTAGCACGCGTACTTCGTCGATCGCGGTGTCGAAGATCGCGCGCGCCTCGCTGCCCTGGGCGAGGATCGTGGTTGCACCCGGGTCGCCCCAGCGGGACAGCGATAGTCCGCCGAGGTTGCGGTGTCCAGTTTTGGAGAAGCCTTCCGGGCGACTTATGTAGACCAGGGAGTCTCCGTCGAGCGCCAGCACGGCGTCCGCGATTGCGCCGTCGACCAAACACTGCTGCGTCACCTGGCCGGGCTGCGTGGCCAGTGACACGATGACAGATCCGCTGAGGACCGGCCCCAGCAATTCCTTCTCACGCAGCCGACCCAACGCCCGGGCCGCGGCGGCGGTCTCGGCGACCGGGATCGGGGCGAGGCGTCGACCGGCTTCCTCGGCAACCAGGGCCAATTCGAGGAGTCCGCCGCCCCCGCCCCCACAGTCCGAGGGGACCCCGATACCCAATGCGCCGATCTCGGCGTAGTGCCGCCAGAGCAGTCCGTCGAAGCCAGTGGCCTCCGCCCGCCGCACCCTCTCTGGGGTGGCCTGTTTTACGAACAAGGCCGCGAACGCGTCGCGGACCGCGCGCTGCTCCCGCGTGAGCGACAGATCCACCGATACCTCCTCCCGATCGCAAAGTCCTCGACAACGGCAACACGCGAGCGCCGCCACAGAAGGCACGTTACCCGCAAAACAGATGGGTGCACGACGAAAAAGTAAACGTATATCCTCTTTTTACGCACTCGATGATAGAGTCAATCGCACATCTGATTGTCGCAATGTTGAGTAGTGGCCGTTCTACACCGCAGGTACGGCTAGGCACGAGGAGGATTTCAATGACGTCGCGATTGGGCTATCCGGTCTTCGATGGTGATAACCACATGTACGAGACACGCGATGCGCTCACCAAGTTCCTGCCGCCCGAGTACCACGGCGCGATCCGGTACGTCGAAGTAGACGGGCGCACCAAGATCGCCACCCTGGGGCAGATCAGCGACTACATTCCCAACCCGACTTTCGACAAGGTCGCCGCCCCTGGAGCCCAGGAGGACTACTTCCACAACGGCAACCCTGAAGGAAAGTCGCACCGCGAGATTCTGGGGAAAGCGATCGAGTCGACCCCGGCGTTCCGTGAGCCGGGGCCCCGCTTGGCATTGCTGGACGAACAGGGCATCGACAAATCGATGATGTACCCGACACTGGCGAGCCTGGTGGAGGAACGTTTCCGAGAGCACCCCGAGGCGACTCACACGATCATTCACGCTCTGAACCAGTGGCTGCACGAGACCTGGCAGTTCGACTACAAGGGCCGCATTTTCACCACGCCGATCATCACCTTGCCCATCGTGGACAAGGCCATCGAAGAACTGAACTGGGTGGTCGAGCGCGGTGCGCGCGCCATCCTCATCCGGCCGGCGCCGGTACCCGGGCTACACGGCCCGCGGTCATTCGCCCTCCCCGAGTTCGATCCGTTCTGGAAGCGGGTCGTCGAGACCGGCGTGCTGGTCATCATGCATGCGTCGGACAGCGGGTATTCCCGTTACGCCAACGACTGGGAGGGCTCGGGTGAGTTCCGGCCGTTCCAGCCGTCACCGTTCCGCTCCTACTACAGCCTGGCCCGCAACCCGGCCGAGGACGCGGTGGCGGCGCTGGCCTGCCACGGGCTGCTGACGCGGTTTCCCGAACTTCGGATTGGCATGGTGGAGAACGGGACCACCTGGTTGCCGCGACTGCTGGAGAACCTCAGGGACACCCGCAAGAAGATGCCTCAGCTCTACAGCGAGGATCCGGTCGAGGCCATCCAACGCTGCATTTACTTCAATCCCTTCTGGGAGGAGAACGTCGCTGAGCTCGCGAAGTTGGTGCCGATCGATCACCTGTTCTTCGGCTCGGACTACCCGCATCCCGAGGGCTTGGCCGACCCGCTGAGCTACCCCGAACGTCACCCGGAGCTGGACGACGCCGAGATCGCCATGGTGATGGGCGGCACCCTGTCGAACATGATGCGGATAGACGCCTGAGATGTCGACTGACCACGGTGCGGGATCGGCCACCAAACCACGCGAGGATGGCTCCCCCATGGAGTTCGACCCGTACTCCGACAGCTTCTTCGACGACCCCTACGACACCTATCGCTGGATGCGCGACGAGGCGCCGGTGTACTACAGCGAGCGGTGGGATTTCTATGCCCTGACCCGGAATGAGGATGTCGTTGCCGCCCACCGCGACTGGGAGACATTCAGCAGCGCCTACGGCGTCACCCTGGACGCACTGTCGATGCGCCACAGGTTCGACGAACTCAAGATGTTGATCCTCATGGATCCCCCCGAACACGAACTGCTCCGCAAGCTGGTCCGCCAGGTCTTCACCAAGGCGGCGATCGCCAACCTGGAGCCGCTAGTGACCGACGTCGTCACCTCCTACGCCGACGCCCTCAGTGGCAGAGACGATTTCGACATCGTGGCCGACTTCGCGGCGCTGTTCCCGGTTGAAATCATCTCCTCAATGCTCGGCGTCCCCCCGGGAGAGCGCCAGCAGATCCGGCATTGGACCGACGGGTTCCTGCACCGTGAGCCGAACAACCCCTTCGCTACCGAAAGCGGCGTCGCCGACTCGATGGCGATGAACGCTTACTTCCTGGCCCTGTCCAAGGAGAAGCGCCGCCAGCCCGACGACCTGATCATTAGCAGGCTGGTGGACGCGACCTACGAGGACGAGACCGGGGTGACGCACCGGCTCACCGACGAGGACATCGCCACGTTCGCGGTGCTGATCGCGGCGGCGGGCAGCGAAACAGTCACCAAGCTAATTGGCAACGGCACCATGGCTTTTCACCACAATCCCGATCAGTGGGAGTTGGTGCTCGCCGATCCCGGCCTAGTCCCCGGCGCGATCGAGGAGATGCTGCGACTCAACCCGCCCTCGCAGTATCAGGGCCGGTTCGCCACCCGTGATGTGGTACTCGACGGCGGCACCATCCCCGCCGGATCTCCGACGCTGCTTGTTACCGGGGCTGCGACCCGCGACCCGCGGGCCTATGACCAGCCCGACGCGTTCGACATCAGGCGGGGCGGCTCCACCACCCTGGCTTTCGGATATGGCGCGCACAGCTGTCTGGGCTCTTGGTTGGCGCGGCTCGAGACTCGGGTGGCCTTGCACGCGATCCGCGAGCGCTGGCCGCGGTTCACCGTGGATACCGAAGGGTTGCGGCGGGTGACAATGTCCAACGTAGCCGGCTACTCCCATATCCCGGTGCACGTCGCCTGATGGCCGCGGCGCAGACCGCCTCGGATGCATTCCTTGGGCTGCCGGGCAGTGTCCCCGAGTTGCTGTCACGGCGGCGCGCCGAGCCTGCTGGCGAGTTCCTGGTCACCGACTCCGAGCGGCTCAGTTTCGCTGAGGCCGACGCGCAGTCCAGGGCACTCGCCGATGCGCTGTTGGCATCGGGCGTGGGCAAGGGAACCCGCGTCGGCATCCTGTTCCCCAACTGCGCCCAGTGGCTCATCGCATGGTTGGCCGCGGCGCGCATCGGCGCGCTCACCGTCCCGTTGTCGACCTTTGCACCGGGCGCCGAACTCGCTCGGCTGTTGCGCCACACCGACACTCAGGTGCTATTGATGGGCCGGTCGATCGCCGGCCACGATCTGGTTGCCCGAGTAGCCGATGCACTACCGGGCGTGGCCGACGGCAACGCGGCGATCGCTCTAGCCGCGGTCCCGTACCTGCGCCGAGTGCACGTCTGGCCCGACTGCGACCGGGAGTGGACAACGCCGTGGCCCGGCAACAAGGGGCCCGTCGCGACCCTGACAGGCTCGGCCGAGCAGGAGGTCGAACCCGCCGACGAGCTCGTGCTGGTGACGACGTCGGGTACCACGGCGCTGCCGAAATCCGTCGTACACACCCATGGCAGCCTGGTGCGCCACGCGGCCATCCTGGCCCGCCACCGCGGCATCACCGCTGCCGACCGCATCTACTCCCCAATGCCGTTCTTCTGGGTGGGCGGACTGACCATGGTGGTGTTGCAGGCACTGTCCACCGGAGCCGCGATCCTGGCTCAAGACGTGTTCGACGCAGGCGCCACGCTTGCCCTGCTGGAACGGGACCGAGCCACCTTCATCTCCTGCTGGGCACAAGCCAGCCAGGCCATGGCCGACCACCCCGATTTCGCCAAGCGCGACCTGTCCACCGTCCGGGGCGGCACCATGCTGCAGGCGCTCCCGCCCGACCGTCGACCCAGCGAACCCGAGCTGGCCCCAAACCTGCTCGGCATGACCGAGACCGGCGGCCCGCACACCATGGTCGAGGTGCCCGACACCCCGCTTCCCCCGGAACGGCGCGGTTCCTTCGGAATCCCGTTGCCCGGGGTTGTGCAGCACCGGATCGTTGATACCGCGGGTCTTCCGGTGCCGCAGAGTCAGGAGGGCCAGATCCAGGTGCGCGGCCAGATCCTGATGAACGCGATCTACAAACAGGAACGCCACGAGGTGTTCACCGCCGACGGCTGGTATGACACCGGGGACCGCGGCTGGTTCGACGACGCCGGGCATCTGCACTTCACCGGCCGCGCCAGCGCCCTGATCAAAACGGCCGGGTCCAATGTCTCACCGGCAGAGGTCGAATCGGTTCTGGACGCCATGCCCGGCGTGCTGCACAGCTTCGTCGTCGCCCTGCCCCACCCCGTCCGCGGCGAGGTCGTCGGAGCCGCCGTCGTGCCCGCGCACGGCGCCCAGTTGTCCACCGACGCCGTTGCCACCCACGCCGGCGCCAACCTCTCCAGGTTCAAGGTGCCGACAGTGATCGCGATCCTTGCCGAGAGCGAGGTACCGATGCTCCCTACCGGCAAGCTCGATCGCCATGGGCTGATTAGGCTGTTGACGACGGACCAACTTCGTCGTGCCTAAGAAGGCAAAACCGTGGATTTCGCAGCCTTCCGTCCGACGGATGACGAGCGAATGCAGCTTCTTGCAGCGCAGAACGAATGCACCGTCTCCTGGCTCAACAGCGACGGTTGGCCAGTGTCGGCATTCCTAACCTATGTGTTTGAGCGCGATGCGTTCTGGGTGACGTCCTTCCGCGACCGTCCCGGAATCGACTGCCTAATAGGCGACCCCCGAAGCACGGTCGCAGTTTCCAGCGCAGTAAACCGCTTGGCCATGGCCGGATGGTCAGTGCCCGGACGTTGGAAGTCGTGCGCGATGACGTGTCCACAACCGAATGGTTCTACCCGCAGTTCTGCAAAATGGCCGGCCTAGACGCCGCGGTGTTGGCCCGGCAGGACCGCGTCGTTATCGAGCTTCGTCCGCAGGCGTGGAACAGCTTTGACAGCAAGCGAATGCTCCGCCGATAGTCAGCTCCGAAGGAGCAATCTGCCCGGCCCGCCGCAATCAGGGCGTCGTCGAGGGGCAGTGGGACATTCGGTTTGACGGCTTGGTCGGGAAGCGCTGAGAATCGTCGGCGATCCGATCGGCGTACTTGCGCCGCAGGCGCTGACTCGTTCAGCAGACCACGCGGAGCCGGCGGGCGGTCGTGCTTGCCGGGTTAAATCTTGCGGTTCTCGGACTTGATCATCCAAGCGAGCTTCTCCAGCGAGTCGATGATCTCGTGGAGCAGATCGCTCGTGCTGGGGTCGTCGGCGTCGACGGCGTCGTGCACGTCACGGATGGTATCGACCGTTGCGTACGTCTGTGTGGTCACCAGATCGACGACGTCGCCGGTGTTTATCTCGTTGCTCGGGAACTGCGGCAGGCTCGTCGTGGCTGCGACCGTGTCGGACCGGCCGTCGGGAACGGCATCGAGGGCACGCATCCGTTCGGCAACGGTGTCGCTGGCCTCGCGGGCGGCGTCAACGAGCTCATCGAGCTGCAGGTGCAGGTCGCGAAAGTTGGAGCCGATGACGTTCCAGTGTGCTTGCTTGCCCTGCAGGTGCAGCTCAACGAGGTCGACCAGCACGCGCTGCAGATTGACGGCCAGTTGTGGGGACGCCGTGAAATTCCGGATGTCGTCAGCGAAACGACGGTTGTCACGCCGATGGGTTATGGGGGCGGCGGTCATGGGTCTGGCACCCTTCCTAGTAATTTGCTTGCGCGAGCAATCATATGCTTGCCGGCGCCAACAAACAAGTGCCGATGGCAGAGGTCAATTGGTGGCGTCGCCCACAGGCGACAATGTGCGACGCTGAGAAGATCGACCGCAACGACCCTGCTGGTCGGTCCTCGCGGCCTGCAATCACAAGCTGGACACAGAATTGAATGCTGCGCGGCAGCAATGCGTTAGAGCGGAGTGCCGAGGGCGCGGCACGTCCAGCTTCTAGTGACAGGCCCAGCGACTACCCGAACCCTGGCCTTGGCGTGGGAAGCCTGCGTGCCGGCTCCTGCAACACGGTCGGCGTCGAATTCGCCCATCATGGCCAGGGGGCCGCGGGGAGAGCCCCGATCACCCTGCGTTCCTGAGCGGTCAGCGGCGGCACCGCCCTGCTGTGTGTCACGTCGACAGACCTACCGCTTGCTTGTACGCGCAAGCAATCATATGCTTGCTGGCGCAAGCAAGCCAGTCAGTCTGCGCAACGATGCGGCGTCCGTTCGTCTCAAACGAAAGAAGATGACATGACAAGTCAGCACCGCCGAGCGATCACGAAAATAGTGGTCAGCGCAGCAATCGCTCTCGGCTCCGTTGTTGGGGCGTCCCCCGCCAACGCCGACCCGAACGCGATCGGCGGCACCGACCCCAACCCGTTTGGCGGCCTCAGCTGTAGTTGCCAGAAGACAGCCCCACCCGGCGGCAGCCCATCTCGGCGGGCGGAAGGAATAGAGCCGGGAATCCGGGCGGGTCTCTCTGCCCGATTGCCGGGACTACCGCCACCGACCCCAGCCCGTTCAGCCCGTGATGTATCGCCCTACCGGGGTGTCTGGTGATGGTTGATCGGGAACTATATGGGGGTCTCCACTAGCGGCGGCCGCGATGCTTTCGAATGCATCGCCGATGGCACTGAGGTCGACACCGTCGAGGTGATCGAATAGGTGGCGACGCAGGCTGACCACGTGGGTGGGGACGGCTTGCTCCAATCGGGTGAGCCCTTCATCAGTGAGCACGGCGTTGTAAGCGCGGGCGTCCTGAGATGACTGCTCACGGCGGACCAACCCATCGGCCGCCATCCGCCCGATGGTGCGGCTAATCGCGCTCAGCGACTGCTGGCAGCGCCGAGCCAGTTCGCTGAGCCCGAGCGTACGGTCGGGAGCCTCGGACAAGAACATCAACGCGACGAATTCCGCGTGCGACATGCGATGTTCGTGCTGCAAGTCAGCATCGAGTTGCCGCATCATGGTCACAAAACCCGGGTGTAAGGCGCGAATCACCTTGGATTCACCCGCGCTAAGCGAGGTCACCCCTTCGAGCTTTGTCCTTCGCGCTCTCTTGCTGCCCGGCTTCCCTGCCATGAGTCTCAACATACGTAGTATCTGTTCGCGCGAGCAAGTAAAGCATCGGTTCGCGTCGAGGGCTTGCCGCCGACGTTACCGCCCGCTGACTCCCGCGGCGACCGCGTGGCCTACTCACCGTGGCCAATTCCTGACTCCGACCCAGCCTTTTCACCGGGCGCGGCCCGCGGCTTTCATCCGTTCCAGGTCGGCCATCACGACCGTCTGGCCGTTCGTCGCGGCCAGCGCCCGGGTGTGGCCGAGATGATGCATGTCGAAACATGAGGCGATCGCCGTCGAGAAGCCCATGGTGTCCAGGGTCTGATTGACCGCCCGCTTGGCCATTCGCAGGGCCCACGGATCGGTCTGAGCGACGCGATGAGCGAGATCCATTGTGGCGGAACGTAAGTCGTCCAGCGGTACGACATGGTTGACCATCCCGCAGCGCAGCGCCTCTTCGGCCGACACCGAACCCGCGGTGAACAGCATCTCCTTGGCCTTGCGGGGACCGAGTTCCCAAGTGTGAGCATGGTATTCGACGCCCATGATGCCCAGCAGACCGACCGGGTCGGAGAACTGCGCGTTGTCCGCGGCGACGATGAGATCGCACGGCCAGCACAGCATCAGCCCGGCCGCGATGCACTTGCCCTGCACCGCGGCGATGGACGGCTTGGGGATGTCGCGCCAGCGCTTCGCGTATTCGAGGTAACCGCGGGTCTCCCAGTCGTAGTAGGTGTCGGCGAGCAGCTTGCCGTCGGTGCGCTGCGGGCTCAGGCTGCGTCCGTCGGCCGAAGGATCGGTGCCCGACATGTCGTGCCCGGCCGAGAAATGCTTACCGGTGGTTTGGAAGACGATGACCCGGACCTCGGGGTCCTCGTCGGCGCGACGCCAGGCCTCGTCGAGGTCCTTGAGGATGCCCGGGGTTTGGGCGTTGGCGGCGTCGGGGCGGTCCAGGGTGATGACCGCGACCCGATCGTCGAAGTCGTAGCGGACGAAGTGTTGAGCTGTCATGGCTGCATTCCTTTCGGTGGGGTCCTTATGACGCTTTCCTGCGCGAAGGACGCCACGTGTGATCCGGACTGGGTGTACACGTCGCCGGTGCCGAAGCCGCGGCCACCGATCAATCGCACGCCGTGGATCTGCACCCGCAGCCACTGCGCGACGTCGAACGGCTGGTGAAACCACACCGAATGCGTCACGACACCGGTTTGGACGCTGACGTGGGCGTCGCGCTGGCTGACCCCGGGCACCGCCTGGAGCAGGGTGCCGATCAGCGGCCAGTCCGAGATGTAGGCGATGACGGGTTGGGCAAGCGCGGTATCGGTGAAGTCCGGGCAGCGCATCCAGAACGCCAGGTCCGCGGCCACCGCGTCCTCAACATCCAGACCGTCGCCGATCAAGCGGGCTTCGCCCGGGATCACGGCAAAGTCAATGGGTTTGGCGGCCATCGGATCACCGGCCGCGGCGGCGCTGTACTGATAGTTGTACCCTTGCTCAGTTGGGTCGGCGCGGTCGACGAGGATCGACGCGGTCGCGACCACCCGCCGGCCGGCCTCCTCGCCCTGCCACGCCACCGCGCGCCGATGGCCCAGTGACCGACCGTCGTGGGTTTGCTCGAGGTCCAGGTACAACGGGTCGGCAGCGCGTCCGGCGCGCGGGAACGCGATCTGCAGTGACTTCACCGCTTTGGCAGATCCCGGTGGTGCGGCGGCAACGATGAGCTGGGCCATGATTTGTCCGCCGAAGATCCGCTCTGCGCTCGGATCCGGCACCGGCAACACGGTGCGGCCCTTGATGTCGTCGCCGAGGGTGAGCATGGCGCGAAATTGATCGAGATTCATCCCAGCCTTTACTCGGTGCTCGCGGTTGCGACCAGCTCGAACTTCTTGACCTTCCCCGAAGGGGTCGTCGGCAACGCGTCGACGAAATGCCAAGCGACGGGGGTCTTTTGGCGGGCCAGTCCGGTGGCGTGCAGATGGCGGCACAGGTCTTCGGCTGTCACCTGGCCTGGCTGGTCGAATACGACGAACGCCACGGGCACTTCGCCGAACCTTGCGTCGGGTCCGGGTACCACGGCGGCGCTGCGCACCGCCGGGTGTTTGACGAGCAGGTCTTCGATCTCGCGGGCCGAGAACTTCTCGCCGCCGCGGTTGATCACGTCTTTGACCCGCCCGGTGATGGTGACGAAGCCGGCACCGTCGACGAGACCGACATCCCCGGTGCTGAACCATCCCGCGTCGTCGAGGGCCGCCCGGTTGGCGTCAGGATCGAGGTAGCCGAGCATCTGCTCGGGCCCGCGCACCAGCAGTTCGCCCGGGCAGCCTGCGGCCAGCGGCTCGCCGTCCGTCCCGACGACCCGGACCTGCACCCCCGGGGCGATCGCGCCGTCGGTCCCCGCGCGCAGGTCGAACGGATACGCGCGGTTCATCACCGTCACGGTCGGAAGTTCGGTCATGCCGTACACCCGGGCGGCCGGAATCCCCTGCTCTTCACTGCGTTCCATGACCGCGCGCGGCACCGCCGCCCCGCCGCAGGCGAACATCCGCAGCGGCAGGTGCACGCGGGCGGCGCGAGCGGCGTCGGTCAATTCCTGCAGGAAAACCGTTGCCCCCGCCGAATACGTCACCCGGTGGCGCATGATGTCGGCCACCGCGACGTCAGGTTCCCAACGGTCGGCCAGCACCGCGGAGGCGCCGACCAGCAACGGGATGGTCATTGCGTTGAGCACGCCGGTGATGTGCTGCAGCGGGGCGGCCATGTAGGCGACGTCCTCCCAGGACAGGCCCCACGCATCAACGAGCTGGCGGGTTTCGGCCAGCAACGTGCGCGACGAGTGCACCGCGGCCTTAGCACCCGACGTCGTGCCCGAAGTGAAGAGGATCAGGCACGGATCATCGGGTCCGACCGTGGCGGATTTCTGGCGGCGCCCGTGCGAGACGACCGCGTCGAACGGCGCCCAGCCCGGCCGGGTCCCCCGCAGCACGATTCGGGCAACGTCGCCGAGACCGGTCGCCGCAAGCAGGTCGTCGAACGCGTCGGCGTGGGCGAATCCACGAAATGCCTCGGCGGTCACCACAGCGGCCGGCCGCACCTCTTCGATGACCTGGCGCAGCTCGTGTTCCCGGTAGAACGGGGCGACCGGGCAGCTCACCGCCCCGGCATGCCAGACCGCCAGACCCAGCACGTGAGCTTCCCACCAGTTCGGCGTCTGCCAGCAGACGACGTCGCCGGACCCGATACCCGCCCCGGTCAGCCACGCGGCAGCACGTTCGACCACCTCGAGCAGCTCCTGGTACGTCAGCTGATGGCCGCCTTCGGCGAGGGCCGGCTGTGAGCCCCACTGACGGGCGGCGCGGACGACCGACGCAGAAATCGTCTGGTCGCTGATGTAGCCGAAGCGGCGGTATTCGGCGAGGCGCTCCGGGGCCACCGGCGGCGCCACGATGTCACTCGCGGTGAGTCGAGTTCGGTTCATGCTCATCCACCCATGCTCATTCCGCCGTCGACGGTCAGGACGGCGCCGGTGACATAGGAAGCGAGGTCGTCGAGCAGAAACGCGACGGCGTGCGCCAGCTCCTCGGGACGGCCCCAGCGCCCGACCGGGATCATCGACGTCACCGCATCCCGGTCGGTGTATGCCAGCTCGGCCGACATATCGGTATCGAAGCTGCCGGGTATCACGCAATTCACGGTGATGCCCTTGCGCGCGACCGCCCGAGCACACGATCTGGTCAGGCCGACGATGCCGCCCTTGGCAGCGCCGTAGGCGATCTGCACCGGGCTGCCCAGCAGTGCCGTGACCGAGCCGATGTTGACCACCCGCCCGAAACGCTGCTGGGTCATGTGCGCCAGCGTGGCCTGGCTAAGGTAAAACGCCGCAGACAGGTTGACCGCGAGCTGGCGTTGCCAGTCCTCGGAGCTGACCTCGCTGAGCCGTTGCTCGTTGACCATCCCGGCGTTGTTGACCAAGTAGTCCAGCCGGCCGTGCTGCTCGAGAACGTCGGCAACCAGCCGCTGGCAGGATGTCGGCTCCCCGACATCGGCCTGATGCAGGCTCACCGTGGCCCCGCACCGCGAAGCCTCCTCGCGCACGGCGTGTGCGGCGACGTCGTCGCGGGCATATGCCGCGGCCACCGCGACACCGGCATGCGTCAGCCGGTCGGTGATGGCACGACCTATCCCCCGGGTGCCGCCCGTGACCAATGCGACGCGAGCCATTACGGGATCCTCGCGTTCTTGGCTGCCGCGCGTGCGCTCAGCCGCTCGAGCAGCACGCGATGCTCCTCGGTGTCAAAGCACTCGCTTTCCGCGCGGGCACAATGTGGCAGTAACGCGGCAACCCGGTCGATGTGGAAATTCAGCAGCTGGCGCGTCTGCCGGACGGCCTGCTGCGGGAGCGCGGCGAGGCGATCGGCCAGCTGCAGCGCCTCCTGCAACACGTCGGCTGCGGGTACCGCCCGGTTCGCCAGCCCCAGGCGATGCGCTTCGGCGCCACTGACCCGGTCGCCCAGGAGCAGATGTTCCTTGGCGGCGGACAGGCTCGTGCGCAACGGCCACAGCAGCAACCCGCCGGCACCGTCGAGCAGCCCTAGCGAAACCCGCGGATCACTGAGGAAGGAGTCTTCGGCCACCACGACCAGGTCGCACAGCAGCGCCACCGTGACGCCAGCACCGACCGCGGCGCCGTTGACGGCGGCGACGGTGGGAAACGGCAGGCGCGTCATTGCCCAGAACAGCTCTTGGTGGGCGGCGAGCACGGTGTCGCGCAGAGAGCGGTCATCGCGCATGGCACGGATGGTCTTGAAGTCCCCGCCGGCGCTGAATGCGCTGCCCTCGCCGGTCAGCACCATCGCGCGCACGTCTGGCTCATCACGCAGCGCAAGGACGGCCCCGAGCAGTGCATCGGTGATCTCGGCGTCCAGGGCGTTGGCCTTTTCCGGCCGGGACAACGTCACGCGCGCCACCGACCCGAGACGGTCGACGATGACGGCCGGATGCGTTTCCGCGCAGGACGGATCGCCGCCGCTCACAGCTCTACCAACCGGGGAATCGTCCCGGCCGAAATCAAACGGGCACCGATCACCGAGGGCAGTTCGCTGGCCGAGCCCAGCACCGAATCCAGCACCAGCGCACGGGCCAAGAAGCGGTGGAAGGGATGCTCGGCAGTGAAGCCGATGCCGGCCAGGACTTGCTGGCACTGGGTGGCGGCGATGCGGGCCGCACGCCCCGCCAACGACTTCGCCAGCAGACCCGCTAAAACGGCATCATCGGCATCCCAGGCCGACGTGAGGGCCGCGGCGGCGCCCGCACGAGCGACGTGTGCGTCGGCCAGCCGGGTGCTTACCGCCTGAAAGGAGCCGATAGGCCGGCCGAATTGCACTCTGCTGCAGGCGTGGTCGATGGCAAGCTCGATCATCCGCCCGACCGCCCCGATGATCTGGTAGCCCAGCGCCACCCGGCCTGCCGTTGCCACTGCATCCCAGGCTGCAACGGCCTGTTTCCCAGCCAGGACCACCTCGGACAGCACGTCGACGCCGCTGACTTCGATCATCTGCAATGCCGGATCAAGACCATCGATCCGCCGCGTCGAGACCCCCGACGACTCCTGCAGGTCAACCCAGACCAGCTCACCGCGGATCGCGATCGGCGCCAGATACCTCAACACCGGCCGCGCTCCGATGACCAGGCCGCGCACCGCCAGCAGCTCGCCGTCAGCCGCGCCGACCAGATCGGCGCCGATGCCGGGTAGGACAACGTTGTATCCCGTCGCCGCGGCCGGCAGATGTTCGGCCAACGGTCGCAGCAGCACATCCTGCAGCGACGTCGACATCGATCCGGCGCCACCGAGCGCGGTGAACAGCGCCGACACCGCATCCCGGGGCGCCTCGGCGAGCAAGTCGGCGAACCCGAACGCATCGAGTGCCTGCGCAAGCTCGGTCCCGTCGAGTTCCTCCGCCAGTCCACGGATGGTCGTCGCCATCAGTTCCCGCTCGGCGGCATCGATGGTGTGAGCCTGCTTCACGCGCTTCTCGGCAATCCGAGCAGCCGCGTAGCCACGATATCTTTCTGTATTTCACTGGTGCCCCCGTAGATGGTGGCAGCGCGCGAATACGCCCACTCGCGGCGCCACGCCCGGCTGCGCGCGGTGTCATCGGTTTCCATGTCGCCGCGCAGCAGCTCGCGCGCCGCGTCGAACACGGCCTGATCAGCGGCAGCGATCATGATCTTGTCCACCGAGGCTTCGGGTCCTGGCATATCACCCGCAGCGATGCGGTCCTGTGTGTTCTTCGAGGTGGCGCGAAAAGCCCACAACAGCTGGTAGGCCTCGCCGAGGGTCGACGCGGACGCCCCGTCGCGTGCGGCGTCAAGGAGCAGACCGAGATGGTGGGCAAGCCAGGCGCCGCGCTGCCAGAAAATCGGGCCGCGTTCACAGGACAAAATGAACTGTGCGACCCGCCAGCCGGCGTTCAGCTCACCGAGCAGACGCTGCGCGGGGACCTCGACGTCGACGAACGACGTCGAGCAGAATTCGTCGACACCGGCCATCGTCTCCAGCGGGCTCGCGGTCACGCCCCGGGTGTCCATATCCACCAGAAAAGCGCTGATACCCCGCGATCCGGCGCTGCCGGTTCTGGCCAACACGATGCACCGGGTGGCGTGGTGCGCCCAGCTGGTCCACAACTTCTCGCCGTTGATCACCCAGCCGTCGCCGCACGGGCGCGCGGTCGTCCGCATCGATCCCAGGTCGCTGCCCGCATCGGGCTCGGAGAACCCCTGACACCAGAATTCCTCGCCCCGCAATAGCCGCGGGAAGATCTCCTCGACCAGTTCGGGCCGGCCGAACTCGGCCACCGCCGGCCCGAGCACTTCGTGCATCGACCAGGACGTGGTGTGCACCAGCGCTCGGCTGGTGAGCTCCTCGCCGAGGACGGCGCGCAGCATCGGCGAGCCCCCCAGGCCACCGATCCGGGTCGGCCAGCCCCAGCGCATCCAGCCGGCGTCGAACAGCAGTCGCTGCACTTGACGTTGATGGTGCAGCTGGGCGTCAACACTTTGGTCTTCGATCGCGGGGACCAACGGCTCTCCGACCTCGTCGATCCAGGCCCGCACGCTGGCGCGAAATTCGCGCACCTCCACTACAGCTCTCCGTTCTCAGGACTCGATGAACCCAGAGGCGACATAGGCCTCACGGATCGGCTGCTTCAGGTCGTCGGGGAACGCGGTTTGCGGCGGCCGGGCAGGGTGGTCACCGACGGGGAGGCCGAGCAACGAAGCGCCGAATTTGAACCCGGCTCCCCAATGCGTGAACATTCCGGGGCGGGCGGGAT
>NZ_MVIJ01000039.1 GCF_002086735.1 Mycobacterium scrofulaceum | reverse complement strand
CCCGGGGGGGCGGCGGGGGCCGGGGCGGGGCGCGGCCCCCCCCCCCGCCCCCGCGGGGGGGGGGGGGGGGCGGCGCGCCGTGGGCCACGACGCTGAAGCCCGCACGCGCGTCGCCGGGCCCGCCTATCTGGGCGTTGCCGCTGGCGTAGGTACCGCGGGGAACGTAGGGCGGGTGCGGGGGCTGGGTGCTCGGCGGGTTGAGGGCCTGCCTGCCTTGCGGCGGAGGGTTGTGCTCGTTGGCGGGCGCGTTGGATTGTCCGCCCGGCGGGTTCTGCCCGTGCTCGCCCGGCTGGTTGTCCGGACCGTTCTGCTGGGGATACTGTCCGTGCTCGTTGGGTTCCGGCGGGTTGTCCGGCCCACCCTGCGGCGGGTTGTTCGGCCCGCCCTGCGGCGCGTTGCCCGGCCCGCCCTGCGGCGCGTTGTCCGGCCCGCCCTGCGGCGCATTGTTCGGCCCACCCTGCGGCGGGGTCTGCCCATGCCCGCCCTGGGGAGGGTTGTTTTGCCCGCCCGGCCCACCAGCGGGGCCGCTCGGCTGCCCTCCGGGGCCGCCGGGGTTGCCCCCGCCTCCGCCGCCATGACAGCCGGGACAGGGCGGCGGGGGGTCGAGCGGAGCCGCGAAGGCCGAACCGGTGTTCAAGGTAACCGCCGAGATGCTCAGGCCCGCCGCGACAGCCGCCGCACTGACGACACGTTTCATAGACATAACTGCGTCCCCTCTTGGGTGTCGGCCGCCCGCGCTACGGGCAGGTCACGTCCAACTCGAATGACTTGGTCACCTGCTGCGGTTGCTGCGGATTGCTCATGTCGAGCCCTGTCGCGGTGCCCTTGATTGCGTAGGTCTTCCCGTTCACCGCGGCCCCGGCGTTCCCGCCCTGGTTGGGGGCGGCGTCGGAAAAGCCGAGCGTGATGCCGTTGACAGTGCCCAGTCCGACCGAATGGACGATGGGCGGGTTCGCGGTGCTGACCACGGCGCCAACCCCGGCGGTCGGGTCACCGATGCCGATGTTGGTGTTGTCACCCGATGGTGTGCAGGTGACCTGGCCGCTGACGTTCTGAGCCTGACCGTCGACGATGACCTGCGGGCCCGCCGCGGACGGCGCCGACGAACCCGACGATCCCGTGCTGGATTTGTTGCTCGAACAGCCGGCGCACGCGGCGACCACTACGGCCACGCCCGCCACACCGACGACCATCCCATGCTTCACTACTGCTCTCCTTCGTGTCGCCGGTGTGGCACTGCACAACTCATTGGCCTCGTCAACGGGGCGAGCCCCCCACCAATACCGCGGGTCGTGATACCCGGTACCCGGGAGCTGCAAACGCTGTGAACGTGGCCGAGCGTGCTTGCCCGTCAAGGCAGAACGCGAAGGCCCCACTTGCCCAGCACCGGGTCGACGAGCGTGAAGTCGGTCGTGTAATCGTCACCGTCGGGCGAGGACGTCAACAGACCTACCGCACTTACGGTGCCGTCGGGGTTCTTGACGAAACCAGGACTGCCGCTGTCACCGTTGAGGCTGAACACGCTGGCTTCCACGACGCCGCCGTCCACGTGTCTCACGAAACCACACGTTTCACCGGTCACCGCACCTACCTTGCAGAAGGGCATGCCCTCACGAATCTGGTCCGCGTTCAACACATCCCGGACCTCGTAGCGTCCGCCGACATGCCCGAGGGGGACTCCGACGCTCGGGTCCAAGAGGATGATCGCGGCGTCCCTTGCATCACCCTCCTTCTCGCTGGCGGTGATCTTTCCGAGCGGGACGTCATTGCCGTATGTCCACGATGAGCCGTCGTGCCCGTCACAGTGGCCGCTGGTCATCAGGTAATAGCTGCCGTCACTGCCCTGGGCCGCGAATCCCGCTGTGCACGAGTTGTTGTCGTCTCCGACCTTGATGCCCGGCGTCACGCCCGCCTCCGCTCGCGCCGGACTCGCGAGCGTCGTCGAAGCGACGACCACGGCACCGACCAGACCCCACCCTCGCAACCACCGCATGGCCACGCCGCCTCTCTTCATGTGTCGGGCAGCATGTTAACAGCGCACGCACGTTTCGGCCCCCTGGGCGCGAAGTTCCCGGCCGCCGGCTCACGTGACCGAATTGACGTGAGCGACAGAACTTTTAGTGAATGACTTGCCGCGCAATGCGGTTCGGCTCATCCGAGATGCCGAGCGTCAGCCATCGGCATGGCGGGCAAGGAAGCCGAGGATGGCGTCGGCGAAGACGTCGTTGCGGTCGCCGGCGACCATATGCCCGGCACCGCGCACGTCGGTGAATTCGACCTGCGGGAAGCGTGACAGGAATTCGTCGGCGCGATCCTGGCTGACCAAATCGCTCATCTGACCCCGGATCAGCAGCATCGGCACGCCGGCGCGCAGGATCGCGTCCACGGCCGCGTGCATGCGGTCGGGGTCGGTGACCTCGAACGGGGGAAACGCGGCGGTCCCGCTGATGAACTGGGGATCCCAGTGCCAATACCAGCGATCACCCCGGCGGCGCAGGTTCGTCGTCAGGCCGTCGAGGTCCGTCGGGCGCGGCCGGTGCGGGTTGTACTCCGCGATCGCGTCAGCGACCTCGTCGAGGGAGGCGAACCCCGATTCCACCCGCTCGGACATGAAGGCGTGTATCCGGTTGGCCCCGGACTGGTCCATGTTCGGCACGATGTCCACCAACACGACCGCGCTGGCGATACCCGGCGAGAGCTCACCCGCGAGCAACATCGAGGTGAAGCCGCCCAAGGACGCGCCAACCAGCACCGGTTGCGGCGGCAGCGCGGCCAGCACTTCCTGGACGTCACCGGCGAAGCTGACGACGCGGTAATCGCCCTCGTCGGACCAGTCGGATTCGCCGTGGCCACGCAGGTCGACGGTGACCGCTTGCCAGCCGCGCTGCGCCACGGCCGCAGCGGCCTTGCCCCACGATCGGCGGGTCTGCCCACCGCCATGCAGGAACACCACGGCCCGCGCCTGCGGATCGCCCAGGCGGTCTGCGACGATACGCACGCCGCCGGGCCCCTGGATCGAAAACGATTCAACTGCCATGGGCATCAGGTGATACTAAGCCGCTTCAATACGATGCAGCGGGGCGTCCCGAGGAGAAAACGATGCGGCTTGACGAGTACATGTCCTTGGATGCGACCGCGCTGGCCGGACTGGTCGAGCGCAAGCAGGTCACGCCGCCCGAACTGCTCGCGTTGGCGCGGCGACGCGCGGACGCGGTGAACCCGCGGCTGAACGCGATCGTCCGACCCCTCGGCGAGGTGGCCGACCGGCGGGCCGCCGACCCGAACCTGAGCGGCCCGTTCGCCGGCGTGCCCTTCCTGATCAAGGACCTTGCCCAGGAGTATCGCGGCTTTCCGACCGCGAGCGGTTCCCGGTCGCTGGCCAACGACGTGGCCGACCGGCACGCCCTGGTCACCCAGCGGTTCCTGGACGCGGGGCTGGTGATCTTCGGCATGACCAACACCCCGGAGTTCGGGGCCAAGGGCGTCACGGAATCGGACTATTGGGGACCGGCGCGCAACCCGTGGAACACCGACCACACTCCGGGCGGCTCATCGGGAGGATCCGGTGCCGCCGTCGCGGCCGGAATCGTTCCGGCGGCCGGCGCCAACGACGGCGGCGGATCGATCCGCATCCCCGCCGCCTGCAACGGGCTCGTCGGCCTCAAGTTCAGCCGGGGTCTGTCACCCTATGGCCCGCAGACGGGCGAGCCGATGTTCGGCATGGTGACCCAGGGCGTCGTTTCGCGCACCGTGCGCGACAGCGCCGCCCTGTGCGACGCGGTCATCGGCCGCGATCCGCACGCCGCCTACGAAGTCGCCCTTCCGTCAGGCACTTTCGCCGAGCACATCAACCGTCGTCCGGAGGGGCTGCGGATCGGATACTCGTGGTCCTCGGCGATCAACCCGCATCCCGGCCGGGAGGCCATCGCCGCGGTGGAACGGGCGGTGGCGCTGCTGGGCGATCTGGGACATCGGGTGGAGGAGGTTCCGCCGCCGTACGACGACGACGCGTTGGCCCGTGACTTTCTGACCATCTGGTTCGCGCAGCTCTATCACCACGTCGCCGACGCCCGACACCGCACCGGCGCACGCGACCGTGATTTCGAGGCCGACACGCTGGCGGTCAGTGAACTCGCCCGGTCCGCCGGCGTCCTGGCGCCCATCTTCGCGTTGGAAAACAGGAACAATCACATTCGCTCGCTGGCCTCGTTCCACCAGACCTTCGATTGCCTGCTGACCCCCACGCTGGCCACGCCGCCCCTGCGGGTCGGCGCCACCGCGACACCGCGGCCCCTGCAACACGTGGCCCGCGTCGCCAGCAGGCTGCGCGCGGGAAAAGTCATGGCGCTCAGCGGGATTCTCGACCAATTGGTCCAGGAAAGCCTGGGATGGGTGCCCTACACGCAACTCGCCAACATCACCGGGCGCCCCGCGATCAGCGTGCCCCTGCATTGGACCGATAGCGGGCTTCCGCTCGGCGTGCAGTTGGTGGGGCGGCTGGGCGCCGACGGCGACCTCCTGCGGCTGGCGGCCCAACTCGAGGAAGCCAGCCCGTGGGCGCACCGATATCCGGCGCCCGCGTGACTAACCCGGGTCGCGTTCGCTCCGCGGCGCGTGATCGCCTCGCCACAGCCGAGCGAACCGCTTGGCGACGTCGCCGAGCCGATTCCCCGCTCGTTGGGACGCCTTGATCTTGCCGAGGGTCTGCTCGCCCTCCGCGGCGTAATCCTTGACCGATTCGTCGCCTTCCTCAGCACGCATCCTTAAAACCTCCGGTCCTGGTAGAGCTTTTGCTGTCCCTGTTCGGCGCTCGACGGCGGCAGACGCCCGGCTTGGTCGGCAATCGCTCGGTCCGCCGCGGCACTCGTCGTTGCGCCCCCCGATCGGGCTCAGGATGGCCTACCCACGGGCCCCGGGAGTCGAAACCTCAGCGGCACCGGCCTCCGCCGCTCAGGTCACCGGTTCCTTGCTGGCCTTGACGGGCGCCGCGCTCGGCGGCAGCCGGAGCAGGTTGCCGCGCAGGCTCCCCCGCGCGGTACGGGCAGCCACCAGCAACCAGGTGAACAACAGCCCTGCGTAAGCGATCGCCGCCGCCACCCGGAACGCGGGCAGGTGAGTGTGGCCCGCCAGCTGCGAGGTCCCCGTGACGAAGGTCCCGACCGGGAAGGTCAAGCTCCACCAGGTGAGCGCGAACGGCATGCCGCGCCGCAGCGTGCGCACGGTCAGCGCGGTGGCCAACGCGATCCACAACACCGCGAAACCCCACACCGGAACCCCATAGAGGACGGCGAAAGCATTCAAGTCCTCGGCCAGTTCAGGGTCGACGGCCAGTCCGGCGCTGGCACCCAAAAGCCCCGCGGCGGTGATGGATTGGCCCAGCGGTCCCAACACGATCCACAGCGTGGGCACGCGCGCGGAGCCCGACGTGCCGTACAGGGTCAGGCGCGCCCAGATCATCGCGATGATGTTCAGCGAGGCCAGCAACGAGAGCCCGAACATCGCGTAGCAGCCGTACAGCATGGTCGCGCGCGCGGTGCCCGCCGACATGTGCGGCAGCAGCAGGGCGCCCGTGGCCGCGGTCACCATCGGCGGAACCACCGGCATCAGCCAACCACCAAAGGCCGCGTCGGGCTCGACGTTGTGCTGGGTGAACATCAGGAACGGAATGCTCACCGCGGTGAACAGGCCGCCCAGCGTTCCGGCGGTCCACAACACCCAATCCAGATCGACGGCGATGCGCCCACCGATCAGGTCCCGTCCGACCAGCACCGCTCCCCCACCGACCGTCATCAGCGCCATCGGCGCGGCGCCGTAGAAGTGCGCCATCTGCGGATTGCGCGCATGGGTGCGCGCCACGGTGGGGTGGCGCAACCAGTGCCCGCCGACGAGCAGGATCAGCGCCACCAGCAGGACGGCGGCGATCACCCAGACCACTTGGGCGAATGCGCGCAAGCCCACCACATGCACGGGCAGGGTGGCACCGGCGATGGCGACGATCCCGGTGCCCATGACGGACGCGAACCAGTTGGGCCCGATGTTGCCCAGTACCTCGACCCGGGTTTGCGGCGACGGTGTCCGGTCCGGGTTTGCGACGGCCATAGCTGCAAAACCCTACTGCGTGCGGCCGAACCGGGCGGGCCAGCCGCATACACTCCAACGGTGATGCATCCGACGCCGACGAGGCGGGCACGCGGCAGAGTTCCGATGACCGTCGGGATCGCTGTGGTGGTGCTCCTCGCCGTTCTCGCCGTCCCCATCAAGCAACGATGCGGGGCGCCGGGCCTGTCGTGCGCGACGGCGGTGGACCCGCGGGGCAACGTTCACTACTACTACGAGGTCGAACCGCTCGGTGTGTACGTGGCCGAGGTCATCACCGGCTCGAACATCACCGTTTTCTACGATTCGGGCGAAGACCTCGTCAACGCCCGCTAGTAGCGGTGTCGGCTCGGTAACGACTTCGGGGCGATCTCCCCGCCGGTGTGACGTTGTCGAGACCACGGCGCGACACCGAACGCAGAAAACGCTGGTCACGCGCATATCGCCGCCGCGCGCGGGGGCCCGGCGCGCCGGGCGGGGCCGGCCTGGAGGGCCTTCTCGATTGGGGGCTTCACAGCAAGCTAACGCATACTTGTCACCATGCTCGAAGCGACATCGCCGCAAACCGCCGTTGCGGTGCCTGGTGATGCGCTGGGTGTGGGCAGAGGTTTGTGATGGCCCGCTCGGGCGGTGCCCATCGCCGCCATCGAGCCGTCCGTCGACCCTCACGTTTTCGCAGAGGGCTGACGCGCACCCTGGGCGCGCTGGTCTCCGTCGCGGCGGTCGGCCTGACCGGGGCCGGGTACTACGTGGCGCACGGGGCACTGGGCGGGATCACCGTTTCGAACGCCCTACAGCCCGACGACCCGCGGTCCAGCGGCGACAACATGAACATCCTGTTGATCGGCCTGGACTCGCGTAAAGATCAGGACGGCAACGACCTGCCCTGGTCGATCCTCAAGCACCTGCATGCGGGCGATTCCGACGACGGCGGCTACAACACCAACACGCTGATCCTGGTGCACGTCAGCGCCGACAACAAGGTCGTCGCGTTTTCGATTCCGCGTGACGACTGGGTGCCCTTCACCGGGGTCCCCGGATACAACCACATCAAGATCAAGGAGGCGTACGGCCTCACCAAGCAGTACGTCGCGAACAAACTCGCCAACCAGGGCGCCAGCAGCCAGAAAGAGCTCGAGACCAAGGGGCGCGAGGCCGGCCGGGCGGCGACCCTGCGCGCGGTGCGAAACCTGACCGGCGTGCCGATCGACTATTTCGCCGAGGTCAACCTGGCCGGGTTCTACGACCTGGCGCAAACCCTGGGCGGGGTGGAGGTCTGCCTCAACCATCCCGTCTACGACTCGTATTCCGGCGCCGACTTCCCGGCCGGCCGGCAAACACTCGACGCCGCGCAGGCCCTGGCTTTCGTTCGCCAGCGCCACGGGCTGGAAAACGGGGACCTGGACCGCACCCATCGGCAACAGGCCTTCATTTCGTCGGTCATGCAGGAGCTGCAGGCCGCCGGCACCTTCACCAACCTGGACAAGCTCAAGAGCCTGATGGCGGTGGCACGCAAGGACGTCGTGCTGTCGGCCGGTTGGGACGAGGAGATGATCCAGCGGCTGGGTTCGCTGGCGTCCAGCGGGAACGTCGAATTCCGGACGTTGCCGGTGGTGCGCTACGACAACATCGACGGCCAGGACGTCAACATCATCGATCCGGCCGCGATCAAAGCCGAGGTGGCCGCGGCCATCGGCGCCTCGCCCCCGACCACGACTCCGGCCACCACGGCCGCCAAACCGAACCCGTCGACCGTCGTCGATGTGATCAATGCCGGTAACACGAGCGGTCTCGCGACCGAGGTGTCGCGCGCCCTGCAGAACCACGGCTACACCACGGGGCAGACCCGCGACCGCAACTCGGGCGAACCGACCGCGAGCACGGTCGCGTACGGCGTCGGCGCGCAGACCGACGCGGGCAACGTGGCCAAACTGCTCGGCCTCGACGCGCCCAGTCGGCCCGACCCCAGCGTGCAGCCCGGACACATCCGAGTGACCGTGGACACCAATTTCTCGGTCTCGATGGTCGACGACGGCACCGCGGATGACACGTCGACGACCACGACGTCCACCAAGGCCAAGACGTACTACTACAACGGCACCACCACGACCTACCCGACGCCGGATCAGGGCAAGCCGATCGACGGCGGCGGCGTGCCGTGCGTTAACTAGCGGCGATCGCAAGCGCGGCGAAGCCGGGCGCCGCGGGTCGCCGCCATTGGACCCGCGGCGATCGCAAGCGCGGCGAAGCCGGGCGCCGCGGGTCGCCGCCATTGGACCCGCGGCACGGTTGCAGGCTAGGCGTGCGTTCCGCCGTCGATGCGGATCTCGGTCCCGGTGATGAAAGCGCCGTCCTCGGAGACCAGCATGGCGATCACCCCGGCCACCACGGACGGGTCGGCCATCCCGGTGCCGCTTGACTCCACGGTGGTGGGCAGGATCGGCATCAATCTCGAAAACAGCGCCCAGTCCGCGTCTTTCGGGATGTAACCGCCGGTCGCATCGGTGATGCCGGACTTGATGCTGCCGGGCGCCACGCACACCGCGCGCAGGCCCTCGCGCGCGTATTCGAGCGCCAGCGAATGGGTGAAGGCCTGGATGCCGCCCTTGCTCGCCGCGTAAGCCGCCATGTAGGGGTGGGCGAACGATGCCGAGGTCGAACTGAAGTTGACGATCGCACTGCGCGGATTTGCCAGCAGTGTTGAAAGTGCTTCGCGTACAACGAGAAACGTCCCGGTCAAGTTGACTCCGACGATTTGGTTCCACAGTTCCAGGCTGGTCTGGTGGGTGTGCGCGGCGCGCAGGATGCCGGCGGCGTTCACCACCGAATCCAGACCGCCGAGGGATTCGACGGCCCGGCGCACGCCGTCGATCACCGAATCCTCGTTCCCCACGTCCATCGGCATGGTGGTGAGGCGGCCGGCGGTCGCGGCCTGGCCCGCGCGGGTCCGCGTGGCCTGCAGGCCCTCCTGCGCGACGTCGGAGGCCACCACGGCCGCGCCCTCGTCCAGGAGGCGCAGCGCGGTCGCCTGGCCGATTCCCGATGCGGCGCCGGTCACCAGGATCCGCTTGCCTTCGAGTCGCTTCATCGCTGCTCCCGTGCTCGTCGCGTCGTTAGGCGCCCATCATCGCAAAGGACGGCCCCGAACAAGGCAGAGTGGACGCATGGACATCGGATTCATCGGCTTGGGGAAGATGGGCCAGGCGATGGCCGCGAACCTGTTGAAGGCGGGCCATCACCTCACCGTCTACAACCGCTCGCCCGGCAGGGCGGCGTACCTGGTCCAGCGGGGCGCCGCCGCCGCAGCAACGGTCGCCGAGGCGTGCACCGGCGAGGTGGTGTTCACCATGCTGGCCGACGACGCCGCCGTCGAGGCCGTGACCTTCGGCGACGACGGCCTCGTGGCTTCGCTGGCGGCGGGCGCCACCCACGTGTCGTCGAGCACCATCAGCGTGGCCCTCTCGGAGCGCCTGGCGACCGCGCACGCCGAAGCCGGTCAGGGGTACGCCGCGGCGCCGGTGTTCGGCAGGCCCGAAGCGGCTGCGGCCGCAAAGCTTTTCGTGGTCGCGGCGGGCCGGCCGCAAACCCTGCAGCCATTGGCGCCGGTGTTCGACGCGATCGGGCAGCGGACCTTCGTGGTGTCCGAACAGCCGCACACCGCCAACCTGGTGAAGCTGAGCGGCAACTTCCTGATCGCCTCGGTCATCGAGAGCGTCAGCGAGGCCGTGGCGCTGGTGGCCAAGGCCGGGGTTGACAGGCAGCAGTACGTCGACATCCTCACGTCGACGTTGTTCGCGGCGCCCGTCTACCAGACCTACGGCGGGTTGATCGCGCGCCGGGAATTCGAGCCAGCCGGGTTCGCCGCCCAGCTTGGCCTCAAAGACGTTCGGCTGGCACTCGCCGCCGCCGAGCAGCTGCAGGTGCCCCTGCCGGTGGCGAGCCTGTTGCGCGACCGCTTCCTCACCCTGGTCGCCACGGGTGGCGCCGACCTGGACTGGTCGGCCCTGGCCACGCTCGCCGACCGAGACGCCGGCCTGTCTTCAGACGACTCCGCGTAGCCCGTCGGCGCCGAATGCCGGCTCCAGCATCGCCGAGTAGTCCGGACCGCGCCGCAGCATGAGCCCGCCGTCGACGTTGATGACCTGCCCCGTGATATAGCAGGCGGCGTCGCTGAGCAGGAACATTGCCAGGTTGGCGACGTCCTCGACCTCGCCGGGCCGCGGCAGCGGCGTGCACTCGCGGTAGTCCTCGCTCACCTCCGGCAGGGCGAACACCGGCGCGACCAGGTCGGTGCGGATCAGGCCGGGCCGAATGCTGTTGACGCGCACCCAGGACGGGCCGAGCTCGTCGGCGGCCAACTGCATCATGTGGTCGACGGCCGACTTGCTGACCCCGTAGGCGCCGAACCACCGGTGGGTGTTGCTGGCCGCGATCGACGAGATGCCCACGAACGAACCGCCGCCGCCACGGACCAGCTCGCGGGCGACGTGCTTGAGCACGTACATGGTGCCGTTGACATTCAGGTCGACGGTGCGTCGCCAGCCTTCCGAGTCGATCTGGGTGATCGGCCCGATGGTCTCCGAGCCACCCGCACAATGCACCGCCCCGTGGAGTTGACCGTGCCAGGCCGTCGCCGCGTCGACCGCGCGGGCGGCCTCCTCCTCGTTGGTGACGTCGGTCGGCTCGTAGCGAATCGAGCCGGGACCCCCGAGCGCTTCGATCTCGCTGACCGCCCCGGCCAGCCGGTCGGGGTTGCGGCCGGCGATCATCACCGAGGCGCCGGCCGCGACCAGCCCGGCGGCCACGCCTTTGCCGATGCCGCTGCCACCGCCGGTGACCAGATATGTCCGGTTTTCGAAAGAAAGCTGCACGCGACGCCCTCTCAAACTGAAACAGGTTCTAGATATCGAACCACGGGAAGAACTCGCCGCGGCAGCGGGTGCGGGTCACACCCGGCGCAAGCGAGCGCTCAGCACTACGGGGTGTCGCGGCGGGCCACCTGTGTCGGCTTGGCGTTGCGCCAGTCCTCCACATCGGGCGGCAGGCCGACCGCGTACCTGTTCTCGTTGTGGGCCGCCCAGTGCGCATGCCCCAACTCGTGGATGTGGAACGCGTGACGCAACGCCTCGGTGAATCCCATTGCGTCCGAAGCGGCGTTGACCGAGTCCTTGACCAGCAACGCCGCCATCGTGGGACGGTCGGCGATGCGCCGCGCGAAGTCCAGTGTCTTTTCTGCCAGCTCGTCGACCGGGAACACCTTGGACACCATGCCGAGCCGGTAGGCCTCGTCGGCGTCGAGCGCATCACCGGTGAGCAGCAGCTCTTTGGCCTTGCGGGGACCGAATTCCCAAGGGTGAGCGTAATATTCGACGCCCGGCATGCCGAGACGCACCGCAACCACATCGCTGAACTTCGCGTTGTCGGCGGCCACGATCAGGTCGCACGCCCAGATCAGCATCAGGCCCGCGGAGATCGCATTCCCCTGCACCTGGGCGATGGTGATCTTCCGCAAATCGCGCCAGCGGCAGGTGTTCTGGAAGAAGTAGTGCCACTCCTGCAGGTAGATCTTCTCCGCGATGGGATCGCGGGTCCCGCCGTTGATGCGGAAGCTCGGCAGCTGGCTGCGCTCGGCGATCGCCAGCTCCGAACCCAGGTCGTGACCCGCGGAGAAGTTGCGCCCCCGCGCCGCCAGGATCACCACGCGCACGGTGTCGTCGGCCTCGGCGCGCAGAAACGCCTCGTCGAGCTGGACCAGCAGTCCGCGGCTTTGCGCGTTGTGGGCGTCGGGCCGGTTGAGCCAGATCCGCGCGATGCGGCCCTCGTCGAGGGTCTCGTAGGTCACCAACTCGTCAGCATCGGCGTTGCCCGTCTGGGAACCGGCTTGCTCGGAGAGTGTCATTCGGCCCACCTCACTCGTTTTCACGTCCGACGTCTTTACACATTACGGTCAGTGTGTAAGCGGGTCACCGGTGGGTGGCGGAGCCGCCCGTCCGCCCGCCGAGCGGCAGCAGCCGGTGGTCGCGGGTGAAGGCCAGGCGGACGAGTCCCAGCGCGACGATGACCGTGGTGGCCGCGACCGAGCCCAGGATCAGGAACATCACCACGGCCTGGACCAGCACGGCCTGCACGGGGTGGACGCCGGCGAGGATGAGACCCGTCATGGCGCCCGGGAGGAACACCAGCCCGGTGGCTTTGGTCGTCTCGATCTGCGGCGATATCGCCGAACGCAACGCGGTCCGCAGGTAGGGGGCGGCGGCCTGCCGGGAGGGGAGCCCCAGGGCGAGCCTGGCTTCCACCTCGTCGCGCTTGTCGCGCAGCTCGTCGACCAGCCGCCGGGCCACCAACACCGTCGCGGTCATCGAGTTGCCGATCATCATCCCGGCGATCGGCACCAATGTCCGCGCCTGCAGGGGAAACACCCGCAGCCCGAAGATCACGCCGAGGGTGATGACCGCCGCGGCGGCGAACGCGGCGACCGCCAGCGGCCCCAGCCGGGGCACCTCCGGCGCCCGGCGACGGGCGAGGTCCCCCGCGTAGGCCACCATTCCGGCCACCCAGGCCCAGGCCCACCACACGGAGCGGCCGGGTTCGAACAGCAACGTCAGTGCGCCGCCGACGAGCAGCAACTGCACCAGGGCGCGGGCCGCCGCCCACACCAGCTGCCCCTGCAGCCCCAACCGCTGCCACAGCGACACCGCCGCCGCGAACGCCACCAGGACCAGCGACGCGGCCAGGCCCGCCCAGCCCACCTGGCCGCTCACCACGTCACCGACCCGACCGGGCCGAGCCCCAGGCTGCGGCCCCGTTCGATGCGCAGGACCCTGTCGGCGGCCCGCTCGACCTGCGCGGCATCGTGGGTGACCCACACCGCCGGGATGCCGTCGGCGGCCAGCTCACGCACGGCCCGCTCGATCACCCGGGCGGCTTCGGCGTCGACGGCCGAGGTCGGCTCGTCGAGCAGCAACACCTGCGGCTGGGCCATCAACGTGCGGGCCAGGCACATGCGCTGCGCCTCTCCACCCGACAGCGCGGTGGCGTCGCGGTCCAGCCACGACCCCGTCAGCGCCACCCTCGCCAGGGTGTCCCGCATCCGCGTGTCGGACGCGTCGGGATCGGCCGCGCGCAGGTTGTCGGCCACCGTCCCCGGGAACGGTGTCGGACGCTGGAAACACATGCCCACCCGGCGCCGCAGCCACAACGGATCGACGCCTGCGACGTCTTCCCCGTGGAACAACACCGTGCCGCTCGTCGGCACCTCGAGGCGATTGCACAAGCGAAGCAGGGTCGATTTGCCCGATCCGGACGGACCGAACACGGCCGTCACGCCCCGCCCGGGAATGCCGGCCGTCAGGCCTTCCAACGCCCGCACCCCGTCCCGCTCCACAATCACGTCGAGGAACTCGAACATCAAGTCCTCACTCACCTGCCCATCGTGCATCACCTACAGTTAAGTCATGGCTACGAAATCTGACCCTGGCGAGATCGGCGACGTCGAGCCGGTCGCCGACAGCACCGCCAGTCAGGCCAGGCGAGTCGTCGCGGCGTACGCGACCGATGCCGACGAGTGCCGCGTCTTCCTGTCCATGCTCGGCATTGGGCCCGCAAAACTCGACGCGTAGATGGCTCCCGGGAACGGGCACGACTCGAAGACGCCGACGTTGGGGCATTCCGACTTCGTGGTGGTCGCCAACAGGCTGCCCGTAGATCAGGAGCGGCTCCCCGACGGAACCACGTCGTGGAAGCGCAGCCCGGGCGGGCTGGTGACGGCGCTGGAGCCGCTGCTGCGCCGCCGGCGCGGCGCGTGGGTCGGTTGGGCGGGGGTCGCCGAAGAAGAGGTCGATTTCGATGACGAGCCGATCGTCCAGGAGGACTTGGAGCTCCGCCCGGTCCGGCTGAGCGCCGATGACATCGCCCAGTACTACGAGGGGTTCTCGAACGCCACACTCTGGCCCCTGTATCACGACGTCATCGTCAAACCGATCTACCACCGCGAATGGTGGGAACGCTACGTCGAGGTCAACCGGCGCTTCGCCGAGGCCACCTCCCGCGCCGCCGCCCGCGGCGCGACCGTGTGGGTGCAGGACTACCAGCTGCAACTGGTCCCCAAGATGTTGCGCGAGCTGCGGCCCGACCTGACCATCGGCTTCTTCCTGCACATCCCCTTCCCCCCGGTGGAACTGTTCATGCAGTTGCCGTGGCGCACCGAGATCATCGAGGGACTGCTCGGCGCCGACCTGGTCGGCTTCCACCTGACCGGGGGCGCCCAGAACTTCCTGTTCCTGTCCCGGCGACTGATCGGCGCCAACACCTCCCGCGGCTCGGTCGGGGTGCGCTCGCGGTACGGCGAGGTCGATCTCGGGTCGCGAGTCGTCCGGGTGGGCGCCTTCCCGATCTCCATCGACTCCGGCTCGCTCGACCACGCCGCCCGCGACCGCGACGTTCGGCGGCGCGCCCGGGAGATCCGTGCGGAGCTTGGCAGCCCCCGCAAGGTGCTGCTCGGCGTCGACCGGCTCGACTACACCAAGGGCATCGACGTGCGGCTGAAGGCCTTCTCGGAGCTGCTCGCCGAAGGGCGCGCGAAACGCGACGACACCGTGCTGGTGCAGCTCGCGACGCCCAGCCGCGAACGGGTGGAGAGCTACCAGATCCTGCGCAATGACATCGAGCGCGAGGTGGGCCACATCAACGGCGAATACGCGGAGGTCGGCCATCCGGTGGTGCACTACCTGCACCGCCCGGTCCCCCGCAACGAGTTGATCGCGTTCTTCGTGGCCGCCGACGTCATGCTGGTCACCCCGCTTCGCGACGGCATGAACCTGGTGGCCAAGGAATACGTCGCCTGCCGCAGCGACCTCGGCGGCGCGCTGGTGCTGTCCGAATTCACCGGTGCCGCCGCCGAGCTTCGGCAGGCGTATCTGGTCAACCCGCACGACCTCGACGGCGTCAAGGACGCGATCGAAGCCGCGCTCACCCAGCCCGTCGAGGAGGGCCGGCGCCGGATGCGGGCAATGCGGCGCCAGGTCCTCGCGCACGACGTCGACCGGTGGGCGCGGTCGTTCCTGGAGGCGTTGGCGGAGCCGCGTTCGCAGGACGCCGAGTAAGCCGCCTGAACCCATGGTGTTGCCGCGTAATCGCTGTGATACTCAAGGGGTTGTGGAGGGAGGGGTCAGATGAAGCTCCGTCGCGGGCTGGCCGCGGGCGCCGGCATCTTCTCGGCAGTCGCCATCGGGATCGCGCTGGACTCCGGCGACCCGGCGCACGCCGTGGGTCCGCCACCGGACGGCAACTACAACTACAACGAGGCCGGTGTTTCCGGGGTGACGTGGACGGTCACGGCGCTGTGCGACCAGCCGTCGGGAACCCGCAACATGAACGACTATTCCGACCCGATCGTCTTCGCGATGAACTGCGCCCTGAACATCGTGAGCTCGACGCCCGAACGCATCACCCCCGCGGACAAGTTGCAGAACTTCAGCGGCAGGGCCCGAATGTCCAGCATGCTGTGGACCTTCAAAGTCGAGAAAACGGACGGTGTTTCGTGTCCCGGCGGCGGCACCGCGCCATCCACCGACACTTATGCGTTCAGCGACGAGAACATGAGCGGCACCCACACCAGCCTGCACGGCGCCGTCTGTGGGCTGCAGCCGGAGATGAAGAAGCAGCCGTTCTCGCTGCAGATGGCCGGGCCACCGCCCAGCCCGATCCAACGTTACCCGTTGTACTGCAACGGCATTGCGATGTGCTACTAGAACTTACTAGATCGGCGTGATGTAGGCGATCAGCCACTGTTTGCCGATCTTCTTGAAGTCGACCCGCAGCCTGCTGCCGTCGTAGAGCGGCTGCCGCGACTTGTCGGTCACAGTCCGGTTCATGTAGACCATCACCGATGCCGAATCGCGCTTGGCGGACATGACTCCCACGCCGACGACGCTGGCCTGGACGACCACCTCCCGCTTCTTGGCCTCCGGAATGATCTGTGTGTTGGCGCTTTTCCGGAACTCCTGGCGATAGTCCGGGGTCAACAACGGGTACGCGTCGCTGAGGCTGCGTTCGACCGTCTGATAGTCGTAAGCGAAGACCTCGGGAATCTCCTTGGTAGCCAAGCCCGGCAGCACCGCCCGGGCGGCCTCCTCCCCGCGCGTCTGCACCCGTGCCCAGTAGACCCAGCCGCCCGCCGCGGACAACCCGATTAATACCAAAGCCAGGAGGCAGCCCGCGACGACGAGCAGCCTGCGCCGCCACCGCATCAATTGCCCCCGTTGGGATACTTCAGGTCGTAACCCGTCATCCGGCCCTGCTCGTCCTCGTGCACGATGACCCGCAGGCGGTAGGGCATGGAAGGCTTGTTCACCCCGTCGATGTCGGCGACCGTGACGCGCACCGAAACGAGCACCGACGCGTTGTCGGTGACGTTGTCGATGCCCTCCAGGGCGGCGCCGTTGATGACGGCTTCCGACGTCGCGTCGGTGGAGCGGAAGATGCCCTTGAGGTTTTCGATGTTGTTGTTGGCTCCGAGCATGGCGCGCAGCGGCCCGCTGGTGCCGTTGAAGAACCGGTTCACGCTTTCGTCGATGTTGTCCTGCTTGTAACTGAACATGTTGACCACCGTCTGCGTGGCGGTGTCGACGAAGCGCTGGTCGCGCGCCTGTTGGGCGTTCGCATGCCGTTGCTGGACGACGAGCACGGCCAGGCAACCGGCCAGTGCGCCGATGGCCAGCAACATCGCGGCGAACGAAATCCACGCCACCAGGGCGCGATTCGGCTGCCGCCGCGGCGGCGGCTTGACCGACTTCAGCGTCTTGGCGGGCTGCGCCGGCCGCGTCGGCGCGGTGTCGACCTGCACCGTGGCGGCCCGCGTCGCTTCGGCTATCGCGGGACCGGCCGCCCGGGATGCCCGACGACGAACGCGCGCACTGGTCGCTGGCTCTTCTGCCACTACATCGGCCTCGGATCAAGCATCAGGTCCACCCAATTCTCGGCGCTGGACACGCCGCTAGCACCGGCCGCGAAAATACCAGTGCCGCCTGCCGGGTCCCTGAATGCTCCGGTCTTCTCGTCGTAGGTGGCATACGCCGGACCGCTGGCCTGCGGCTGCGGACCGGGTGGCGGCCCCCACGGCTTCTCCGGGCCCGGACCCGCCGGCGGGGGATTGATCCCCTCCGGCGGCGCCGGCGGCGGCAGCCACTTGGGATACGGCAGCTGCGGCGGCACCGGCGGAACCCCGGGCGGCTGCCACGACGTGAACGGCGGCGGCGGCCCGTTGTCGTTCGGCGGCGGCGGATCGTATGCCGGCTGCTTGTTCGGCAGCGGCCCCGGCCCCGGCACCACCCCGGGCGGCGGCGGCCCGACAATGGGAGTGCCCGGGTCCGGCTCCGCACCCGGCGGGATATACGGGAACTTGTTGGGCGGCAACACGTTCAGACCATTGGTCATCGGGGTGTCGTAGGGCACCGGCGGACCGCGCCACGGGTTGCGGCCAATCGGAACGTAGCCCTTCGGGTCCCGGCAGAGCTGAACGGTGGGCGCCCGTTTGCCGGGGAACTCCTGGCACGGATAGTTGCGCGCGCCCCGCACGGTGCTCGGATCGTTCTGCGCCACCTTGCAGTACATGTCCCTCGGCAGCTCGCGCACCGTCTCGTCGGCCGGCGTGCGCATCAACGGCGGGGGCAGGAAGCCGACGGCGCACGGCGGTGGGTCGTTGAGGTCCAGCTTGAAGTCCAGCTTCGCGCCCTCGTCCTGCGGTGCGCCACCGGCGGCCGTGGTGATCGCGGCGAACAGCGCCGGCAGCACCACCAGCAGCTGCTCGATCGACTTGTGATAGATCACGCCGACCCGGCCCAGGTTGGCCAGGCTGGCGGCCAGCGTCGGGAAGGACGGGCGGATGCCGGAGAACGCGGTGCTGGCCTCGTCTGCCGCGCCGGGGGCCGTGGCCAGGGTCTCGCGAAGTTGCGGATCGGCCTGGCGCACCTCGGAAGTGAACCGCGCGAGCCCGTCGGACAGCGACTTGATGTCGGCCCCGGCGCGAATCTGCGACTGCAGGAACGGGCCGGCCTGGTCGATGAGCTGGGAGACTTCCGGGTAGTTGGCGTTGGCCTCGTCGACCAGCAAGCGGGCCGACTCGAACAGCCGGGCCAGCTCGGGCCCCGACCCGTTGGCCGCGATGAACGTCTCATGTAACACCTCGCGCAAGCGGGTGTCACCCAGGCTGTTGGTCAGCGCCTCCGCCCGTTTCAACAGCTCGGCAACGTCCTGCCCGATCCGGGTGTTCTGTTGCTCGATCCGGAATCCGTTGCGCAGCTTGGTCCCCGACGGCGTGCTCGGCGGCACCAGGTCGATGTATTGCTCGCCGACCGCCGAGACGCTCTTGACGGTCGCGGTGACGTTCGACGGGATGGGGGTGCCGCTGTTCAGCCGCATTCCTGCCGTGACGCCATGGGGATTGAGCCCCACCGATTCCACCCGGCCCACGGCGACGCCAC
Source organism: Mycobacterium scrofulaceum (assembly GCF_002086735.1). Taxonomy (GTDB): domain Bacteria; phylum Actinomycetota; class Actinomycetes; order Mycobacteriales; family Mycobacteriaceae; genus Mycobacterium; species Mycobacterium scrofulaceum. The sequence continues at coordinate 35,379 of NZ_MVIJ01000039.1, read as the reverse complement.
GGTAGGTGACGTTGGCGTTCTTGTACAGGCCGCCGCCGGCGACGAAATCGGCGGTCCCGGCGTAGGTGCCGAGCCCGAACGTCGCGGGCAGCCGCAGGTAGAAGATCGCCATCACGGTCAACGTGACGGCGGTGATCACCGCGAATATCCACAGCTGGATCTTGGTCAGTCTGTCGTGCATCTGCGCCCGCCCCCTACTGTCCTGAAGCCGTGCCGGGCGGAATCTTGAACGGGTCGGCGGCCTGTCCGGACAGGTTGGCCATTTCCCCGACCAAGAAGTCGGGGGGATTGAGGATCTCGTTCATGTGAGCCATGTTCGGGTCGAAATACGCCGTGGTGAAGAACGTTTCACCGATGCGGCGCAGCGTGAGGTCGAACGTGGTGAACACGTTGAGATAGTCACCGCGGACCGCGTTCTTGATTCCGAAGTTGGGGAACGGAAATGTCAACAAGAGCTGCAGCGACGTGACGAAGTTCTTCCGGTTGTCGGCGAGCGCCTTGGTCACCGAGTACAGGTCCTTGAGGTCAGCGGCGAAGTCCACCTTGGTCTTTGCCAGCACATGCGACGTCACGTTGGCCAGCTTCTTGAGCGCGGCGAACGCCTCGACGATGTGGTCGCGGTTCTTGTTGAGGACCCGGATCGCGTCCGGCAGCGTGTCTAGCGCCCGGCCCAGGTTGTCCTTGTCGCGCGCCAGGCTCGCCGAGAATCGGTTCAAGCCGTCGACCGCGTCGATGATGTCGTTGACCTGCCGGTTGAGCCCGGCCGTTAGTTCGGCCAGCCGGGGGATCAGGCCGTCGAACTGGTCCTGCCTGCCCGCGACGGCCTGATAGGTCTCGTCGGTGATCTCTTCCAGGGCACCCACATTGCCCTTGTTCACCACGACGCCGAGGGCCGACAGCACCTCTTCGGTGGTGGGATAGCGCCCGGTGTTGGACTCGGAGATCTTCGACCCGTCGGTCAGTTTGCCGACGGCCGGCTTGCCTTTGGGGCGGGCCAGGTCGACGTGCATCGAACCCAGCAGCGACGTCTGGGCGACCGTCGCCGTCGCGTTGGCGGGCAACGTGACGTTCTTGTCCAGTGACAATTTCACTGCCGCGTAGAACGATCCGTCGGGCCGTTGCTCGGCCTGAATGCCCGAGACGCTGCCGACGGTGACGTCGTCGACCATGACCGGAGAGTTCTGCGGCAGCGTGGCCACGTCGGGCAGGTCGACGGTGATCGAGTAGGCGCCGCCGCCGTGACCCGCCGTGCCGGGCATCGACAGCGAGTTCAGACCGTTGTACTGACAGCCGGCCAGCAGCACGGTGCCCGCCGCTAAAGCACCACCGCGCAACCACATTCGGTTCACTCAGCCGCCCCCTTGGTTGGGCGGCGGCGGCGCCTGCGCCGGCGCCGGTCCGGGTAGCGGCCCAAAGGCGCTCCCCGCGGCGGGTCCGGGGGGCGGACCGGCATTACCCAACGCCGGCGCGGGGCCGGGAGCCGGACCCGCCTGCGGGGCGGTCGGAACCAGCAATGCCTGGAGGTCCGTAGGGTTCTGGGCGGCGGGCGGCGTCTTGGCGCCGTTGGCCGGGACCCAGGTCAGCTCCGGGACCGGCGTCGCCGACTTGGCCTGGGTCTCCGGGGTGTCGTAGATGATCTGACCCTTGTACGCCGTGATCGTGTTCAGCGGGTGGAACATGATCGGCGGATAGTTCACGGTGAGCCGGCGCAGCACCGGCCCCAACCGCTCGCGGCACAGCTCGGCACGCCGGTAATAGTCGGGCGCGCGTGGCCCGGCGGCGGTCTCGAAAGAGCCCCCGCAGATGAACTGCACGGGGTTGGCGAACTCCGGAATCGACAGCAGGCCGTTGAGGGTGCCCTGCGCGGGGTCGTAGATGTTGTAGAAGTTGGCGATGCCGGGCCCCGCGACGTGCAGCACCTGCTCGATGTTGTCGCTCTGGTCGCTGAGGGTCTTGGCCAGATCGTTGACGTTGTTGACCGTATCGATCAGCGTCGAGTTGTTCTCGTGCAGGAAGCCCCTGACGTCGGAGAGCGCCTTGTTGAGCGTGCCCAGGGTGTTGTCGAGGTGCCGCGAGCTGTCGGCCAGCACCTGGGAGACCGAGGCGACGTTGCCGGCGAACTGCACGATTTGTTCGTTGCTGGCCGACAGCGCGTTGACCAGAACCTGAAGGTTTTTGACCGTGCCGAAGATGTCGCTGCGCGAATCGCCCAGCCGCCCAGCGGCTTGCGAGAGTTCACGCAACGCGTTGTGGAAAGATTCGCCGTTGCCGTTGAACGTGTCCGCGGCCTGGTTGATCGCCCGTCCCAAGGGCCCCTGCATCGATCCCGTGGTGGGACCGAGCTGCACGGCCAGTTGCGTCAGTGATTCTTTGACCTCGTCCCACTCCACCGGAACCCCGGTCCGGTCAAGGCCGATGCGTCCGCCGTCGGGCAGCACCGCGCCCCCGGTGTATGCCGGGGTCAACTGAATGAACCGCGCCGCCACCAGGTTAGGCGACATGATGATGGCTTTCGCGTCCTTGGGGATCTTCACGTCCTTGGACACCGACATGGTGATCCTGACGTCGGAGGGCCGCGGCTCGATCGTGTCGACCTGACCCACCGGAACGCCGAGGACGCGAACCTGGTCACCGGGATAGAGCCCGACGGCGGACGTGAAGTAGCCGACGATGCTGCGCGTATTGCCGCTCGACGACAGCACATAAACGCCACCCACCAACACCGCGACGAGCGCGATGGCGGTGGTGTAGCGCAGCCCGCGGCTGGCGGCGATCCGTCGGATCATGGCGACTTCGGCCTAATGATCCAGCGCTCCTGGATGAGGCCGCGCAGATAATCGGCGAGGCTGGCCGGCATCTTGCCGGGCTGGTAGAAGAAGTCGAACATCGTCGCCAGCAGCGGCGCGGGGATCACACCGTAGACGTTGACGTTGAATCCCGGTCCCGAGCCCACGACCTCGCCCAGCTCGGTCGCGTAGGTGGGCAGCCGTTTGAGGGCCTCGGTGATGTAGTCGCGGCGCTCGTTCAGATTGCTCAGCACGTCGTTGAGCTTGCTCAGGGCCGGGCCGAACTCCTTGCGGTTGTCGGCGACGAAGCCGGAGATCTGCGCGGACAGGCCCTGGATTCCCGAGATCAGCCGCCCGAGGGCGGCGCGCCGCTCATCGAGCGCGGCAAACAACTCGTTGCCGTCGTCGATGAGTTTGTTGACCTGGCCGGCCCGCTGGGACAGCACGCCTGTCACCGACTTCGCATGCGCCAGCAGGCTTTGCAGCGCCTCGTCCCGGCGGTTGAGGGTTCGCGACAGCGTCGTCACACCGTCGAGCGCACCGCGCAGCTCGGGGGTGGCGTCATGCAGCGTGTCGGTCAAGACGTTCAGCGCCTGCTCGAACTGCGGCTTGTTCAGGTTGTTGGCGTTCTGGCCGAGATCCTCCAGAGCGCCGGCGAGCGTGTACGGCGTGGTCGTGCGGCTGAGCGGGATGGTGGTCGACCTGCCGCTACCGGCCGGGCTCACCGCGATGGAGCGCTCACCGAGGATGGTGTCGGTGCGGATCGCAGCGAGCGACTGATCGCCAACGGCGACATGGCGATCCACGCTGAAGCTGATCTTGGCGCTGTCTCCGGCCAGGCCGACAGACGTCACCTTGCCCACCTTGAAGCCCGAGACATATACCGCGTTGCCGGGATTGATACCGCCGGCGTCGGAGAAGTAGGCGTCGTAGATCTTCCCCTGCGGCCAGAACGGCAATCCCGCGTAGCCGAAGGCGATGAGCACGACGCACACCACGAGCACCACCCCGAAGACGCCCGTGCGCATCGGGTCGCGCTCATGCTTTCCGTTACTTGGCAAAAGAGCACCTCCCCTTGCTGGGATCCACCTGCCCACCGAGGGGCAGCAGGATGTCACCACCCGCCGGGCCATTGATCTTGATCGTCACCGAGCAGAAGTAGATGTTGAAGAACGACCCGTAGGCACCCAGCGCCGCCAGCCGCAGGTAATCCTCGCCCAGCTGCTCGACGTCGTTGTCGACCTCGGCCTTGCGGTTGTCCAGTTCGGTCGCCAGCGGACGGGTGTTCTCCAGGACGCCCTGCAGCGGCCGGCGCGAATTCTTCAGCAGCTCGGTCAGATCCGTCGTCGTCGAGGCCAGCGGCGGAATGGCGCCCGCGATGTCGTCCTTGTTCTTGGCCAGCCCGCTGATCAGTTGCTGCAACTGGTCGACACTCGCCGAGAACTGGGCGCTGCGCGCATCGACGGTCTTGAGCACGGTGTTGAGGTTGTTGATCACGTCACCGATGAGTTGGTCGCGTTGGCCCAGCGCCGATGAGAACGCGCTGGTATTGGCCAACACGTCGGACAGCGCACCGCCCTGGCCCTGGAGCAGCTCGATGACGGCGCTGCTGATGGTGTTGATTTTATCGGCGTCCAAGCCCTTGAGCACCGGGCGCAGGCCCCCCAGCAGCGCATCGAGATCCAGCGCGGGCTGGGTGTGCTGGGCGTTGATCGTCGCGCCCGGCGGCAGCTTCCTCAGCTCGCCCGGCCCCGAGGTGATCTCGAGATACCGGTCCCCGACCAGGTTCTCGTAGCGGATCACCGCACGGGTGGAGGAATACAGCCTGTAGCGCTTGTCGAGTCCGAACGACACATCGATGGTGTTGTCGGGATTGAGCTTCACGCCGGACACCGCACCGACCGGCACGCCCGCGATGCGGACCTTCTGGCCCGGCTTCAACCGAGACACATCGGTAAACGTTGCGTGGTAAGTGCTTTCGGGACCGAACCGGAAGTCACCGAAGACCACCACCAGTCCCGCCGAGACGAGCAGCATGGCCACCGCGAAGATGCTGACCTTGATCATCATCGAGCGGTGCGTCGGCGTAGCCCCGGCCGCCATCAGAAGTCGTCCCGTTCCGCGAAGGCGCCGTGGAACAAGAACTGCAGCGTCGAGGGCGCGTCGAACTGCAGTTCGGTGAACGGCTCGTAGGGGATGTTGGCGTTGTCGGTCACCAGGAACGGGGCGCGATAGAACGACCCGCCCGTCTGTTTGGTGGGAATGTCGGGCAGCCCGCGGCAGTTCGGTCCGCCGGAGGCGTTGACGACCGGCAGGGACTCGGGGAACGTGTACGCCGGCGCGCCGAGCACGAAGCTCGACGACGTGAACAGGCCGGCCTTGCGGACGCCGAGCAGGGGGGCGAATTCCTTGATACCGCGCTCGATGCCCGCGAACAGGCAGCCGAACTCCGGCGAATAGTCCGCCGCCACCTTCAGCGGGGCCCGCAGCCGGTTGATCGCGTCGATGAAGTTCTGTTCGGCCGGCTCCAACGTCTCGTAGGCGTTGTTGGCCAGGCCGATGGTGGCGAGCAGCGTGTCGTTGAGGTTGTTCTGCTGGTCGACGACGGTCTTGTTGATCGTCGGCAGGTTGTCGAAGACGGTGTTGAGATTCGGGGCGGCGTCGGCGTAGATGTTGGTGACGATCGCCGCCTTACGGAAATCCTCCTGCAGCGCAGGCAGTTTCGGATTGGCTTGGCGCGTCAGCGTGTTCAACCCCGACAAGGTGCCGCCGAGGTCGTCACCGTGACCGCGCAGACCTTCCGACAGCGCGCTCAGCGTCCCATTGAGTTCGACCGGGTCGATCTTGTGCAGCAGGTCGATCAGCGACTGGAACAGGGTGTTGACTTCCAGCTGCACCGCCGAGGCCGCGACGTGCGCGTTCGGGCGCAGCGAGGTCGGCGAAGGGTTCTGCGGCGGAAGGAATTCGACCGACTTGGCGCCGAAGATGGTGTTCCCCGCGATGTGCACCGTCGCGTTCGACGGGATGAAGTGCATTTCGTCGCTGTTGATGCCCAGCGTTAGCCGCGCCTGGTCGCCCGAGTAGTCGATCGTCTCGACCTTGCCGACTTGGATCCCGCGGTATTTGACCTTGGCACCCGTTTCCATCACCAGCCCGGCTCGGGGAGACGAGACCGTCACGGTGTCGATCGAGGCGAAAGCCGCTGTGTAGGAAAGGTAAGTCACGGCGGCGAACGCCACCAACAGGCCGGCCAGCACCGCGGCTGCCAGCCGGACGGAGGTACGTCGCGTGTGTGTCTCTGCCATGTTCGTGTAAGCGGTCCTCTTACCCGGAGAGGTTGAAGTTACCGGACGCGCCGTAGACGGCGAGTGAGATGAACAAAGTGATGACGACCACGACGATCAGCGAGGTCCGCACGGCCTGCCCGACCGCGATCCCGACGCCGACCGGTCCGCCGCTGGCGTTGTAGCCGTAGTAGGTATGGACGAGCATCACCGCGATGGACATGACGATCGCCTGCAGGAAGGACCACAGCAGGTCGGTCGGAATCAGGAAGGTATTGAAGTAATGGTCGTAGAGGCCCTTCGACTGCCCGTTGATGTACACCGTGGTGAAGCGGGCGGCGAAGAAGGCGGCCAGCACCGACAGTGAGTACAGCGGGATGATCGCGATGAGGCCGGCGATCAGGCGGGTCGACACCAGGTACGACACCGAGTGCACGGCCATGCACTCGACGGCGTCGATCTCCTCGGACACCCGCATGGCCCCCAACTGGGCGGTGGCGCCGGCGCCGATGGTGGCGGCCAGCGCGATGCCCGCGATCACCGGCGCGATGATGCGGACGTTCAAGAAAGCCGAGAGGAACCCGGTCAGGGCTTCGATGCCGATGTTGCCCAGCGACGAGTACCCCTGCACGGCGACAACACCGCCGGAGGCCAGTGTCAGGAAGGCCGCAACCCCGACGGTTCCGCCGATCATGACGAGCGCGCCCGAACCCATCGTCATCTCGGCGATCAGCCGGACCGTCTCCTTGCGGTAGCGGGTGAGCGCGTTGGGGACGTAGCGGACGGTCTGCCCGTAGAACAGCGCCTGCTCGCCGAAGTCGTCGACCGGCTCCTGCAACCGGGAGGCGAGGCTGCGCAACCGGTAGGTGACGTCGTAGCTCATCGAGTGCTCACTTCGCCGAGATCCGCACGCCGACGGCGGTCATCACGACGTTGATGACGAACAGACAGATGAACGCGTAGACCACGGTTTCGTTGACCGCGTTGCCGACGCCCTTGGGTCCGCCCTTGACCGTCAGCCCCCGGTAGCAGCCCACCAGCCCGGCCATGAGGCCGAACAGTAGCGCCTTGACCTCGGCGAGCACCAACTCGCGCAGCCCGGTCAGGACGGTGAGCCCGTTGATGAACGCGCCCGGATTCACGCCCTGCAGAAAGACGGAGAACACGTAACCCCCGGACAGGCCGATCGCGCACACCAAACCGTTCAGCAAGAGGGCGACGACGGTGGAAGCCAGGACCCGGGGAACCACCAGGCGGTGGACCGGGTCGATCCCGAGCACCCGCATCGCGTCGATCTCCTCGCGGATCGTCCGCGCGCCGAGGTCGGCGCAGATCGCGGTGGCTCCGGCACCGGCCACGACGAGCACGGTCACCACCGGACCCAGCTGGGTGATGGTGCCGAATGCCGTTCCGGCGCCGGACAAGTCGGCGGCCCCGATCTCGTGCAGCAGGATATTGAGGGTGAACGCCACCAGCACGGTGAACGGGATCGACACCAGCAGGGTCGGGACCAGCGACACCCGCGCGATCATCCAGGTCTGTTCCAGGAACTCGTTCAACTGGAACGGCCGGCGAAAAATCGCACGGCCGGTGTCGATCATCATTTCGAAGAACCCGCCGACGGCGCGGGCGGGAACCGCGAGTTGCTCCCTCAACTTGGTTTCCCCCCTTGGTTGTTCGCGGCGAAGTCTATGTGCTGCCTTTGCGTCGACGGCGTTCTTACCCGGCCCGGTGTGAGCCGGATCATATTAACCCAGAAGAAGTTAACGGTGTCAACGAACAACATTTCTTTATCCGAACCGATAACTCACCTGGTCAGACGCACTTGTCATGTGTCAAACTGAAACAGGTTATACCTGCTCATTCCCCCCCGGAAAGTAACCTCACACGGTTATTGCTCCATCAGTCCGACCGCGGAAAAGTTCCGCTCCGGATCCCGCCCAGCAAAGTACTCTTGCAGAGTTGCGCTCAGTTGCGCCGGCTCCCATGCGGGTCCCGCGGCGCTGAAACGGTGCTCCGCGGTCGGCGCCGCAACCAGTGTCACCTGCGGACCGTAAACGATGAAGACCTGGCCGTTGACTTCTGCGGCCGCCGGCGATGACAAGAACGTGACCAGGTTGACCACATGCTCCGGCGAAAGCGGATCGATCCCGCCGGACTCCACATCCGGTGCGGCACCGAAGACGTCGGCCGTCATAGCGGTGCGGGCGCGGGGGCAGATCGCGTTGGCACACACGCCGTAGCGGCCCAGCGCCCGCGCGGCCGTCAGGGTGAGCGAGATGATGCCGGCCTTGGCGGCGCCGTAGTTCGCCTGCCCCACCGGGCCGACCAGCCCGGCCTCGGACGCGGTGTTGACGAGGCGGCCGAAGACGGTTCCCCCGGAATCCTTCGCCTTGGAGCGCCAATACGTGGCCGCGTTGCGGGTCAGCAAAAAGTGGCCGCGCAGGTGCACCGCGATGACCAGGTCCCACTCCTCGTCTGACATGTTGAACAGCATCCGGTCGCGCGTGATCCCGGCGTTGTTGACGACGACGTCCAGTCCCCCGAGGCCGTCGGCCTGGGCGACCAGCTCGTCGGCGGTGGCCCGCTCGCTGATGTCGCCGGCGACCGCCACGGCCTTGGAGCCGGCCGAGTTGATCTCGTCGATGACGTCGGAGGCATCCAGCGCGGCGGCGATGTCGTTGACGACGACCGTGGCGCCGAGCCGGGCCAGGCCAAGAGCTTCGGCGCGCCCCAGCCCCGCGGCGGCACCGGTCACCACCGCGACCTTTCCGGACAGATCGGTCGCGTTCGTGCTGCTAGTCAATTTATGAATACCTCTAGTTTCTGGTGGCGCAGTTCGGGCCCGGATTAGTCGCCGCGCAGCAGCGCCGCGCGCGGGCATTCGGCGATCGCCTGCTCGGCCAGGTGCTCCTGGTCGGCGGGGATCGGGTCGAGCTTAACGACGGCGTAATCCTCGTCGTCCAGGTCGAAGATATCCGGCGCGATTCCCATGCACACAGCGTTACCTTCACACCGGTCGTGGTCGACGATCACCCGCACAGCACCCTCCTTGCACCTGGTCTTCACCTGAGGACATGCCCCATCAGTATGTAGGACCACCATAGGTCCCGGATACCGCTTGGGAAACGGTCGCTGGAAACTCAGACTAGAACGTGTTACAACCGGGAAGACGAACGGGTAGTCGGCGGCCGAGTAACGTCGGCTAATCGAGGCGAGTCACGTTAACAAAGGACGGCTGGAATGCGCATCAGTTACACCCCTGAACAGGAGGAGCTGCGTCGCGAGCTGCGGTCGTACTTCACCAAGCTCATGACGCCGGAGCGCCGCGAGGCGCTGACCTCCTCGGGCGGCGGCGAGGTCGGGACCGGTACCGCGTACCGCGACACCGTCGCGCAGATGGGCAAGGACGGGTGGCTCACCCTGAACTGGCCCAAGGAGTACGGCGGCCAGGACCGCTCCCCGATGGACTCGCTGATCTTCACCGACGAGGCGGCCATCGCCGGTGTCCCGGTGCCGTTCCTGACGATCAACAGCGTGGCGCCGACCATCATGGCGTTCGGCACCGATGAACAGAAGAAGTTCTTCCTGCCCAAGATCGCGGCCGGGGAACTGCACTTCTCCATCGGCTACTCCGAGCCCGGCGCCGGCACCGACCTGGCCAACCTGCGCACCACCGCGGTGCGCGACGGCGACGACTACGTCATCAACGGCCAGAAGATGTGGACCAGCCTGATCGCCTATGCCGACTGGGTCTGGCTGGCCGTGCGCACCAACCCGGAAGCCAAGAAGCACCGCGGGATTTCGATGCTGGTCGTGCCGACCACCGCCGAGGGATTCTCCTGGACGCCCGTGCACACCATGGCCGGGGTGGACACCAGCGCCACCTATTACTCCGACGTGCGAGTCCCGGTGACGAACCTGATCGGCGAGGAGAACGGTGGCTGGAAGCTGGTGACCAATCAGCTCAACCACGAGCGCGTCGCCCTGGTGTCGCCGCAACCGATCTTCTTGGCCCTGCGCGAGGTTCGCGAGTGGGCGCAGAACACCAAGGATGCCGGCGGGGCGCGGCTGATCGACGCGGAGTGGGTGCAGATCAACCTCGCGCGCGTGCACGCCAAGGCCGAGGTGCTCAAGCTGATCAACTGGGAGCTGGCATCGTCGAACAGCGAATCCCTGTCGCCCGCCGACGCGTCGGCGGCCAAGGTGTACGGCACCGAGCTGGCCACCGAGGCCTACCGGCTGCTGATGGAGGTGCTCGGGACCGCGGCCACGCTGCGACAGGATTCGCCCGGCGCGCTGCTGCGCGGCCGGGTGGAGCGAATGCACCGCGCCTGCCTGATCCTGACCTTCGGTGGTGGCACCAACGAAGTACAGCGCGACATCATCGGCATGGTCGCTCTGGGCCTGCCCCGAAACCGCTGAGTATCGCTGAAGCCACTCCCCTTAAGGACGAATAACCATGGACTTTTCGACAACCGAAGCGGCAAACGATCTCGGCGGCCTCGTCGACACGATCGTGAACTCGGTGTGCACACCCGAGCGCCAGCGTGAGCTCGACAAGCTCGACCAACGATTCGACCGCGACCTGTGGGCCAAGCTGATCGACGCCGGCATCCTGTCCAGCGCCTCGGCCACCGCGGTGGGCGGCGATGGGTTCGGGGTGCTCGAGCAGGTCGCCATCCTGGTGGCGCTCGGTCACCAGCTGGCGGCCGTGCCCTACCTGGAATCGGTGATGCTGGGCGCCGGAGCGTTGGCGCGGTTCGGCACCGAGGAGCTGCAACAGGATTGGGGCGCCCCGGCGGTCAGCGGCGAGAAGATTCTCACCGTCGCGCTCCTGGGCGAGATGGGCGAGGGGCCGGTGCAGGCCACCCGGGCCGGCGACGGCTACCGCCTCACCGGCACCCGCACCCAGGTCGGCTTCGGGCCGGCCGCCGACGCCTTCCTCGTTCCGGCCGAGACCGATTCCGGCACCGCCGTTTTCGTGGTCGCCGCCGGTGATCCCGGCGTTTCGGTGACCGCGCTGGCGACGACCGGCCTGGGTAGCGTCGGTCACCTCGCGCTGGACGGCACCGAAGTGGACGGCACCCGCATGGTCGGTGGCCCCGAGGTCGTGGTCTGGCTCGACACCCTTGCCGCGTTGGGCCGCAGCGCCTTCCAGCTGGGAGTGCTGGAACGCGGGCTGCAGCTCACCGCCGAATACGCCCGCGAGCGCGAGCAGTTCGATCGTCCGATCGGCAGCTTCCAGGCGGTGTCGCAGCGGCTGGCCGACGGCTACATCGACGTCAAGGGCTTGCGGCTCACCCTCACCCAGGCGGCCTGGAAGGTCTCCGAGGACGTGCCCGCCGACATCGACGTGGCCAGCGCGGCGTTCTGGGCCGCCGACGCCGGGCACCGCGTGGCGCACACGATCGTGCACGTGCACGGCGGCGTCGGCGTCGACACCGATCACCCGGTGCACCGCTACTTCCTGGCGGCCAAGGAGGCCGAGTTCGCGTTGGGCGGCGCCACCGGTCAGCTGCGTCGCATCGGCCGTGAGCTGGCGGAAACCCCTGCCTGACTTCGTGCTTCCGCCCGACCCGACGGTAACCAAATTGCTGGTACCGCTGGCTGAGATCGACGACCGGGGCGTCTACTTCGAAGAGTCCCACACCAGCTGGCGGGAGCACCTGCGCCACGGTGCCGCGATTGCGGCGGCGCTGCGTGGCCGCCTCGACCCGGCGAAGCCGCCGCACGTCGGCGTGCTCTTGGAGAACACCCCGTTCTTCTCGGCGATGCTGACGGCGGCGGGGATGTCCGGGATCGTGCCGGTGGGCCTCAACCCGGTGCGCCGCGGCGACGCGCTGGCGCGCGACATCGCCCACGCCGACTGCCAAGTGGTGCTCGCCGACTCCAATTCGGCCACCGCCCTGGGCGGCATCGACCACGTGGACGTCGATTCCGCCGAGTGGGCCGAAGAAGTGGCCGCCCATCGCGACGCCGAGCCAGGTTTCCAAACGGCAACGGCGGCCGACCTTTTCATGCTGATCTTCACCTCGGGCACCAGTGGTGAGCCCAAAGCAGTGAAGTGCAGCCACGGCAAGGTCGCGATCGCGGGCGTGACGATGACCCAGCGCTTCGACCTCGGCCGCGACGACGTCTGCTACGTGTCGATGCCGCTGTTCCATTCCAACGCCGTGCTGGTCGGCTGGGCGGTGGCGGTGGCCTGCCGGGGCTCACTGGCGTTGCGGCGCAGGTTCTCCGCCTCCAACTTCCTGGTGGATGTCCGCCGCTTCGGCGCCACCTACGCCAACTACGTCGGTAAGCCCCTGTCCTACGTGCTCGCCACGCCCGAGCGGCCGGACGACGCGGACAACCCGCTGCGGGCGGTCTACGGCAACGAGGGCGTCCCGCGCGATATCGAACGATTCGCGCGCCGGTTCGGCTGCGTCGTCCAGGACGGATTCGGTTCTACCGAAGGCGGGGTGGCGATCGCGCGCACCCCCGACACCCCGGACGGTGCCTTGGGCCCGCTGCCCGAGGGCGTCGAGATCGTCGACCCCGACACCGGTGCACCGTGCGCGCCCGGAGTGGTCGGCGAGTTGGTGAACACCGCGGGGCCGGGCCGCTTCGAGGGCTACTACAACGACGAGACCGCCGAGGCCGAGCGGATGGCGGGCGGGGTGTACCACACCGGCGATCTCGCCTACCGCGACGAGGCCGGTTATGCGTATTTCGCCGGCCGGCTTGGTGATTGGATGCGAGTCGACGGCGAGAACCTGGGCGCCGCCCCGATCGAGCGGGTGCTGTTGCGGCACCCGGACGTGACCGAGGTGGCCGTATACGCGGTGCCGGACCCGGTGGTCGGCGACCAGGTGATGGCCGCGCTGGTGCTGGCGCCGGGGGCCGAGTTCGACATCGAGAAGTTCCGCGCCTTCTTGGCCGGGCAGTCCGACCTCGGGCCCAAGCAGTGGCCGTCCTACGTCCGGGTCAGCACCGAACTCCCGCGCACGGTGACCTTCAAGGTGCTCAAGCGCCAGTTGGCGGCCCAGGGTCTCGAGTGCGACGATCCGGTCGTGCGAATCGAGCCTCAAACGGCCAGGGGAACGGCCGGCTCATGAACGTTCGCAGGGTGCTCGCCGCGTTCGCCCTTCTCGGATCTGTCGGCTCCGCCGCGTTCGGGTTTGGCGCCGGTCGCGCCGCGGCGGATCCCGTGCCCCCGCCGCCTCCCCTGCGGCGGCCACTGCCTGTGGTGTGGGCACCGCAGACACCGGAACCCGATCCGTGGGAACCTCCCCCGCCGGAGGCGCCGCCGCTGCCACCGTTGCCGCCGGGCTAGCGGCGCGTCGCCGGCCACATCGCACCGCGTGTCGAGGCGTTCGGAGATAATGCGACATTGCACCCGGGCGCCGGGATCGAAGGAGACGCGATGGTTGGTCCGATCGACGCATGACTTCCCGACCCCTGGAGACCGCGCTCGAGGCGAGCTTCGACCAATTGTCGGCCGCCGTCCCGGCGGACGTCGGCATCGCGATCGCACGGCCGGATCGCACCTACTCCCTGGGCCGATGGTGGTCGGGTGTCGCGTGGTCGACGATCAAGGTGCCGTTGGCGATCGCCGCGCTGCGCAGCGACTGGCTGCACGCCAAGGACCTGGCCGTCAAGGCCATCACCGAATCCGACAACCGCGCGTCGGAGCAATTGTGGTCTCACCTGGGCGATCCCGGGGAGGCGGCACGGCGGGTGCAGGGCGTTATCGCCGAGGGCGGTGACACCGCCACGGTGGTCGAATCGCGCCGGCTTCGGCGTGGCTATACCGCGTTCGGCCAGACGCAGTGGACGCTGCAGCGGCAGGCCCGGTTCGCGGCCGAGTTGCCGTCTATCCCCGACTCGGCCGACGTGATCGACCTGATGAAGCGGCTCACCAGCGGCCATCGCTGGGGGCTGGCCGCCAAAGGCTTTGCCGCGAAGGGCGGTTGGGGGCCCGGGATGCATGGGGACTACCTGGTGCGGCAGTTCGGGATCGTGCCCACCGCGTCCGGGCAGTGGGGCGTGGCTCTGGCGGCCAGGGTGCACGACGGCGTGTTGGAGACCGGCGTCGACGTCCTGAACACGATGTCGGAGTGGGTCCTCGCCCGGCTCCCCGGGCTAGCCCGTTATTGACGGCACCACGGCGTCGATCAGGTGCGGCCCGGGTTCGCTCAGGGCCTGACGCAGCGCATCGGCGAGGTCCTCGGCGGTGACGACGCGGCGGGCCGGCACCCCCATACCCTCGCTGATTCTCACGAAATCCATTGTGGGCCTGGATAAGTCGAGTAGTTCCAGCGCCTTGGGACCGGGTGCCGATCCGGCGCCCACTCGGGCCAATTCGATCCGCAGGATGTCGTAGGCGCTGTTGTCGTAGATCACGGTGGTCACGTTCAGGTTTTCCCGCGCCTGGGTCCACAACCCCGAGATCGTGTACATCGCCGACCCATCGGATTCCAGGCAGAGCACCGGGCGGTCGGGCGCGGCCACCGCGGCGCCCACGGCGGCCGGGATGCCGTAGCCGATCGCGCCGCCGGTCAGCGTCAGCCAGTCGTGGGCCGGTGCGCCCGCCGTGGCCTGCGCGAGCAGCACCCCTGAGGTGTTGGATTCGTCCACAACGATCGCCCCCTCCGGGAGCAGCGCACCGATCACGTCGGCCGCCGTCGCGGACGTGAGGGCGCCCGCCGGCAGCCCCGGCCGCGCCGCGGCCGCGACGGGCGCGACGGTCCCGGGCGCCACCTCATCGGCCACCGCGGCCAGCGCCTCGGCGGCGCCGCCGTGCCCGGCGAGCAGATGCACCTCACAGCCGGCCGGGACGAGGTCGCTGGGTATGCCCGGGTAGGCGAAGAAGGACACCGGCGACTTCGCGCCCGCCAGCACCAGATGCTTGGCCCCGTCCAGCTGCGCGGTCGCGGCCTCGGCGAAATAGGCCAGCCGGTCGACGGCGGGAACGCCGGCGCCGCGCTCCAGCCGGGTCGGGAAGGTCTCGCACAACAGCCTGGCCCCGGTCGCCTGGGCGATCCGGGCGGCCGCGGCGAGCCCGGGACCGCGGGTGGCGTCACCGCCGATCATCAGCACGGTCGGTTCGCCCGAGCGCAGTACTTCGATCACCTCGAAGGCCAACCGCGGCTCGGCCCCGGGGGGCTCCGCGGGCGTCGTCGTGGCGGCCTGCGCCCCGTCCGACCACGACACGTCGGCCGGCAGGATCAGCGTCGACACCTGCGAGCCCCCTTGGCTCGCGGCGATCGCCTCGGCCGCGTCGGTCCCGACGTCCGCGGTGCGTTCGGTGCGACGCACCCATCCCGAGACGGTGCCGGCAAGGGCGTCGATGTCGGATTCCAGTGGGGCATCGTACTTTTTGTGATAGGTGGCATGGTCGCCGACGACCACCACCATCGGCACCCGGGCGCGCCGGGCGTTGTGCAGGTTCGCCAGGCCGTTGCCCAGGCCGGGACCCAGGTGCAGCAGCACCGCGGCCGGCCGGCCGGCGATGCGGGCGTAGCCGTCGGCTGCGCCGGTGGCGACACCCTCGAACAGGGCCAGGATGCCGCGCATTCGGGGCACCGTATCCAGCGCGGCCACGAAGTGCATCTCCGAGGTGCCCGGGTTGGCGAAACAGACGTCGACGCCACCGTCGACCAGGGTGTTGATCAGGGCCTGGGCACCGTTCACGGGTTTGCCTCCAGTCTGAAGACGCGCTCGGCGTTGCCGTGCAAGAAGTCTCGGCGGCCCTCGTCGGCCAGGGCGAGTTCCGCCAAGCCCGCCAGCGCGTGCGCGTGGGTCATCATCGGGTAATTGCTGCCGAACAAGACTTTGCGTTGCCCCGTACCGGTTTTCATGAACCTGATCAGCTCCGGCGGCAGCCGGTGCAGCGTGTAGGCCGACGTGTCGATGTAGACGTTCTCATGCTTGCGGGCGACGGCGACCATCTCCTCGGTCCACGGATACCCGACGTGGCCGCACACGATCACCAGCTCGGGAAAGTCGAGGGCGACCTGGTCGATGTAGGGGATCGGGCGTCCGGTCTCCGAGGGCCGCAGCGGGCCGGTATGGCCCACTTGTGTGCAAAACGGGACCCCCAGCTCGACGCATTCGGCGAACAGGGGGTAGTAGCGGCGGTCGGTGGGCGGCGCATTCCACAACCACGGCACCACCCGCAGGCCCAGGAATCCGTCTCGCACGCGGCGCCGCAGTTCGCGCACCGCTTTCATCGGACGATCGAGGTCGACGGTGGCGAGTCCGCCAAACCGCTTCGGATGCAGGCTGATCCATCCGGCGACCTCGTCGTTGGAGATCAGGTCCTGGCCGCCGGGCCCCCGCCAGGCGCTGAGCAGGCCGAAGCGGACGTCGGCGTCGTCCATCGTCGCGATGCTCGCCTCGATCGGGACGTCGGCGTCCGGTATGGAGTCGCCGGTCCAGCGGCGCAGGGATGCCAGCATGTCGCTGCGCAGGAACCGCGCAGTCGGGTGTTGCATCCACACGTCGACGGTCATCGAGATCCAACAGTAGACGGGCCGTCAGAGGGCCAGTGCGGCCCGGGCGCAGGCGTGCGTCCGCTGCGCGTGCCCGCCGCCGAACAGCACGACATGAGCCAGCAGCGGAAAAAGTTGATGCAGGCCGATCCGATTGCGCCAGCCGGGCCGCAGCGGCCGCACTCGCTGATATCCCGCGATGACATCGTCGTAGTGCGGGCAGCCGAACAGGGCGAGCATCGCCAGGTCACCTTCGCGGTGGCCGGCGTGCGCGGCCGGGTCGATCAGCACCACCCCGTCAGGTGTCCACATCACGTTGCCGCCCCACAGATCGCCGTGCAGCCGCGCGGGCCGGTCACCGTCGTCGAGGTCGCCGGCGCGGCACCGCGCTGCGACGGAATCGATCGCGTCACGGGTGGCCGCATCGAGGCGGCCCCCCGCAAGGTCGACCATCGGCGCCAACCGCTCCTCGGCGTAAAACTCGCCCCAGCGGTCGTGTTGGCGCAGCGACATCGGCAGCGGCTGCGACAGCGGCCCGAAGAAACCCGGGCCGTCCCACCCGTCGGGCCCGGCGCCGAACGCGGGCGCGCCGGCGTCGTGCGTGACGGCGAGCCTGCGGCCGAAATCGTGCGCCGCCCCGGGCGTCGGGGGGGCCGAATCGAGCCGCCCCAGGGTCAGGCTCGTCGCGTCGACGGAGACGACGTGCGCGCACGGCACTCCCCCGTCGACGCCGGCCAGCCAGCGCAACCCGGCGGCTTCCCACGCGAAGTAGCCGCCGGGGGCGGCCGGGTTGCGCTTGACGAAGTCGCTCAAGCGGTCGCGTGAGCGGCGTGCACGTCGTCGGCGGGCCGCGCCTCGGTCTGCTCCTTGGCCCACCGGTAGTCCGGCTTGCCCGCCGGCGAACGCTTGACCTCGTCCACCAGCCAAAGGCTGCGCGGCACTTTGTATCCCGCGATCTCGGACCGCACGAAGCGGTCCAGTTCGGCCAGCGTCGGCCGGGAACCCGGCCGCGGCTGCACGACGGCCGCCACGTGCTGGCCGTAACGCGGGTCGGGCACACCGACCACCAGAGCGTCGAAGACGTCGGCGTGGCCCTTGAGCGCCGCCTCGACCTCCTCGGGGTAGATCTTCTCCCCGCCGCTGTTGATCGACACCGATCCGCGGCCCAGCATCGTGACGGTGCCGTCCTCCTCGACGATCGCCCAGTCGCCCGGGATCGCGTAGCGGACACCGTTGATGGTCTTGAACGTCTCGGCGGTCTTCTTCTCGTCCTTGTAATAACCGACCGGGATGTTGCCCTTCTTGGCGATGAAGCCGCGCACCCCGGAGCCGGGCTCGACCTCGTTGCCCTCTTCGTCGAGCACGACGGTGCGGTGGTCGATGGTCACGCGCGGGCCGCCCGCGTGCGGCGCGTCCTTCGCGACGATGCTGGTGCCACCGAATCCGGTCTCCGAGGATCCGATCGAGTCGGTGATGACCCGGTTCGGCAGCAGCTCGAGGAGCCTTTCCTTGATGCTCGGCGAGAACAGCGCCGCGGTGCTGGCGAGCAGGAACAGCGACGACAGGTCGTAGTCGTGGTCCGTGTCGAGCGCGTCGAGCAGCGGCCGCGCCATCGCGTCCCCGGTGAAGAACAGCAGGTTCACCTTGTGCTCGTGGATGGTGCGCCACACGTCTTCGGCATTGAATTCCGGTGCGAGCACCGTGGTTTGGCCGGAGAAGATCGACATCCAGGTGGCCGACTGGGTCGCGCCGTGGATCATCGGCGGAATCGGGTAGCGGACCATCGGCGGGTTGGCGGCGGCGGCCTTGGCCAGGTCGTACTCGTCCTCGACGAATTGGCCTGTCGCGAAATCGGTTCCGCCGAAGAGCACCCGGTAGATGTCCTCGTGGCGCCACATCACGCCTTTGGGGAAGCCCGTCGTGCCACCCGTATACAGCAGGTAGATGTCGTCCTCGCTGCGGTCGCCGAAGTCGCGTTCGGGTGAGCCCTGCGCGATCGCCGAGTAGAACTCGACCCCGCCGTAGCGCTGGTAGTCGTTGTCCGAACCGTCCTCGATGACCAGGATCGTCTTGACGTTGGGGGTGTCCGGCAACACGTTGGCCACCCGGTCGGAGTACTGGCGCTCGTGGACCAGCGCGACCATGTCGGAGTTGTCGAACAGGTAGCGCAGCTCGCCCTCGACGTAGCGGTAGTTGACGTTGACCAGGATGGCGCCCGCCTTCACGATGCCGAGCATCGCGATGACGATCTCGATGCGGTTTCGGCAGTACAGCCCGACCTTGTCGTCCTTCTTCACCCCCTGGTCGATCAGGTAATGGGCCAGGCGGTTGGCCTTCTCCTCCAGTTGGGCGTAGGTGAGCTTCTCGTCGCCGCAGATCAGGGCGACACGGTCCGGCACAGCGTCGATGGCGTGCTCTGCGAGATCGGCAATATTCAGGGCCACGGCCACCAAATTAGAACGTGTTACATTTCTTGACAAGCTCATGCCCCTCGTCGACGGAAAGGCGGTAGCCGTGGCTCAGGCTCCAGCAAACGAACAGGCGGGCCCCGCCGAAAAAGACGCCCTCGTCGAACAGCGCGGTCACACCCTGATCGTCACGTTGAACCGGCCGCACGCCCGCAACGCCCTGAGCACCGAAATGATGGAAATCATGGTGCAGGCCTGGGACCGCGTCGACAACGATCCCGACATCCGCTGCTGCATCCTGACCGGGGCCGGTGGCTACTTCTGCGCGGGCATGGACCTCAAGGCGGCGACCAAGAAGCCGCCGGGTGAGTCGTTCAAGGACGGCAGCTACGACCCGTCGCGAATCGACGCGTTGCTCAAAGGCCGCAGGCTCACCAAACCCCTCATCGCGGCCGTCGAAGGGCCCGCGATCGCCGGGGGCACCGAAATCCTGCAGGGCACCGACATCCGCGTCGCCGGCGAGAGCGCCAAGTTCGGGATCTCGGAGGCGAAGTGGAGCCTGTACCCGATGGGCGGGTCGGCCGTGCGCCTGGTGCGGCAGATCCCCTACACGGTCGCCTGCGACCTGCTGCTGACCGGCCGGCACATCACCGCCGCCGAGGCCAAGGAGATGGGCCTGGTCGGGCATGTGGTGCCGGACGGACAGGCGCTGTCCAAGGCGCTCGAGATCGCAGAGGTGATCGCTAATAACGGACCTTTAGCCGTGCAGGCGATCCTGCGGGCGATCCGCGAGACCGAGGGCATGCACGAGAACGAGGCCTTCAAGATCGACACCCAGATCGGGATCAAGGTGTTCCTGTCCGAGGACGCCAAGGAAGGGCCGCGCGCGTTCGCCGAGAAGCGCAAGCCCAACTTCCAGAACAAGTAACGCCTCCTTTGCGCCGAGCGTGAAGCTGTTGCGAATTTCCGACCGGATTTTCGCAATGGCTTCACGATGGGCGACCCGTCGGTGCCCCTCGGCATACTCCGCGGGATGGGAAAGCCATTTCTTGGCAGCGAGGCCGTCGCGTCCGGGCTGGTGACGCCGTACGCCTTGCGCACCGGCAGGTTCGTGGCGATCCACCGCGACGTCTACGTGCCCCGCGATGCCGAGATCACCGCCGTGGTGCGTGCCGAGGCGGCGTGGTTGTGGTCACGCCGACGCGGGGTCATCGCCGGCCGTTCGGCCGCGGCGCTACACGGCGCCAAATGGGTCGACGGGCAGGCACCCGCCGACTCATCCACCAGAATCGCCACGCGCCAACAGATGTCCGCACTTGGGCTGATCGCATCGAAGACGACGAATGCACGACGATCCAGGGAATGTCGGTGACGACCCCGGCGCGCACGGCATTCGACCTAGCCTGTCGCAATCCGGTCGGGAAGGCCGTCGCTGCGCTCGATGCCCTGGCTCGGGCAACCCGCCTGAAGGTCGCCGATGCCGAATTGATTGCGGAACGCCACAAAGGCCACCGGAACATCCGGCGGGCCAGGCGCGCGCTCGAGCTCGTCGATGCCGGTGCGCAGTCACCCCGGGAAACGTGGCTGCGACTAACGGTCATCGGGGCCGGATACCCTCCGCCGCAGACCCAGATCCCCGTCTACGGCGAACATGGCGAGCTTGTCGCGGTAGTCGACTTGGGGTGGGAAGACGTCAGAATCGCCCTCGAGTACGAAGGGGATCACCATCGGCTGGATCGCAGGCAATTCCGCAGGGATATCGCTCGCTTCGAAGCGCTGCAGGACCTGGGCTGGATGACCATTCGGGTCACGTCGGAAGACACGCAGGGCGGCGTCCTGGCGCGGCTGGCCGACGCATGGCGTCGCCGAGCGTGAAACTGTCGCGAGTTTTGCGCCGTTTTCTCGCAACAGGTGCACGCTCGGTGACGAGCCGCGCCGTCAGCCCAGCGGCGCGCTCGGCGTGAACGCCACCGGCATCTTCTCCAGCCCGGACACGAAGTTGGCCGGCCGCAGCGGCAGCTCGGCGTCCGAAGCCAGCCGCATGTCCGGCAGGCGTTGCAGCAGCCGCGTCTGCATGATGGACAGCTCCAGCCGGGCCAGCTGGTTGCCGAGGCAGAAGTGCGTTCCGAACCCGAAGGCGAGGTGGTTGTTCGGGTAGCGCTCGATGTCGAAGCTTTCCGGGTCGTCGAAGACCTTCTCGTCGAAGTTCGCCGACTCGAACAGCAGGATCATCTTCTCGCCCTGGCGCAGCTGGGCGCCGTGGAAGTCGGTGTCGGCGGTGATGGTGCGCGCCATGTTCTTCACCGGCGCCGTCCAGCGCAGCATCTCTTCGATCGCGTTGGGCAGCAGGCTCAGGTCGGCCGCCAGGCGCCGGTGCTGATCGGGATGCAGCAGCAACTGCCGCGTCCCGCCCGACAGCGTGTGGCGCGTGGTCTCGTCGCCGCCGATCAACAGCAGCAGGACCTCGGTGACGATCTGGTGGTCCTCGAGCCGGGAGCCCTCGACCTCCGCGTGCACCAGCACGCTGACCAGGTCGTCGGTGGGTTCGGACTTGCGGGCCTCGATCATCCCCATCATGTATTGGCTGTAGGCCGCGAAGGCGTCCATGGTGACCTGGACGTCCGCTTCGGCCGCGGTGCTACTCAGCGCCCCGACCAGGTCGTCGGACCACTTGAGGAACATGGTGCGCTCCTCCGGGCGCACGCCGAGCATGTCACCGATGACGGCCATCGGCAGGGGCGCCGCCAGGTCCCAGACGAAGTCGCACTCGCCGCGTTCGCACACCGCGTCGATCAGCGTGTCGCACAGCGAAACGATCTTGGATTCCAGGTCTTTCACGCGCTTGCGGGTGAAGCCGGAGTTGACGAGCTTGCGCCGCAACAGATGTTGCGGATCGTCCATCTCGATCATCATCTCGACCCCCGGCTGGTCGGGGCGGATGCCGCCGGCGTTGGAGAACAACTCCGGGTTGCGTTCGGCCTCGATCACCGCCTGATAGGTCGACGCGGCGGCTAATCCGTTGCGGTCCCGAAAGACCGGCTCGTTCTCGCGCATCCACTTGTAGACGGGCCGAGAGTCACCGGCGTAGAAAGTCCCGTCGGTGAGGTCGACGTCGGGTTTCGTCATGGTCATGAGATCTCCTGGGCATCACCGAACGACATTTGCACGTGATCAACACTGCTGGACACCAGGGCACGCTTTGGGAGGCCCAGCGACGCAAGCTCTTTGGAGTACGGATGGTCGCCGAGTCGAATGCGCACTCCGCCGAACCGGGTGCGCACGCCGTCCAGGGTGTGTTCGAAGGCGGTTTCGCGCGTGACTCCGTCGCGGTGCGAGTAGGTGCGTTGCGATTGCCGGCGCGGCGTCAGCCGGAACGGCAGGCCGCGGCGAAATTCCATGCCGATCACGGGTTGGCCCTCGATGCTGAGCTCGAACCCGAACTCGCGGCCTTCGGCAACGGTGAAGTCGCCCATCACCTTCGGGTAGCCCCAGATCTTGGTTCCGGCTTCCAGGGTGAACGCCTGGTCGACGGGAAGGTGGTGAATGAAGGCGCCGGCCGACTGCAGGGCGCGCGGTCCGCTGGCCCGCGAACCGGGCGGGTTGACCATCACGCTGGTGCCGAACTCGTGATACTGGCCGAGGTCGCCGTCGATGTAGTGCATCAGCATCAGCACCACCATGGCGCGCCCGGGCAGGTAGCGGCAGACCTGCAAACCGCTGTAGTCGATCATCTGCTGCGCGGCGTCGGCGTCGACCGAGAACATCGCCATGTGCTGATTTGCCTTGCGGATCTTCACGGGCATCGTCAGTACCGTGCCCGCGATGGTGTGCTGCGAGGCTGTCATCGGGTCAATCTAGAACGTGTTCTATTCGTAGGGCAATACCGGGTCAGATGAGCGTGGCGAGCTCCCTGATCTGCGCCTCGTTACGCCCGTTGACCACCATCATGGTGACGCCCGCCGCCTCCCATACCTTGACCTGCTCACGGACGTAGTTGATGTCGCCGACGATCGCGGCGTCGTCGACGACCTCGTCCGGGATGATCGACGCGGCCTTATCCTTCTGGTTGCTGCGGAACAGCTTGGTCACGTCGTCGACCACCTCGGCGTAGCCCATCCGGCGGTACACGTCGGCGTGGAAATTGGTGTCCTCGGCGCCCATGCCGCCCATGTAGAGGGCCAGGTAGGGCTTCATCGCCGCGAACGCGGCGGGGCGGTCGTCGGTGATGACGATGTTCGCGGTCGCGCAGATCTCGAAGTCCTCGCGGCTGCGCCGCGCGCCGGGCCGCGCGAATCCCTCGTCGAGCCATTCGTTGTAGGTATCCGCCATCCGCGGCGTGTAGAAGATGGGCAGCCAGCCGTCGCAGATTTCGGCGGCCAGCGCCACGTTCTTCGGGCCCTCGGCGCCCAGCATGATCGGGATGTCGGGACGCAGCGGGTGGGTGATGGGCTTGAGCGGCTTGCCCAGGCCCGTGATCGGACCCCCGGCCCCCTCCTTTAATGGCAGCGGATAGTGCGGGCCGTCGCTGGTGACCGGCTTCTCCCGCGCCCACACCTGCCGCATGATGTCGATGTATTCACGGGTGCGGGCCAGCGGCTTGGGGAACGGCCGGCCGTACCAGCCCTCGACCACCTGCGGACCGGAGACGCCGAGCCCGAGAATGTGCCGACCCCCCGACAGGTGGTCGAGCGTCAGCGCCGCCATCGCGGTTGCCGTCGGGGTGCGCGCGGACAGCTGGATCACAGAGGTGCCCAGCCGCAGCCGGTGCGTCGACGATCCCAGCCAGGCCAGCGGCGTGTAGGCGTCCGACCCCCACGCCTCGGCGGTGAACACGGCGTCGAATCCGGTTCCCTCGGCGGCGGCGACGAGCTCCGCGTGGTTCTCCGGCGGCTGAGCGCCCCAATACCCGAGTTGCAACCCCAGCTTCATAGTCACTGACCCTTCCGGCCGACCCGATGTTGAAACCGTTCTTAGAACCTGTTCTACTCGATGGCGTGACAGCCAGCTCGAGCAGCCCGACCTTGACGGATCACCCTGAGCCACCGCTCTCCGCGCCACTGACGTTGTCTTTCGACTACACCCGTTCGGTCGGCCCCACGCTAAGCAAGTTCTTCACCGCATTGCGTGCGCGCCACATCCTGGGTGTGCGCGGATCGGATGGCCGCGTGCACGTACCGCCGGCGGAATACGACCCGGTCACCTACGAGCCGCTGGGCGAGATGGTGCCGGTCTCCAGCGTCGGCACCGTCGTCTCGTGGACGTGGCAGCCCGAGCCGCTGGAGGGCCAACCGCTGGACCGCCCGTTCGCCTGGGCGCTGATCAAGCTCGACGGTGCGGACACCACGCTGATGCACGCCGTAGACGCCGGCGAACCGAGTGCCATCAAGAGCGGCGCCCGGGTGCACGTGCACTGGGCCGACGAGCCGGTCGGCGCGATCACCGACATCGCCTACTTCGAGCTCGGCGAGGACGCCGAACCCGTGTCCGAACAGGCGGCCGGAGAACAGGATCCGGTGACCATGGTCGTCACGCCGATCTCGCTGACGATCCAGCACACCGCATCCCACGAGGAGAGCGCTTACCTGCGCGCCATCGCACAGGGCAAACTGCTGGGGGCGCGCACCGGCAAGAATGGCAAGGTCTACTTCCCGCCGCACGGCGCGGACCCGGCCACCGGCCAGCCCACCACCGAGTTCGTCGAGCTGCCCGACAAGGGCACGGTCACGACGTTCGCGATCATCAACATCCCGTTCCAGGGCCAGCGCATCAAGCCGCCCTATGTGGCGGCCTACGTGCTGCTCGACGGGGCCGACATCCCCTTCCTGCACCTGGTCGCCGACATCGACGCCCACGACGTGCGGATGGGGATGCGCGTGGAGGCGGTGTGGAAACCCCGCGAGGAGTGGGGCTTTGGCATCGACAACATCGAGTACTTCCGGCCGACGGGGGAACCCGACGCCGACTACGACACCTACAAGCACCACCTGTAAAGGGCTTACTTACCACATGAGCGCTCGCAACGTTGCGGTCGTCGGCTTCGCCCACGCCCCACACGTACGCCGCACCGACGGCACCACCAACGGCGTCGAGATGTTGATGCCCTGCTTCGCCGAGCTCTACGAGGATCTCGGCATCACCAAGGCCGACATCGGCTTCTGGTGCTCGGGGTCATCCGATTACCTTGCCGGACGGGCCTTCTCGTTCATCTCGGCGATAGACTCGATCGGCGCCGTCCCGCCGATCAACGAATCGCACGTCGAGATGGACGCGGCATGGGCCCTCTACGAGGCCTACATCAAGCTGCTGACCGGCGAGGTCGACACCGCGCTGGTGTACGGCTTCGGCAAGTCCTCGGCCGGGATCCTGCGTCAGATCCTGTCGCGGCAGACCGACCCCTACACCGTCGCGCCGCTGTGGCCGGATTCGGTCTCGATGGCCGGGCTGCAGGCCCGCATCGGGCTCGACACCGGCAAGTGGACCGAAGAGCAGATGGCGCGGGTCGCGTTCGACTCCTTCGCCAATGCCCGCCGGGTGGATTCCGTGGAGCCGTCGATCAGCGTCGCGGAGTTGCTCGAAAGGCCGTTCTTCGCCGAGCCGCTGCGGCGTCACGACATCGCGCCCATCACCGACGGCGCGGCCGCCATCGTGCTCGCGGCCGACGACCGGGCGCGCGAGCTGCGCGAAAACCCCGCCTGGATCACCGGGATCGAGCACCGCATCGAAACCCCGTCGCTGGGCGCGCGTGACCTCATCGAATCCGTGTCGACCAAGGCGGCGGCCCACGCGGCCACCGGGGGCAGCACCCACAACCTCGACGTGGCCGAGATCTGCGCGCCCTTCACCCATCAGCATCTGATCATCGAGGAAGCGATCCGGATACCTGGGCCGACCAAAGTCAATCCGTCCGGCGGCGCGCTGGCCGCCAACCCGATGTTCGTCGCCGGCCTCGAGCGCATCGGGTTTGCGGCGCAACACATCTGGAGTGGGTCGGCCGAGCGGGTGCTCGCGCATGCCACCAGCGGGCCCGCGTTGCAACAGAACCTGGTCGCGGTCATGGAAGGAAAGAACTGATGGCCGGTGCAGGACCGAACCTCGCCGCGGTACTCGGTACCGGACAGACGAAGTACGTCGCGAAGCGACAAGATGTCTCGATGAACGGCCTGGTGCGCGAGGCGATCGACCGCGCGCTGGCCGACTCCGGTTCCACCTTCGACGACATCGACGCCGTCGTCGTCGGCAAGGCGCCCGATTTCTTCGAGGGCGTCATGATGCCGGAGCTGTTCATGGCCGACGCCGTGGGAGCGACCGGCAAGCCGCTGATCCGGGTGCACACCGCCGGCTCGGTCGGCGGGTCGACCGGGGTGGTGGCCGCCAGCCTCGTGCAGTCCGGCAAGTACCGGCGGGTGCTGGCGATGGCCTGGGAGAAGCAGTCGGAGTCGAACGCCATGTGGGCGCTGTCGATTCCGATTCCCTTCATCAAGCCGGTGGGCGCCGGCGCGGGCGGCTATTTCGCCCCGCACGTGCGGTCCTACATCCGCCGCTCCGGGGCACCGCTGAACATCGGCGCCATGGTCGCCGTCAAGGACCGGCTCAACGGGGCCCGCAATCCGTTGGCGCACCTGCACCAACCCGACATCACCGTCGAGAAGGTGATGGAGTCGCCGATGCTCTGGGACCCGATCCGCTACGACGAGACCTGCCCGTCGTCCGACGGTGCCGCGGCCGTGGTGATCGGCAACGAGGAGGCCGCCGACGCACGCCTGGCGCAGGGACACCCGGTGGCGTGGATCCACGCGACCGCGCTGCGCACCGAGCCGCTGCAATTCTCGGGCCGCGACCAGGTCAGCCCGCAGGCCGGGCGCGACGCGGCCGCCGCGCTGTGGAAGGCGGCAGGCATCACCAGCCCGATCGACGAGATCGACGCCGCGGAGATCTACGTGCCGTTCTCCTGGTTCGAGCCGATGTGGTTGGAAAACCTCGGCTTTGCGCCCGAGGGCGAGGGCTGGAAACTCACCGAAGCCGGGGAGACGGCGATCGGCGGGCGGCTGCCGGTCAATCCGTCGGGCGGCGTGCTGTCGTCGAACCCGATCGGCGCCTCGGGCCTGATCCGGTTCGCCGAGGCGGCCATTCAGGTGATGGGCAAGGGCGGGGATCACCAGGTGCCCAACGCACGAAAGGCGTTGGGGCACGCCTACGGCGGCGGCTCGCAGTACTACTCCATGTGGGTGGTCGGCGCGGACAAGCCCACGCCCGAAAAAGTCGGCGGCGATGGCTGAACACCCCGCGCACGAGGCCGGCCGGCGCTCCCGCGAGGCCGTGACGGCCCGGGACAAGGAGGCGTGGCTGGCGGTGTTCGCCGACGACGCCATCGTGGAAGACCCGATCGGCCCGTCGCCGTTCGACCCGCAGGGCATGGGCCACCGGGGCCGCGACGCGATATCGGCCTTCTGGGACAAGGCCATCGCCCCCACCACGAAAATCGAGTTCGTCTTCCGCGACACCTACCAGTGCGGCAACGAGGAAGCCAACGTCGGACACATCCTCATCACCCATGGTGACTACCAGGTGACCGCGGAAGGCGTGTTCACGTACCGGGCCAACGACGAGGGTCAGATGACCGCCCTGCGCGCGTACTGGGAGATGGACCGCGCGGCCGCGACGGCCCGCAAGGTCTAGAGCGGCTCGAGGCCCGCCAAGTGCCGCTGCGCCAGTTCGCGGTAGGCCTGCGGATTCACCTTGATCCACATCTCCGCGCCCGTTCCCGCGACCGGGCCCTTGATCTGCGCCGGCGCGCCGACCGCCAGCATCCCGGCCGGGATCTGGGTGCCCGCCGTCACCAGCGAGTGGGCCGCGATCAGGCTGCGCGCGCCGATCACCGCGCCGTCGAGAACCGTGGCGTGGTTGGCGATCAGGGCCTCGGAACCGACGTGCACCCCGTGAATGCAGCACATGTGCGCCACGGTGGCGCCCGGGCCGATGTCGACCGGGATCCCGGGCGGCGCGTGCAGCACGGACCCGTCCTGCACGTTCGCACCCTCCCGCACCACGATGGGCCCATAATCGCCGCGCAACACGGTGTTGAACCACACCGAGGCACCGGCCTCGACGACGACGTCGCCGATCAGGGTGGCGGTCGGGGCTACAAACGCGGTCGGATCGACCCGCGGCGCACGACCCTCGAAAGCGAACAGCGGCATCGTCTAGATATACCCCGAGCGCGCAGCCGCCGCGCGTATCCGCAGCCAGACGCGCCGTCATTGCGCGCCCCCGCCGCAAAACTGTAACGTGTTCTAGTTAGAGGGCCAGTGAGTTGGAGGTGACAGGTGAGTACCGACACCAAGGCGGTCGGCATCCGGGAGATCGATCCCGGCGCATTGCCGACGAGGTACGCCCGCGGCTGGCATTGCCTGGGCGTCGCGAAGGATTTCCAGGACGGTAAGCCGCACTCGATCGAGGCGTTCGGCACCAAGCTGGTGGTCTTCGCCGACTCCCACGGCGACATCAAGGTGCTGGACGGCTACTGCCGGCACATGGGTGGTGACCTGTCGGAGGGCACCATCAAGGGTGACGAGGTGGCCTGCCCGTTCCACGACTGGCGCTGGGGCGGTGATGGCCGCTGCAAGCTGGTGCCGTACGCCAAGCGCACGCCCAAGACGGCGCGCACCCGCTCGTGGGCGACCGATGTGCGCGGGGGCCTGCTGTTCGTCTGGCACGACCACGAGCAGAATCCGCCCGACCCCGCGGTCCGGATTCCCGACATCCCGGAAGCCGCCAGCGACGAGTGGACCGAATGGCGGTGGAATCGCATCCTCATCGAGGGGTCGAACTGCCGCGACATCATCGACAACGTCACCGACATGGCGCACTTCTTCTACATCCATTTCGGCTTGCCGACGTACTTCAAGAACGTCTTCGAGGGCCACATCGCGTCGCAATACCTGCACAACGTGGGCCGGCCGGACGTCAACGACCTGGGCACCTCCTACGGCGAGGCGCACCTGGACTCGGAGGCGTCCTACTTCGGGCCGTCGTTCATGATCAACTGGCTGCACAACAGCTACGGCGGCTACAAGGCCGAGTCGATCCTGATCAACTGCCACTACCCGGTGACCCAGAACTCGTTCGTGCTGCAGTGGGGCGTCATCGTCGAGAAGCCCAAGGGCATGGACGAAAAGATGACCGAGAAGCTGTCGCGGGTGTTCACCGAGGGCGTCAGCAAGGGCTTCCTGCAGGACGTCGAAATCTGGAAGCACAAGACCCGCATCGACAACCCACTGCTGGTCGAGGAGGACGGCGCCGTGTACCAGCTGCGCCGCTGGTACCAACAGTTCTACGTCGACGTCGCCGACATCCAGCCGGAGATGGTGGAGCGCTTCGAGATCGAGGTCGACACCACCCGCGCCAACGAGTACTGGAACGCCGAGGTCGAGGAGAACCTGAAGGCGGCCAAGGATTCGGAAGAAGTCCCCGCGGAGCAACACTGACCGACATGCCCGACGATCAGCCGGCAGTTCCTGACGTCGATCGGCTCGCTCGATCGATGCTGTTGCTGCACGGCGACCACCACGACCACGACGAGCGACCCTCGAGTTCGGATAGCAACGGCGGATCATGGTCGAAGTCAAGGGATTTCAGTAACGACCCGCAACGCGCCGCCGCCGTGGCCGAGGCCAGCCGCGCCGACCGCGAACGCTACCTCAGCTCGGGGCTGCTGCCGGTGGACTGCCGTTTCTGCCACGTCACGGTCACCGTGCGGCGGCTCGGTCCCGGCCACACCGCGGTGCAATGGAACACCGAGGCGTGGCAGCGCTGCGCGCACTTCACCGAGGTGCGCAACTCCGGTGGCGACACCGCGCGCACCCGGTCGTGCCCCAAGTTGACGGACAGCATCGAGCATGCGGTCGCGGAGGGTTATCTGGGCGAGCCGGCGCCCCAGGACGACTGATCTACAGCCCGGCGAAGCGCTCCTTGACCTCTTCGGCGGTGAGCCCGTAGTCGGCCAGCGAGTACTTGTGCTTCGGGGCGCGGGCGCCGGTCTGGCTCTCGGCGTGGCTGTCCTCCATGGCCTTTCGCGCCTCGTCGGTCAGGTCCATGCCGAAGCGGCGGTACACACCGGCGACCGTCCCGAGCGGATCGGCGATCAGGTCGTGATAGTCGACGTCGCAGAACTGGGCGGGGTCGTACTTGGCGCGTGCGGTGTTGAACAGTCGCAGCCCCCGCGACCAGGTCTCCATGGCGTCAGCACCGATCTGGGCGCCGGAGAAGGTCGTCGACCAACCCTCGGCGGTGTGCTGGGCCAGCGAGCACATCGACGCCAGGATGGTTTCCACCGGCCGGTGGGTCTGGATCACCAACGCGTCTGGATACGTCGCCATCAACGCGTCCAGGGCAAACAGGTGACTGGGATTCTTGAGCACCCACCGCTTGTCGGCGTCGTTCAAGCCGATCAGCTGGAGGTTGCGGCGGTGCCGCCGATACGACGGTGTCCAGTCCTGCCGCGACAACCACTGCGAATAGGTGGGCAGGTGCGAAAGCGTCTCGTAGGACACCGAATGCAACGACTGCCGCAGCAGCTGCCAGCACTCCTCCAGCTCGTAGGCGGCCATGAAGTGCAGGCCGGTGTACTCAGGATTCTCGGCGTGCGCCTTCTCGAACTGCGCGTTCAGCTGGCTGTACCACGGATTGGAATCCCAGGTGTCCCGCGGCGGGCGCGGCTGCGGAAACTCCGCGAGCCACAGGTGCAGGCCCTGGTGCACCGGGTCCGCGCCCAGCAGGCGATGCAGAATCGTGGTGCCGGTGCGCGGCAGGCCGGTGACGAAAATCGGCCGCTCGATGCTCACGTCGGCGTGCTGCGGGTATTGCTTCCAGGCGGACTCCGAGAACAGCCTGGCCACCAGCGCACCGCGCAGAAAGAACCGATTCATCTTGCTGCCGAACTCAGTGAGTCCCGCGTCGCGCTGGTAGGACTCCAACAAGACCCCGAGGGCTTCGCGATAGTTGTCGTCATCGACGCCGAAATCGTCGAGGCCGACCAGCTTGGTGGCCGACGCGTGCAGGTCCTCGACGGTGCCGACGTCAGTGCGCGCTGCCATCAGGTGTGGTACTCCCCGCAGTTGACGTCGAGGGTCTGCCCGGTGATGCCGCTGGACAGATCACTGGCCAGGAACAGGATCGCCGAAGCCACCTCGTCCTCGGTGGGCAGCCGCTTCAGGTCGGAGTTCGCGGCGGTGGCCGCGTAGATCTGGTCCGCCGTGGTGCCGTACTTGCCGGCCTGGTGATTGAAGTAACCCTGCAGCGTCTCGCCCCAGATATAGCCGGGTGCAACCGAATTCACGCGGATTCCCTGCTCGCCGAGCTCGGTGGCCAGCGAATGCGACATCGCCAGCAGCGCCGACTTGGCCATCTTGTAGGCACCGTACTTGGCCTGCGAGTGCCGCAGCACCATGGAATTGACGTTGACGATCGAGCCCTTCGACTCGGCAAGCGCATCGGTGAAGCCCTGGATCAGACGCAGCGCACCCAGCGCACTGAGCTCGATCGCGTCGCGGATGTGCTGGAAGCTGGTGCCGGAGAACGGTTTCAGCGACGGCACCCGGAACGCGTTGTTGACGAGCACATCGACCTTGCCGTAGGCCTCCAGCGTGGCGGCCACCAGGTTGCTGACCTGGTCGTCGTCGGTGATGTCGGCGCGCACCGTCGTCGCCCGGCCTCCGATCTCGGCAATCTGCTTGGCGACGTCGTCCAGGCGTTCCTGGGTGCGGGCCGCCAGCACCAGGTCGGCGCCTTCCCTTGCGCATCGGTGCGCCAGCGTCGTGCCCAGGCCCGGGCCTACGCCGCTGATCACCACTACCTTGCCGTCGAGCAACTTCGTCATCCCAGCATCCTTGCTTGAATCTGTTGGTGGCGCAGTGCGATTCGCGCGCGCCAGTCGTCCTCGGAGATCTTGTTGTGGTCGAAATATGGCAGCGCGCCCGGCACCTGGTCAATGTCGACCACCTCGACCGCCGGACCGTCGGCCTCGGTGAGCTCCCGCGACACCCGCTGCCAACGGAACTGCAGAAAGCCGCGCCGATGGCCCAGCGTCTCAACCCAGTTGGTCACCCCCGGGTTCTGGTCGGCGACGACGATGCGCACCATGCCGTCCGGATCCGCTTGCGCCTGAGTGTTGTTCAGCGACGTCTGGTGGTTGATGTAGTCCAGCGAGATGTACCACAGGCTGCCCAGTTGAAAGCCGAGGTAGGGCGCGTCGGAGACCGGGATGGTGATCACCAGTGCCTGATCGGGGCGCAGGTCGTAGTGGCCGACCGACGAGTACTGGGTCGCCAGGCCGCCCGGCGTCAACCGGGGCGCGACCATCGTGTTGACCGGAAGATCGAGATAAAACCACTGCGGAAACTGCAGCCAGGTCTTCACCCGGTTGACGAGTTGCTTCCCGGCTGTGGCGTAGCGCCTTTCGATGGTGTCGCGTGTCAACGGCGGCGGGGCGGTGCCGGCGGTGTCGAGCCGGGAGATTGCCAGCGTGCCGCGCTGCGCGGACCAGTCGCCGTAGACCTCGCGGATGACGAGCTGCCCGTTGCTGGTGGGCCGCACCCGCCACTCGAAGCTGCCGTCGGCGGCGATCTCGAGTTCGCGGTCGTCGAAGGCGGCCTGGCTGGCCGGCACGTTGTCGTCGGTGTATTCGCCGCCGAGCAGCTGAAAGCTCAGGTCGGTGGTGGTTCCGCGGCGGCCGGTGACCACGTAGTCGTGGTCGGCGTGCACCCGGGTACCGAAGTAGAGCGTGTCGGGATTGTCCAGGCCCATCTTGGTGAACGGGCCGGTTCCCGACTGCAGGAACGGGTGGTCACGGTCGTAGTCAACCGCCAGGTGGATACAGGCCGAAATGCAGCCGGCCAGGTACTGCAGCCCTTCGAGCAGGTCGGCTTCGGTCTCGATGAAGGGCGCGTCGGCGACGAGCTTCTCGGCTTCGGCGATCGCGTGGGTGAGAGGATCAGTGAACACGCATAGACGCTAGAACGTGTTCTACTTTTTCGTCAATGGCGAACGTTCCCGCGCGTCGGGTACAACGTTCGAGGACGAGGCCGGCTCGCTAGGGCGGGCAGGAGTGGGACAGGTCGATGAGGTGCTGGCGTACGTCGGGATGCCGGTTCAGGTAGTCGATCACGTTGGGACCGCCACCCTCCGCCTCGGACCTGGCCTGCAGCTGCGCATGGAGGTCCGGATGCCTCTGCAGGTACGAGTTGATGGATGCACCCACGTCCTGATTGCACTGGGGAGCGGCGTTGGCCGTTGGCAGCGCGATCATCGTCGCGGCGATGGCGGTGAGTAGTCCCCCGGCGAGCAGGCCGTACCGTCCCCGGCGAGGACCGACTGTCTTGTCTGTCGTGCTCATGCGCGCCAGGCTACTCGCGGTTCCTTTGCGCCGCCTGTGCGTGCGGAGGCGGGCTACTTGGCGACCGCCGAACCGCTCTCTTGCTCGCGTTTGATTTCGAGGGCGATGTCGATGAGTTGGTCTTCTTGGCCGCCGATGAGTTTGCGTTGGCCGGCGCGGTGTAGGAGTTGGTGGGCGGGGACGCCGTAGCGTTCGGATTGGCGGATGGCGTGTTTGAGGAAGCTGGAGTAGACCCCGGAGTAGCCCATGATCAGGGCGTTGCGGTCGAGTAGGCATTCGGTGGGCATGGTGGGGGCGACGACTTCTTCGGCGGCGTCGGCGATGTCGAAGAAGTCGATGCCGGTTTTGACGCCGATCTTGTCGAACACCCCGATCAGGGCCTCGACGGGGGCGTTGCCGGCTCCGGCGCCGAAGCGGCGGCACGAGCCGTCGATTTGTTTGGCGCCCGCGCGCACGGCCTCCACGCTGTTGGCCACCCCCAGGCCGAGGTTCTCATGGCCGTGGAAGCCGACCTGGGCGTCCTCGCCGAGCTCGGCGACCAGCGCGGCCACCCGGTCGCGGACCCCTTCGAGGACCAGCGCGCCCGCGGAGTCGACCACGTAGACGCATTGGCAGCCCGCGTCGGCCATGATGCGGGCCTGTTGTGCGAGCTTGTCCGGGGAGATGGTGTGGCTCATCATCAAGAACCCGACGGTTTCCAGGCCGAGTTCGCGGGCCAGCCCGAAGTGCTGGATCGACACGTCGGCCTCGGTGCAGTGGGTGGCGATCCGGCAGATCGAGCCGCCGTTGTTCTGGGCGGCCTTGATGTCCTCTTTGGTGCCCACCCCGGGCAGCATCAAAAAGGCGATCTTGGCTTCCTTGGCGGTCTGGGCGGCCAGCGTGATCAGCTCCTGCTCGGGGGTTTTGGAGAAGCCGTAGTTAAAGCTCGACCCGCCCAGCCCGTCACCGTGGGTGACCTCGATGACCGGCACCCCCGCGGCGTCCAGGGCGGCCACGATCGCAGCCACCTCGTCTGTGGTGAACTGGTGGCGTTTGTGGTGAGAGCCGTCGCGCAGCGAGGTGTCGGTCAGCCGCACATCCCAGATCGGGTTGAAGAAAATGTCGGTGGTCATGATTGCGCTCCTTGGGCCGCCGCCAGGGATTCCTTGGCGATCTCCTCGCCGACCTTGGTCGCCGCGGCGGTCATGATGTCCAGGTTGCCCGCGTAGGGGGGCAGGTAATCACCGGCGCCCTCGACCTCGACGAAGGTGGTCACCACCGCCTGCCCGCCGGAGTGCAGCGACGGCTCGTCGAACTGCGGCTCGTTGAGCAGCCGATACCCGGGCACGTAGGTCTGCACCTCGGCCACCACGTCGTGGATGGACTTGGCGATCGCGTCGCGGTCGGCGTCTTCGGGGATCGCGCAGAAGATGGTGTCGCGCATGATCATCGGCGGGTCGGCGGGGTTGAGGATGATGATCGCCTTGCCGCGCTTGGCCCCGCCGATGGTTTCCACGCCCTTGCTGGTGGTCTTGGTGAACTCATCAATGTTGGCCCGGGTGCCCGGACCCGCCGACACCGAGGCCACCGACGCCACGATCTCGGCATAGGGCACCTCGACCACCCGACTCACCGCGTAGACGATCGGGATGGTCGCCTGCCCCCCGCAGGTGATCATGTTGACGTTCGGGGCATCCAGGTGCTGCCGGAGGTTGGCCGGCGGGATCACCGCCGGACCCACCGCCGCCGGCGTCAAATCGATCGCCCGAATCCCCGCCGCCGCATACTTCGGCGCGGCGTCGCGATGCACATAGGCGCTGGTCGCCTCAAACACCAGATCGGGCCTCTCCGACTGGGCCAACAACCAATCCACCCCCTCATGGGTGGTCTGCAACCCCAACTTGCGGGCCCGCGCCAAACCCTCACTGTCGGGGTCGATCCCCACCATCCACCGCGGCTCCAACCAGTCGGACCGCAACAACTTGTACAGCAGGTCAGTACTGATATTGCCCGACCCGACAATGGCCACACTCGCCTTAGCCGGCATGACGCTCC
>NZ_MVIJ01000038.1 GCF_002086735.1 Mycobacterium scrofulaceum | reverse complement strand
GGCAACGACACACCCGGCAAAGGCCCGGCACCGTCACACCCCGATTCCGAAACCCCACCACCCCAGGGGACTTACCCCCCTCGGTGGGTTCCGCAATTGATGAACCGTGAAGCCGTAGCTCTCGAGAGGTTGAAACACCGCCGGTGCTCCTGCAATGGGCAGCGTTATGAACACGACCACCTCGGAGCCGGTGTTACCTTCGGCATACGTGCCGGTCATGTAAGGGTTCAGGTCATTCTCCAGAGAAGGTTCGGAAGGGTACGTACCGATGTAGATCGGAATTTCGCTCCCGGCCCCCGGCGCAGCGCCACGGCAGACCACCGGCTGGGTCATGCTGTTGCCGAGCATGCGTCCCCTTTTCACGGGCAGAGGGCCGTTCGTTGTGCAGACCGCATTAACCCAGTCATTCATGGTTCCCTTCAGGCGCTTCAGTGTCGTGGGTGACGATTCGGGTGACGACGACGAACAGCTC
The DNA here is from genome assembly GCF_002086735.1 of Mycobacterium scrofulaceum. Taxonomy (GTDB): domain Bacteria; phylum Actinomycetota; class Actinomycetes; order Mycobacteriales; family Mycobacteriaceae; genus Mycobacterium; species Mycobacterium scrofulaceum. The sequence goes on along the minus strand of NZ_MVIJ01000038.1, from coordinate 54,916 downwards.
GCCAATATTGCAATGGCGAAGATGGCCACCAGGCTAAGCGCCTTGTTCACAGGTACCGCCTCCTCGTGCTTGTCGGGAGGCGTCAGCACCTGACCAAGACCATCGGCGTCTCGACTAGGTGCGGCTCAGCCGTCCTGCCGCACACATTGCTCTTGCACCCAACCGACCTGCAGAGGACTTTGGCCTTCCCGCAGCACGCCGTTGTGCTCAAATTGGCGCGGGGGATTGACTCACCCCCGCATCGACGGTGTGCTCCGCTGCATGAATGGCTGTTGGATCGTCCGGCTGCCGCCCTACGACGCCCAGATGCGTAAGGATGGCTGGCTGCGGACATGCCCAGCCACCCTGGCCGCGCCCACTCCCCGGCCGCCGGCCGCCAGCACTTGCGAGAGCGGCAACCGCGGAGAAAATCGCTCCGAGGAACCGAAGGTCGTATCTGGTCCTTCGGGTTCGGGGCATATCAGCAGCGCCCGATCACGGAGGCCGGAGCCCGCATGCCTCCAGCTGGCGACAGCAGAAGTACGCACGTATCTCAGATGGCAGAGTGGGCACCCATGGAACTTTGGCCACTGCTGACCGAGGATCTGTTGACCGGCGTGTACTCGGTGCGACGCCAATTGCGTCCCAGAATCAGGGCGGTCGTGGTCCGAGCTGACTCGGTTCAAGATTTCCGAGATGTAATCAACACGCTTTGCACCCGATGGGGCGGTGGGTTTTCACCGCTGGTCCCGCTCGATCCAGATGCCGCCGAGCTAGATGATCGGGTCGCAACGGTGTTGCTCAGCAGCAATATCGACGGGCTGGAGTGTCGCACGCTCCTTCCAAATGAGCTTGAGCGGCGCTACTCGGACCGATGGGCCGACGCTGCTCGATGGCTGTTGCGCCAGGTCGCTTATTTAAAGGATCGGCCCCGAGTTCAAACATGTCGTGGCGTAGCAGTGAGCAGTGCGTGGTATCCGGCTTATGTAGCGCTGTTCGGTGACGTACCCGATGTTCCGGACCAACAGCAAAACAGGCGGGAGGGCCTCCGGGACGACTTAGTGTTTGGCGATCTAGTGGACATCAGATCAGTAGACGGAGAACCCTCGCTACAAGACCTAATCTCCAGAATCCTCGATCTGCAATGGATCTCGGCAGTTGAATTGACGGCAGTTCGGCTGCCCATCCGGGTCATCGGCGGATACAACAAAGGATTGCCATCCACATCTAGATTCAGCTGGGGACAGTCATCCGCACTGGCCCGGTATGGCCCCAACGTTCTTATCGTTTACGGGCCCGACAGCACTCGGGACCTGACTCTACTTTGGAACCTGCGGGCGCGCTTCGCCCATCCCAATGCGCTTCCGCTCGCTATACCCCTGACCGATTCCACCCACGAAGACATCGTCGCGCTCGATCAGACACCCCAGGTGCAGCACTTCTTCGGCTTCGGTCACAACCTTGGTGTTACGTCGTTCTCACTGTCGCGAGGCGAGTTGCAAAAGCTCTGCGAAGGAACGGGATTCGAGGCCGTTGACCCATGGGATGTAGTCGGCGAAGTGTACGGTTGCTGCGTCGCTTCAACGGAAATGGCACAGTTTGCGGACGGAATAGCGAAGGTGCCCAGCTTCTCGCCGACAGACATCGAAACGCTCGGACAAGACTTCTTGGGAAGTAGCGAAGCCACCTGGCTGACACTTACCGCCATCGTATCGGAGAAGCGTCTACCTCCAAGCCCCACCATGAGGCGAACCCAGTGGCAGGAACCCGGGTATCTCCACGGCAAGATTGTTCACGTCGGGGAACTCGACAAGTTCGCAACCCTCCGACAACCAGCAGGACTGGAAGTACTCAGGGCGCTGGCACTCGATCACTCCTTGCAGGCACGAATAAGCACCCCGGGCAAGGCCGCCGAAAACCTCATACGCGCAGCTGAAGCCGATCTCTCGATGTTTGCGTACCCGGGCGTGACTGAATTGCTCGAACAGCTAGTCAGGCGAGGCCACGCGAGTTTAGTGAAGCGCCGCCTCAACCAGTTTCTCGAAGGCAGCGACGTCATCGCCGGATCTGAGAAGTACGAAGTCTTGATGTCGCGGTTGGATGAGGCTTTGGGTGCGCCCGACGTTGACGAAATCGATCACATCAACTTCAACAAGATCCGCGAAATTCTGGGACTTAACGTCAAGGCGCTCAACGCCAAGCAGACAGCAGTATGGATTGACTGGGCGGTGCGCCGTCGCCTGATCCTCCGAGGCGTACGAGCCACATGTCGGAACTGCAAGCACATTCAATGGCGGCCGCTGGGAGATGTGGTACCTGAGTTGCAGTGTCACGGCTGTGGCCTTCCGATCGACCCCCCCTTCGGCTCGCAGAAGATCGACTATCAATACCGCGCGAGCGAGATCCTGCTCAGGGCGGTCGAGCATGATGTGCTCCCGAGTGTGCTGGCGATCCGGCACATCAGCCGAATTCTGGATCAGGATGCCGTGTTCGGCGCGTACCCTGGCGTTGAGCTGCTCGAACTCGGTGCGGCGGACGTGGTCGCCGAACTCGACGTGGTCATCCTTCTCTCCAACGGACAATGGATTGTCGGGGAGTGCAAAGCCAGACAGCGCGGCCTCAACGACTCTGAGCTGCAAAAGCTCTGGACGGCAGCCGACCGCATCGAGGCTACGGCAACCTTCGCCGCCACGCTAGATGCCGGATCTGCATGCGCCGACTTATGGCGCGAGACTACCGGCCCTAACGGAAGACCGCATTTCGCATTGACCGCTGGACATTTATACGACCTTCCTGCCTATCCCACCGCATATGGGAACGACCTCTTCGGGTGGAGAGATGGCCTGGTCCAGCTAGCGCCTGACGCTCAGATGACCCAGGAAGAGTTCGTACGCAACGCATTCGGCGATTACCTGTTGCGTAGAACGGATGATCCCGGCAAGCGCGATCGTGCGCCTTGGGACATCGACCAGTCGTAACTCACTGCGGCCTTCCGGTGTCTCAAAATAGAGCACATTTGCGACACGCATCAATCCCGTCGAGGCGGCGGATGATTCCGCAGGTGGCGATGTCGCAGAAGTTCGTCTCAAAACCATGTGTCTCGTTACGGCCCTTAAGCACTAGCGAGACGCCTGCAGAGATCAACTGGTAGTGAGGTCGCCGCAACGGCATGGCTCGGCCAACGCCCATATATGCCATTCGCAGCTACCCCGTTTTCGCTCTGGCACGGTATCCCGCTTGGGTTGATGAATTTTGAGATTGACATCCCCCTCGATAGCCCCCCGGCAGTTTCGAATCGCCCTCTGCGGCGAAGGTCGTGGCCTCGTCAGACAAGCCGGCGACCGGCTTGCGGTCGTAATGGCAGCATTGGCGATAGTCGGCATCGCCGCGCCCCACCTGGCCGCACGGCTCGGCAATCGCCTTGCCTGGGCCGCGCCGTCGGCCGTCAGTCGCGGACTATGCACAGGGAGTCTTGTCGGTCGCGCCGTCGAAGAGGACTTCGGCCCAGGTGCCTCCGATTTGGGAGCGGAAGATACGCCTGACGGTGCCGACCGCCGAATTCGTGGTGGTCGTGCGCCAGCGTTCCCCGACCACCACCCTGTCACCGACCGTGCAGTAAGCGTCATTCGTCACGTTCTCCTCGTTCGACAGTGTATGAACCGATACGGGAGTCCCGGGAACGACGCGCTTATTAGCCCGGCATGAGACCTGCTGCGGCGGTTGATAATTCACGTTATGCACAAGTATTGCAAACATGAAAGGGAGGAGTCACCGTCCTGCTGTGAACAACGTCGGATCGGCCAGGACCACGCCTGGCGGGACATCACCAACCCGAGTAGCTACCAACGGCGTCGCCCACGCCGCTCCTTGATCGCCGCACTCGCTGGCCAACGCGGTTTGGGTCCCGACGCCTCGAAATGTGCCGTCGGGTTGAGGATCCCATGACCACGACAGTGTCGAATTCGCGGTGGGGCAATGACCGGGCGGCTGGAGGGTAGGCGATTGCCGCCAATGGCCGTCGACGAAACGAAGAACCCATTCAGCCCCTATGGACTTTTGGTGGTCAACAGCATCCAGCGTCACGCCGGTGGCTACGCATCCCTCCGCTGTACACAAGGAATGGAACGCCAACCAAACAGTCTTGTTTTTTGGAGGGTTGGTAATTGTTTGACCGTTCACCGTCTGGTTAACGAAATCGATGGTCATGCGATAGGTGCCGTCAAGGGTAGGCCCTGTAACCGTTGGGTTCGGCTTGTTTGGCGTCACGGTCATGGGGTTATCCACGGGAACGCTGGGTGGCACATCACCCGTCCGTCTCGCAATCCCCAACACTTGCATCACCCGTCCTTGGTCGCCGCAGTCCGGGGTCAGAATGGTCGCGGTCTCGACAACTCGCAGGGCACCGTCTGGTTCGGGTTCCATTGACCACGAAAGGCTTTGGGTGTCAGCGGATGCGCCGACCGTCCCGTCTGTGCCGAGGCACCGCTCGTGCCGCACTTGGAACTGTTGAGGCGTGGTCTGCCAATTGCTGCCAATAAAGTTGGCTTCGACGGTGCGCCCATCTGCTGACATCGCGGCGTGGTTATTTTCGTCCAACATGCGGCCTGTCGCGACGCACCCCGTTGGGCGACACGCTGAGCGGAACACGTACCAAGCGTCGGTGGCGTCATTGCTAGGGCGCGGGTCCGGCGCTCCGTTAATCGTCTCCTTTGCGAAATCGAACGTGAAGTGGTAAGCGCCGTCGAGCACAGCGATGGGTAAAGCTGTGGGCGAGGTGCCCGGCATCGAGTGCTTGTGGTTTAAACCCAGCCCGATCACCGCGCCGGACGTCGCAGTAGCGACACAAATAACTATCGCGGCCCAACGGACCACCGAACGCCACGACCGCTTATCGGCAACCGGCTCCTCTTCAGCCTCGGCATACGCCAACGGCGTAGCGTCAGAAGCTGGCTTTCCCGGCAAGATACCCGTATCGGCGGATGCAAGAACTGAACCGGTCTCTTCAGGAGCCGCGCCCGTGTCGGTGTCCGACAACGGAGAAAGTTCGGTGTCGTCTGTCGACATTGAAGGTCTGGCGGCCGAGGAGCCGACCGCGTCATCGTCAATATTCACCACAGCCTCCAATCCATCGGAACAACCGATCAGATCTAACAACGATCCTGAGCGGCGCGCAGCGCGTCGGAGATCACGTCCTTGGAGTGGTCTACCCCTGCGTCGGGACGGCAGCGAAGCTGTTGAACGGTTGGCCCATGTAAGTCCACTGAACGCCGTTGGAGGTTGAAGCCGCCGAGATTATCGGGGCGCGCGAGTAGGCAGACGGATGGGCGTTTACTGAAGGCGCACGCCGAGGCGACGCGGGGTGGACAGCACGATTCGCCGTCACCACTGAAGTCGACATCGCGTTCGTGGGGACCGCGTTAGTCGCCTTTGAGCACACGAAGGTGCTGCGGCTTCTCGGTCAGGTCTGGGTATCGTCCGAGGGCCGCATCCTCGATATTGCTGTGGACGCAGCCGAAGCTCTACCCGATGATTCGATGCGTGACCGCTGGAGAAGACGAGCGACGCGGTCCCCCCTCGGCGAAACCGAGCTGTCCAACATCGCGCAGCTACTCAAGGTCCAGCAAGAAAGCCAGGTCAAATTGGTCCGCGACGCCCTGCCTACGTTTACCGGCCTCGCTGAGATGCTCAAGGCAGAAGACGAGAAGCGGGCCAAGCTCATCCGAGACGCCATCCCCACCTTCACCGCCCTCGGTGACATCCTCAAGAACCAGCAGGACGAATGGGCGAAGTCCATCCGCAAAGCGACCGATGTGTCTGCTCTTGCCGACGTCCTGAAGGTTCAGCAAGAAGAGCAGGCCAAGATGATTCGCGACGCCGTGCCCGGTCTACGTGGAATCGCCGACATCCTCAAAGACCATCAGGCTCAGTGGACGAAGGTGGTACGCGATCCCATGCCTTCTTTCACAGCTCTCGCCGAGCGCCTCAAGACCCAGCAAGCCCATTGGGCCAAGGTGATCCGCGAAGCCACGTCCGGTCGCACCGGGATCGGCGACATCCTCAAGAAGCAACAGGGCTCTGTGTCTAGAACCGATAACGTCGCCGATGACGACCACGAGACAGTCACGGACTCGGATGGCAACGCGGACACGGATCGCGAGGAGGAACCCGGAACTGGCGACGGGGCTCGATGACGATGGGTTGTTGCGACTGCGGCACCTTATGGGCCACTAGTTGGCATCCAGGTCCTACCGAGTGTGGCGTTGTCTTGAAAACCTGTCTGAACACCCGGTGTCGGACGGGACTATGAGACAAGGGGCGGGTCGGTAGTGGCGATTATCGGATACGCATCGAATCGACCAGCGACCAGAACCCGTAGCTGCAACTCGACGCACTTGAGGCAGCCGGTGCGACACGCACCTTCACTGACCACGTGTCAGCGGCTCCACGGCTATTGGCGATACCGGATCGCCGCTCCGTCAAAGCATGAGGACTCGGGCACCATCACCCACTGGTGTCATCGGACGGCAAGCTTGCCCACTCTTGCCACCCAAGCTGAAGGATACGGAATACTGGTCACGAACCGGCGGACCCATAGGAGCCCGGTCCGCAGCAATCACGGGAGGCAGTTTCGATCGTGCTGGATGCCGTCCGAGCGCAGTGTCGCAAGCGGTATGCGAAAGAGGCAGCAAATTCTAGCGTCAACGACGCTGACCCGTTGGAAACGCATACTCAAGCCGAACGCAACGAACGACGATTGCAGGACGCGGTTGCCATCGTGATTTTGAGCGAGGTAAACAGATGGAATCGGCGACTCACGGAGACGCTAAGCCCGCATCATAGTCATCTCGCGCGGCGCGTGAAACATGAGATCCGAATCCCAACTGCAACAGATTTGGCGCATGCGGTGTTGCCAAGTCATGCGTTGCCAGCACCCGGCGAAAAATGTCGTCTTGTGATCCCAATCGCATTCCGGGAAAAGAATAAACTACTTTCGGGATTTACTATATCAAGCTCGCACGAGCCGATAAGCGTACTCAATTTTGGCGATGGCGAAGATTTTACAGGACGAATCCTTACGGCACTGCTCACAACTGCCGATCAAGGAGATAGAGCTTACCTACACGATGTCTCTTGGCGGCTTGCACGTGTTCTGAAGGACCGATACATACAGTACGTCGAGTTGGAAGCAACTCTGGGAGAGGTCGTTGCAATCGAATACGAAGTCCGTTTCCGCCACCATGAGGGTGTCCGGGACGAAGTGGCCGCTTGGCGACTAGCATTCGGTTGGAGACAGAACCGATTCTTATTTAAGAGCGATTTGCACCAGTACGCAGCTAGTTACCACTTTCACTTTGAAGTCCCCGACGGATACATACTTAAGAACATCACACTGGGACCGGATGATAAAAAATCCGTCCAAAATCACGTTTTCAGTGGAGCGGGGACTCCTGTAGGCCATATGTACGTTCCGACGCGAACGGGGCGAGACGGCTTAGACCCAGAACCGATCGACATATTCGTTGACTGCTTCGAGGCACCGCCTGGTAGCCAAGGCTATACCGCCATCATCGGAATGGTTATGACAGTGATACTTTTCGCCCTGATGGCTGCTCTAGAATACGGCTGGTTGCTAGATGCCCAAGGTAAATTTCAGGCTACCGGCGCGATTGCGCTTATTGCCGGAGGTCCCGCCGTCGTAGCTTCGCTGCTTCCACTGCGGGCAGAGCCTACATCCGCGATACGTACGCCCCTGACCGCCAGATTGGCACTATGGGCCAGCTTTGCAATGTCGGCCTTCGTGGCCCTAGCGTTGGCAACTCAAGGTTTCGGGTTAAACCTGCAATCCTTTAAGGATACAGGTATTGGTTTCACGTTTATAAGAGGTGCATTAATAACCGTATTCGTGTGCATTACCATAATACTTGCGATGCGCGGTTTCGCCGTAAAAAACTTCCGCGCGGGGATAACCTGGTCGGCCCTCTTGGCTACTATCCTCGGCTTCCTCATATTGCAACCAGAAGCCCCATCGTCCGAGGATGTGTTCTTCAGCGCATTTATACCGATATATATTCTTATATGGCTTCGATGCCTAGTTGGCTGGATCAAGTCCGTCTATCTCACTTCCGGGGCAAGCATCCGCTACATGAACCAAAGCGTGGTACAGTGAAAGCGCGCCACTAGAAGCATACAGATGGCATTTATGCGCATCTGGGAATGGGAGACGATGCCTGAGCTGGCTGGCAATCTCTTCGACTATCTCATGAGAAAGCTAGTCGAATCGCTCGACAGTGTCGTGGAGAGCCCGCCCCCAGACGAGCACGACACTGTCGTCGTCGTGACGGAGAAGATGCCCTCCCTCAACGTGCCGATTCCGGATGATCCAAGTCTCCGTATGGCGTTTTACGACGCTCTGGGTAGGAGTGTGGATCAGGGCCGAGTCCACGAGTTCCTTAACATGGTTTGGAACCACGACGCTCAACCAGAAACACCTGACCGCTCTGCGGCAGAGTTGGGGTCGACGTCCCGCTCGTCCGCTTCTGCCTAAGTCTCCCGCTTCTTTGTGCACGTACCAGCTGTCGCTTCGTCGTCCGCATGGGCTGTTGACGCTGGTCGCGCCGTTTACTGCGATTGCGTCCAGTGGGCGGGACCAAGCACGTAGTAAGGCAAGCTCTGGCAATGCGCCAGGCATTTTCAGCTGAGTTTTCGTTAGCCCCGCCTACTATCGCGGCATGACCGCGCCAGCTTGGAGCCTGCAACCCGGCGAGACCGTCATCCGAGAACAAATCCATGGTCAATATGGCGGCAATCCCCAAGCCGGAATTTCGAGATCGAGCTCGACGCCCAACGTGCTCGTCTACTCGGATCACGCCAAAGCGGCTGTCCACGGCTATGACTTCACGGGTGGGACTCTGAGAAGCGGATCTTCTACTACACCGGTGAAGGCCAGATAGGCAACCAGGTGATGATGCGCGGCAATCGCGCTATCGCCGAACACGACGTCGACGGCCATGCGTTGCGGCTTTTTGTTGCAGTTGGCAATCAACCCGGCTCCGGCATCCGCATCCACAGGTACGTCGGACAATTCAGCCTCGACCCCGACCTCCCTTATATCGTGCGGACTGCACCCGGTAGTGACGGTGTGCCGCGGCAGGTCTTCGTGTTCCGTCTACTGCCAGTCGGCGCAGTAGCTCAAGATGGTGGGCCCACCAGCACGATTTCGGGCGCTGGAGAGGCCGCGTCCGTTATGGCGGTGACCGTCGATGCCGTGCCACTTCAGGCCATCAACGCTGAGTCAGCCGAGGTGGAGAAGGTCGTCAGCGGCCCAATCATCCAAAAGGAAGTCCAACTGGTAGACCGCTTCCAGCAGTACCTAGAAAGTCACGATCGCGAGGTGAAGCGGTACAGGATCATTCCGGTCGGCTCAGCGCCGCTCTACAGCGATTTGGCGGATGTCACCACAAACATCCTGTATGAAGCCAAAGGGTCTGCCGACCGCATGAGTGTTCGGCTCGCGCTTGGTCAGGTACTGGACTATGGACGCTTCGTGAAGGGATCGCGCCTGGCCGTGCTCCTTCCGGCGACGCCGCCCGCCGATCTGGTTGAACTGCTCGAAAGCCACGATGTGGGTTGCATCGTCGAGACGACGCCGAGCAACTTCCTGGACATGACCAAACATGGTCGGTGTCCATAGCCAACATCGGGCCCCTCGACGAGTTGTCCATGCTTGGACAAGCGTGTTCTGGATCCCGTTGCCTTGCGCGGGGATGATTTTCCATATGCCCGCTCTGGCCCGCCACGGTACCGAAGTGAGATCGGTTTTCAGCCTGGTCGGATACGACGAGAACGATTTGACCGCTGCACTCGGTTTTGCGTTCGCGCGCTGCCCCTCGTTGCGGGAAGCCGTGTTGACGCGGGTGTGGCCAGCGGCGTTGATGGGTGCGCCGGAAGATCTCGGCCTAGCCCTAGAGGTCCGTGACGAAAATGGGCGGACAGATTTGGAAGTGCGGTCACCGAACGGATTGGTCATCTTTGAAGCAAAGCGTGGCTGGCTACTCCCGACGGTGTCGCAGCTCAAGAAGTACGCGGGCCGGATCTCTCGGCACCACAATGGCGGTGTTTTGGTCACCCTCTCCCAAGCATCGCATGCCTTGGCGAAGGCGAACCTACCCTCGCACGTTGACGGCATCCCGGTTATTCATCTGCCGTGGCGTGACGTTCTGGTCGACGTCGCGGGCGCGCGTCGCGCTTGTCGAGGACAAGAGAGGTTGTGGCTCAATGAATTACATGCGTATTTGAGGGGAGTGATACGAGTGCGCCCGGTGACCGATTGTCTGACTTACTGTGTCGTATTGAACAACGCCAAACCCGGGGACGGCGGTGCTCACACTTACCTTGAGTTCGTTACTGAGGAGCATTGCTACTTTCATCCCTACGGCGAGGGAGGCTGGCCGACCGACCCTCCAAATTTCATGGCTTTCCGGTGGGCCGGAGCGGTGCGGCGCATCCATCGCGTATGTAACGCGGAGGTCGTTCCGTCGCTACTTGATCGGTGGCCGGACATTCCTGCGACACCTCTCACCGCGCGACCGCATGCCGTCTACGACCTGGGGCCGCGGATACCGCCGTTCGATCCGATTCCAAACGGAGCGCAGTACCGTGCTTCTCGGCTGTGGGTCTTGCTCGACCAATTACAAACGTCGCCAACGCTTTCGGAAGCGATGAAGGGCACCAAGGCGCTGAGGGGTTAGGCACCGCCACCGCGCATCGGTATGCACCGAATGGCCCAACTGTCGCCGACTTCAGAAGATATGACCAACCACCGTCGGTCTGCCACGGACCGATCACTCCTAATTAGGGTTGATTCATGGGTGGCGAGTTCATCGAGATCCGGGTAACCCACCCCAGGGAACTCATCCAGCCAGCGCCTGAAGTCCTCCGCCCGCGGCTGCTGGACTGGCAGGTTGACGCCAAGGGTAGACACGTCGCCTGGCGTTACCGCATAACCCGCTACGAGCAAGATGGCCAACCGAGGTGGTGGTTGGACGGGACCGGCCAGCACCCCTGGACCAGCGACGACGTCGAGTACCTGAAGGACGTGGCAGAGGAGCACGCCGGTCGACTATTGCGCAGGCAGCGATGGCGGCCCAAGAGCATGTACAACGGCCAGGAGCCACCGCTGTGGATAGTTGGTCGAGGGTGGTCTTCATGACTCCCACCCTCACGAACATTTGGCGGCCGATACCACGCACGAGCCTCGTCATTGTCTTCGATTCGGCCTACCTGACCATTCCCCACCGCACCCGATCGCCTGGACCGACCATTGCTCAGCCCTACCGGCTCTTACCACCCGGAGATACCTGGCTATCCCACCATTGCCGCAGGTTTGCCCACCATGCCCGCACGTCTTCCCCGACCTGACCCAACGGTGTAGCACCCAGGCCCTGGGTCGGCTGAGCCTCTGCGGCGTGGTGGTCAGCAACGTACTTGCACTGCCAGCATTCAAAGGTCGGAGCCCCGACCGGGACATTCTGTACCGCGTTGCACCGAGGACAGGCGACGGCTTCTGTGCCCTCCGGTGGTGCTGGGAACGGTTGTGCCGATGGTTGGGCGCTGCGGGCCGCCATTGCCAGAGCTACCACCCAGCCAATGAACGTCCAACCCAAGAATAGGTTGACGATGAACACCGAGCCGAAGCTCGGCACCTTCCGCATCTTGGCGACGATCGAGGGTATGAAGTAGCCCAGTAGCAGCACCAGCATCAATCCGGTGAGTCCGTGGCTGTTGCCGTTGCCGTTGCCGTTGTCGGTGCGTGCGTCAGCCAGCGCGATAGGCGCGGTGACCGCCAAAACAAGCGCCAACACCGCAGATGAACCGGCGATGATCTTAGTTGGCGCGAGCATAAGCGAGAGGTTATGTCGCTGAGCCCAGCACCCTAAGGTGCACAAGTCCCCGAGTTGGCTGACCTAAGTCCTAGGTTCGCTGGCGCGGCCTGAGCGCGCGGACTTGGGGGCGTCAACCCCGCTGGCCGGGCGGGGTTTCGCGATCATCTCGATCGAGTAACCGGACGCAGAAAGTCGGAACGTCGAGGAGAAAGCAATGTGAACGCGCCTGACGATGCGCCACAAACTCACATTCCGGCGAGTTCCTGTGCCCGAGCTTTTGCAATCTGTCCAATCTTAAACGCAGTAACCGCGCCGTTGTAGATGTTCACAGCATTTCCTGCTAATTGCCGTTGCAAGCGATCTACGCCGACCTCGGTCTTCGTCTTTGCGCCCACGCGAGTCGCCCAAGTGCAATTGTGAACGAATCCACTCATCAAGCGGTACTGAAGCTCGACCTCAGTTGGATGGCTGAACTGGCCACGTTCGTGCATCATCACGCTAGCGCAAGAAATTATCTCGGTCTCATTGATGTTGCCGAACCCGTCGGGCTTGGGCAGCTTGGTTTTGCCAGTGCTGGCGAACATTCGGCAATATTCCTTGAAGATCATGTCGAGTCGGGCCGGAGCACTGGCGATCAGTTCCTCTGTCTTGTGCAGGGATTCCGCTCGCTCTGCTTCTTGCATCGCCGGATTGGCTGCGTACAGTTTTCCGAATGTCAGCTCTTGTTTCAGGTCGTAAAACGCCAACCGAAGCGCACGCATGCGTCGTGTTACTTCATCGCCACAAACCAGCCAATGAGTGGTGGACGCGCCAGCCAACGCCGAGCGAAGCAAAGAAAATTGCGAGAAAATCATTGGCCCATTCATTGATTCCAGGGTCCATGTGGCAAGCTGCAAGTGATCGAAAGTGCTGAATAGCCGGTTGACCACTAACTCCTGAAACGACGCGCCGAATCCAATCAAGTAGCGGTTGTCAGCGTCAAGCGCCGAGCCGCTCGTGGGCCATATGTCTTGCGTTTCTTGAAGCTCCTGCTGTACGCGGGTTCGCAAGCTGTAGTACTCGAACCGCTGCCAAGCCTGGCGGTCGACTGTGAAGGTGACCTCCCTCGCAGGCTCGCGGGGGTTTAGTGGCGATTCATCGTCGGCTGAGTGGTTGCCATTGTCAGCGGTTCGGGTCACCCATCCACGGTAATTCGACCCACTGACATTCCCACCGACAAAGACAGAGTGAGTGACTTAGCCGCCCTGCGCGCACCCAGTTGGACCCTCCATTCTGCTCTTGACGCCGTCAAGGCTCGAGAACGAAACCGCAGGTAACGAACGGGACCGAGCCGGAACGAGACGGAGCGAACATGCAGCTAGACCGGTATTTTGCCTGGTCCACGCAGGGGTTCGAGTCCCCTTAGCTCCACCGGGGACGTCTTACCCTAAGCGCTGTTCTCCTCGCGCGAGGCTTGCATAGCCAAGTTGTTGATCAACTGCCGGCCCTCGGCGGTGCGTAACACGGGCAGCATTGCGGAGACGACACCTGCGGCGGTGAGCGCAAGACGCACCAGACCGTCGGGCGCCGTGTCTGCTTCGCTGAGCACCTCGTACTCCGCGCTGGGATCTCGCGAGTGTTGTGCCATGGCCATCCGGGCCACGAGCCGGTTGTCGCGGTCGAGGCCGATCTCCTCGTCGGTGGCCGCCAAGGTGAAGGTTTCGCCGATCTCGGCGACTTCATCCGGTTCGCAGAGCTGAGCCACCAGTTGCCACAAGATCGAGATGGTGGCGCGGATCAGCTGTGGCAGCCGGTTGGCCGGGATGACTTCGTCGTCGACGATGACGCGCATGCCCGCTTCGTCGCCGCGCTCACCGTGCTGAATGAGTGCCAATGCGCGACGGAAGTCTGCCGCACCCACACTGTCGTCACCGCTCATGCTGTCTATCCTGCCGAATGGCTGCGAGCGCACCGAATGTGGTCAATTCACGGATGCAGGTTCCACTGGCCGCAATCGCCGGCGAGGACGTCGTTGACGTCGACTTGCAGCCCCCCGACTACCGGGCCAGGATTCGACGGCGTGCTCACCACGCGTTGGTAGAGAACTGCCGCAGGGTCGACCTTGCCGCCGGACCACGCCTTGGTTTGCCAGGCCCACCGGTGGCCGGGGGTACGTGAATTGCCGATCACGCCGTCGGCGGCGGCCCATCGGCACACGTCGATCCCGCCGTAGACGCCGGTGCGCTGCACTCCCAGTACCGAATTGATTCCGCGAAACCACTTGAGCGCCAAATTATTCCAGGTGTCGCGGTTGATGTCCTCGTCGACGCTGAAGAAGATCGGGGCGCTGTGACCGCCGCCCGCGGCGGTATGCAGCGCCCAGGCGGTGCGGGCGTCGGCTACGCCGCCCTCGAATCCGCGCCTGAAATCCGATGGCGCCGTCCCGCCCGGCTTGCCGTATTGGTAATTGCTGACGATCACGAGCCCGGCGGCGGTCAGCTGCTCGGCGTAAGGCCGCGTGATCGGCTTGGCGCCCATGGACGAGCCGGGCCGCGAGAGCGAGACGTAATTGACGACCCCGGAGTAGCCGGCGGCTCGAATGTGGTCCGCTGGAATTTGGCGCATGGCGAAATCGATCAGTTTGGGGGTCGCGCCGGCCGCGGTAGGGATGGCAGCCGCCGTCGGGACGGCAACGCTGGTCGATGCCGCATACAGCCCCGGTAGTGCGGGCATGGCAATCGCGTAGCGCAATAAGTCGCGCCGGGGAATGGGGCGCGGCCGACGCACATTCGCCGGCAAGTTCTGCATCGCGTGATGTTAAATTTGTGACTTTTGTCAACAGAAGTGGCGCGTAGCAGTCGATATCAAATCGGTTTCTGCGGTTGATCGTGTCGAGTCCATGGCTGAAGCGCCGGCGACGAGCGGCGAAATCTCAGAAACCTCGTACCGCCGGTACGCATAACCGGCGACCAGGGTGGGTACGCGGCCGAGTGAACGGTTGTTCGCAGCGAGTCGCGAGGGAGCTTTCGATGCCCGAGGTCCAACTTCATCACGATGGACACCCACGATATCGCCGGATGGTGCGATTTGACTGGTCCGAGACGCCACTGCACTGGGTGCCCGACGACCCTTTCGCAACGCACATGATGAACGTTCTGCATCTGCTGCTCCCCGAGGGCGAGCGGCACTTCATCAAGGCCGTCCTGGAAGCGTCGTCGCTGGTTGACGACCCCGAGCTGGAGGCGGCGATCAAACCGTTTATCCAACAGGAGTCCTGGCACGCGTGGGCGCACCAAGTGGTGCTCGACCACCTGGCCGAACAGGGCATCGACACCAAGCCGTACACCTCCCGGCTCCGGAAGATGCTGTCGGTTGCGCTGGGTGATCCGCCGAAATTTTTCCCGCCGGCGATGAAGCGCTGGTGGTTGTATCGCCGGTTGGCGGACGTCGCGGCGCTGGAGCATTACACCGCGATGTTGGGGCAATGGGTGCTACAGAACCGAGGGCTGGATTATGCGGGCACTGACCCGATGATGCTGGATCTGCTGCGCTGGCACGGCGCCGAGGAGGTCGAACATCGCTCGCTGGTGTTCGACGTCTACCAGCATGTGTGTGGCAACTACTTCATCAGGGCCTTCTCGATGGTGATGACCACCCCGCTGTTTTACGGGTGGTGGATCGCCGGAGCCAAATACCTGATGGCTCATGACCCGACCATCGATCAGAAATGGCGCTGGCGCGATTGGCTTCGTGCGGCCCGCGAGTACAAGTTGCCCGGTCCCTGGCAGCTGATGGTGACGCAACCCGCCAGGTACATGCGACCCCATCATCACCCGGGTCCCGAAGCGGTCACGGAGATGGCGGTCGAATACATCAAGAAGTCGCCGGCGGCAAAGGCCGCCCGCGAACGGGCCCAGCTAGAAGGAAAGGCCGCGGTTCGATGAAGGTTTCGGTCGACCTCGACACCTGCGACGGCAACGGCGTCTGTATGAGCCTGTGCCACGACGTTTTTGATGTGCGCGAGGATGGGTTGCACTTGCTCCAAGACGAGCCGCGACGGGAGCTACGCGGACCGTTGAAGGCTGCCGAAGTGTCCTGCCCCACCGGGGCGATCGTGGTGGAGGACTGACGCGATGCCCGGGCAACTGAACCAGGTCGTCGTCGTCGGTGCCGGCGTGGCCGGGATGGGTGCGGCGGAGACGCTACGACGGGACGGCTTTGACGGTGCCCTGACGATTGTCGGCGCCGAACGGCACGCCCCCTACCATCGACCGCCGCTGTCGAAGAAGTTGCTCAGCGGGCAGGTGCACCGAGCCGGCATCGACATGGCGCCGCAGTTCGACATGGATGCGCGGGTACTTCGAGGTGCCACGGCGGTCGGGCTCGACCTATCCGCGCGCACCGTCCGGGTCCGCGACGAGGGTCAGACCCTGTCCCTGGACTTCGACGGCGTCGTCATCGCCAGTGGCGCCGAGCCACGCCAGTGGCCCGGCCGAGCTCCCGAAGGCGTGTTCCTGCTGCGGACGGTCGAGGACTGTCTGAAGATTCGGGAACGACTCGGCTCGCGTCCCCGTGTCGTGGTGGTCGGAGGCGGATTCATCGGTAGTGAGGTCGCCGCGACCTGCCGATTGCTGGGGTTGGATGTGGTGCTCGTCGAGAAGGCATCCGGGCCGCTGGTTCAAGCATTGGGCGCGGAGCTCGCGCCGTGCTGGGCGAAATTGCATCGAGAGCACGGTGTGGACCTGCGCGTCGGCGTGGGCGTCGACGGATTCGTCGGCAACGGGCACGTGGAGGCCGTCCGACTCACCGACGGTTCCCAGGTGCCGGCCGATGTGGTCATCGTCGGCCTGGGCGTCACACCCGCCACCGGCTGGTTGGAAGGCTCGGGACTGCGCTTGGATGACGGAGTGGTCTGCGATGCGAAAGGTGTCGCCGAGGGCAACGACGGCGATGGCATTGTCGTCGCGGCCGGTGACGTCGCGCGCTGGTGGCACCCGCTGTACGAACGGCACCTGCGTACCGAGCACTGGGACGACGCGGGCCGTCAGGGCGCGGCCGCGGCGCGCACCCTGCTGGCCGAGCCCGAGCGCGCCGAAGTTTTCGACGAAGTGCCGTACTTCTGGTCCGACCACTACGACGTCAAGCTGCAGATGCTGGGCGTGCCGACCGATTACGACGCCGTTGAGGTCGTCGAGGGCGACCAGAACTCAGGGGAGTTCGTCGCCGCCTACGGGCGCGGCGGTCGCACGATCGCGGTGCTCGGGACGATGCCCGGTCGGGTGCATGCCTATCGCGAGGCCATAGAGAAGCGCGCCGAGTTTCCGCCGGGCCGACCGGATTAGGAAGTCCCGCCGGCGGGTGGCCGGCGGGACAAGTGGTGGACGGCGAAAGTCACTGTCCAGGAACGAGAATCGTCTTCCCCGGCAGCCGATTGGCGTCCGAGTCGTCGTGCACGGCGGCCACGTCGGTCAGCGGGCGGCGATCGGCGACGTCGATCACCAGCCGTCCGGCATCGACGCGGCTGACGAGTCCGGCCAATTCGCCGGCGTCGCTGCGGACGAACACGCGCTGCGCGCGCACCCGCCGTGCCGGGTCCTCCTCGCCCGACGTCATCGTGCCGACGTAGAACCCACCGTCGGCGACGAGGCCGACCAGGGCCGCGGTCTGCTCCGGCACGGTGCTGACCAGGTTGAACACCACGTCGAACGGCTGTCCGGCCACGGCGAGCGGGGTGGCCGCGTAGTCGATGTAGTCGATGATCCGGTCGGCGCCATGGCGGCGCAGCCGGGTCTCGCTTCGGGCCGAGGCGGTCGCGGTGACGACGGCTCCGGCCTGCTTGGCCAGCTGAACCGCGTAGCCGCCGACCGCTCCGCCGGCGCCGTTGATCAAAATGGACTGTCCCGCAGCCAGTTCGGCAACCTCGAACAGGGCCTGCCAGGCCGTCAAACCGACGGTCGGCAGCGCGGCGGCGTCGGCCAGCGGCACCGCCCTCGGCGCGGCGGTGAGCGCTGCGGCCGGCGCGAGCGCGTACTCGGCGGCGGCGCCGGGAGCGTCCAGCGGAAGCAACCCGACCACGGCGTCGCCGACTTTCCAGCCGCTCGTCTCAGGGCCGACTTCGGCGATCGTTCCCGCGACGTCGATTCCCGGCGTGTGCGGGAAGGAGATCGCGTACACCTCGGACAGGTAGCCGCCACGGATGCCCGCATCGACCGGGTTGAACGAGGTTCCGGCCACCTTCACCAAGACCTGGCCCGGGCCGGGCGCCGGCCGGCGGACCTCTTCGTACTGCAGCACGTCGCTGCCGCCGTAACGGTGGTATTGCACAGCCTTCATGATCTTCTCCGTTCGGTAAGTGCTTCGAGATCGAAGCAGTTGCGGTCGGTACAACTTGCTTCGAATTCGAAGTGATTCCGCTGCGCGGAGTGACAACCGCCACATTGCTTCGATGTCGAAGCTTATGATCGGGGCATGGCCGAAACCCTCCAGCCGCAGCAGATGCGCGCCTACTTCGCCCTGATGGAGGCGGTCAGCCTGCTGCAGTACGCCGTGCAACGGCAGCTACGGACCGAGGGCGATCTCAGCTACGTGCAGTTCGAGATCCTGGCCAAACTCGCCGATGCCCAGCGCGAATTGACCATGACCGAGCTGGCCGACGGCGTGGTGTACAGCCGCAGTGGCCTGACGCATCAGGCAGGTCTGCTGGAGGGGGCGGGCCTCATCGCCCGCGAGGCCAGCGACGCCGACCAGCGCGCCACGGTCGTTCGCATCACGGAAGCCGGCCACGCGCGTCTCGCCAAGGTCTTGCCCGGCCACATCCGTGTGGTGGGCGACCAACTGTTCGACGCACTCTCGGCCGAGGACGTGCGCGCGCTCGGCGACATCATGAGTCGGGCGCGCGACCACATGCGCGCCGGGCCGGCCCGCTCGGCGGCCCCCCGCAAGCGTGACCGCTCTATCGCAGTCGAGCCCAAACATTAAGCCCCGGCAACGACTTGGTGGAGACTGGGCAGCGGGCATGCGTCGATGTACCCGCCGATTAGGTTTTCGCCTGAACGCGCATTACTCTTGCCCGCGGTTCTGATTGCGACTCTCCGAAAGCAGCCATGCCCATCCAGCCCACCCTGCTGCGCCGACAATCGCTGCGCAGCGCCCGCGCCTCGCGGGTCGCTCCCGGCGTGAAGTGCCCGATTGTCGGTCAGTGCTTCGATATCGAGGTCACTCGCGACGCCGACGGCTGGCTGATCAAGATCCCGGAGATCGGCAGGGTCACCCGCGCCGGCCGCCGGAACGCGGTGGAGCTGATGGCACGCGAATGCATCGCCACCTGGACCGGCATCCCGATCGGGTATGTCGCCGTCTATGTCGTGAGCGAGAACGTATAACGCGCCTTGCCCCGCGTAAGTGGCCAAGGTGTGTCCCGCGCGTGACCTCGGCGCGACGATGACACGAAACGCTCAACACCATGACGATGCTGGCGGCCGTCGCGGCCCTCGCGATGGCAATGGGCGTCGGGTACTACTTCGGCCGGCGAGCGGGATCGACGCCACAAAGCTGGAAGCGACGAACGAGCCGTGTCGCCCTCGGGCGGCTCGCGATCAGTCTGCTCGTGTTGTTCACCGCGCGCCGTGCGATGACGCTGTGGGCGCCGAGGTTTGTCGCACCGCTGGGCCTGCTGCGCGGTAGCGTGGCGCGGATTCGCCCCTACTGACCACGAGGACCGGCATGTCAGCACTGCAGGGCAAGGTCGCGTTCGTGACCGGAGCGTCGTCAGGTCTCGGCGCTGAGACGGCCCGGCTCTTTTCCCGCCAGGGCGCAACGGTCTTCGGGATCGGTCGCGACACCGCACGCCTGGGCGAGGTGTTCGCCGATGTGCAAAAGGGTTCGTACGCATCGGTGGACGTCGCTTCCGCGCAGGCGTGTCGCGACGCGGTCGAGCGGTGTGTGCGCGAATTGGGCGGACTCGACATCCTGGTCAACGTTGCCGGCCGGCACCAGATGCGTCGGACGGAGTCGATGACCGACGAGGATTGGGCGCACGATCTCGCGGTCAACCTCAACGGGCCGTTCTATCTCTGTCGGGCCGCGCTGCCCCGGCTGCTGGAGCGGGGCGGCAACATCGTCAACGTCGCCTCCATCGCCGGGGTCGAGGGCCAGGCGTATTCGGCCGGCTACTGCGCCGCCAAGCACGGGCTGATCGGGCTCACCCGCGCCCTGGCGGTGGAGTACACCGCGGATCGGTTGCGCGTCAACGCCGTCTGCCCGGGCGGCATGCTCACACCGCAGATCGAACACTTCAGCGCACCGGAGGACCCCAACTACGACCTGATCATGCGGACGGCCTCGCCGCGCGGCATGATGCAGCCCCTTGACGTCGCCAACGTGATCGCCTTCCTGGCCAGCGATGCCGCCGCCGCCGTGCACGGGGCCGTCTACCGCGTCGACAACGGCAAGGGCGCCGGCTAGCTCGTCATGCCTGCCGCAGCGGGCGGGCGCGCACCAGGGTCGGCCACCAGAACCACGGCCCCAGGATGCGCAGGATGCACGGCACGACGAACGAACGGACGATCAGCGTGTCGAGCAGCAGGCCGATGCACACCGTGGAACCCACCTGGCCGATGGTGCGCAGGTCGCTGGTGAGCATCGCCAGCATGGTGAAGGCGAAGACCAAACCGGCCGACGTCACGACGCCGCCCGTGCTGCCGAGCGCGCGGATCAGACCGGTGTGGATTCCGCCGTGCAACTCTTCTTTTACCCTGTTGATCAGCAGCAGGTTGTAGTCCGACCCGACGGCCACCAGGATGATGAACGTCAGCGGCAGGACGAGCCAGTGCAGATGCAGGCCGATCAGGTGTTGCCAGACGAGGATGGACAGGCCGAACGCGCCGGCGTAGGAGAAGGCCACCGTTCCGGGAATCACCAAGGCGGCCACCAGGCTTCGCGTGATGAACATCATGATCAGGAAGATCAGCACGAAGGCGGCGATCGCCGCGATCATGAGATCGGACATCGCGTATTCTTTGATGTCCTTGTCGTTGGACCCCGATCCGCCGATGTAGATCCGCGCGCCGGCAAGCGAGGTCTCTTTGAGGATCGTCTTGATGGCGTCGGGGAACTGCTCGACGTGTTCGACGCCTTCGGGGCCCATCGCGTCGCCCTCGTGGGTGACGATGAACCGGGCGGCCTTGCCGTCCGGTGACATCATCAGTTTCATGCCCGTCTTGACGTCGTCGTTGTCGAAACCCTCGTGCGGGATGTAGAAGTAGTCATCGCTGCGGGATTTGTCGAAGTCGTTGCCCACGTTGATCAGATCATCGAAGGTCTGCTCGGTCTGGATGGTCTGCAGATCGGCGGACCCGTAGCTGTTGACCAACTTCTTCTGCAACGCTTCGGTGTCGTCGGCGGTGGCCTTCAGCTGGGCGATGATCTGCGGGAATGCCTTGTCCACCTCTTCGAGTGAGACCTTCGCGTCCGCGATGTCGTCGGCCAGCTTGTCGATTTGATCGATCGTCTCGAACAGCGAACGAAACGTCCAGCAAATTGGGATGTCGAAACAGTGCCTCTCCCAATAGAAGTAGCTCTTGATCGGCCGGAAGAAATCGTCGACGTTGGAGACCTCGTCCCTGATGTCGTCGCTGACCCTTTGCAGGTCTTCGACGGTGAGCACGGTCTGGTGCAGCTCGTCGGACACCTTCTGGAAAAAGCCGATCTCTTTGCGCAACACCTCGACCGAGTGCGCCTGGATGTCGGCCTGCGCATCGGTGTTGGAGTTCTGCTCCCGGCTGAACGGGAGTTGCTGTCCGTTGCCGCTGCCCTGCGTGGTGAACAAGTAGGGAATGCTGGCGTGCTCGAGCGCCCGGCCCAGGGGTCTTGTCATCCCTTGCACCATCGCCACACCGTGCAGGCGAATCAGCGCTTTGGCGACCCGGTCCAGCGAGATGAAGTCGGCCGAGTTGCGCATGTCGTGATCGGTTTCGACCATGAGCATCTCGGAGAAGAGCTTGCTCTTGGGGAAGTGCCGGTCGGCCGCCTGGAACCCCAGGTTCGCGGGCGCACTGGCCGGCTGGTACTGCCTGTCGTCGTAGTTCTGCCGGTAGGTGGGAACGAAGATCGCCCCGAGCATGACGACGGCCGAACTGGCCACCAGGATCGGCACCGGCCACCGCACCACGCTCGCCCCGATGCGCCGATACAGGTAGCCCTTGGCGTTGGTCCTCGGGTCGAACATCCCGAACAGACTGCCGACGGTCAGCGCCGCGGGGCCCAGCGTCATCGCCGCGGCGATGGTGAACAGCATGGTGATCGCCACGGCCGGCCCCATGGTGTGGAAGTAGTTCAGGCGCGCGAACGTCAAGCAGTAACACGCGCCGGCGATCGTCAGCCCGGAGCCGATGATGATGGGCGCGACGCCCTTGTAGGCGATGTAGAAACTGTCCTCCCGGCTTTCGCCGGCCTGGCGGGCCTCGTGATAGCGGCCCATCAGGAAGATGCCGTAATCCGTTCCCGCGCCCAGGGTCAGCGCGATGACGATGTTCACGGCGAACGACGAGAGTTCGATGTATCCGTAGTGCCCGAGCGTCGAGATGACCCCTTTCGCCACGAGCATCTCGATGAGCACGCCGAGCAAAGGCACCAAGAGGGTGGAGGGGGCGCGGTAGACCAGCAGCAGCATCACGACGATGAGGCAGATCGTGACGATCGTGACGTTGTTCAGGCTCGCGTTCGCGATGGCCAGCGTGTCCGAGGCCAGCGGGGCCGCGCCGCTGACGTAGACCTTGAGGCCGGGCGGTGGTGTGTCATTCTTGACGATGTCGCGGACGGCCGCCACGGATTCGTTGGCCTGGATCTGCCCGATGTCGCCGGCGAGGCGCAACAGCACGTAGGTGCACTTGCCATCCACGCTCTGGGCTCCCGCCGCGGTGAATGGCTTGCCCCACAGGTCCATCACGTATTGCACGTGCCGGGTGTCGTGCTGCAGGCGGCGCATCAGATCGTCGTAGTACCGGTGATCCTGGTCGCCCAGCGGCCGGTTCGCCTCGAAAACCACCATCGTCAGGTTGGTCGAGTTGGATTCGTGGAACTTCTCGCCGATGTGCAGCAGCGCCCGCTGCGAGGGCGCGTAGTGCGGGACCATCGGTCCCGCGAGCTCTTCTGCGACCCGTTCCACTTGGGGCATAAAGGTATTCGTGGTGACCGCGAGCAGTCCCCAGAAGAAGATGATCGGGATCGCGAAGGCCCGCACCATCCGGGGGATGAACGGGCGTTTGACCCGGGGCTCGTCGAGGCGATGCTCGGTCATGCCGATTTCAC
Organism: Mycobacterium scrofulaceum; assembly: GCF_002086735.1. Classification (GTDB taxonomy): domain Bacteria; phylum Actinomycetota; class Actinomycetes; order Mycobacteriales; family Mycobacteriaceae; genus Mycobacterium; species Mycobacterium scrofulaceum. Next base: position 31,769 of record NZ_MVIJ01000038.1, on the reverse strand, counting down.
CCTGCACTCGACGTCGGCGTCCGGATGGTCGTCCGATTGCTCGTCGCGGACGACGCCGTCCACCAGCATCCGGCAACTCACCTGACCGCTACGCACATGAACCGAGATGCTTCCGGACGCGACCGAGAGCGTGGTGGTCTCCGTGTGGGACCACGGCAGGGAGGTGATCTCGACCTGATGCGGGTGACCGTCGATGTCGATGTAGACGAGCTTGCCCCCGTTGCCGGCGTCGCCGAACACCTCGTAGGTGATCCGTTTGAGATTGAACTGCTCGGGTGCCTGTGGACCGTTGACGGTGATGACCGGCTCCGGTTCGGAGAACTGGTGCACCTTGTACATGCACAGCAGGCCCACGCCGACGGCGACCACGGTGACCAACGGCATCCAGCCTCGCTGCAAGGCAGTCCTGGCGAATGAACGACGGCTCACTCGATCACCTTTCGCGCCCCGGTCCTAGTTACCTTCTCGCTTCGCCTCCGCCCACATCGGGACGGCCAAGCCCCCGGCATATATCAAGCAGGTTGACATATGCCGGTAAAAAGATTACTGCAACCGGTCCACCGGCGCGATCCGGGTGGGCCCAACCGCGGTCGCGGACCTTTCATGACGCGACGGGCGCGCTGCGCAGACGCCTCTTGAGCCGCGCACTACTACGCAGCCGGAGAGCGAGATTCGAGGAGGTGAACATCGGGATCAACCCGAGAAATGTGCGCTCGGAGGGCGTGGCTCCGTGCAGGTGATAAAGACTGCCGAAGACGTAGAAGCAGCCCAGCATGAACAGGGCGCCCGGGATGCAAAGCGCCATGAAGGAGCCACGGTCGGCGACGATCTGCCGTGCGTAATCCAGCTCGTCCGGAGACATCGGCTCGCGTTTGCGCAGTTTGCGGACGACCGTTTTGGCGCTGCCGATTTCCTCGCTGAGCGGGCTCGTTGTCCGCCTCTCCATCCGTCTGACGTATACGGCGGCAACGGCGGCGAGCGCCAATGCAAGTCCCAGGCTGATCACGGTCAGCAGGCCGAACACACCCTCAGTCACTGTCGCACTCCTTCGGGTCACCGATTCCGGTCGTGGACCACCTCGCGGACGATGGGCCTGATCCGGCCGGTGCTCATTTAGGCAACCTTACTTCTCGGAGATCAGAACCCGAAGTCGCCGCCGCCCGAATCCGAGCCTCCGCCGAAGTCCGAGCCTCCGCCGAAGTCCGCTCCACCGGAGTCCCAGCCGCCGCCGAAGTCGACGTCACCGCCGCCTGAGTCGTAGCCGCCGCCGAACCCGACGTCGCCCTGCGGGCTGTCGTAGCCGGCGCTCTGGCCACCGTCATAGCCGGTATCCGCATACGCCGAGTCGCGGCCGGCCTCGAACCCTCGCTCGTACCCGCCGCCGCCCCAATGGTCGTCCAGCAGCGCATCCATCAGCAGCACGTCCGTGAGCGCCCAGCCCCAACCCGGACCCCAGAAGGCGTACGGGTAGTAGCCCGGAGAGAAGAACATCCCGTTGTAGTAGCCGCCCCCGTAGTAGTGCGGATAGCCGGGCTGCGGGGTGGTGCTGTAGTTGGTGTTGTTGATCGTCACGTACTCACCGGTGTCGGGGTTCTTCGTCCGCACCGAAGCCTGCCTGCGCTCGTCCTCCGGCACCGCGCCGTCGGCTGTGACGTTGCCCGCCGCGCGCCCCGGGTACAGCTTCTGGTTGGCTCTGGCCACCGTCGACTCCACCACCCGCAGGTGCGCGCGCGCCGCGCCGTAGTCACCGGTCTCGTAGGCCTTCCGGGCGTCGTACAGGCCGGCGTTGGCCTTCGTCGACTCGGCGCTGACGTCCGTTTCGCTGTTGGTCAGCACCGCGTTGTCGAGGTCGCCGACGTCCGACGTCGCGGCGATCAGCTCCTGCTTGATCTGCTCGCGCGCCTCGGCGTCCTTGCGGCGCTTACGGTTTCGGCTGACACCGAACCAGAGCAAGGCGACCACGCTCAACGCGACCGCGAGGAAGACCAGCAGGCTCCACAGCCATGCCCAGCGGTCGGGGTTCTGGTGCACGGCAGGTGAGGTGGTGGCCGCCGGCCCCGCGGTGGATACGTCCACCCTGGCCAATTTGCTGACGAATTCACTCGTCGCGCCCTGCGGGTCGTTGCGGTGGGCCCTGGCCGACTGGCTCATCAACGGGTCGACGCTGTCCGCGATCGCCTTGGGCACGTTATAGGCGCGCACGTGATAACCCCTGGCGTCGATCACCAGAATGATCCCGCTGAATGCGGGGTCGCGCCCGAGGATGACGTTGTGGATGGCGTCCGGGGTGGTCACCCCGGTCTGGCCGGGGGCCACCGCCGCCACCCAGATCGGCGGCGCGGAACTCCACGTCCAGCGGCTGGCCAGGATCTGGTCGTTCAGCCTGTCCGGGTCCGGCAACGGCGGCCTCGCCCCCGGATCGGCCACCACGTGCGTCTGGGCGTTGAATTTGCCCACCAGTTGATCGGTGTAGGTGTCGGCCGAAGCGGCCGGCGCGAGCAACATCGCCAGAGCCACGGTCAACGGGGCCAGCACAAGCCCACGGAATCGTCGGGTCACTTTCCTCCTGCCAGGGGTCGCAATGCTGATCCTTGCTGCGGACCGTGAAAACGTCCACTGTCGTCCGACGGCCGCCCGTCGTAACCTGAACGGCGTGAGCGCCCGGCGCAGCCCGTTTCGGCCCGATCTGCTGGCAGGCAAGGTGGCGTTGGTCACCGGCGGCGCCACCGGCCTGGGCCTGGAAACCGCCCGGGTGCTCGGCAGCCACGGCGCCCGGATCGCCGTCTGCAGCCGCAAGGAGGCCAACCTGCAGGCGGCCGTTGCGGTGTTGAAAGACGCGGGGATAGAAGCCATTTACGGTGTCTGCGACGTCCGTCAACATCAGGACGTGACGTCCGTCGTCGGGGAGGTGATACGCGCGTTCGGCCGGCTCGACGTTGTCGTCAACAACGCCGCCGGGAACTTTCCCGTGCCGATCAGCGGCCTGAGCGCGGGTGGATTCAAGGCGGTGGTCGACATCGACCTGCTGGGGACGTTCAACGTGTCGAAGGCGGCCTACGAGCTTTGGCTGCGCGATCACGGCGGATCGGTGGTGAACATCAGCGCGGCGACCCAGTACCGCGGGATGGCGTTGCAGTCCCACGTCGTGTCGGCCAAGGCCGGCATCGACGCGTTCACCCGTGCCTGCGCCATCGAGTGGGGTCCCGACGGCGTCCGGGTCAATGTCGTTGCGCCCGGGGCGATGTCAGGGACCGAGGGGGTGAAGAGGATCGCCGGCGACGACGCGCACCGCACGACGCAGAATCCCTTGCGGCGGCCGGGCTCGACGACCGAGGTCGCCGAGGCGGTGCTCTTCCTCGCCGGCGACGCGGCGTCGTACGTCACCGGGGCGACGCTCGTCGTCGACGGCGGCGGATGGCTGACCGCCAGCGGAGTGCCGGACCTGCCGGGCTACCGCTAGATCTTGACGGTCAGCGGCCACACGTTCCAGATGTCGTCGCAGTACTCGGTGATGGCCCGATCCGACGAGAATTTGCCGCTGCGAGCCGTATTGAGAATCGACATCTTCGTCCACGACTCCGTGTCCTGCCAGGCGGCACTCACCTGCTCCTGGCAGTTCACGTAGGACGCGTAGTCGGCGCACACCAGGAAGGGGTCGTCATGGCGCAGGTTGTCCACCAGCGGCCGGAACACCTCGGTGTCGCCGCGGGAGAACGTGCCGTCGGCAATGAGTTCCAGGACCGCGCGCAGCTCGTCGTTTCGATCGATGTACTCGGCCGGACGGTATCCCCCCGCCTTGACGGTTTCGACCTCCTGCTCGGTCAGTCCGAACAGGAAAAAGTTCTCCGGGCCCACCTCGTCGCGCATCTCCACATTCGCGCCGTCGAGGGTGCCGACGGTCAGGGCGCCGTTGATCATGAACTTCATGTTCCCGGTGCCCGACGCTTCCTTGCCCGCGGTGGAGATCTGCTCGGACAGGTCGGCGGCCGGGTAGATCATGTGGGCGTTCTGCACGTTGAAGTTGGGCACGAACGCCACCTTCAGGAACCGGTTGACGTCCGGGTCGGCGTTGACGGTTTCCCCGACCGCGTTGATCAGCTTGATGATTCGTTTTGCCATGAAGTACCCGGGCGCGGCCTTGCCGCCGAAGATGAAGGCGCGCTGGGGAATCGACAGCCCGGGGGTCTGCTTGATCCGGTGGTACAGGGTCACGACGTGCAGGACGTTGAGGTGCTGACGCTTGTACTCGTGGATGCGCTTGACCTGGACGTCGAACATCCAGTCGGGGTTCAGCTCGACGCCGGCCACCGAGCGGATGTACTTGGCCAGGCGCGCCTTGTTGTTGCGTTTGATGTCGCGCCATTCCCGGCGGAAGGCGGCGTCCTCGACGAACGGCTCGAGTCCCCGCAGGCGGCCCAAATCGGTCAGCCAGCCGTCGCCGACGGTGCGGTCCAACAGTTCCCGCAGCCCCGGGTTGGCCAGTGCCAAGAAGCGGCGCGGCGTCACCCCGTTGGTCTTGTTGCTGAACCGCTCCGGCCACATCTCGTAAAAGTCCTTGAGCACACTGCTTTTCAGCAGCTCCGAGTGCAGCGCGGCGACGCCGTTGATGGCGTGGCTGCCGACGGTGGCCAGGTGCGCCATCCGGATGCTCTTGCCGCCGTTTTCGCCGATGAGCGACATCCTGCTGACCCGCTCGTCGTCACCGGGGAACCGGGCGCGCACCTCGTCGAGGAAGCGCCGGTTGATTTCGTAGATGATCTCGAGGTGGCGCGGTAGCGACTCGGCGAAGAGCTCCAGCGGCCAGGTCTCCAGCGCCTCGGGCAGCAGCGTGTGGTTGGTGTAGCCGAACGTCGCGACGGTGATCTCCCACGCCTCGTCCCAGTCCAGCCGCCGTTCGTCGACCAGCAACCGCATGAGCTCGGCCACGCCGATCGATGGATGGGTGTCGTTGAGCTGCAGGGCGAAACGCTGGGGCAGTTCCTTGACCGAAACGTCGGCGAGGTCGTCCATGATGTGCAGGACGTGCTGCAGGGAGCACGACACGAAGAAGTACTGCTGCAGCAGGCGCAGCTGCTTGCCCGCCTCCGGCTCGTCGTTCGGGTAGAGCACCTTGGTGACCGTCTCCGACATCACCTCGTCCTCGACCGCCCCGTAATAGTCACCGGTGTTGAAGGCATCCAGGGCGAACGACTTGACGGCGCGGGCGCTCCACAACGTCAGCACGTTGCAGGTGTTGACGCCGTAACCCTGGATCGGCGTGTCATAGGCGACGCCCTTCAGCACCCGGCCCGGCACCCACCGCACGCGGTCATGGCCGTCGTCGTCGGTGTGGTGCGCGGCATAGCCGCCCCATTTGACCAAATAGTTGACGTCGGGTTTGGCGATCTCCCAAGGGTTCCCGTGGTCCAGCCAGTTGTCGGTCTGCTCGACCTGCCAGCCGTCGTGGATCTCCTGGTCGAAAATGCCGAACTCGTAGCGGATTCCGTAACCGATCGCCGGCCGCTCCAGGGTAGCCAGCGAGTCCAGGTAACACGCGGCCAGCCGGCCGAGGCCGCCGTTGCCCAGTCCCGGCTCCTCCTCGCACGCCAGCACCGTGTCCAAATTCTGGCCCATCGCCGCCAGCGCTTCGCGGGCCGCCCGTTCCATGCCGAGGTTCAGCAGGTTGTTGCCCAGTTGCGGGCCCATCAGGAATTCGGCCGACAGGTAGCAGGTCACCTTGCGGCCCAGATCGAGTGAGGTCTGCGTGGACACGACGCGGCGGTCCTGCATGCGGTCGCGCACGGCCAGTGCGAGCGCACGATAGTAGTGCTCGGGCCTCCGCGCGGCGGCCGGGCGGCCGATCGAGTAGCGCAGGTGGTCGTTGATCGCCCGCTGCAGCGCGGCCGCGCCCATCCCGGTGCGGGAGTGCTCAACCAGATCGGCCCTGGCGGGGCTGGAGGGAGAGAGACCGTCCGGAGGCGTGCGATCGACATCGGTCATGGTGAGTCCTGCTCCCTAGAGGTTGCCGCAATTCAACCGAGCCGCCCGCGGGCGACAGAGCGTCAGTCTGGCAGCGATGTTTGCACATCAGGCGCGCAGTTGAAGGCCGTTACGTAAACACCGGCTCACGGGCCGGCGACGAAACGGCGCTGATGGCGGTCAGTGCGCACCGGACAGGTTCAGCGTGACCACGCCGGCGATGATCAACGCGATCCCCACCACCTTGGCGACGGTTATGGTCGAGCCCAGGAACAGCACGGCGATCAGCACGATGAGGGCTGTGCCGATCGCCGACCACAAGGCGTAGGCCACGTCGGTCTGCATGCCCCGTGAGATCGACAGCGCCAGCAGCGCGAAGGAGATCGCATAACCGGTCAGGCAGATGACGGTCGGCCACAGCCGGGTGAAGCCTTCCGTGCTCTTGAGCAGGCTGGTCGCGATCACCTCCACGAAGATTGCGCAGAAGAGAAGCAGATAGGTCACGACGCCTCCTTGCGGCCGGAAGTACAGGTAACTGTGTACAGGACACGCTGCGGAAGGATCGCGCCGTATGAGCTTTGCGGCGTGCCCATTGACGTTCGACGTGGGCGACGTGGTCGGCGAGCAAGCGTCCCTGGCGGGGACTTACTATCCCGCGCGCACCGGCACGCAGGCGCGGGGACGCGTTGTCGACGTGTCACCGGATCCCGCGCCGAGGCCGGCCTGTTATCGCAGCTGCCCGGACATCACCACCCTCGTCCTGGCCGACAGCGGGCACTGCCACAACATGGCGTCGACTCGGTATCGGCTTTGGCGACGCCTGCTGGACTGGACCGCGTCCGTAACCTGTGCAGCGTGACAAAAGATTTGGACCTGCGATTGGGACGCCACACCCCGGCCGTGCTGAGCGTGTTTCGTTGCGTCTACGGTTTGCTGTTCGCCGCATACGGCTCGAGGAGTCTGTTCGACTTTCCCGTTGCCTCGCCCGTCCGCGTCGAGTTCGGGTCGTGGCCCGGCTGGTACGCCGGGTTGATCGAAGTCGTCGCGGGCCTGCTCATCGCCTCCGGGCTGTTCACGCGCCCCGTCGCCTTCGTGGCCTCGGGGCAGATGGCGGTCGCCTATTTCTGGATCCATCAACCCCAGGCGCTCTGGCCGGTCGCCGATCCGCCCGCGGGCAACGGCGGCGCGTTGGCGATCCTGTTCTGTTTCGCGTTCCTCCTGCTGGTCTTCACCGGCGGCGGGAGCTGCTCGATCGACGCGCTGCGGGGGAGGGCCCTTCCCCCGCACCGGTGATAATGGCATTCTCTGATACGGAGAAGCTATTTCCGTAGGAGGTCCAGGATGGGCGCTGACCCGAGGTGTGACGGGATGGTGGCCCTGGTCACCGGAAGCAGCCGTGGGCTGGGTAAGGCGATCGCCGCCCGACTGGCCGCGCGCGGCGCCACCGTCGCGCTGACCGCCCGCACGATGGAGCCGGATCCCAAATACCAAGGCTCGCTGAGCCAGACGCGGGACGAGATCATCGCGGCCGGCGGCAAGGCCGTGGCGATCCCGGCCGATCTGTCCCAATCCGGAGAAAGGGAAAGGCTTTTCGCCGACGTGGTCGACGCCGTCGGCGCACCGGAAATCCTGGTCAACAACGCCGCGGTCACCTTCCTGCGGCCCCTCGACGGGTTTCCGGAACGGCGGGTCCGCCTGATGCTGGAGATGCATGTTCTCGGCCCGCTGCAATTGAGCCAGCTGGCGATCCCGGCGATGCGCGAGCGTGGGCGGGGCTGGATCCTGAACCTCACCTCGGTCGGCGGCGATCTGCCGCCGGGCCCCCCGTTCTCGGAATTCGACCGCACCGCGGGCTTCGGCATCTACGGGACGGTCAAGGCCGCACTCAACCGGCTGACGAAAAGCCTTGCGGCCGAGTTGTACGACGACGGGATCGCCGTCAACGCCGCCGCACCCAGCAATCCGGTGGCCACGCCGGGAGCCGGCACGCTCGACCTGGCCAAGACCGACACCGAGGACATCGAACTGATCACCGAGACCGCCTTTCGGCTGTGCACCGGCGATCCGAAGATCCTGACCGGGCGCATCGCGCACACCCAAGACTTCCTCGCCGAGGTCGGCTGGACCGACCCCGTCGGCTGAATGACCGAGCTCGACTCGCAGGAGATGAGGCGCCGGCTGGAGGTCGCCGGGGTCACCGGCATCGCCCCCCTGTCCGGGGGCGCCTCCAGCCTCACGTTCGAAGGCGCCCTCGGTGGCCGGCCGGTGGTGATCAAGGTCGCCCCGCCGGGTGTCGAGCCGGTCGGTCATCGCGACGTGCTGCGCCAGGCACGCGTCATCAAAGCTCTTGCGGCAACCGAGGTTCCCGTGCCGGAGGTGTTGTGGGAGGACCAAGGGGACCCACCGGCGAGGCCGGCCCTGTTCGTGATGTCACGCGCCGAAGGCGACTGTGTGGAACCGCTTTTCGACGGTTGCGCCGCTGCTCCCGAGCTCGCCGAACGCTACCGCAACGCGTGCCGGGCCATGGCCGCGCTGCACAGGCTGTCCCCGGCCGAGATCGGCCTGGGTGATGAACCGATTGTCGACGCGGTCGCCGAGGTCCGGCGATGGTCTCAGACGCTGGAGACGGTCGACGCGGCGCTGGTGCCCGGTTGGACGCGAGTGCGTGACGCGCTGTTGGGTTGCGCGCCAACGGCAATGGCGCCGAGCGTGGTGCACGGTGATTTCCGGCTGGGCAACCTGCTGGCCGCCGGATCGCGCGTCAACGCCGTGATCGATTGGGAGATCTGGTCGGTGGGGGATCCGCGCATCGACGCGGGCTGGTTCCTGATCAATTGCGACCCGGACACCTACCGGCGCGTGTCGGGCGCGACGGGCATGGCGCCGCCGGTGGCGGAGCTGGCCGAGATCTACCAAGGGCAGCTCGGCCGTCAGGCCACCGACCTGGGCTGGTTCCGCGCGCTGGCGTGCTTCAAGTCGGCGGCGACGTGGTCGCTGATCGTCAAGCACAACCGGCGCAGGCGTGCACCGCGGGCGGAATGGGAGGCCATGGTGGCAACGCTTCCGGGGTTGCTGGACCGGGCTCGATCACTGCTGGATCAACGGCGCGGCTGATCAGCTGCAGTTGGCGCGGAGATTCTGGCACCACATTCCGACGCCGCCCCAGTCACCCGCCGGGCCACTCTCGTCGAGGGGGTTCGTCAGCATGGTGGGGTACTGAATCTCCCATTCGTCGATCGCGTCCGAGATGTCGGGCTGCTGTGCAGGATCCGGAGATGCGAGCGCCCTTCCGGCCGTAAACCCGGCGCCGCCCGTCAAAGCCGCGGCGACCACCGCGCCCGCCACAAGCAGACCTGCGAACCTGCTGATCATCATCGCGGCCTTTCCGTCGGCTGCCCGAACTGCCAATTCTACCTTCGCTGTCTACATCGCATAAGAGTTACAAACGGACAACGACTTTGATCGGTCGCCCAGCAAATTTCGCGACCCGAAACGGCGGGTGCGTACGTTGTCGTGCGTGAGGCCGATAGCCATGGTCGTTCGTCGCGCCCTGGTGGTCGCCGTCTGCCTCGTCATGTCCGTGATCACCGCGCCGGCGACGGCCGCGGATCCCGAGGTCGAACCCGCCGGGGCGGCCGCGGTGCCGCCGCCCGACGGAGCGGTGCCCTCGAATCCACCCGTCATCCTCAACACCCCGGACGGCTGGACGCTGGGGCTGGGCGCCAAGGACGAGGCGCAGGTTCCCGTGGCCCCGTTGACCACCTCGATGGCGTCCCGCGAATACGTGGCCAGCGGGATCTTCGTCGGCTCGCTGAAAGGATCGGAGGAGCCCCACGGCGTCCTGGAAGTCGGCTACCAGATCGGCTGCGGGATCGACATGAGTACGTCCAATGGTGTGATCATGGAGGGCGGCGCCGGCCTCATCCCGGGCGTCAGCCCGACCTTCGACACCACCGGCACGCTGCCGCCCCTGCTGCCGTACATTTCCGCGCCCGTCAACGGCGCGATGAGCGTCGGGATGAAGCCCGGCCTCGTCATCACGGTGCCGGTGATCAAGAAGCAATTCAAGGGTGCCAACCCCTGGGTCATGATCAGCAACTTCCACATCAAGATCGACGGGTGCGTGGGCCAGTCGTTCATCCGCTCGTACGCGGTGCTGACGAGAATGACCGACCTGTCCGACGTGGTGCTGTCCTACGTCGGTGTCACCAAATCCGTCTAAGGCCGATGGTGGCGACCCGCTTCGCCCGGCTCCGCCGCACCGGCGATCGCCACGCCCCGCGGGATCCCGGCCAGCCTGTCGGCGAACTTCGCCTCCGCCGCGGCGCGCAAACGCAGCAGGTGTTCGGACGGGAAGAGATCGGGCGCCGGCTCGCGGTCCTTCAACAGCAAGCGGGCCAGCGTGACCTTGTGCACCTCGGTCGGGCCGTCGGCCAGCCCCAGCACGAACGACTCCACCAGGTACTGCACGAACGGCATCTCGTGCGTGGTGCCCAGTGATCCGTGCAGTTGCAGCGCCCGCGACGACACGTCGTGCAGCACCTTCTGCATCATCGCCTTGACCGCCGAGATGTCCGCCCGCACCGCCCGGTAATCGTTGAATTGGTCGATCTTCCAAGCGGTTTGCAGCGTCAGCAGCCGGAACGCCTCGATCTCCATCCACGAGTCGGCGATCATCTCCTGGACGAGTTGCTTATTCGACAGCACCTCGCCCTGGGTGTACCGCGACACCGCCCGCTCGCAGAGCATGTCGAAGATCCGGCGGACCAGCCCTACGGTGCGCATCGCGTGGTGGATCCGGCCGCCACCCAGGCGGGTCTGTGCGACCACGAAGGCCCCGCCCCGCGGGCCCAGCATGTGATCGGCCGGCACGCGGACGTTCTCGTAGCGGACGTAACCCTCGCGCCCCCCGCCGAGCGGCTGGTAGCCCAGGCCGACGTCGCGCAGCACGTTGATGCCGGGAGTGTCGCCGGGCACGACGAACATCGAATAACGCTGATAGGGCGGCGCGTCCGGGTCGGTCATCGCCATCACGATGATGAACGACGCCATCGAGGCGAACGAGGAGAACCACTTCTCGCCGTTGATGATCCAGTGGTCGCCGTCGGGCACCGCGGTGGTGCGGAACACCTTCGGGTCGGCACCGCCCTGCGGCTCGGTCATCGAAAAGCAGGAGACGATCCGGTTGTCGAGCAGCGGCTCGAGGTAGCGGGCCTTGAGCTCCGGCGTGCCGTAGTGCGCGAGGATTTCGCTGTTGCCCGAGTCGGGCGCCTGGGAGCCGAAGACGATCGGCGCGCACTCCGAGCGGCCCAGGATCTCGTTGAGCAGCGCCAGTTTCACCTGACCGTAGCCCGGGCCGCCCAGATGCGGACCGAGGTGGGTGGCCCACAGGCCGCGGTCCTTGACGATCTCCTGCAACGGCGGGATGAGCGCCTGGCGCACGGGGTCGTTCAGGTCGTGCGATTCCTTGACGATCAAGTCGATCGGCTCGCATTCCTCGCGCACGAAATCCTCGACCCACTCGAGCTGCTGCGCCCACTCGGGGTCGGTGGAGAAGTCCCACGACATCTAGCGTCCCTCCCGGTTGCTCTGGGCCACCACGCCCGCTTGGACGAGCTCGGTGACGCTTCGTGCGTCCATCCCCAGTTCGCGCAGCACCGTGCGGGTGTGATCGCCCGGCAGCGACGGCGAGGTGGGGGTCCGCGGCCGGGTCCGGGAGAACCGGGGCGCCGGGGCCGGTTGGGGAATGCCGTCGACCTCGACGAACGTTTCCCGCGCGGCCAGGTGCGGGTGCCCCGGCGCCTCGGTCAGCGAAAGGACCGGCGTCGCACAGCATCCCGGGGAATCGAGGATCCGTTCCCACTCGTCACGCGATTTCTCCGCGAAGCGGGCGGCTAGTTCGGCGCGGTGCGCGGCCCAGGTCCCCGGCGCGTCATCGTCGTGCGGCACTTCGACACCCAGCCGCTCGCACAGCTCCGCGTAGAACTTCGGCTCCATCGCGCCGACGGCGAAATGGCCGCCGTCGGCCGTGGCGTACACGCCGTAGAAGTGGGCCGCGCCGTCGAGCAGATTGTCGTGGCGCCGGTCGCGCCAGGTGCCGGCCGGCACCATCCCGAAATACGGCGCCAACAAGGTGGCGACGCCGTCGACCATGGCGACGTCGAGCACCTGACCGGCACCCGAGGCCCGGGCCTCGAGGATGGCGCTGAGCAGGCCGACGGCCAACAACATCCCGCCGCCGCCGTAGTCACCGACCAGATTCAGCGGCGGCACCGGGGACTGCGCGGTGCCGATGCCATGCAGGGCACCGGTCAGGGCGATGTAGTTGATGTCGTGACCGGCGTGGCCGGCCAGGGGACCGTCCTGGCCGTACCCGGTCATGCGGGCATACACCAGGCGGGGATTGCGCTCGAGGAGTTCGTCCGGCCCGATGCCCAGGCGCTCGGCCACCCCGGGCCGGTACACGTCGACGAAGGCGTCCGCCCCGGCCGCCAGGCGCAGGACCAGGTCCCTGCCGCGGGGATCCTTCACGTCGGCGGCCAGCGACCGCTGGCTGCGACGCACCGCGTAATCGATGGGCGGGGGGCCGTCGACAGCGGCGAGACCGTCGACACGGATGACGTCGGCGCCCAAGTCGCCCAACAACATCCCGCAGAACGGGCCGGGCCCCAGGCCGCCCATCATCACGATCCGCACCCCGCGCAGCGGGCCCGTCACGACGACCACTTCCTGCGGCGCTCGGCCGCCTCGTCCGTGGCGTGCGAGAGCACCTGGTTGCGGTTCTCCAGCTCCAGCGCCGCCGACAGACTCGCGGCGTCGGTGTTGACCTGCAGTGCGCGCTTGGTCAGTTGCGCGCCCAGCGGGGAATGGCTCGCGATCAGCGTCGCCAACTCGACGGCCCGGTCCGCCAACCGGTCCGGCTCGACCACCTCGCTGACCAGGCCGCGCCGATCGGCTTCGCCGGGAGAAACCGTGCGGCCGGTCAGCATCCAGTCGGCGGCCACGCCGGCGCCGACGATGCGCGGCAGGTGGTAGCTCATGCCCATCTCGGCTCCGGAGAGGCCGAGCAGGATGGCGGCATTGGCGAAGGAGGCAGTCTGCGAACAGATTCGGATGTCGGCCGCCAGGCACAGCGCGAGCCCGGCCCCGACACACGGGCCGTTGACCGCGGCGACGACGGGCTGGGGCAGTGCGCGGACGGCTTCGGCCAGGGCGGCCATCCGCTCCTGGAATCGCATCCGGTCCAGCGCGGGCGCGCCGGCGTCCAGCATCGAAGGGCCGAAGTCGCGCACGTCGATCCCGGCGCAGAAGCCGCGCCCGGCGCCGGTCAGCACGAGGGCGCGCACCGAGCGGTCGGTGGCCAGATCGGCCAGGGCACGGCGCAATTCGGTTTGCATCGCTTCATTGATGGCGTTGAGTTGCTTCGGGCGGTTCAGGCGCAGCACGGCGAGCCCGTCGCCCGGCCGCTCGATTTCCAGTGTGTCGGGCACGGTCAAACCCGCTCGATGACGGTCGCCGTACCCATGCCGCCGCCGGTGCACATGGTCACCAATCCCGTTGTCAGATCACGGCGCTCGAGCTCGTCCAGGAGGGTGCCGATGAGCATCGCACCGGTGGCGCCGATGGGGTGGCCGAGGGCGATGGCGCCGCCGTTGACGTTGACCGCCTCGGGGTCGATGCCGAGGTCGCGCATCGCCTTGAGCGGGACCGCGGCGAAGGCCTCGTTGATCTCCCACAGGTCGATGTCCGCCACCGTCATGCCCGCGCGTTCCAGGCAGAGTTGGGCCGCCGGTCCGGGCGCGGTCAGCATGATGATCGGTTCGCTGCCGACCGCCGCGGTGGCGCGGACCTGCGCGCGCGGGGTGACGCCCTCGGCGCGCATCCAGTTGGAGGAGGCGACCAGCACGGCGGCCGCGCCGTCGACCACCCCCGACGAATTGCCCGCATGGTGCACGTGATCGATCCGGTCGATGCCGGGGTAGCGCCGCAGGCAGATCTCGTCGAACGTGAATCGCTCACCGGCGGGGCGTGTTTCGCCCATCGCGGCGAAGGCGGGCTTGAGGCCCCCCAACGTCTCGGTGGTGGTGCCCGGGCGCGGATGCTCGTCGCGGCCGAACGGTCCGGCGGGGGTCGGGACGTCGACCAGCGAACGCACGAACCTTCCCTCGTCGACCGCCGCGGCGGCGCGGCTCTGGCTCCGCGCGGCGTACTCGTCGACGGTCTCGCGGGTGAAGCCCTCCAGCGTCGCGATGAGGTCGGCCGAAATGCCCTGGGGGACCGTGGGGTACCGAGCCCGGAAATCGGGGTTTCGGCCGTCGATCGTCGGGGCGCCCACGGTGACGTCCCAGCGGGACATCGATTCGACTCCGCCCGCGATCACCAGATCGTCGCTGCCGGCGGCGATCGACGACGCGGCGACGGTGACGGCTTGTTGGCCAGACCCGCAGAACCGGTTCAGCGTCATCCCCGGCACCGTTTCGGGCCAGCCGGCGAGCAGAACCGACAGGCGCGCGATGTCGTCGCCGTGGTCGCCGCCCAGGATTCCGTTGCCGGCGATCACGTCGTCGACGTCGGCGGGCTCGAAGCCGATCCGCTCACGGAGCGCGGTGAGGCAACGGGCGAACAGGGCCTGCGGATGAACGGCGTGCAGCCCGCCGTCGGGGCGGCCCCGGCCGCGGGGCGTGCGCACCGCATCGAGGATCCAGGCGTCGATGACGGACTCCCATCGTCGGGGGCGGGGTCTCACGGATCACCGGTATCGTAATTCGTCTCTCGGCTGTGGAGAACCATATTCTTCCGAATCGACGGAGCGGTTCTCACACCCGTCCGCGGCGGCGCGCCCGCACCATCGGCGAACGCGGCGCCCCACAGTCATCCGCATAAGGTTTGATGACGATGCGGCGTCGGGGGGTGTTGAGGCGGATGAGGACTGCGGGCAAGCGGCAAGCGCTGGCGCTCCTGACGCTTTGCGCGCTGACGGCGGGATGCACCGTCACCACCGGCGGAAGGGTGGTTGCGGCTCCGACGATCGGTCACGCCCCGCAACCGCTGGCGCCCGGTGCGCTGTCCGGCTTGCTGCTCGACAACGGCGATATCGGCGTCATCATGGGCGCTCACATGGAGGTCGTCTCCTCGGCCGACTCGATGTACACCAACCGTCCCCTCGACGATGGCTGCCTGGTGTGGGCCGAAGCGCAGGAATACTCCTACGACGGCAGCGGCTGGACAGCTGTGCGCGTGCAGGAACTCAAGGACCACCCCGATCGTGCGGACCACATCGCCTACCAGGCGGTGGTGGCGTTCCCCGGGGCAACCGCCGCGCACGACTTCTATGCCGGCCAGGTGACCGCCTGGGCCAATTGCGACAACCGGCGAGTCGATCTCCACGACCCGGGCGACCCGAACGCCCATTACTGGGCACTGAGCAAGGCCACCGTCGACGACGGCGTCCTGTCGATAACCCGGATCCAAGAGGAAGGCGCCGAGGCCTGGGCGTGCCAACGAGCGCTGACAACGGCCAATAACGTCGTCGTCGATGTCAGCGCCTGCGCCGACCACGTCGGCGCTCGCGGTGCTCAGATCGCCAGGCGGATCGCAAAGAAGATCCCGTAGCGGGCCCCCGAGTCTTCCGTTTTACAGCACGTCCGGACTCGGAGCCGAAAGTGGCCGGAACAAGCCGGTTTTGGGCGGGCGGGCGCCGCGTTGCCGCGAAGACCGTGCATAATGCGCCGCACACGGGGTAGTCCGCCGCCATGACCAAGATCGGATACTTCCTGTCCTGCGAGCAGTACAGTCCCAAGGAGCTCGTGGACCAGGCCAAGCGTGCGGAGGCGGCGGGGTTCGACGCGTTGTGGATCTCCGACCACTTCCACCCGTGGAACGACGAGCAGGGCCAGAGCCCGTTCGTGTGGGGCGTGATCGGCGCGCTGTCGGAGGCGACGTCGCTGCCCGTCAGCACGGCCGTCACCTGCCCGACGATTCGCACGCACCCGGCGATCATCGCGCAAGCCTCCGCCACCGCGGCCGTGCAGCTCGATGGCCGCTTCGTGTTGGGGGTGGGCAGCGGTGAGGCGCTGAACGAGCACATCCTCGGGGATCCTTGGCCGTCGGTGGGAGTGCGTCAGGAAATGCTGGAGGAGGCGGTCGACGTCATCCGTCTGCTGCACCGCGGCGACGAGGTGAGCCACCACGGCAAGCACTACGAGGTGCAGGAGGCGCGCATCTACACCCGGCCCGAGCGGCCGGTGCCCATCTACGTCTCCGGCTTCGGGCCCCAGGGTGCGGAGCTGGCCGGTCGCATCGGGGACGGCTTCGTCCTGGTGATGCCGGAAGCCGAGCTGGTGAAGACGTTCCGCGACTCCGGCGGCGGTGACAAGCCGGTTCAGGCGGGCACCAAGGTCTGCTGGGACAAGGACGCCGGGGCGGCCCTCGAGGTGGCGCACCGGCTGTGGGGCAACGACGCGCTGCCCGGGCAGACGGCGCAAACCCTGCCGCGGCCCAAGGACTTCGCGGCGCTGATGCCGCTGGTGACGCCCGACCAGGTCGCCGAAGCCGTGACCTGCGGACCCGACGCCGACACCCACGCAGCGAAGGTGCGCGAGTACATCGACGCCGACATCGACGAGGTGTACGTGCAGCAGATCGGCCCGGACATGGACGGGTTCTTCGCCACCTACGAGCGGGACGTGCTGCCTCAGCTGCGCGGCTGAGCAACTTCCGCTTCGCCGTAGAAGCCCGCGCGCAGCAGAGCGGTGATCTCGCTGACCAACGGCATCCGCGGATTCGTGCGGTTGCTGAGGTCCTCGAACGCCGTCATCGCCAACGCGGGCAGCGTCGCCAGGAACTCCTGCTCGTCGACGCCGTGATCCCGCAGCGATCGCGGCATCCGCAGTCGTTTCAGCAGATCGTCGACCCCATCAAACAGCCGGCCGCGGCAGTCGTCGGGCTCGTGGCCGCCGAAGATCAACTGGCCGAGCTGCGCGTATTTGTCCGGCGCCACGTAGGCGGAATATCCCGGCGCGGGCATGAACTTGCTCGGCAGGCTTGTGTTGTAGCGCAGCACGTGTGGCAGGAAAATGCCGTTCGCCCGGCCGTGCGCGATGCCGAACTTCGCGCCGACGGCATGGGCGAGCGCGTGGTTGGTCCCGACGAAAGCGTTCGAAAACGCCAGCCCGGCAAGGGTCGCCGCATTGGACATGTCGGTCCGCGCGGACAGGTCGTCGGGGTCGTCGTATGCCCTTGGCAAGGCGTCGAAGATCAGTCGTGCCGCCTGGGCGCACAACGCATCCGTGTACGGCGACGCGAAGATCGAGACGATCGCTTCGAGCGCGTGGGTGAGCGCGTCCACGCCGGTGTCGGCCGTCAGATTCGGTGGCATCGACGAGGTCAGGACGGGGTCGACGATCGCGAGGTCGGGCACCAGGCTGTAGTCGACGAGCGTCTCCTTCTTCCCCCGCACGGTCAGCACCGCCGCCGGCGAGACTTCCGATCCGGTTCCCGAAGTCGTTGGCACGGCGACCAATTGGACGCGATGCCGGTCGGTCGGATAGTCGGCCACGCGCTTGCGGGGGTCGAGGAACGGCATCGTCAACTCGTCGAGGCTCTTCTCCGGGTGCTCGTAGAACAGCCGAATCGCCTTGCCCGCGTCCAGGACCGAGCCACCCCCTACGGCGATCAGCAGATCGGGTTGGACCCGCTGCAGCAGCGCGACACCGCGGCGGATGGTCGCCTCGTCGGGTTCCGGCGTCACCTCGCTGAACGCCTGCACGTGTTGGGCGCGCAACTTGGCGCGCAGCGCCTCGACCACACCGCGCTCCTCGGTCAGCGCGTCGGTGATCACCACGACGGTTTCGCAATCGAGTTCGCGCAAGTTGTCCAGCGCGCCTTCGTTGAAGTAGGTGTTGGACGGGACGCGGAACCACTGCGGCGGGGTGCGCCGGCGCGAGACGGTCTTGATGTTCAGCAGTTGGCGGTAGTTGACGTTCTCCGTCGTGCTCGACCCGCCCCACGTGCCGCAACCCAACGAGAACGTGGGTGTCAGGTTGTTGTAGACCCCACCGAGGGCCCCGACCGCAGTCGGGGCGTTGACCAGGATGCGACCCGTGCGAACCGCCAGGCCGTATGCGTCGATGACTTCCTCGTCGTTGGCGTACACGGCGGAGGTGTGACCCAGACCCCCGTGCTCGGTGACCAGGACGGCCACGTCGATGGCGTGCTGGACGCTGCTTGCGCGCACCACCCCGAGCACCGGCATCAGCTTCTCGGCCAGCAGCGGATGCGAAGCGAGCTCGTCCAGATCGGCGGGAAGCTGTGCCAGCAGCACCTTCACGGTCGGTGACACGCTGAACCCGGCCCGGGCGGCCAGCTCCGACGCCCTCTGCCCGACCGCCTCGAGCGAGATCTTGTCGCCGCAGCCGAACGCGAACTCCGCCACCGCGTCGGCCTGGTCGGGGGTGAGCAGTCGGGCGCCCATCCGCTCGAACTCGGCCAGCACCTCGTCGTAGACCTCGTCGTCGATGATGCAGGTTTGTTCGGCCGGGCAAATGACCGACGAGTCAAAAGTTTTCGAGATCAGGATGTCGACGACCGCGCCCTTGAGGTCCGCCGTCTTGTGCACGTAGATGGGCGCGTTGCCGGGGCCCACGGACAGCCCCGGCTTGCCGGCCGAATTCGCCAGCGCGACGATCTTCGGTCCGCCCGTCACCCAGATGAAGTCGACTCCCGGGTGCTTGAACAGGTAGTGCGTCACCTCGTGCGCGGCGTCGGGGATGACCTGCAGCGCCCCGGGTGGCATCCCGGCCGCCTCGGCCGCCGCGCGGAGGATCTCGAGGCTGCGTTCGCAGCAGCGCACCGCGTACGGTGACGGCCGGAAGAGGATCGCGTTGCGGGTCTTGGCCGCCACGATCGCCTTGAACAACACCGTCGAGGTCGGATTGGTCACCGGGGTGATGCCCAGCACCACCCCGATCGGCTCGGCCACGTAGGCGATGTTGTGTTCGACGTCCTCGTCGATGACGCCCACCGATTTCTTGTCACGCAGGTAGTCGTGCAGGAACTCGGTGGCCACGTAGTTCTTGACCACCTTGTCCTCGAAGACGCCGAACCCCGTCTCCTCGATCGCGACACCCGCCAGTTCGCCCGCGGCGCGTACCCCGGCGCGGACCATCGCCTCGACGATCGCGTCGACCTGCGGCTGGTCGAGCTGGCGGAACGCCCGGGCCGCCCTGTCGACGATCGCGTCGACTTCCTCTCTGCGCTGCTCGGTGATCGCGGCCGTTTCGAGCGAGGAGGCGGGCGGGGTGTGTGTGGTGGTCATGATCGCGTTCTCGACTCTGGCAGGGACAACGGGGGTCTCCAGGATGAGCAGATGCTACGACGCCCACCTCGCGGCAAAGTAGGGCTGAAAGGCCCACGACGAGCTGGCCCGGAGGGGCCACATCTGGCGCATGCGGACCACTTGCGGCGCGCGTCCGGCGCCGACACTGGGCCGCATGCGCATCGCCGTCGACTACGACTTGTGTGAGGGGCACGGGCAGTGCCTGATGGCCGCCCCGGACGTGTTCGACATTCCCGACGGTGCCGGACAAGTGGTGCTGGTCGAGCCGGAGCCGCCCGAAGCCGACCGCGAACGCGTGATTCGTGCGGCCGCAATGTGCCCCGCGCAGGCGATCCGAATCCTCAACTGAGCCGGTTGGTTTCGGCCACGTCGTCGAGCAATCGGTAGCGGCCGGCCAACGCGGCGGCCGCGACGCGGTTGCCGACGCCGAGTTTGTGCAGCAGCGCGGCCACCATGCGTTTGGCGGTGCGCTCGGACACCAGCATCCGGCGGGCGATGTCGACGGTCTCCATGCCGGTCGCCAGCAGGGTCCACAGCTGGAGATCCTGGGCGGACAGGCTGTCCAGCAGTTCCGACGGCGGCTTGCGGGTGTTGCTCAACAGCGCGTCGAGTAGCGCGCCGTCGACGACCCGCAGGCCCTCCGCGATCGTCCACAGCGGACCCGCCAGCGCCTCTGGCCGCGCGGTTTTCGGCAGAAACCCGTCGGCGCCGGCCCGCAACGCCTCTTCGGCCAGCGCCAGGTCATCGGTCCCCGACAGCGCCAGGATCCGGGTTTTCGGGTGGCGCGCCTTGATGTGCCGGATCGCGGCGACCCCGCCCAGCGGGGGCATCGACAGGTCGATGATCGCGACGTCGGCGTCGCAGCGGGCCACCAGGTCGGCGGCCTCTTCGACGTAGGTCGTCTGCCCGCCGACGGTGAACGATTCGCCCCATTCGCGGGTGAGCAACAGGGCCAGGCCCTGCGCGAACAGCTCATGGTCGTCCACGATCACCACGACGTACGGCGAGCGGGTCATTGCCGCGATGCTAGCCCCAACCCTATGGTCAGCTGGGTGAGACCGCTCGATCAGCTCAGAACCATGGCGGACTTCGACGGCGAGGACTACGGGCTGGCCCGCACCGTGGTCGCGGTCCGGGTCGCCGTGGTCATCTCGATCGGGGTGCTGCTGGCGATCGGACCCCAGTGGGTCCGTCAGCACACGGTGGCCACCGTGGCGGTGCTGGCCGCCGCGATGCTCTACGCGGCCGTCGTGATGGCCTACCCGCAGCTGGAGGTCCGGCGCACCCGGTACGCCTGGCTGGTCACCGGTTTCGACTCGGCGTTCACGCTGGCCCTCATCGCCCTGAGCGGAGGCGTATACAGCCCGGTGGTCGCCGTGTTGGCGCTGGCGGTCATCGCGTCGGCGGCGCGGCTCTCCTTCCGCGAAACCCTGCTCGTCGCGCTGGCTTTGGGCACCGCCTACATCCCCGTGGCGCTGATGTCGTCGCCGCGACTTCCGGTCACCGCGGCCCCGGCGCTACAGGCCGGTTGGTCGGCGGTCTATCTGATCTTCGTCGCGATCATCACCGCGGGGCTCTCCGCGCTCGCCGAGCGCGAACACCGCTCGCGGCTGCGGGCGCTGGTGGAGGCCGAGGCCGAGCACGCCGCCGCCGAAGAGGAACGGGACCTGCGGGCGCGCCTGCTGCGGTCCTACCAGTCGCAACAGGACGGACTCCAGGTGCTGGTGCACGAATTCCGCACCCCCGTCACGTCTTTGGAGGCGCTCACCGAGGCGCTGACGTCGACACAGCCGATGTCGCGGGCCGACCGGGACACCAGTCTTGCGCTGGTGGCCCGGCACGTGCACCACCTGACCGACATGCTCGACGCGCTCTCCGACGTCGCGCTGAGTCGCCGCCCGACGTTCTCGGCGGGCCGGGTCCGCCGGGTCGACGTGGCCGACCTCGTCGTCGGGGCCGCCGACGCGGTGGGGCTGGCGCCGCCGCGGTTGCGGCTGAGCGTCAGCGGCGAACTCGGCGCCGTGGCCGTGAACGCCCAAGGGTTGCGCCGGGTGCTGACCAACCTGTTGGAGAACGCCTCTCGGCACGGCCGGCGCGAACCGGTCGACGTCACGTGCTCGCGGGAGGGCGACGAGCTGGTCTGCGCGGTGGCCGATCGGGGACCGGGCATCCCGGCCGACAGCCTCGGCGAGCTGACGACCAAATACGTCAGCGTCGGCGGACAACGGGGGACCGCGGGCCTCGGCCTGTGGATCGTGCAGCAGATCGCCGAATCGATGGGTGGCCGGGTCGACTTCGCCGCGCGCGACGGCGGCGGGCTGGTCGCCACCTTCCGGGCACCCGTCACCTGATCGCCGGTTCGATCCGCTGGCCCGTGCAGGCCAGCAATTGGCACGTGCGTCTGTGCCGCGCCGTGGTCGCGCTGACCAGCATGGGTGCGAAGCCGCGGTGACGTGCACCACTGCGCACCGCCAGAAAGGGCCCCCGATGACCGCACCCACGACCGCGCCCACCCATAACGGCATCGATCTGAGCGCCCGCGAGTTCTGGGCGAAACCTCCAGAGGAGCGGGACGCCGCCTTCGCCGTCCTGCGCGCGGAAAACCCCGTGCCATGGAGCCGCCCCGCGGAATCCGACCTGCTGCCCCCCGAGCTCAACACCAGGGGGTTCTGGTCGCTGACCAAGCAGGACGACATCCGGATGGCCAGCCGCCACCCGGAGATCTTCTCCTCCGCGCAGGGCATCACGATGGAGGACTTCGCCCCCGAGGCGGTGGAGATCGCGCAGTCGTTCATCGCCATGGACGCTCCGCGCCACACCCAGCTGCGCGGCATCACCACGGAAGCGTTCAAGCCCAAGAACGTGCGCCGCCTGGAGGGCTGGATCCGCGGCCACGCCCACGACCTGGTCAGCGAGATGGCGCACCTCGGCGAGGGCGACTTCGTCCAACTCGTGTCCGTCAAGCTGCCCGGCCGCATCTTCGGCAGCTTCTTCGGGCTGCCAGAAGGCGAACTGCGCGACAAGGCCGTCACCGCCGCCCAGCGGCTGGTGGGCTGGACCGACCCGAACATCCGCGGCGAGCAGAGCGAACTCGAACTGTTCATGGGCGCGGTGATGGATTTGCACGAGGTCGCAACGGAGCTGATCCCGCAGCGGCGGGCCCACCCCGGCGACGACCTGCTGACCTGGATGGTGCAGGCCGAGTTCGACGGCAAGAAGATGACCGACGACGAGCTGAAGGCCTTCTTCGTGCTGATGGGCGTCGCGTCCAACGACACCACGCGGCACGCCTCCGCCCACGCCATCGCCGCCCTCTCCAAGTTTCCCGACCAGCGCGCGCTGCTCGTCGAGGACGTCGAGGGCCGGGTCGGCACCGCCGTCGAGGAGGTGCTGCGCTGGGGATCGCCGCTGCTGCACATGCGCCGCACCGCCACCCGGGACGTCACCGTGCGGGGCTCGGAGATCAAGGCCGGCGACAAGGTCGTGCTGTGGTACTACTCGGGCAACCGCGACGAGGACGTCTTCGAAGACCCCCATTCGTTCAACATCCTGCGAAACCCCAACCTGCACATCGCCTTCGGTGGCGGCGGCCCGCACTTCTGCCTGGGCGCGGCCCTGGCCCGCACCATGCTGAAGGCGTTGCTCACCGAGGTCTACACCCGCATCCCGGACATCTCGGCACCGCAGCCCAACTACGCCCTGGCCAACTTCATCAACGGCGTCAACAGCCTGCCGGCGACCTGGACGCCGGAACGATGAAAACCAAAGCGGCGGTGCTGTGGGGCCTGCACCAGAAGTGGGAGGTCGAAGAGGTCGACCTCGACGGGCCCAGGCAGAACGAGGTGCTCATCAAGGTGGCGGCCGCCGGCCTGTGCCACTCCGACGACCACCTGATCACCGGCGACATGCCGATGCAGCTGCCGGTGGTCGGCGGGCACGAGGGCGCGGGCGTCGTCGTCGACGTCGGCCCCGGCGTCACCGAAGTCGCCGAGGGCGACTCCGTGGCGCTGAGCTTCATCCCGGCCTGCGGTCGCTGCGAGCCCTGTTCGCGGGGGATGAGCAATCTGTGCGTGCTCGGCGCCGCCATCATCGCCGGACCGCAACTCGACGGCACCTTCCGGTTCCACGCGAAAGGCCAGGCACTGGGCCAGATGTGCGTGCTGGGAACGTTCTCCGAATACACGGTGGTGCCGCTGGCCTCGGTGATCAAGGTGGACCCGGCCACCGCGCTCGACACCGCCGCCCTGGTCGGGTGCGGGGTCACCACCGGCTACGGCAGCATGGTGCGCACCGGCGAAGCGCGCGACGGCGACGCCGTGGTGGTCATGGGCGTGGGCGGGATCGGGGTGAACGCGGTGCAGGGCGCCCGGATCGCGGGCGCCCGCGTCATCGTCGCCCTCGATCCCGTCGAGTACAAGCGCAGCCGGGCGCTCGAGTTCGGCGCCACGCACACCGCGGCGACGGTCGACGAGGCCCGAGCGCTGATCACCGACCTGACGCGCGGCCAGCTGGCCGACGTGTGCGTGGTCAGCACCGACTCGGCCGAGGGAAGCTATGTCGCGCAGGCCCTGAGCCTGGTCGGCAAGCGCGGCAGGGTGGTGATGACCGCGATCCCGCATCCGACCGACACCCGTGTCGACATGTCGCTGTTCGATCTGACGCTGTACGAGAAGCAGGTCCGTGGCTCGCTTTTCGGCTCGTCCAATCCCCGCCACGACATCCCCCGGATGCTCGATTTGTACCGCGCCGGCCGGCTGAAGCTCGACGAGCTCGTCACCCGCGAATACACCCTCGAGGAGATCAACACCGGCTACGCCGATCTGCACGCCGGGGTGAATCTGCGTGGGCTGATCCGGTTCTGAACCCGGGCCGTTACGGCGCGAAGTCAGTGCCGCCCGTCAGCTCTTCCCATTTCGCGATCTCGCCGGCCCGCGCGTTCGCGACATAGCGGTAGATGGCCAGCGCGTCGGGGCCGAGCAGCAGAAATCCCGGGGGCTCGCTCGACTCGACCGCCGCGATGATCGCGGTGGCCGCCTTGGCGGGGTCGCCGGCCTGGTTGCCGTGCATGGTGTCGTTCTCCTTGCGCCGCTGCCCGGCGGTGGCGGCGTAGTCGTCGATCACGGTGTTCGACTGGACGAGTGAGCGGCCGGCGAAGTCGGTGCGGAACGCGCCCGGCTCGACGACGGTCACCGAAATGCCCAGCGGCGCAAGCTCACCGCGCAGCGCACCGCTCATCCCTTCGATGGCGGCCTTGGCCGCCGCGTAGTAGCCCGACCCCACCGGGATCACGGTGGCGCCGATCGAGGAGACGTTCACGATCGCGCCGCGGCGGCGGCCCCGCATCCCGGGCAGGACGGACTTGATCATCGCGACGGTGCCGAAGAAGTGCGTCTCGAACAGTGCCCGCACCTCGGCGTCGTCGCCCTCCTCGACCGCGGCTCGGTAGCCGTAGCCGGCGTTGTTCACCAGCACGTCGACGCCGCCGAACCGGTCGCGGGCCTGCCGCACGGCCGAGGTGACCTGCGCCGGGTCGGTGACGTCGAGCGCAACGGCAAGCACCCGATCCGGTGTGGCCTCGGCGAGGTCGGCGACCTTCGCGACGTCGCGTGCCGTGACGACGGCGTTGTGGCCGGCCGCGATGACGGCCTCGGCGAGCGCGCGGCCGAGTCCGGTCGAGCAGCCGGTGATGAGCCACGTGGCCATGCGAACGCCCGCCTCAGCCTTCGAATCCGGGGCCGTCGAAACGGTCGCGAGTGATGAATTCCGCGACCGGGCGCCGGCGCAGCTTGGTGAACTGGTGCACCGGCTTGCCGAGGGGCACAACGGCGGCGACCGCGTGCAGTTCGGGGATGCCCAGCAGGCGGCGGAGCCGGTCCTCCGCCGCGACGGCCATGGTGGTGAAGGTGCCGCCGTAACCCTCGTTGCTGGCGGCCAGCAGCATGTTCCAGACCAGCGGGTACACCGATGCGCCGCCGGCCAGCCCGACCCGGTCCAGGTCCTGATCCACCGAGGCGACGACCGTCAAATCGACCGAAACGACAAGGACCACGGGCGCTTTGGCGATCGGCGCGACGAACGTGTCGGGGATCTCGGTGTGGTCGATGACGTCCTGCGGCACCGCGGTCGGATGGATTGAGTTCCAAGGGTTTTCACCCGCCTGGAGCTGGGCGAAGTAGCGGCGGGCCGCGGGCGCGCCCAGCTCGGCGATTCGGCGGCGGGTATCCGGGTCGCGGACCACGGTGACGTGGGCGCCTTGCCGGTTGCCGCCGCTGGGGGCGAACCGGGCGTTGTCGAAGATGCGCCACAACACCTCGTCGGGCAGCGGGTCGTCGGTGAATTCGCGCGCCGCGAACGTCGTTCGCATGACGTCGTACAGTTCCATGGCCGCGTCACGCGCTCGCGGGGGCGCGGCGCTCCAGGCGGAAGGTGCGGTGGAATCCCGCCGGCTGCGTCGTCAGGGTCACTTCCACCGCCCCGCTGGGGGCGATGACGTAGCGCTCCTCGACGTCGGGCCCGTCGCGCCACCGGCCGACGGGCTGACGCCCGAGGTCGTCGCGGTCGCGCAGGGCGGGGTCGAAGGGGAACAGGACGGGATCGTAGGGCGTGACGTCGCCGTCGGGCCGGCCGTTGACCAGGCGGCTGCATTCCACGAACCGGAAGTGCCCGATGTTGTGCGCCGCGCGGTAGGTCCGCTTGACCACCAGCGGGGTGTGCCCATCGGCGGGCAGCGAGGCGTCCTTGCACACGATCGGGTCGAAGACGACGCCGGCGCCGGCCTCCGCCTCACGGAAGACACCGAAGTTGCGCGAGAAGCGTTCGGAGAGCGCGAAATCGGATTCCTTGTCGAGGAACACCGCCAAGCCGATGGCGGTGGCCGCGAACGGGTGCGGCGAGCGTTTCACCCGCTTGTCGCCGAACGTGGTGCGCAGCATCCGCGAGACCAGCGGGAAGCTGCCGGCGCCGCCCACGACGTAGATGCCGGCGACCTCCGACCACGTCACGTCGCGGCCGCCGTCCCGGTTGTGCAGCACCCGGTCGAGGAGGTCCATCGTCTTGTCGACGAGCGGTGCGCAGGCCGCGTAGATGTCGTCGACCGGGCAGGAGAAGGGTGGCCGGTCGCCGTCGACTCCGGTGAGGTCCACCAGGAAGCGGCGCGTCTGCGGCCCGACGGCCTCCTTGCGGGCGGCGCACTCCTCCCGCAACAGGTCGCGGGCGGCGGGGCCCACCCCCGCCAGCCCCGCGCGCGCCAGGACGAGCTCGACGATCGCCTCGTCGAAGTCGTCACCGCCGAGGCGCTGGATGCCCTCGCTGACGACGACCTCGTTCGCGTGCCCGGTCATCTTGAGCAGCGACGCGTCGAAGGTGCCGCCGCCCAGGTCGTAGATGAGGACGTACTCCCGCTTGGCGGTGATGGTGGAGCGGTACCGGTGCGCGTATTCCAGGCTCGCGGCCGACGGCTCGTTGAGCAGCGCGACGACGTGGAAGCCCGCGGCGACGAAGGCGTCGAGCGTCAGGAGGCGTTGGGCGCTCGAGGCGTTGGCCGGCACGCTGATCGCCGCCTCGATCGTTTCGCCCGCGGCGAGGCTGGCGTTGGAGCGACCCAGCAGGTCCGTTTTCAGCTGGGCCAGGAAGCCGGTGAGCAGGTCGGCCAGTCGATGGCTGCGGCCGGCCAGGCTCACCTCGGTCTGGGGCCCGGCCTCGTTGAGTAGACGCTTGAACGACCGCAACACCGACCACCCCGGGTCGTGGCGCACGGCGGCGGCCTCCGCGCCGAACCGCAGTTCCCCCGCGGCGTTGGCGGCGACGATCGACGGCCACGCGTCCTCGCCGTCGAAGGAGATGACGGGGTAGTTGCCTCGATCGACGGCCGCGACGACGGTGTGTGTGGTGCCAAAGTCGATGCCGACTCTCATCGCGCAAGTTTAGGACCGCGCCGGGGGCTTGGAACAAGCTTTTTGCCCGGCGCGCCGCGGCCCGACCGGTCCTCGGGTTAACGGCCACCGGTCGCTTCTTCCGATGACTTTGGCCCCTAGGCCGGCCGCCCACGACGCGGAGACGATGACCGGATCGACAGCAATTGCGTTCGTTTCAGGAGGCCGCGTGATCGAGATGCTCAATGGCTTTCCCGACGATGTGGCCGCGTTCGCCATTCATGGGCACGTGACCAAGGCCGATTACGACACGGTGCTGATACCGGGCTTCGAAGACAAGCGGAGTCGCCACAAAAAGGTCCAGATATATTGCGAAATCGCCCCGGATTTAACCGTTCTCGGGCCGGGCGCGATATGGGCGGATTCGAAATTCGGTGTGGACCACTACTTCGACTGGGACCGGTGCGCAATCGTCAGCGACGTGCCATGGGTGAAGCACGTAGCGAAACTCAGCGAGCTCCTGGGGTTCCTGTGGCCCGGACGGTACCGCACGTTTTCGCAGGCGGATGCCGACGAGGCGCGCGAATGGATTTCCGGACCCGGCGGTAGACGCGGGGCGGCATGAACGGGCGCGACGCCGTCCGTCGCTGCACCGTTCTCCTCGGCGGTGCGGCGCTCACCTGCGCGCCGGCCAACGCGGACAACAAGCGGCTCAACGACGGGGTCGTCGCCAACGTCTACACCGTCCAGCACAACGCCGGCTGCACCAACGACGTGCGGATCAACCCGCAACTGCAACTGGCGGCGCAATCGCACACCGACGATGTGCTCGTCAACCGCTCGCTCGACGATGACATCGGCTCCGACGGCTCGACGCCGCAGGACCGGGCGAACGCCGCGGGGTACGCGGGCAGCGCGGCCGAGACCGTGGCGATCAACCCGGCGCTGGCGATCAGCGGGCTGGAGGTGATCAAGCAGTGGTACGACAACCCCGGCTACCTCGCGATCATGCGGAACTGTGCCTACACGCAGATGGGGGTGTGGTCCGAGAACAGCCTGGACCGCAGCGTGGTCGTCGCCATGTATGGCGCGCCCGGCGCCGGGGCGCCGAGATGAATATCCCGCAGCTGACCGGTCCGGCTGCGGTCGCGGCGGTCCTGCTGTGCCCGGTGCCGCCCGCCGCGCGGGCTGATGCGGTCGCCTACCTCGTCAACGTGACGGTGCGCCCGGGCTACAACTTCCCCGACGCGGACGCCGCCCTGGCGTACGGGAACGGCATCTGCGACAAGGTGCGGTCGGGGGAGCGCTATGCGCAGATCGTCACGGAGGTCAAGGAGGACTTCGACAACTCCGACGAGCATCAGGCGTCGTATCTGATAAGCCAGGCCGTCGGTGAATTGTGCCCCGCCCAGATCTGGCAGCTACGGCAATCGGCCGCCGGATATGTCGCGCCCACTCCGGCCGTGCCGCGATGACAACACCAACGGCATTCCCCAGCCCCTCAGATAACCGCGGATCGTGTTTGATCGGAGCGAATTTCGCGCGCGGACGGCAAATACCGCGAATTCGACCGTGCGGGTTAAAGGTGTGTTGTGCGGTTCCCGGCCGGCGAACCCGATTTCGGAACACACGGCTCGCGACGGCGCTGATAATTCCGGGTCGCGGGCGGGGGCTGTGATGATTTCCTCGGAGTCCGTCACCAGGCCCCTCCGCTCGGCCGGTGAATTCTTCGCCATGTCGCTCGACACCTTCGTGGCGATGTTCAAGCTGCCCTTTCCGTGGCGCGAGTTTCTGTTGCAAACCTGGTTCGTCGCACGGGTGTCGATCGTTCCGACGTTGTTGTTGACCATCCCGTTCACCGTGCTCGTCGTGTTCACCATGAACATCCTGTTGGTCGAGTTCGGGGCCGCCGACTTCTCCGGCACGGGCGCCGCGACGGCATCGGTCACCCAGATCGGACCCGTGGTGACCGTTCTCGTCGTAGCCGGGACCGGAGCCACGGCGATGTGCGCCGACCTGGGAGCGCGTGCCATCCACGACGAACTCGACGCGTTACGGGTGATGGGCGTCGATCCGGTACGCCGGCTGGCCGCGCCGCGGGTGCTGGCGGCCACCGTCGTCGCGGTGTCATTGGTGTCGCTGGTGACCTTGGTGGGGTTGGGCGGGTCGTTCTTCTTCTCGGTTTTCATCCAGCACGTCACCCCCGGCGCCTTCGCGGCGGGTCTGACCCTGCTCACCCACCTGCCGGACCTCATCCTCGGACTGGTCAAAGGGGCGCTGTTCGGGATGGCGGCCGCTCTGATCGCTTGCTACAAGGGCATTTCCGTGGGCGGGGGCCCGCAAGGCGTCGGTAACGCCGTCAACGAAACCGTCGTCTACTCGTTCATCGCCCTCTTCGTCATCAACATCGTGGCGACTGCTGTCTACTACACGGGCCCGCAATGACCGCGGACGACGCGGCCCGGCGACGCTCATGGCCGGCGGAGGCGGCCGACCACGTCGCCGCGGGGTGGAATCGCGTTGGCGCGCAGGTGAAGTTCTATTCGACGGCGGTCAGCGAGATGCGGACGGCCTTCCTCCGGTACGGCAAGGAGATCATCCGGCTCGTCGCCCAGATGAGCCTGGGCACCGGCGCGCTGGCGGTGATCGGCGGCACCGTGGTGATCGTCGGCTTCCTCACCCTGTCGACCGGCGCGGTCATCGCGGTACAGGGCTATAACCAGCTGTCCGGCATCGGGGTCGAGGCGATGACCGGGTTCATCTCCGCCTACGTCAACGTACGCATCATTTCCCCGGCGGTCGCCGGAGTCGGCCTTGCCGCGACCATCGGCGCCGGCGCCACCGCGCAATTGGGTGCGATGCGGATCGCCGACGAGATCGACGCGCTGGAGGTGATGGCCGTGCGGTCCGTCGCCTACCTCGTCTCCACCCGGGTCGTCGCGGGCGTCGTCGTGGTCATCCCGCTGTACTGCGTGGCGGTGGTGTGCGCTTTCCAGGCGGCGAGGTTCGGCACGACGGGTATCTACGGCCAGTCCACCGGGGTCTACGACCACTACTTCCGCACGTTCCTCAATTCGACCGACCTGCTCTGGTCGTTCGTCACGGTGATCACCGCGGCGATCGCCGTCATGCTCGTGCATACCTATTACGGCTACAACGCCTCGGGCGGCCCCGCCGGCGTCGGCCGGGCCGTCGGTCACTCGGTCCGCACGTCGCTCATCGTGTTGACGCTCATCGTGCTGGCGATCTCCCTTTCCGTACACGGCCAGTCCGGCCACTTCAATCTGTCGGGGTAGGGAGATGTCGGAATCGCGTTCGGAGGGCCTGCATCCCGCGTGGTGGACGCTGATCCTGGTCGTCGTCACCCTCGGCACCATCGTGCTGACGTCCGCCTTCTTCTCCGGGTCGTTCAAGTCGTACGTGCCGGTGACGGTGATATCCGATCGGGCCGGCCTGGTGATGGACCGCGGCGGCAAGGTCAAGATGCGTGGCGTCCAGGTCGGCCGGGTCGCCGAGATCACCAGCGGGAAAGACCGGGTGACCCTCAGGCTCGACCTCTACCCCGATGAGGTCAAATACATCCCCGCGAACGTGCACGCCCGCATCAGGGCCACCACGTTCTTCAGCGCCAAATACGTCGACCTCGTCTACCCGAGCCGGCCCAGCCCCAGGCGCCTGGGGGCCGGGGCGGTGATCCGGGTCGATTACGTGGGGACCGAGGTCAACACGCTGTTCGCCAACCTCGTCAAGGTGCTCGACGAGATCGACCCGGCGAAGCTTCAAAGCGTCCTGTCCGCGGTCGCGGAAGGTCTGCGCGGGCGCGGCGCGGCCATCGGTCAGGGCATCACCGACGCCAACGAGGTGCTGCGTGCGGTCAATCCGCGTGCCGACACCGTCGGGGCGGACATTCGGGCCGTCAAGCGTGTCGGCGACACCTACGGCCCTGCCGCACAAGACATCCTGCGGACGCTCGATGCGGCCAGCGTCACCGGCGGCGCCATCACCGATGACTCGACCGCCCTGGACTCGTTGCTCACCGGTGTCATCGGCCTCTCGCGCAGCGGCATCAACCTCGTCGGCCCCAACACGGACAACCTCGTCAGGGCGGTGAATCTGCTCGAACCGACGACCAGCCTGCTGATGAAATACCGCCCGGAGCTGACGTGCATGCTGGTCGGTGCCAAGACCGCCCTCGATACCGGGTACCGGGACGCGATGGGCGGCGCCAACGGGTACTCGCTGATCATCGACAGCACACCGCTGTTCGGCGCGGACCAGTACCGGTACCCGCAAAACCTCCCGATCGTCGGCGCCAAGGGCGGCCCCGGCGGCAAGCCGGGCTGCGGATCACTGCCGGATGTCGCCGCGAACTGGCCACTGCGCCAACTGATCACGAACACCGGCTGGGGAACCGGCCTGGACATCCGGCCCAACCCCGGGATCGCGTTCCCGGGATACGCCGACTACCTGCCCGTCACCCGGGGAATCCCCGAACCGCCCAGCATCCGCTATCCGGGCGGTCCCGCGCCCGGGCCGATCCCGTACCCGGGAGCGCCACCCTACGGCGCCCCCCAATACGCCCCCGACGGAACGCCCCTGTACCC
>NZ_MVIJ01000037.1 GCF_002086735.1 Mycobacterium scrofulaceum | reverse complement strand
GTTCACTCGATACAGGCAACCCACGTCCGATTGCAGCCCGAGGCCTTCGGCCTCACGCCGCCCCCCATACCGTCTAGGTCAGCCCGGCACGTAGTCGAACTTGTCGGGGTTGGGCCCGTTCCTACCCGCTTCACCCTTGTCCAGGGCCGAAATCGCGTCCATGTCGGAGTCATCCAACTCGAAGTCGAAAAGCTGAAAGTTCTCCTCGACCCGTGCCGGGGTCACCGACTTGGGGAAGACGATGTCGCCGCGCTGTATATGCCAGCGCAGCACGACCTGCGCCGCCGATTTGCCCCGTGCGTCGGCGACGCGGTTGATCACCGGGTCGTCGAGCACCTTGCCCTGTGCGATGGGTGCCCATGCCTCGGTGGCGATGCCGTGCTCACGCCCATACGCGCGAACCTCGTTGTTCCCGAAGTACGGATGGAGCTCGATCTGGTTGACCGACGGGACGGTGTCGGTTTCCTTTGCGAGCCGCTCCAGGTGTGCGACTTGGAAATTCGAGACACCGATGCTGCGGGCGCGGCCGTCGCGGGCGAACTCCTCCAACACCTTCCAGGTGGAGACGAAGTCGCCGTCGTAGAGCGTGGGCAGCGGCCAGTGGATGAGGAACAGGTCGACGTAATCGGACCTCAAGGCCTCGAGCGTCTTGTCGAATGCGCGGCGCGCGTCGTCGGGTTTGTGGAACCCGTTGTTGAGCTTGCTGGTGATGAACACGTCGGCGCGGTCGAGTCCGGCCTCGCGAATGCCCTGCCCGACTTCCCTTTCGTTGCCGTACATCTCGGCGGTGTCGATGTGGCGGTAGCCGATCTCGAGCGCCGTCTTGACGGCGGCCGCGGTCTCGTCCGGCTTGATCTGGAACACGCCGAAACCGAGCTGCGGAATGCTGACACCGTCATTGAGTTCGATCGCTGGAACCTTGCTCATACATCTCCTCCTTCTCGGTCGGTGTACCCCGTCGAGTGAGCACCTACCCGTTGTGGTCGACGAAGCGCTAGCGGCGCCGGGACCGCAGGTAGTCGCCCACCACGGCGGCACCCAGGCCGTCGACATCGGGCACCACCACGCGTCCCTCGACCCGCCGTGCGACCTGATCGATGAACCGGGCCAGCCCGGGGTCGCTGCCCAGCCGGAAGATGGTGATCTGCGCACCGAGCCGGGCCATGTCGTCGAATCCGCGCACGGTGTGGGCGATGGTCCGCGGATGCGGGGGGTAGTCGAAAAATACGGTCGTGCCGTCGCCGTCGAAGTCCTCCAGGTGTGCGGTGGGCTCACCGTCGGTCACCACCAGCACGACGGGCTGCGCGTTCGGATGCCGCCGCAGGTGACGACCCGCCAGCGCCAGGGCGTGATGCAGGTTGGTGCCCTGCTCGTAGACGCCCTCGAGGCCAGTGAGCTCGGCGGCGGTCACCGTCCGCGCGTAGCGGCCAAACGCGATGATCTGCAACGCATCCGAGCGAAATCGAGTGCACACGAGATGGTTGAGCGCCAGCGCCGTCTGCTTCATCGGTAGCCAACGGTTCTCCATCACCATGGAGAAGGAGGTGTCGACCAGCAGCGCCACCGCGGCCTGGGTACGGGTCTCGGTCTCGGAGACCTCGACGTCGTCGACGGTGATCCTCAACGTCCCGGCGGTGCCGTCCAGAGCGGCGGTCCCGGCCTGCCGCAGCACCGCGTTGGTCAGCGTGCGGGAAATATTCCACGGTTCGGTGTCCCCGAACTGCCAGGGCCGGGTGGCGCCGGTGAGCTCGCCCGCCGCTCCCGCGCGCCGATGGTCCCGCTCGCCGCGGCGACCGGAAAGCTGTTGCGCCACATCCCGTAACGCCGTCTCGCCGAGCCTGCGCATGGCCTTCGGCGAGAGCCGCCACTGCCCGTCGGAGCCGCGGTCCAGGAATCCCTGGTTCACCAGTGCGCGTTCCAATTCGGCGAGCGTGCGGGCGTCGACGGCGGCCTGGTCGCCGAGTTGGCGTGCCAGCGCGTCGAGATCGACGTCGTCCATGGTGGCGCCCGGATAGCTCTGCGAGAGCTGCTCGGCCAGCTGCTCGAGCTCGGCGACGTCGGCCAGCGCCTGGGTGCCCTCGCCCATCCCGAACGGGTTGTCGCCGGAGAACTCTTCGGAACCGGTCCAGTCCTCCCCAGGCCGGGCCGCCTGCAGATGGGCGTCGAGCCGGTTCAGCGCCTGCATCAGCGACGGTGACCCGAATGCCTGCTGCGCCAAGGCATCCAGCTCGGCGCGCTGGTCCGGGCTCAGGCTGTTGCGGAAGCGTTGCGCGGCCGCGGCGCGCTTGGCGAGCGAGTCCAGCAGCTCGTCGACGTTGCGCGGGTTCTCCGGGAAGAACTCGCCGTGGGAGTCCATGAAGTCCTGGAAGTCCTGCTGGGTGTCCTCACCGCGGGCATGCTTGTCCAGCAGCTCGTTGAGGTCGTTCAACATGTCGTTGACGCGTTGGCGGTCCTCGTCGGTGGCGCCCTGCAGCGCCTCCTTCATGCCGGCGAACCGCTGATCGAGCATCTCCCGACCGAGCAGATCCTTGATCTGGTCGTACTTCTCACGGGCCTCGCTGCTGCGCCAGTTGTAGTCGGAGAGCTCCTGGACGGCCTTGGCCGGCGACGAGGGCAGGGCGTCGAGCTGCAGTTCGCCGAAGCGGGCGTCGTCGTCGAGGGCGCGGGCCAGTTCCTTGCGCTCGGCCAGCACCGCCTCGTCGAGCAGCTTCTTGATCTCCTGCAGGGTGCCGTCGAGGTTGTTGCGGCGCAACAACTCCCGTCGGCGTTTGTTCGCCTCGGCCGCCAGCCGGTCCGCGC
Source organism: Mycobacterium scrofulaceum (assembly GCF_002086735.1). Lineage (GTDB taxonomy): Bacteria > Actinomycetota > Actinomycetes > Mycobacteriales > Mycobacteriaceae > Mycobacterium > Mycobacterium scrofulaceum. The sequence continues at coordinate 53,612 of NZ_MVIJ01000037.1, read as the reverse complement.
CGTTCATGTTCTTGGTGCCGCGACGCAGCAGTTCGGACAGCGCGCGGCGGGGCGAGGTGCCGGCCATGACGTCCTGCCCGATCTGCTCGAGAGCCTCGCGCAGATCCACCGGCGGGGCCAGCGGGTCCGGCCCGCCGGTATACGCCGAATACCGTAGATGGTGCCCTTTAAAGGGTTCAGCCATAGACCGTTTGGCCCTCCCCGGACACCTTGTCGATCCGCTTGGCCAGATACAGGGCCTCCAGCGCCAATTCCAGCGCCGCGGCGCGCTCACCCTCCGACTGGGCGTTCACCTTGGCCGCGATCTTGTCCACCACCGGCAAGGCAGGAACAGCGGCCAGCACGTCCTTGGCCGACACCCGCTCACCCGTGGTGACCGCCGAACCGCTTTCGACCGCGGACACCAACGACCCGACGTCGATGCCGCCGAGCACCCGCGACGCGGTGTCGGCCGTCGCGCGGCGCAGGAGGTGTTCGAGCACCGCCTGCTCGCGGCCCTCCTCGCCGGACTCGAATTCCAGCTTGCCGCGCAGGACGTCGATCACCGTGCCGAGGTCGACCACGCGGGCCACCGGGTCGGTCTCCCCCAGCACCGCGCCGCGGTGCCGGGCGGCGGCCGCCACGGTTTCGGCCGCGGCGATCGCGAACCGCGCCGAGACCCCGGAGCGTTGATCGACCGAATTCGACTCCCGCAGATACCGGGCGAACCGGGCGATCACCTGCATCAGATAGTCGGGCACCTGCGCCGACAGGTGCGCCTCCTGGACGATGACGCCGACCTCGGCGTCGAGCTCCAGCGGGTAGTGGGTGCGGATCTCCGCACCGAACCGGTCCTTGAGCGGGGTGATGATGCGCCCGCGGTTGGTGTAGTCCTCGGGGTTGGCGCTGGCGACCACCAGGACGTCCAACGGCAGGCGCAGCGTGTAGCCGCGGACCTGGATGTCGCGCTCCTCCATCACGTTGAGCATCGACACCTGGATCCGCTCGGCGAGGTCGGGAAGCTCGTTGACCGCGACGATGCCGCGGTGTGCGCGCGGGATCAGGCCGTACGCGATGGTTTCCGGGTCACCGAGGCTGCGGCCCTCGGCGACCTTGATCGGGTCGATGTCGCCGACGAGGTCGGCGACGCTGGTGTCGGGGGTTGCCAGCTTCTCCGTGTAGCGCTCGCTGCGGTGCTTCCACTCGATCGGCAGGTCGTCGCCCAGGGTGGCGGCCTTGCGGATCGACTCGGGGGTGATCGGCGAATAGGGATGCTCGCCCAACTCGGCCCCGGCGATCACCGGCGTCCACTCGTCGAGCAACCCGGTCAGGGCGCGCAGGAGCCGGGTCTTGCCCTGGCCGCGCTCGCCGAGCAGGACGAAGTCGTGACCGGCGATCAGCGCCCGCTCCAGCTGGGGCAGGACGGTGTCGTCGAAGCCCAGGATTCCCGGCCATACCTCGTCGCCCTCAGCCAACGCGGTCAGCAGGTTTTCCCGGATTTCCTGTTTGACTCCCCGTTCACGATGGCCGGCGGCACGCAGCTCACCGACGGTGCGGGGCAAATTGCTGGGTGATGGCACCACTCCACGCTACGCGTTGCGGGAACGCCCCACGCGCTGAGCGTCAGTGAGCGAAGTGGCGGGCCCCGGTGAGGTACAACGTGACGCCGGCGTTGGTTGCCGCCGCGGTCACCTCGTCGTCGCGCACCGACCCTCCCGGGTGCACGATCGCCTTCACCCCGGCCGCCGTCAGCGTCTCGAGTCCGTCGGGGAACGGGAAGAAGGCGTCGGAGGCGGCCACCGCGCCGCGCACCCGGTCGCCGCCCCGTGCATTCCCTCTTTCAACGGCCAGCCGGGCGGCGTCCACCCGGTTCACCTGTCCCATGCCCACGCCGATGGTGGCGCCGCCGCCCGCGATCACGATCGCGTTCGACCTGACCGCGCGGCAGGTCCGCCACGCGAATACCAGATCGGTCAGCGTCGCCGGGTCGGCCGGGGATCCCGTCGCCAGCGTCCAGTTCGCGGGGTTGTCGCCGTGCGCGTCGAGCTCGTCGCGCTGCTGCACCAGCAGCCCACCGCTGATCGGCCGCAGCTCGGTGCCGCCGGTCAGCGGCTCGGAGGCCACCAGCACCCGGATGTTCTTCTTGCGCTTCAGGGCTTCCAACGCCTCCGGCGCATAGGCCGGGGCGACGATCACCTCGGTGAAGATGGTGCTCACGTATTCGGCCATCTCGAGGCTGACCTCCGTGTTGGCCGCGATGACGCCGCCGAACGCGCTCAGCGGATCGCATTCGTGGGCCCTGCGATGCGCGTCGGCCACCGATTCCGACGAGATGGCGATCCCACAGGGGTTGGCGTGCTTGATGATCGCGACGCAGGTCTGCTCATGGTCGAAGGCGGCCCGCCAGGCCGCGTCCGCGTCGGTGAAGTTGTTGTAGGACATCTCTTTTCCGTGCAGCTGCTCGGCCTGCGCCAGTCCGGGCCAGGCGCCCGGATCGCTGTAGAGGGCCGCCTGCTGGTGGGGGTTCTCGCCGTAGCGCAGCATCGCGGAGCGGGTCCAGCTGCGCCCCAACCACTTCGGGAACGACGTCGGCGGGTGCTCGGGCGCCAGCGTTGACTCCATCCAGCCCGCGACGGCGATGTCGTATTCCGCGGTGTGCTGGAACGCCAGCGCCGCAAGCTTCTTGCGCTCGGCAAGGGTGAAGCCACCGTGGCGCACCGCGGCGAGCACGCCGTCGTAGCCGCGCGGATCGGTGATCACCGCCACGCTGGGATGGTTTTTGGCGGCCGCGCGGACCATCGACGGCCCACCGATGTCGATCTGCTCGACGCACTCGTCGATGCTGGCGCCGGAGTCGACGGTTTCGCTGAACGGGTACAGGTTGACGACGACGAGTTCGAACGCCGGCACGCCGAGTTCCTCGAGCGCCGCGGCGTGTTCGGGTTTGCGCAGATCGGCCAGCAACCCGGCATGCACCCGCGGGTGCAGTGTCTTGACCCGGCCGTCGAGCACCTCGGGAAAGCCGGTCAGCTCCTCCACCCGCGTGACCGGAATCCCCTTCTCGGCAATGGTCTTGGCCGTCGATCCCGTCGAGACGATCTCGACGCCCGCTTCCGCCAGTCCCCGGGCGAGTTCGACGAGCCCGGTCTTGTCGTAGACGCTGATCAATGCGCGCCGGATCGGCCTTTTCGCCGTCTCCGGCCAGTCGTCGGTGCTCATGGGTTGGTCGCCTTTCGTCCGATCGTCGCTGTTCTTCCGACCAGGGTCAGGCCACCGGTCGCGATCTCGGCCACCACGTCCACCAGGAGCTTGCGCTCGGTGACCTTGATGCGTTCATGGAGGGTCTCTTCGCTGTCGCCGTCGAGCACCGGCACGGATTGCTGCGCCAGAATCGGCCCGGTGTCCGTCCCGGCATCCACCAGGTGCACCGTACAGCCCGTGATCTTGACGCCGTAGGCCAGCGCGTCGGCCACCCCGTGTGCACCCGGGAACGCCGGCAGCAGCGCCGGGTGGGTATTGATGATCCGGCCATAGAAGCGCGAAAGGAACTGTGGCCCAAGTATCTTCATAAATCCGGCCGACACCACCAGATCCGGCGAGTGCGCGGCGGTGGCCTCGGTGATGGCCGCATCCCAGGCGGTGCGGTCGGGGTGATCGCCGAGCCGGGCGGTAAAGGCCGGCAGGGACGCGGCCGCGGCGATCTCGGTGGCCGGACAGTCGCGATCCGCGCCGACGGCGACCACCCGCGCCGGGTAGTCGCCGACGGCGGCGTCGAGCAGGGAGCTCAGCAGGGAACCGGTGCCCGACGCCAACACCACCACCCGCGCCGGCGCACTCGGGGGCACATGGAGCGGTTCGGCCACAAGCACAGAGCCTAGTGGCAGCTACTCGCCGGGCTCGCGGTCGGTCGCGGTCTGCTCCGCTTCGTCGGGGGGCGGCGCGACGCCGTCGTCACCCACCGGCGCGTCGTCGTCGCTCAGCAGCGCGTCGCGCCCCGCCAAGCGGTCGTCGTCAAGGTCATCCGTCGGCAGCTCGTCGTCCGGCCCGCCCATCGGCTCGTCGAAGACCCCCGCAAAGTCGGCCGGTTCTTGCGCCGCCGCCGGCGCGGGCTTCGGTCGCCGGGGCCGGGCCCTGACGCCGCCGCTCATGACCACCGTGATACCGCCGACGACCGAGAACCAGAAGAACACCCCGATCAGCAGGGCGCCCTGGTCGACGCCGACGTCGCCGAAGTTGCCCAGCCGGCCGCTGCCGCCGTATGCGAGCAAGGACATCGCCAGCGCGCCGGCGACCGCAGCGACCAGCAGCTTGGCCAGCGCCGGGATCGGCGGTAGCGGCCGCCTGGCGCACTGCTGACCGACCGCCACGCCCGACGACGCGCCGATGATCAGCAGCGCGACCCACACCGGACCGAGCGGCGGCCTGGGGGCCGCGGCGAGGATCGGCAGCGACGGGATGTCGCCACCGAACACCGTGAACGAACTGAACGTCGCGAAGCCGAGATGGGCGCTGGACCCGACCGCCATCGCCGCGGTGCCGACGATGACGTTGGGCGCGTACAACATCGACAGCACGGTGAGGCTGAACTGCCCGAATATCGACTCGGTGATCCCGTACAGGTCTTGCATGGTCGCCCAGTGCACCACCAGCGAAGCCGCGGTGACCAGGCCGGAGAGCCCGAGCAACGCCAGCACACCGGCGGACGCGGCGCGCAGGGCGTCGCCCACCCAGAACGGCAGCGACGACGCCGCCAGGGCCCGCCGTCCGACCCGGGACCCCACCCCGATCGCGGCGCCGACGGCGTGCACGACGAGCACGCTGCCGAACGCGCGCAGGGCGCTGGGCGTCTGCAGCTCGGTGATCACCGACGACGCGTCGTGGATGACCGCCAGGGCGATCGCCGCGATCAGTAGGGGCCCGCCCAGCGCCGAGGCGACAACCCAGCGGACCACCAACCACGAGGAATACGGAGACGTGGCCCGCGCGGTGCTGCGCGCCGTGGCCCAGATCATCAGCAGCACCGGCAGCAGCGGCATCACGCCCAGCTCGCGGCCGCCGATCGAAATCGGCACCTGATGCACGCCGAGCCAGATGCTGGCGATCGCGCCCAGCGCCCCGGTCATGTCGCTGTTGGCGATCAGCAGCTGCAGCAGCGTGACCGCGGCGATGATGACCAGGGCCACCACCGCCGGGCCGAACGCGACCCGGACCAGGTCACGCGCCTGGCGGGCGCCCACCGGCCGGCTGTCCGCGCCTTCCGACACCCTTTTCACTCTCTGGCGCACGTCCCGTCTAGGCGCGAAGGCGCACCGTTAGGACGGCGCTGGGCCAGACTGCGACGAAGGCGACTGTTGCTCCTGACCGTAGGGCTGCTGGCCCCCGGCCTGGTTGGAGTAATTGGCCGCCGAACCCTCGGAGCCGGCACCGGGCGTGGGCGGCGGGCTGAAGCTCGGGAACCCGGTGGGCGGCGTGGACGGTCCTTGCTGCGCGGCCGGCTGGGCCCCGGACTGCGGCGCCGATTGGGCGCCGAAACCACCGGTGGGAACCGCGGTTTGGGTCGGGCCCTGACCCGGCGCGTAGCCGCCGTACTGCGATCCGTACCCGGGGTGCTGCTGGCCGCCCGGCTGGCCGTAGTAGGGCTGCTGGCCGTACTGGCCGTACTGGCCGTACTGGCCGTACTGGGCGTAGGGGTCGTACTTCGGCCGCGGCGCCGGGGCCGTGATCACGCCCGCGTCCAGCAGCACGACGACGACGGCGGCGATTGCCTGGAGCACGCTGCACGCCACCAGCGGCCACATCGCCCAGCCGATCGCGACGCCGGCGGGCAGGTTGATCGTCTCGGTGATGGCGAGCAAGGCACCCAGAACGGCGATGACCGCGACGATCCCGGCGTAGCTCTTGGCCTTGGGCACCAGGCTCAGCCCGGCGAGCAGCGCGGCCAGGACGGCGACGATGACCGCGGTCCCCGCGTCGCCGGCGCGACCGCCGACGCCGGGGCCGAGGTCGGCGCCGATGGTGAACGTCGGGCCGAAGTTCAGCAGATACACGGCCAGGCCGAGCACCACGACCGCGATGTTCAGGTAGAGCGGGAGCTTCGTGGTGCCATCGTCGTCCTTGGTGAACGACGGGGTGCCGCCTGCGTAGGAGCCGCCTGGCGCGGGTGGATATCCGGGGCTACCGGGCGAGTAGGTCATTGGCTCCTCCTGTTGCTTCCAGTGCCGTGAAGTGCCTTTGCGGGCGCCACAGTTGCGTCGCGGCGCTGTGCGTGCGGGCGCGCCGTTCCACGAATGCCGTGCCCGGCGGTTGCGTTGCGACGCGATCGATCAACCACGCTAGCGCACTTCGGGACGGGCGTGCCGTCGCGACCGGCTTGGACGCCGATCCGTGCCGCCGCGGCGGCAGCTTGCTCACCGGAGGTAGAACACGTTCTAATTCTCTTCATGGATTACGGGCTTGTGCTTTTTACCAGCGACCGTGGCATCTCTCCGGCGTCCGCCGCGAAGCTTGCCGACGAACACGGCTTCACTACCTTCTACGTGCCTGAGCACACCCACATCCCGATCAAGCGCGAGGCGGCGCACCCGACCACGGGCGACGCGTCGCTGCCCGACGACCGCTACATGCGGACGCTCGACCCCTGGGTGAGCCTGGGCGCGGCCTGCGCCGTCACGTCGCGGGTGCGGCTGTCCACCGCGGTGGCGTTGCCCGTCGAACACGATCCGATCACGTTGGCGAAAAGCATTGCCACCCTCGACCACCTGTCCGGCGGGCGGGTCAGCCTGGGCGTCGGGTTCGGGTGGAACACCGACGAGCTCGCCGACCACGGCGTGCCGCCCGCGCGACGCCGCACCATGCTGCGCGAGTACATCGAGGCGATGCGGGAGCTGTGGACCAAAGAGGAAGCCGCCTACGACGGCGAGTTCGTCAAGTTCGGTCCCAGCTGGGCGTGGCCCAAGCCCGTGCAGCCGCACATTCCCGTACTGGTCGGCGCGGCCGGCACCGAGAAGAACTTCAAGTGGATCGCCCGCAGCGCCGACGGCTGGATCACGACCCCGCGCGATTTCGACATCGACGAGCCGGTGAAGCTGCTGCAGGACACCTGGGCGGCCGCCGGCCGCGACGGCGCCCCGCAGATCGTGGCGCTGGACTTCAAGCCCGTGCCCGAGAAGCTCGCCAAATGGGCCGAGCTCGGCGTGACCGAGGTGCTGTTCGGTCTGCCGGACCGCCCCGAGGACGAGATCGCCGCCTATGTCGAGCGGCTGGCCGGCAAGCTCGCCGCTCTCGTCTGACCCGCGAGCAGACGCAAAATCGCATCCGGAGCCGGGAACCAATGCGAGTTTGCGTCTGCTCGCCACCGGGGCGTCAGGCCAGCGCGGCCCGGTTGTCCTTCTCCGTCGGCCGCACCACGATCGAAGCCCCGAGCGGCTCACCGTCGCTGAGCAGCCCGACCAGGTCGGGGTCCTCGCTCAGGGCCAGGAAGCGGCTGCCGTCGCCGTCGAGACGGCCGACGATGAGGCCGGTGCGTACCGGCCAGTCGTAGCGCACGGTGTAGGTCTCGATGGTCGCCGGGCCGTCGGCCTTGACGGTCACCGGCATCCTCGGGCGAGCGGCGACCTCGGCCCGCAGCGCGGCGCTGTTGTCGGGCTTCCAGTTCACCGGGGTGGTCGAGTACACCCCGACGGAGTATTTGCTCATGATCCCGCCGTTGGCGGCGACCAGGCCGAATTGCCCTGGCAGGTCCCGCATTTCGCTGACCGTCTCGGCGATGCCGTGCAGTGAGTAGTTGTTGCCCGGTCCGCCGAAGTACGGCAGGCCGCCGGTCAGCGTCAGCCCGCGCGGGTCATCGGTGGCCAGAGAAGTCCCGTCGCAGAAGTTGAACACCGGCACCGGGAAGCAGCTGTAGAGGTCGAAGGTCGACACGTCGTCGATGCCGACACCCGCGCCGGCGAGTGCTTCGGTGACGGCCAGCACCGAAGCGGAGTTGTGCGTCAGGTCGAGGCGGTCGAGCAGCGGCTGGTCCACCATGTCGGCGTGGCCGTGCAAGAACACCCAGCGCTCCTCGGGCACGCCGAGCCTGCGGGCCGCGGCCACCGACATCAGCAGCGCGGCCGCACCCTGATTGACCTGGTCACGGGCCACCAGCAGCCTTGGGTACGGATCACAGATCATCCGGTTGGACGCGGTGACGGTGATGAGCTCGTCGACGCTGCGCTCCACCGGGGAGGACGCGAACGGGTTCTTCGCCGCCACCTTGGTGAACGGAGCGAACAACTCGCCCATCTGGCGCCGGTAGTCGGAGACGCTCAAACCCAGTCGGGCACGGCGCGCGTTCTCCAGCAGCCCGTACTGGGCCGGCGCACCGACCAGGCCATGCGCGACGGTGTAGTCGTCGAACAGGCCCTCGTAGCCGAAGCCCCGGTCCTCGAGCGAGCCCTCGACCGTGTCGGAATGGTCCGGCTTCTCCCGGTCGGCGAAATACCGGATGCTGGAAGTGTTCTCGGAGCCGAAGATCATCACAACCTCGGCCGCACCCGAGGCGATGACGCCGGCGAACTCAGTGACCAGATGCTGTGGCCCCTGCCCGCCGATGGGTTCGAGGACCGCGCGGGCCGGTGCAGCACCGATGCGCTGGGCCACCGAACGCGGGTAGTTGTTGGACTTGCCCATCGGCGCGGGTGTGCGCCCGGAGAGCTCGAACTGCCGGATCGCGGCGACGGTGTCGATGGACGCGGCGACGGCGGTCGCGTCGGCCCCGCAGTCATGCAGTGCGGCCTGCGCCGCCGCGGTGGCCAGCTCCACCGAGGACATCCCGCGGTAGCCGGAGTCCTCGATGCGCTCGGTGAACTGCCCCACGCCGACGATGACCGGCGTGTTCGGGTCGAGATTCATAGACCCACTATCTACCTTGGGCCGGGCCCCGGACAAATCCGGGGCCCGCGCAGCGTCCGCCGCGCTCGCGGACTACAGGCTCTGCAGGATCTCGCGGGCCAGCGCCGCGGTCTCCGACGGGGTCTTGCCCACCCTGACGCCGGCGGCCTCCAGGGCCTCCTTCTTGGCGGCCGCGGTGCCCGAGGAGCCGGACACGATGGCGCCGGCGTGGCCCATCGTCTTGCCCTCCGGGGCGGTGAATCCCGCGACGTAGCCGACGACGGGCTTGGAGACGTTCGCCTTGATGTAGTCGGCCGCACGCTCCTCGGCGTCGCCGCCGATCTCACCGATCATCACGATGACCTTGGTGTCGGGGTCCTTCTCGAACGCTTCGATGGCGTCGATGTGGGTGGTGCCGATCACCGGGTCACCGCCGATGCCGATCGAGGTGGAGAATCCGAAATCGCGCAGCTCGTACATCATCTGGTAGGTCAGCGTGCCGGACTTGGACACCAGGCCGACGGGGCCCGGGCCGCTGATGTTGGCGGGGGTGATGCCGGCCAGCGCCTCACCCGGCGTGATGATGCCGGGGCAGTTGGGCCCGATGATGCGCGTCTTCTGGCCCTTGTCGACGTTGTAGGCCCAGGCATATGCGCTGTCCTGCACCGGAATTCCCTCGGTGATGACCACCAGCAGTGGGATCTCTGCGTCGATCGCCTCGATGATCGCGTCCTTGGCGAATTTGGGCGGCACGAAGACGACGGACACGTTGGCGCCGGTCTCCTTCATCGCTTCGGCGACGGTGCCGAACACCGGCAACTCGACGTCCTTGCCGACTGGGTCGACGTGCGAAACGGTGGTGCCTGCCTTGCGGGCGTTCACACCGCCTACCACCTGGGTGCCCGCCTTCAGCATGAGCGCGGTGTGCTTGGTGCCCTCACCGCCGGTGATGCCCTGGACGATGACCTTGGAGTCTTTGTTCAGGAAGATCGACATTTGTTGGCTCCCTTACTTGTTCGCCAGCTCGGCGGCTTTGTCGGCACCGGCGTCCATGGTCTCGGCCTGGATCACCAGCGGGTGGTTGGCTTGGGCCAGGATGCGGCGGCCTTCGTCGACGTTGTTCCCGTCGAGCCGCACCACGAGCGGCTTGTTGGCCTCGTCGCCGAGCATGTTCAGCGCGGTCACGATCCCGTTGGCGACGGCGTCGCACGAGGTGATCCCCCCGAACACGTTCACGAACACGCTCTTGACCTGCTTGTCGTTCAGGATGACGTCCAGCCCCGCGGCCATCACCTCGGCCGACGCGCCGCCACCGATGTCCAGGAAGTTGGCCGGCTTGACGCCGCCGTGCTTCTCGCCGGCATAGGCGACGACGTCGAGCGTGGACATCACCAGGCCCGCGCCGTTGCCGATGATGCCGACGGCGCCGTCCAGCTTCACGTAGTTGAGGTCGTGCTCCTTGGCCTTGAGTTCCAGCGGGTCGGTTGCTTCGCGGTCCTCGAACTCGGTGTGTTCGGGGTGACGGAAGTCGGCGTTGGCGTCCAGCGTGACCTTGCCGTCCAGTGCCAGGATCTGGTCTTCGGGGTCACGCACCAACGGGTTGACCTCGACCAGGGTGGCGTCCTCGGCGACGAAGACTTCCCACAGCTTGTTGATCGTGACCGCGGCCGCGTCGAGCACCTCGGCCGGCAGGTGACCCTGCTCTGCGATGGAACGCGCGGTCGCGAGGTCCACACCCTTGACGGCGTTCACCGGCACCTTGGCCAGCCGCTCGGGCTTGGTGGCGGCGACCTCTTCGATCTCCATGCCGCCCTCGACCGAGCACATGGCCAGGTAGGTGCGGTTGGCCCGATCCAGCAGGAAGGAGATGTAGTACTCCTCGGAGATGTCGCTGGCCTCTGCGACCAGCAGCTTCTTGACGATGTGCCCCTTGATGTCGAGGCCGAGGATGTTCTTGGCGTGTTCGTAGGCGTCTTCCGGTGTCGCCGCGTACTTGACGCCACCCGCCTTACCGCGCCCGCCGACCTTCACCTGCGCCTTGACCATGACCGGCCGTCCGATTTCGGTGGCGATCTCCCGAGCGCCCTCGGCGGTGTCGGTCACCCGTCCCGGCGTGGTCGGTACGTTGTGCTTGGCGAACAATTCTTTTGCTTGATACTCGAAAAGGTCCATGGACTCTCTGTCTTCGCTCGAATCAACTACTAGGCCTCGTGATGGGCTGTGCCGCATTCGGCAACTCGCACGGACGAACTGTATCCACCGTCCGACCGGCGCTTACCGGCGCGTCCGGCGTTGTGGCACAGCTCACGGCATCCCGGCGTACCCGTTTGGTGACTCAAATCACAATTTCGATTGGTTTGCGCGACGAGGTTGCCAGTTCCGCACGTCAGCGGATACCGTCCTAGGGTCCAGATAACGTTATGGTCACGATACGAGGACATTTCAGCTTGTCCCAGCACCCTTTGGCTCCTTCTGCCGCCGATACCTCGGGCGTGGTGAGGGTTAGTCGCGCGGCCGGCGGCAGGGGAATCGAGCCGCACCGCAACGAAGTCACCGAGATCCTCCCGCTCGACGGCTTCAACTTCGACGACCTGGATTGGCGCGACGAGGTCAGCGACCTCGGCGACCTCGACTACAGCAACGACTCCGCTTTCGACAACGAAGCGCAGGTGCTGCTCGCCCCTGAGCTCGACGATCTGGACGAGGCCGACGACCCGGCCCCGCTGTGGCTGGCCGCGCCGGTCACCGAGGTGCTGCCGCGCGTGGTCGTCGGGCCGACCGCGGAGCCGCGGCGGGTCCGCGCTCGCGCCACGGACGTCGTCGGTGTGGCACGCCACGGCGGGCAGCACCGCAAGGAACCGACCAGCGCCGCCCGGGGTCGCGTGCTGATCTCGGCGATGGCCGCCGGCGCGGCCGCCGCGGCGGCACACACCGCCACCAGCCACGCGGACACCCCGAAGACGGAGACCGTGCTGACCGCGAACGCCTCCGCGCTCACCGGCGGGTCGGCCAACAACACCATCCGCGGCGCGCAGGTGGTCGCGCTCGAGCCGGCGGCCACCGCCGCCGTGCACAACCAGGAACTCGCCAAGGGCGTCGCCTTCGCCAACGATCGCGCTCAGCGCGAGGCGCGACTGCAGCAGCCGCTCTACGTGATGCCGACGAAGGGCATCTTCACCTCCAACTTCGGTTACCGCTGGGGGGTGCTGCATGCCGGCATCGACCTGGCCAATTCGATCGGGACGCCGATCATGGCGGTATCCGACGGCGTCGTCATCGAGGCGGGCCCGGCCGCCGGCTACGGGATGCTGGTCAAGCTGCGCCACGCCGACGGCACGGTGACGCTCTACGGCCACATCAACACGACGCTGGTCAGCGTCGGCCAGCGGGTGATGGCCGGCGACCAGATCGCCACGATGGGCAACCGGGGAAATTCCACCGGTCCCCACCTGCACTTCGAGGTGCTCCAGGGCGGCACCGAGCGGATCGACCCTGTCCCGTGGCTCGCTAAGCGGGGTCTTATGGTCGGTAACTACGCTGGTTGAGGTGACCGCGCCGAATCAACCACCTCCCGGTCCGCAGCCGCCTGAGTCCACCTCGCCCTCGGACTCCAAGACGCGGATCATCCGTCGTGCACCCACCGGACCGGTCCCCATAGCGCCGGAGTCCCCGACCACCCACATTCCGCCGCCCTACCAGGGCCCGGCGCGCGCGGGCCGGTCGGCTTTGGGCGCCCCGGCCGACGGCCCGAGCGACCGGACGGCCGTCGCCGCCTGCGCCGTCAGCATCGTCAGCGGGTGGGCCACATCGGTGGTGGCGACCGACCTGATCGCCGGCTGGTGGCGAAGCGACCGGCTGTTCTGCATCGCGGTCGCGTTCCTGGCCCTGGTGTTCGCCGCGACCACCATCTCCGGCGTGATCATGCTGTTGCAGCATCGGCCTTTCGGGCGCTACCTCATCGTGGCCGGCGCCGTGGTCGCGGTGCTGACCTATATCGGTGTGTTCATCGCCGGCGCCCGCGTCGCGTGGATCGTGCATCTGCTGCCGCTGCTGCCGATCGGCAGCGTGGTGCTCGCGATGCACCCGCGGACCAAACGCTGGCTGGAGGCCTGACCGAACCGACGCGGGTGCGGCCTCGACGCCCGACCGCTAGGCGACTTTCGAATCCGATATCACCCGCGGTACCAACATCCCGCATCGTCTGACGGTGCGCAGGCACCGGCCGGCTAGAGCTTGCTGAGCGGAGCGTGATTGTGCATCAGCTTGACGCGGCCCGCGCTGCCGAAATCGATGAGCGACATGGCCGATTCGCCGACCCCGGACACTTCCTCGACGCGACCCAAGCCGTACTTGTCGTGGGTCACCCGGTCGCCGGGCTCGAGCACCAACAGCGGGCGCTTGCCCGCGCCCGAGCGGGTGGGCGCCGCGCGCGGCGTACCGAACCGCCCTGCGCCGCTCACCGGTGCGCTGAACGACGGGGCCGGCGCGGTGCGTCGCCATTCGATGAGTTCCTGTGGAATCTCCCGAAGGAAGCGTGATTCCGGGTTCAGCATCGGCTGTCCCCAGGAGGACCGGACGATGGCCCTGCTCAGGTACAGGCGCTGACGGGCGCGGGTGATGCCGACGTAGGCCAACCGCCGTTCCTCGGATAGTTCTCTCGGGTCGTCCAGCGCGCGCATGTGGGGGAACATCCCGTCCTCCCAGCCCGTGACGAACACCACCGGAAACTCCAGCCCCTTCGCGGTGTGCAACGTCATCAGGGTGACCATGCCGGCGCCGTCATCGGGGATCTCGTCGCTGTCGGAAACCAGCGAGACGCGTTCCAAAAACTCCGCCAGCACACCGGTGTCCGGCACGTCTTCGTCGTCCGGCGATTGCAGCGACTCGTCCAGCGCGGCGGCGTTGGCTCTGTCGGTGCTGAATTCGTGTGCCACACTGACCAATTCGTTCAAGTTGTCCAAGCGGGCCAGATCCTGAGGGTCCGTGGAGGATTCCAGCTCCCGGCGGTATCCAGTCCGTTCGAGCACCGATTCGACCAGATCGCCGAGATCCTCGTCGAGGCGGCCCCTGAGCTCGTCGAGCAGCTCGACGAAACCGGCGATCGCCTTCTCCGCGCGTGAATTGAGCATCGGCACTTTGCCTTCGGCCGCCGCCACCAGCGCGTCGGCGAAACTCGCGCCGGTGTTCTCGGCGTACACCGCCACGCAGGCCTCGGCGCGGTCACCGATGCCGCGGCGCGGCGTGTTGAGGATGCGCCGCATGCTGACCGCGTCGCCGGGGTTGTCCAGCACCCGCAGGTAGGCGACGATGTCGCGAATCTCTTTGCGTTCGTAGAAACGGACTCCCCCGACGACCTTGTAGGGAATGCCGGCGCGAATGAACACCTCTTCGAACGACCGCGACGAGTTGTTGGTGCGATAGAACACGGCCACGTCGTTGTAGGTGATCTCGCCGCGATCGGCGAGCGCGTCGATCTCGTCGGCCACGAACCTGGCCTCGTCGTGCTCGTTGTCGGCCACGTAGCCGACGATCAACTCGCCGGCGCCGGCGTCGGTCCACAGCCGCTTCTCCCGGCGCCCGGAGTTGCGCGCGATCACCGAGTTGGCCGCGGACAAGATGTTCTGTGTCGAACGGTAATTCTGTTCCAGCAGAATGGTTGTCGCGTCCGGATAGTCGCGCTCGAAGTCCTCGATGTTGCGGATGGTGGCGCCGCGGAACGCATAGATCGACTGATCGGCGTCGCCGACCACGCACAATTCCGCGGGCGGCACGTCGTCGGGTGATTCCGTCACGTCGTGACCGACGAGTTCCCGGACCAGCACGTACTGGGCGTGGTTGGTGTCCTGATACTCGTCGACGAGGACGTGCCGGAACCGACGCCGGTAGTGCTGGGCGATCTGCGGGAAGGCCCGCAGCACCGCGACGGTTTCCCCGATCAGGTCGTCGAAGTCCAACGCGTTGGCCGCGCGCAGCCGGCGCTGGTACTCGCCGTAAACCGACGCCACGGTGCGGGCCAGGTCGTCGGAATCGTCCGTCAGTTTGGCCACGGCCTCCGCGGGGTCGATCAGCTCGTTCTTCAAGTTGGAGATCGCGTTCGCGAGCAGCCGGGGCGAGTAGCGCTTGATGTCGAGCCCCATGTCGCGCCCGATCATCTGGAGCAGGCGGCGGGAATCGTCGGCGTCGTAGATCGAGAAGTTGGAATTGAGCCCTTCGATCAAGGAGGCCTGGTTGCGCAGGATGCGCACGCACGTCGAGTGGAAGGTGGAAACCCACATGGCACGGGCCCGGTTGCCCACCAACCGCACCACGCGTTCGCGCATCTCCGCCGCGGCCTTGTTGGTGAAGGTGATGGCCAGGACCTGCCCGACGCCGACGCCGCGCGCTGCGATGAGATAGGCGATGCGGCGGGTCAATACTGCGGTCTTACCCGATCCCGCCCCCGCCACGATCAGCAGCGGCGAACCCTCGTGCACCACCGCCTGGCGCTGTTGCGGATTGAGGCCTTCAAGCAGCTGATCTGCTTCGGAGGTCAGGTTGGCATCGGTTGCGTACACACTCATGTTGGTCCAAACTTACCGCCGCCCACCGACGCAACGCGCCGAGGCGTGCGGCCAGGCTGGTGCCGCCGCCCCCTTCCCCGGGCCGGATCGCGCCCGCAATAAACGGTGGTTCGGCGATGCAATAGGCAAGCACTTTTGAATTGACGGTTAATTACACGCAAGTCTAAAAGGCCCTCACATTCGCGCCCGAGTTTTCGTCACCGTCAATCTCGTGCGACCGGCTATGGGGCGCAAATTCGCGCCGCGTTAATGAAATCCCCACCGGCGGGCAACCCCGGCATGGGCGCAGGCGCAATCGATCACCGGGACCGTCGCGGCCCGGCCGCCGACGGGGTAATGGCCAGTTCACGAACGCCTTTTTGCGCCGGAGCTGTTTTTAGTGGCACACTCGTTTGGTGCTCAATGCGCAGTGCCGTCGGCAGCCGTCATCCCCGAACTGCCGTCGATTTTTCTACGGGTACCGGTTAGCGGTCCCCGTGGTCTAGCTGCATTCACCAGAGCCCCGTGGTCCGCTTCCGGAATCGGGGCTCGTCTCTTTTCTGAGGCCCGGAACCGGATGAGACCATCACCCCCCACATCACGACAATGCGGAGTTAACAGAGATGAAGGTTGAGACGGTGGAAACCCCAGAGACCGCCGACCCAGAAGAGTTGAGCATCGACGAGTTGCGCCACGAGATCGACCGGTTGGACGCGGAGATCCTGGCCGCGGTGAAGCGGCGCACCGAGGTGTCCCAGGCGATCGGCAAGGTGCGGATGGCATCCGGCGGGACGCGGCTCGTGCACAGCCGCGAGATGAAGGTGATCGAGCGCTACAGCGAGCTGGGCCCCGACGGCAAGGACCTCGCGATTCTGCTGCTGAGGTTGGGCAGGGGCCGGCTCGGCCACTGAGGCCGCCCGTCACGGCCGGGGGTCGCGCCGACGGCGACGGCCCGCCGCGCCCAGCTACGCCGCGCTTGCGACCGTCACGCCCCACGGCGACGGCCCGCCGCGCCCGGCTACGCCGCGCTTGCGACCGTCACTAGATCCGACGGCGACGGCCCGCCGCGCCCGGCTACGCCGCGCTTGCGACCGTCACTAGGGTCGAAGTATGACCTCCCTGCAAAGCCTCCCCGACATCACCGCCACCGCAGCGTGGGACGCCCTGCGCAGGCATCACGAACAGATCGGCGCGACGCATCTGCGCCAGTTCTTCGAAGAGGACCCGGACCGCGGCCGCGAACTCACCCTCTCGGTCGGCGACCTCTACATCGACTACAGCAAACACCGCATCACCCGAGAGACGTTGCGGCTCCTGGTCGATTTGGCTCGAGCGGCTAACCTCGAGGAGCGCCGCGACCAGATGTTCGCCGGCGCGCACATCAACGTCTCGGAGGACCGGGCGGTGCTGCACACCGCGCTGCGGCTGCCCCGGGATGCCGAACTGATCGTCGACGGCCGCAACGTCGTCGAGGACGTACACGCCGTGCTGGACCGGATGGGCGACTTCACCGACCGGTTACGCAGCGGTGAATGGACCGGGGCGACCGGGAAAAGAATCAGCACCGTGGTCAACATCGGGATCGGCGGATCGGATCTGGGTCCGGTGATGGTCTACCGGGCGCTGCGCCACTACGCCGACGCCGGGATTTCGGCCCGCTTCGTCTCCAACGTCGACCCCGCCGACCTCATCGCGACCCTGGCCGACTTGGACCCCGCCACAACACTTTTCATCGTGGCGTCGAAAACATTTTCCACGCTGGAAACCCTGACCAACGCGACCGCCGCCCGCCGCTGGCTGACCGACGCGCTGGGCGACGCGGCGGTGTCCAAGCATTTCGTGGCGGTCTCCACCAACAAGCGCCTGGTCGACGACTTCGGCATCAACACCGACAACATGTTCGGGTTCTGGGATTGGGTCGGCGGACGGTATTCGGTCGATTCGGCGATCGGGCTCTCGGTGATGGCCGCCATCGGCAAGGAGGCCTTCGCCGATTTCCTGTCCGGATTCCACATCGTGGACCGGCATTTCAAGACCGCCCCGCTGGAATCCAACGCGCCGGCGCTGCTCGGGCTGATCGGGCTGTGGTATTCCAACTTCATGGGTGCGCAATCGCGCGCGGTGCTGCCCTACTCCAACGACCTGGCGCGATTTGCGGCGTATCTGCAACAGCTGACCATGGAATCCAACGGCAAGTCGACGCGCGCCGACGGCACTCCGGTCACCACCGACACCGGCGAAATCTTCTGGGGCGAGCCGGGAACGAACGGCCAGCACGCCTTCTACCAATTGCTGCACCAGGGCACGCGGCTGGTGCCGGCCGACTTCATCGGCTTCAGCCAGCCCCTCGACGACCTGCCCACCGTCGAAGGCACGGGCAGCATGCACGACCTGCTGATGAGCAACTTCTTCGCGCAGACCCAGGTGCTGGCGTTCGGCAAGACCGCCGACGAGATCGCCGCCGAAGGGACGCCGGCCGCCATCGTGCCGCACAAGGTGATGCCGGGCAACCGGCCGTCGACCTCGATTCTGGCCGACCGGCTCACCCCGTCGGTGCTGGGGCAACTGATCGCGCTCTACGAGCATCAGGTCTTCACCGAGGGCGTCGTCTGGGGCATCGATTCGTTCGACCAGTGGGGCGTGGAGCTGGGCAAGACGCAGGCCAAAGCGCTGCTTCCGGTCATCACGTCCGACGGCTCGCCACCGCCGCAGTCGGACAGCTCCACCGACGCGCTGGTCCGCCGCTACCGAACGGAGCGCGGACGCACCAGCTGACGTGGCGCGGCGGGAGCCCGGTCACCGGTGCTGGCTTGCGAGCTCGGGGCTCAGACCCCGCACGAAAGTGCGCAGCCGTTCCTGGGTGGCGGTCTGCGGATCGCTGAGGTGCAACTGGAGCAATTCACGACCGGCGGCATGAAGGATCCGAGCGGTGTATTCGGGCTCGTGCAACTGCGGATTGTGACGCAATAGTTCGCGGACGAAGAACTTGAGGACAACGGCCTGCGATTGGGCCAGCCGCGCATACAACTCCGGTGGGGCGCCCTGCGGCGGAAACAGGAACAGGCGCCACGTCGCGGGGTGGGCGTCCACGGCGGCCAGCACGCCGTCGAACGCGATCACCAGCGACTGGTCTTCGGAGACGGCGTCCAATCCGGCGATCGCCTCGGCGAATTGGGCGCCGGCCCGCGCCGCCTCGCGGTCGATCAGTGCGACGAACAAGCCCGCCGGGTCGCCGAACAGCTGGTAGATCAGCGATCGGTTGATGCCGGCGGCCTCGGCGATGCGGTTCGGCGTTGCCGCGTGGAAGCCCTCGACGTCGACGATCGCATGCGTGACGTCGAGGATCTGCTCGCGCCGCCCCTCGGCGCTCATGCGCCGCTTCGGGTTACCCGCGCTCATGCTTGACAGCATAACTAACAACTTGTGAGGATTGCTCACGAAGTGTTAGTTAGCGGAAGGCAGCGATGGTCACGTACTACCCCGAGCTCGCGCGGCGGGTCCGCAGCCAGCGGGACCTGCAACCCGGCCTCTACGGCGATTTCGACTTCGATCGGCGACCGGACCGCCTGGCCACCGAGCCCGACGTGGACTCGGCCCTGCCCGCCTGGGTCGCCGACCGCGCGCCGATCCTGGAAGATGACCGCGTGGTCGAGTTGATGAGCACGGCCACCCTGCTCGGTGATGTCGTCGCGGATCCCTATGCGGCCCTGATGAACTCGTACAGCGTCGCGCACCTGATCGACATGCTCAAGACGGCCTGCCGCGAGGGGATCGACGCGGTCGCCGACGCGCCCACCGAACTGGCGGAGTTCATCGCCGCCATGGAGGCCACCCCCGAGTGGATCGACTTCGACCTGGTCCGCGAAGGCGCTCGGCAAGAGCGCATTCCGGCGGCGCTGCTGGCCCCGTTCATCACCCGCGGGGCTTTCATCGCGACCTTCACCAACACCTACGCCGCGCTGCCGATGGCGCTGACCGGTGCGCTCTCGGGCAAGCGGGCCGCCCGGCGGGTCAACGAGACGGCCAGCTTCTTCGCCGTCACCACCCTGCCCGGCGCGCTGGACCGCTACGGCCCCGGCTTCGAGGCCGCGGCCATGGTGCGGCTGATGCACTCGATGGTTCGCTACAACGCCCTCAAGAGATCCGACAAGTGGGATGCGGCCGTCTACGGCATGCCGGTACCGCAGGTCGACCAGATGCCCGCCGGAATGATCGGCCAGTATCTGCTGGCCCGCCGGGCGCGCCAGCAGGGCCGGACGGAGTTCACCAACGAAGAACGTGCCGTCGTCGAATTCGCCCGCTATCGCTGCTTTCTGCTCGGGCTGCCCGAGGAGCTGCTGCCCTCCGAGCCCGCCGACATCATCCATGTCATGCATGCGCGATCGGCACTGCTGCGCGACGGATTCGACAGCATCTGCCAAGAACTCGTTCGCGGCACGATGGCGGCCTACCTGCGGCCCGGCACCTCCTTGTTCGACCGTTGCGCGGAAGCGGTCGAAAAGAGTTTCAGCAAGCTCACATTCGTTCGCACCTTCTGCAACGGCGACCGGGAGATCGCCGAGGCCATGGGGGTCTCCATGGGGCCGACGGATCTGCTGCGCGTCGCCCTCACCGCGCCGTTCATCGTCGGCCGATTCAACGTGGTGAGCCAGGCCAGCCGCATTCCCGTGCTGCGGGAGGTCACCGACGCCTACGTGATCGGGCTGCTCAAGCTCCGGCTGGCGACGTACGGGAAGCCGGAGTTCACCACCGACGCAACGCATTACACGCCAGCCATGCACTAACCGGCGGCGCGAGCGTGCGCAAATGTACGCGCCCGACCGGCGTGTCGCGTACAAACACGGACGCTCACCGCTAGTCAGCGGTCAGGCGAACCACTTGGTCAGTGACGGCGGCAGCACCCGCATCACCTGCACCAGCGGCGCCCATGGCCACCACGGCACGGCCTCCCGGCCGGGCTCGCGTTCCATGGCAGCGACGAGCGCGTTGACGCCAGTCTCGTTGTCCACCATCAGCATTGTGCTGTTCGACTTGGCCGTCATCTCCGACTCGATGTAGCCCGGCTCGATGACCGAGACCCTGATCGGCCCCTTGGCGTATTCGGCCCGCAGGGATTCGCCCAGCGAGCTCAGGCCGGCCTTGCTCGCGGCGTAGGCGGCCTTGACGCCCGGCACCCCCTTGTTGCCGAGCACCGACGAGATCAGCACCAGGTGGCCCGAGCCGCTCTTGTTGAACATCTCCAGCGCCGTCTCGATCTGCACCAGCGCGGCCACCAGGTTGGTCTCGATGGTCGCCTTGTTCGCCCAGAGCTTGCCCGAGCCGAGTTTGGCGCCCTTGCCGATGCCGGCGTTGACGATGACCCGATCGATGCCGCCGAGCTCGTCGCTCAGTTCGCCGAACACCTTGGGCACCTGCTCGTGGTCGTTGACGTCGAGCGCGGCCACGGCGATCCTGATTCCTGGATACCGTTGGGACAGTTCGTCCTTCAGCTCGTCGAGCCGGTCGGTGCGCCGCGCACACAGCGCCAGATCGCGGCCCTTGGCGGCGAAGGCGCGCGCCATGCCGGCACCCAGGCCGGAGCTGGCACCCGTGATGAGAATCTTCTGGCGAGTCACCCAGGCAGCATAGCGACCGCGGCCGTCGACTACTTGAGCAGCCGCGACATCCGCCGGTCGGCCAGCACCTTGCCACCGGTCTGACACGTCGGACAGTACTGAAAAGACTTGTCCGCGAACGAGACTTCACGGACGGTGTCGCCGCACACGGGGCACGGCAGGCCGGTGCGGGCATGCACGCGCAGCCCGGAGCGCTTCTCGCCCTTGAGCGTGGCCGCCCCCTGGCCCACGGATCGGCTCACCGCATCCCGCAGGACGGACACCATCGCGTCGTGCAGCGTGGTGAGCTGCTCGTCGGTCAGCTTGCCCGCGGTGGCGAACGGCGAAATCTTGGCGACGTGCAGGATTTCGTCGCTGTACGCGTTGCCGATGCCGGCGATCACCTTCTGATCGGTGATGACGGTCTTGATCCGCCCGGTGTTGCCGGCCAGCAGCCCGGCGAGGTCGTCGACGCCGAGTTCCAGCGCGTCCGGGCCGAGGGCAGCGATCCCGGGCACCGTCTGCGGGTCGGTGACCAGCCATACGGCCAGCCGCTTCTGGGTGCCCGCCTCGGTGAGGTCGAAGCCGGGCGCCTCACCGGGGGTGCCCAGGTGCACCCGCAACGCGATCGGGCCCTTGCCGGGACGCAGCGGCGCCGCGCCGAGTTTGTCGGACCACCGCAGCCACCCCGCCCGCGACAGGTGGGTGATCAAGAATAGCTCCCCGGCCTCCAGCCCCAGGTATTTGCCCCACCGGTGGGCGCCCGTCACGGGCTGGCCGTGCAGCGCGCCGAGCGGCGGATCGAAGGTTTTCAGCACGGACAGGGCGCCGACGTCGACACGCCCGACGGTCAAGCCGACGGCATGGCGGCGCAGGTGGTCGGCCAGCGCTTCGATCTCGGGCAGTTCGGGCACGCCCTTCAGTCTGCCGGTCTGAGCAAATAGGTGTCCATGATCCAGCCGTGCCGCGCGCGGGCCTGCGCCCGCAGCGCCGCGATGCGCGTGCCGACCTCGCCGACGGTGCCCGCCACGAGCAGTTCGTCGCCGGTGCCCAGGTACGCGCCCCACCAGATGTGGGTGCCGGGCGGGCACGCCCGAAAGGAGCACTCGGCGTCGAGCATGACGACCGCGGATCCGGTCAGCCCGTGCGCGCGCAGCTTTCGGCCGGTGGTGATCAGGACCGGCTCCCCGACCTCGTTGAGCGGGATGCGGTGTCGCGCGGTCAGCGCCTGGATCGCGGTGATGCCGGGGATGACGTCGAAGGTGAAGTCGAGCTCGGCCTTGACGGCGTCCAGGATGCGCAGCGTGCTGTCGTACAGCGACGGATCGCCCCAGGCGAGGAAGGCACCGACACCGTCGGGGCCCAGCTCGGCGCCGATGGCCGCCGCCCACACCCGCGCCCGCGCCGCGTGCCAGTCCGAGACCGCCCCGCGGTAGTCGGTATCGGTCGACCGTTGCGGATCGGCCAGCTCGACGAAGCGGTAACCCGGCTCGCGGATGAAGCGGGCGCAGATCTCCCGTCGCAGCGCGACCAAATCGCTTTTCGCCTCGCCCTTGTCCATCGCGAAGAAGACCTGGGTGTCGTTGAGCGCCTCGATCGCCTGGGCGGTCACGTAGTCGGGATCGCCGGCGCCGATGCCGATGACGTGGATGTGCCGGCCCAAAACGCTCTCCTGCCCGCGGGTTGCTCGATCAGATTGCCGAATTGAAACCTAAAGGGCCTAGTCCGAGCCAAAAGTACCCAGTACCATGGGTACCGTCTGAAGCACCCAATGAAGGGACGCCAGCCAGATGACATCTGCGGTGAAGCCAGCTGGGCCGAGTCGGGAAGAGTTCTCCGAGCGCCTGCTCAGGGGCTCGGTGAAGAAGTCCTACGAGCCGGTCGTCGACATCGACTGGGACGCGCCGCTGGACCCGGACAAGTTCTACCTGCCGCCGCGGCTGGTGTCGCTCTACGGCACCCCGATGTGGGACGAGATGACCCGCGAGCAACAGATCGAGCTGTCCCGCCAGGAGCTGGTGAACACCCTCTCGGCCGGCATCTGGTTCGAGAACATGCTCAATCAGTCGCTGCTGCGGACGATCCTGCACGAGGACCCGACGAGCCGGTCCACCCATTACAAGCTCACCGAACTGGGCGACGAGACACGCCACATGGTGATGTTCGGCAAGGCCATCGAGCGCATCGGCGCGAAACCGGTGCGGCCCCGGCTCTTTCACCGGATGATCATCAACGCGCTTCCGCTGGCGTTTCAGCGGGGCTCGATGCTGTGGGTGGCCGCGCTGATCGGTGAGGAGATCTTCGACTCCCTGCAGCGCCAGATGATGGACGACCCGGAGTTGCAGCCGATCATCCAGCGGCTCATGCGGATTCACGTCACCGAGGAGGCGCGCCACATCCAGTTCGCGCGCGACGGCGCCCGCAAGCGGGTCGCCGAGATGCCGCGGTTCAACCGCTGGTTCATGGCCAACATCAACGGCCTGGGCGGGTACTTCTTCAACTACCTGTTCAGCAATCCGATCCCGTATGCGCGCACAGGCCTGGACCCGAAGCGGGCGCGGCGGATCGCGCGGACCAGCCCGCACCGCCGCGACATTCAGGTCGCGGGCTTCGCCCCGCTGGCGGCGTTCCTGACCGAAGTGGGTCTGCTCGGCCCCATCGCCCGCCGCGGCTGGAAGCGCAGCAGGTTTCTGTGACGCGGCCGCCCGGCCCCGGCGACCCCCGTCATCCCGTCGTCGTCCTCGGCGCGCACCCCGGCATGCGGTCGGCGTTCTCGGCGACCGGTCTCACCGACTTCGTCGTCCTTCACGGGCCGGCCGCCAACGTCCGGTCGAGGTTTGACGAGGCCACCGATAGCTGGCTGCTGAGGACGGCCGGCGGGGAGGACGTGCGGGCGCGGGCCGTCGTCGCCACCGACCCGTGGCCCTTCGTCCCCTGGCTGCCCGACCTCGCCGGCCGCGACGATTTCCCGGGCGCGTCGTTTCCCGCGGCCGCGTGGGCGCCCGACTTCGACCCGGCCGGTAGGCGCGTCGCGGTCGTGGGCACCGACGCCGCCGCCGGCCACCACATCGGCCGATTGAGCCGGACCGCGGCGTCGGTCACCGTCTTCGCCCACGCACCGCGCCGCGTTGTCACCGAGATGCCGCTGTGGTCGACCCGGGCCAGACGCTGGCTGCGCCGTCGCATCCGAACCACCGCCGAGCGCCCGTCGGTCAGGCTGGCCGGGTCATCGATCGAGGCGGTGACCGCCTCGGGCATCCGCACCCGCGACGGCGTCGAGCACGGCGTCGACGCCATCGTCTACGGCACCGGTTTCGCCATCGCCGAGGGGCTGGCCGAGGGCGCCCTCGTCGGTGCCGGTGGCCATGACCTCCGGCAGGCCTGGCACGACGGCATGGAGCCGTTCTGCGGGGTGGCGGTTCGCGGCTTTCCCAACTACTTCTTCATCACCGGGCCCGACGCCGCCGCGCAGGCCCGCTACGTCGCCGAGTGCCTGCGGACGATGGAGCGCACGGTTAGCGGCCGCATCGAGGTGCGCGCGAGCAGCATGCAGGTGTTCAACGAGCGCGCCCAACTCAGCCCCGACCCGCCGCCCCCGGTGACATCCGCCTTCGACCTGTCGTCCAGCGCGCCCGAACGCGACGACACCTACGACGGCGCGGCGACGCTCGAGATAGCCGGTACCAGCCATCCGGTGCGGGTCCGGCTCACCGGCCACCTCGACCCGATCGACGGCCGCTACCACTGGCAGGGGACGGTGTTCGGTTCGCCGTCACGGCCGCTGCCGGACCAGACACTCACCCAGACTCGGACCGCGACGTTGACGGTGGGCCGGCGCAGCGCCGCCGCGCGGATCGTCGAACAGACGCCGTGGGGCACCCACTCGGTCGCCGGCGTGGGAGCCCCGCCCTACCCGGCCGGCTGACCACCGCCTTCCGCTGGTCATCGACTGATGTTTTGGGGCGCGTCGCCGCGTTTGGGGGTGCCCCGCGGGTGGTAAACCCGGGGGATGCGCGTGCTGCGCAGCGACTTCGAACATCGTGTTCGACGCGGTAGGGGCGGGGGCCTGCAACGGGTGGGGACCGGCACGCGCCCCGTTCGCGCCGCGCCGCCCGCCGCGCGCGCCCTGGGCCCGGCCCGCGTGGGCTGCGCTTTCCGGTGGCGGGTAGGCCGCTCGACCCGAATTAGACTTTTGCCGCCGAGGGCGGATACTCAAGCAGTTGGCCCGGCAGTGATTCGAGGAGCAGCGATGGAACCGGACGACACGAACCAGCTGGGAAGCCGGATTGCGACGTCCCCCTCGCGTTCGACCCAGCCGGGGGTCCGGGCGCCTCGACAGCACGGGATTCCGAGGGGGAAGGGGCCCCGGCGGTGAGTTCGGTAGCCGAGTCCCCCAGCTCACTGGCCGTCGCGATGCACACGGATCAGTCGGTGGCCATCCTGACCGTCGACGGTGTGCTCGACACCTCCAACTCCGCGGCGCTGGGCGACCACATCCTGCAGGCCACGCTGGACGAGCCTGCCGCTGTCATCGTCAACATCTCCGCGCTCAAGGTGCTCGCCGAATTGGCGTGGTCGACCTTCATCGGCGCCCATTGGCAAGTTCGCGACAAGCCCAACGTGCCGATCGTGCTTGTTTGCGCGCACCGCGCCACACGCGAGGCGATCACCCGCAGCGGCGTCGCCTATTTCATGCCGGTGTACTCGACCGAGAAGGCGGCGATGAAGGCGCTCAGCCAGCAGAGCAGGCGAGCCGTGCGCCGCGCCGACGCGCGACTGCCCGCGGACCTGACCAGCCTGCGCGAGTCCCGCCGCCTGGTCCGCGAGTGGCTCACCGCCTGGTCGCAGTCGACGCTCATCCCGGTCGCGCTGGTGGTGGTCAACGTGTTCGTCGAGAACGTGCTGGAACACACCGCGAGCGTGCCGATGATGCGGATCGAGAGCCACGGCGCAACGGCGACCATCGCGGTCTCCGACAGCAGCCACGCCCCGGCCCTGCGGCTACCGTCGCCGGCCAACGGCATCGACGTGTCCGGCCTGGCGATCGTCGAGGCGTTGTCCCGCGCGTGGGGCAGCACCCCCACCTCGGACGGCAAGACGGTGTGGGCGGTCATCGGACCCGAGAACCAGCTCTGACGCCGTATTGTGCTCGGAACCCCGGCGCGGGTAGAACTAGAACACGTTCTAATCTCGTGTGACGACCCGTTCCCAGGAAGGCGGATGACGTGCGGTTCACCTACGCGGAGGCGATGACCGACCACAAGTACTACATCCCGCTGGCCCAGGCGGCCGAGGCGGCCGGGTACCACGCGATGACGATCGCCGACAGCATCGCCTACCCCTTCGAGTCCGACTCGAAGTACCCGTACACACCCGACGGTGATCGCGAGTTCCTGGATGGCAAGGAGTTCATCGAAACCTTCGTGCTGACAGGGGCTTTGGGGGCGGTGACGACGAAGCTGCACTTCAACTTCTTCGTCCTCAAGCTGCCGATCCGCCCGCCGGCCCTGGTGGCCAAGCAGATCGGCTCGCTGGCCGCGCTGACCGACAACCGGGTGGGATTCGGGGTCGGCACCAGCCCGTGGCCGGAGGACTACGAACTGCTCGGCGTCCCGTTCGCCAAGCGCGGCAAGCGCATGGACGAATGCATCGAAATCATCCAGGGCCTCACCAGCGGCGACTACTTCGAGTTCCACGGCGAGTTCTACGACATCCCGAAGACCAAGATGACGCCGGCTCCCACCGAACCGATCCCGGTCCTGATCGGCGGCCACGCGGACGCGGCACTGCGCCGCGCGGCCCGGCTGGACGGGTGGATGCACGGCGGCGGAGACCCGGAGGAACTCGACGGGCTCATCGCCAAGCTGAAGCGGTATCGCGAAGAGGCCGGCAAGACCGGACCGTTCCAGATCCACGTCATCTCGGCCGACGCCTACACCGTGGACGGCATCAAACGCCTCGAAGACAAGGGCGTCACCGACGCCATCGTCGGCTTCCGCATTCCCTACATCAAGGGCAAGGACACCGAGCCGCTGGAGACCAAGATCCGCAACCTGGAGATGTTCGCCGAGAACGTCATCGCGAAGGTGTAGCGGCGGAGACCGGGGAGGCGGGCCACCGCCGTCGGACCCGTCACAGGGGATCCCACCTGGGCGACCGCTTCTCCCGGTGCGCCCGGG
Organism: Mycobacterium scrofulaceum; assembly: GCF_002086735.1. Classification (GTDB taxonomy): domain Bacteria; phylum Actinomycetota; class Actinomycetes; order Mycobacteriales; family Mycobacteriaceae; genus Mycobacterium; species Mycobacterium scrofulaceum. The sequence goes on along the minus strand of NZ_MVIJ01000037.1, from coordinate 26,453 downwards.
CCGCCTCGACCGGGTTGTTGGTGAAGCCGCTGAGGATCTGGGTGCGGTTCTCGATCTCGATGGCGTGGCGCAGGCTGGGCGCGTCCAGCGCCGCGTTGAGGCCGATCTTGGTCTGCCAGACGCCATAGGCGTTGTTCTCGGCGATCGACCGGGCCACCTTCAGCGCGGCCGCCATCAAATCGTCCGGGGCCACCACCTCGTGCACCAGCTTGATGCGGTAGGCCTCGGCCGCGTCGATGATGCGCCCGGTCAGCATGAGTTCGCGGGCCACCCCCGCGCCGACGAGCTTGGGCAGCAGATAGCTGGTGCCCATGTCCATCGACGAGAAGCCGGCCTTGATGAACGCCGAGCCGAACCGCGCCTGGTCCGAGGCCACGCGGACGTCGCAGACCAGCGCGAACGCCAGCCCCCCGCCGACGGCCACGCCGTTGACCGCGCCGATCACCGGGATGGGCAGCTCGTAGATGCGGGTGAAGAGGTCGGCGAGCCGGACCTGGGCGTCGTAGTTGACCTTGAACGGCGGGGTCGACGGCCTGGGCTTGGTCCACGGCTCCCCCGCGCCGCTCAGGTCCGCCCCGGCGCAGAAGCCGCGCCCGGCGCCGGTGAGTATCGCGGCCCGGAACTCCCCGCCACCGAGCACGTCCAGCGCATGGTCGACGCCGTCGATCAGCGATCCGTCGATGGCATTGAGGCGCTCCGGCCGGTTCAGGGTGACGCGGGCGATGCCGTCCTCGACGGTTTCCAATTCCACTGCGGGCATGGCAGAAACCGTAGGCGATGCGGTATTCATCGACGGGGCATACCGTGGTTTGGCCCCCACATCGAAGGAGAACGCATGGCACGAACCGAGGGTGACAGCTGGGACCTGGCCAACAGCGTGGGGGCGACGGCCACCATGGTCGCCGCCGCCCGAGCCGCCGCGAGCCGGAGTCCGCAGCCGGTCATCACGGACGACTTCGCCGAACCGCTGGTGCGTGCGGTCGGGTTGGACGTGTTCACCAGGCTGGCCAGCGGCGAGCTCGACCCCGCGGAGCTCGAGCAGAGCGTCGGGTTTGCCCGGATGGTCGACACTTTCGCCGCCCGCGCCCGGTATTTCGATGACTATTTCGCCGCGGCCGGGCAAGCGGGGCTGCTCCAGGTGGTGATCGTGGCCTCGGGGCTGGACTCCCGCGCCTACCGGCTGCGCTGGCCCATCGGGACGACGGTGTACGAGATCGACCAGCCCGAGGTGATCGCCTTCAAGGCGGCGACCATGTCGGAGATCGGCGCGGCGCCCACCGCCAAGCTTCGTGAGGTCGGGATCGACCTGCGCGAGGACTGGCCGGCGGCGCTTCAGGAGGCGGGCTTCGATCCGGCCCATCCCACGGCGTGGCTCGCCGAGGGGGTGCTCATCGGATGGCTCCCACCGGAGGCGGAGGTTCGGTTACTGGACTCCATCATCCCGCTGTCCGCCGAGGGCAGCCGGTTCGCCGCCGACTACGGCACCGTGACCGGCAGCTCGCCGGCGGCCGAGGAGCAATCCCGGCTGATGACCGACGGCTGGCGACGGCACGGGCTCGACATGGATCTCGCCACCCTGACCTATCCGGGCGAGCACACCGACGTCGCGGCGCACCTGCACGAGAATGGCTGGGAGACAACCGAATCCCGGCTCACCGATCTGTTCTCGGCCGCCGGGCTGCCGGAGTTGGGGCAGGCCGCGGAGCAGGTCCCCGCCACGACGATCAAATTCGTTCGCGCCGTGCGCCTTTAGCCGCGCCTGGCCAGCCACTCGGCCTGCATCACCAGCAGGGCCATGACCTCCAGCTGTGGTGTCGCGGGGTCCAGTTCGCGGTACCGCTGGTAGACGTTGACGACGACGCGCTCGGCGTCCAGCCAGGTCGCATACTCACCGAGGTCGATGGTGTCGGCCGCCTCGGACCACGACAGCCCCCGGCGGTAGGCGGCCTCGGCCTGTTCGGAGACATGCTCGAGATACCCACGCACCGCCCGGATTCCGTCCGGATCGCTGACGGGCCCGTGTCCCGGCACGACCGTCGGCGCGTCGAGTGCGATCATCGTGTCGCACGCGGCGATCCAGTTGGCGATCGGGCCGGCCCACACGATCGGGGTGCACCCGATGAACAGGAGGTCGCCGCCGAACAGCACCCCCGCGTCGGGCACGTGGACCACCGAATCGGCGGCGGTGTGCGCGGGGCCCAGGTTGAGCAGATCGATCCGCCGCCCACCCACATCGATGGTCAGCTCACGGTCGAACGTCTGATCGGCGTTGCGCACCGTGATGCCGCTGAAGTCGAAGTGCCCGAACCGGTCTCGCGTGTAGGGCGTGGCGACCGGGCCGAGGTTCGCGGTCTGGGCCATCGCCAGCATCTCCGGTGCCATCCCGTGCGCGATCTCCTCGGCGGTGCCGCGCGCGGCGATGATCCGCACCGAGGCGTCGAGCAGTTGATTGCCGTGGGTGTGGTCCCCGTTGGAGTGGGTGATCACCGCGTCGGTGAGGGGCGCCGAAGAGGTGATGTCCCGCATCGCGGTGAGCATTTCGCGGGTCAGCGCCAGGTCGAACAGGGTGTCGACGAGCAGCGACGCGCCGTCGCCGGCGACCAGCCCGGCGTTGCTCCACCCGTAGCCCCCGTCCGGCAGCGTCCACGCCCACACCCGGTGACCGACCGGGTGCAGGCCGCGGGTGTAGGGCACCTTCGCCGGCGCCCTGTTCACCCGCCGCGTCGCGGGCGCGGCGTCCGGATTGGGCCGGGCCGCCAACGGGCGCGGGGCGGCGCTGGCGCGCACGGTCTGCCGGGTCTCCCCGAGCCCCTGGACCCGCAGCGTGACCACGTCGCCGTCATGCAGCCAGCCGGGGAACGAATCGAGCGCCGCCGGGTTCAGGTGCTCGACCAGGGTGCAGGTCGGCACGGTGCCCGACCCGATGACGTCGCCGGGGAGCAGCGTCACGCCGCGGGACGCGTAAGAGATGACTTCGCCGAAACTCCAATCCATTTGGGCGGTCGACCCCGACCCGATCACGATGTCGTTGACCAGGGCCGTCACCTGCAGGTCGAGCCTGCCGCCCCGCCGGTAGGGCTCGAGCTCGTCGGGAGTGACCAGGTAGGGGCCCAGCGTCAGGCCGCTGTCTTTGCCCTTGCCCTGCCCGATCCCCAGTTGGCTTTCCATTTGCTGCAGGTCACGCGCGGACCAGTCGTTGAAGATGGTGTAGCCGATGATGGCCCGCTCCGCTTCCTCGACCGAAAGGTCCCGGCCGGGTGTTCCGATGACCGCGGCGATCTCCAATTCGAAGTCCTGCCAGGCGCTTCCGGGCGCGGTGCGGGCGTCGTCGTATGGGCCCAAAACCGTTGCCGGGCAAGCGAAATAGAATGCCGGTATGCGATACCACGTGTCGGCCAGCGCCCGCCCCGCACCCATCGCGGCCTGGCAGTTGCGCATGTGATCCAGGAAGCACAGCGAGTCGCGGATGGACGGCGGGCGCGGGATGGGCGCCAGCAGCCGCACCGCAGCCACCGGCACGGTCTCCGCCGGCGCACGCAGCGCCTCCTCGCCGGCCGCACGCAGCCCGTCCGCGCCACCTGCTACCAGGTCGAGCAGGGGCACCCCCGCGGGCATCGCGTGGATGGTGTCACCCGAGAGCACCCCGGTGCGCTCTCCCCCGGCGCCCAAGTAGGTCACCCATTTCATTCGCGCACCACCTCACTCGGTTCCTTATCCGGCCGCAGCCCCCGCCAACTCGATTGGCGCAACCGGTCATCCGGGGTCCACTCGCTGTAGCGCACCTCGCCCACCAGCGCCGGCTCGACGTACGTCACGCCCCTGGCCTCGCCGCGGGGAAGCGGCGGGGTGAACGGGGATCGGTCGGTGTGCAGCGGCGCCAGCGTCCTTTTCAGGTTCGCCAGGTCACGCTCGGTGAACCCGGTCCCGACCCGCCCGGCGAAATGCAGGCCGCCCTCGACCGGGATGCCCATCAGCAGCGAGCCGATCCCGCTGCTGCGCCCGCCCTCCCCCGCCTTCCAGCCGCCGATGACGACTTCCTGGGTGTTCCAATTCTTGTCCTTGACCCAGGACGCCGAGCGCCGGCCCGGCTGATACGTGGAGTCGCGCTTCTTGGCGACCACGCCCTCCCAGCCATGCTCGCGGGAGTGCGCCAGCGCCCGTTGCCCGTCGCCCGGGAGCAACTCGGGGACGATGAGGTCGCTACCACTGGCCAGAGTTTCCAGCAATTTTCGGCGATCCTGGTAGCGGGCCCGCAGCAGCGAACGGCCGTCGAGGTAGAGCAGGTCGAACGCCCAGAACTCCACGCGGCTGGCGCGGCCCCGGTTCTGCATCGCGTGAAAGCTCGGCACGCCCGAGGCGTCCAAGACGACGGCCTCCCCGTCGAGCACCACGTGGTGGTCGGCGAGTCCGGCTGCGAGCGAACGCAAATCGGGATATTCGTTGGTGACCTCGCGGCCGCGCCGGGACCGTACCCGCAGGGCGCCGTGGTCGATTTCGACCAGCAGCCGGTAGCCGTCCCATTTGCCCTCGAAGGCCCACTGGCCCGCCTTACACGCCGCCACCGAACCATGGGTGGCGAGCATGGGCGCAAGCCCGTCGAAGTCGAAGGTCTTCTGCTCCTTCATCCGGTGGGCCAGCCATTGGTCACCGTTGGTCTGGATCAGCGCATAACGGCCCGAGACCTTGTTGCCGTGCAGATTGACGATGACCTCCCCCTTTTCGGCGGAGTCATTGAACTTTTCCGCCTCGTAGGTGCCGGCGTCCCAGATGACCACCTTCCCGGCGCCGTATTCCCCGCTGGGGATGGTGCCCTCGAAGGTGGCGTATTCCAGCGGATGGTCCTCGGTGTGGACGGCCAGGTGGTTCACCGAGGTGGTTTCCGGGAGGTTCTTCGGCACCGCCCATGACACCAGCACGCCGTCGCGCTCCAGCCGGAAGTCGTAATGCAGCCGGCGCGCGTGGTGCTCCTGGATGACGAAGGAGTTGCCTTGGCCGGTAGTCGGCTTCGTGCGCGGGACCGGTTCCGGGGTCTTCGACGCGTCGCGCATGCCGCGGTACTTGGTCAGCCGATCCGGGACGGCGACGTCGCTGTCCAGGCGCGCCAGCAGATCCCCGTCACGCGCGGCGCGGGCGAGCACCTCGTCGTAGCGCAACTGGCGCAGCCCCGGATCGTCGATCTCTTCCCAGGTGCGCGGTGCCGCCACCGTCGGATGTTCGCGTCCCCGTAGGGAGTACGGCGCGATGGTGGTCTTGGATCCGTTGTTCTGGCTCCAGTCGAGGAACACCTTGCCCGCCCGCAGGCTGCGCGTCATGGTCGCCGTGACCAGGGTGGGCATCGACTGCTCCAGTTGCTGTGCAACGCGTTTGGCCAACACCGTGGCGCCCTTGCTGCTCACCGGGTCCGCCAGCGGCGCGTACAGGTGCAGGCCCTTGCTGCCGCTGGTGAGCGGGAACAGCGTCAGCCCGATCCCGTCGATGAGCTCGCGGACGGCATGGGCGACCTCGGCCAGCTGGGCCATGGTCACGCCTTCGCCGGGGTCGAGGTCGAATACCAGCCGGGTGGCCGGGCCGGGCTTGAGCACCTCCGCCTTGCTCCGGGTCCACTCGGCGACGAACCGCCACTGCGGCACGTGCACTTCCAGCGCGGCCTGTTGCGCGATCCAGGCCAGCCCGTCGGGGCTGTCGATGATCGGATACGTCGTGGTCCCGGACCGGTGCGTGACGCTGCCGCGCGGCAGCCAGTCCGGCGCCGAGGAGGCGAGTTGTTTCTCGAAGAAGGAATCCTGTTCGACCCCGTTCGGCCAGCGCTTGCGGGTGGCCGGGCGCCCGGCGATGTGCGGGATCATCACCTCGGCGATCCGGGTGTAGTAGTCGAAGACGTCCCGCTTCGTGGTCCCCGTGGCGGGGTAGAGCACCTTGTCTGCGTTGGTGAGCTTCACCCGCGGTGCCATAACAGTCAACTTACGCGTTTCCGTATTGTTAACGGCCCTGACCACCGAATATCGTTGGCGCACCCAATTTCTTTTGTGACATCAACCACGGACGGGTTAAACCCGCGACCACATCGGGGCACAGTGGGAACGATGTTTGATGTCATCCCGTCCCCCTGGCGTCCAGACGGCGGCGTCCCCCTGAGTGACGCGACACTCCAACTGCATTCCCGGCGAATCGCGGTGCCCACGTATGAGAGGTCGGCCCTTCGGCGGGGCGTGGTCCACATCGGCGCAGGCAACTTCCACCGCGCACATCAGGCCGTTTACTTCGACGACCTTGCGCGCGCGGGCATTTCGGATCGTTGGGGTGTTACCGGTGTCAGTCTGCACTCCCCCAACGCCAAAGACCTACTGTCCGCACAAGATGGGCTGTACACCGTGGTGCAGCGGGGCCATGACCGCCAGACCGCCCGGGTCGTCGGCTCAATCGGTTCCATCCACTACGCGCCGAACGACGGGGCGGCCGTGCGCGCAGCCCTGGTGGATCCCCACACCCGCATCGTCAGCCTGACCATCACCGACAACGGATATTTCTTGGACCCGGTCACCGACGAGTTCGCCGCCGACGACCCCGACGTGCGCGCCGATCTCGTCGCGTCCGACGGGTATGCCACGGCGTGGGGATATCTGGCCGAAGCGCTCGACCTGCGTCGCCGCGCGGGCATGGCGCCGTTCACGGTGCTCTGCTGCGACAACATCGCCGGCGACACCAGGCCGGCCAAGACAGCGCTGGTGTCGTTTGCGGCGTTGAAGGACCACAGCCTTGCGCGCTGGATCGACACTCACGTCGCGTTTCCGTCGACCATGGTGGATCGCATCACCCCGCAAACCTCGAACTCGGAGCGCAAATTCGTCGAGCAGACCTTCGGCGTGGCCGATAGATGTCCGGTGGTGACCGAGCCGTATCGCCAATGGGTGATCGAGGATTCGTTCAGCAATGGGCGGCCGCCGTTGGAGGAGGTCGGTGCCGAATTCGTTGCCGATGTCAGCGACCACAAGCTGATCAAGACGCGTCTTCTCAACGGAACCCATATCGCGCTGGCGTGTTTGGCCATCCTGGCCGGTTACCAGCGCACCGACCAGGCGATGCGCGACCGCGTGCTCTCCAGTTACGTCGAGAAGCTCTTGCGCGACGAAATTCAGCCACTGCTGCCCGCAGTCCCGGGGATGAACACGCCCGAATACCGGGCGACCTTGCTGGATCGGCTCGGCAATCCCCAAATGAGTGATCAGTTGTCGCGGCTGGCTCGCCGGGGAACGACCAAGATAACGTCGTTTGTGCTGCCCTCCCTGCAGCAGGCGATCGCGCAGCACAGGCCGCACACGCTGCTGTTGTTGGCCGTTGCCGGCTGGGCCCGCTACATGCGCGGCCACGACCTCAAGGGGCGCAAGCTGCACCTCGAGGACTCGCAGGCGATACCGGTGGCCAAGCTGGCCGACATGGCGGGCAACAACCCCGATCCGCTGCTGCGGCATGCGATGTTCGCCGACCTGCGCCCGGTTCCCGGCTTTGCGCTGCGCCTCGGAGACATGATCGCGGACATCGACACGCGCGGGGTGGTGCCCACGCTGCGTGATGCGCTGCGCGACGACGAACGGCAGTTGGTGTCACGATGAACGACGAGCTGACCTTTGTGCGCGAATTCGACCCGGCGCCGATTACGACCCTGCTGTGCGACGCCGACGACAACCTGTTCCCTTCGGAGAGGCCGGCGTTCGAGGCGTCGACGGAGGTGATGAATCGTTTCCTGGCCCGGTTCGGTGTGACCGCTCCGCTCAGCTCTGAGGAGTTGCGTAAGCGGGCCGTCGGGAAGAACTTCCGTGCCATGGCCCTCGACCTGGCGGTGCAGTGTGAGCTGCCGATCGATCAGGCGTTGGCCCAGGCTCTTCCCGGGGCGGTGGTCGCCACGGGCGGCGACATGGCGCGCGGCGAGGCGTTGGTCGCCGACGAACTCGAGCGGTGGGTGCGCGAAGAGCGCGAACGCGTCACCGCTCATCTGGGGGTCACCCTGACGCCCGATCCGCGGGTGCTGGAACCGCTGGGAGAACTCGCGCCGCATTTCGCGCTCGCGGCCGTCAGCTCCAGCGCCACCAAGCGCTTGCGGGCCTGCTTCGCCGCCACCGGCATCGACTCGCTGATACCGGAAGCGGTGACCTTCAGCGCAGAGGATTCACTTCCGGTGCCGACCAGCAAACCCGACCCGGCGGTGTATCTGCATTCCGGCCGGGTACTGGGTGTGGAGGCGGAACAAGGACTGGCCATCGAGGACTCCGTGGCGGGGGTGGCTTCCGCGGTTGCGGCCGGTTACGCCACCGTCGGAAACCTGATGTTCGTGTTGCCCGACGAACGGGATTGCCGCCGTGCGGAATTGATCGATGCCGGCGCGGTCGCGATAACCGATTCGTGGCGTGCGCTTGCCGATGTCCTGCTGCCTTCGGCGGTGCCGGCCGAAGGCAACCCGCTCACATAAGGCATCGATTGGTGATGTACCGCCGGGCGTGGGAGCCCGCGGTCGTCACAACGCCGGGCGGTGCTGCGAGCCTGATGACGGGCTGCGGCCCAGGGAGGAGTTGGCCAACGATGACTGGGCCGATCAACCTGAACAACGCGTCGCTTTCCAGACTGCCGATCGACGCGCCGAACTACGACCGCGACAAGATGACCGTCGGCATTGCGCATATCGGCGCCGGCCACTTCCACCGGGCGCATCAGGCCGCGTACATCAACCTGCTGCTGCAGCAGGGTCTGGCAAACGACTGGGGCATCTGCGGGGTAGGGGTGATGCCTGCCGATTGGACCATGCGCGACGTCCTCAACGGTCAGGACGGGCTGTACACGCTGATCTTGGAGAATCCCGACGGCAGCCGCGACGCGCAGGTGATCGGCTCGATCGTGGACTACCGATACGCCCCGGACGACCCGGAATCCGCGGTGGAGGCGCTCGCCGCGGCCTCGACCCGGATTATTTCGCTGACCATCACCGAAGGCGGGTATCGCGATCCCGACGGCCCCGCGTTCGCGTTGATCACCGAAGCGCTGGCCAGGCGGCGCGATCGGGGAGTCCCCGCCCCCACAGTGGTCTCCTGCGACAACATCGAGAACAACGGCGAAGTCGCGCGGCGTACGGTCCTCGCCAGTGCCGAACGCATGGACCCCGAGTTGGCTTGCTGGGTGGCGGATCACGTGCGGTTCCCCAGCTCGATGGTCGACCGCATCACTCCGGCAACGACTTTGGAGATGGCCGCCGAAGTGCGGCGCGACTTCGGCGTCAACGACCGGTGGCCGGTGGTGGCCGAGCCGTTCACCGCCTGGGTGATCGAAGACGACTTCGCCGACGGCCGGCCGCCGCTGGAGCGGGCGGGGGTGCTGATGGTCGACGATGTGCGCCCCTACGAGCTGATGAAGCTGCGGCTGCTCAACGCGGGGCACCAGTGCCTGGCCTACTTCGCCCACCTGTGCGGCTTCCAGTTCGTCCACGAGGCGGCGCGCGATCCCCTTTTCGCCGAGTTCTTGCTCTCCTACTTCGACAACGAGGCTATCCCGACGCTGCCGCCGGTGCCAGGAATCGACCTGCATGAATACGGCCGCACGCTGGTCGCCCGGTTCGCCAACCCGGCCGTGCGCGACACCGTAGGGCGGCTCTGCGCCTACTCGTCGGACCGCATTCCGAAGTGGCTGTATCCCGTCATCTGCGCCAACCTGGCCAACGACGGTCCGGTCCAAATGGCGGCCGCTGCCGTGGCGAGCTGGGCCCGCTACGCGGAGGGCACCGACGAATGGGGTAAGCCGTACGAAGTGGTGGATCAGCTCGCGGATTCGCTCATCCCGATTGCCCGTTCGCAGCACCAGAATCCCACCGCGTTCATCGAGATCACCGCGGTATTCTGCGACCTGGCCCACCAGCCCCGGTTTGTCGACGCGTACCGTTGGGCTCTGGATTCGTTGCACCACAAGGGAGCTCGAGCAACGCTGGAGGCTTTGTTGCGATGACCCGCGGGCTGGTTATCGGCGAGTCGCTGATCGACATCGTTGGGGGCACCGAACATGTCGGCGGGAGTCCGCTCAACGTCGCCGTCGGGCTCGGCCGGCTGGGCCGCGACGTCGACTTCCTGACCCACGTCGCCAACGACCCATACGGCCATCGCATCGCCGAATATGTTAAATCAGCTGGCGCACAGCTTGTCCCGGGCAGCACCTCGGCGAGCCGGACGCCGTCCGCGGTAGCGACGCTCACCGCGGACGGTTCGGCGCGCTACGTGTTCGATCTGGACTGGCGGCTGTCCGGCACGCCAGAAGTTCCGCCGCCGCTGTTCGTGCACACCGGGTCCATCGCCGCCGTGCTCGAGCCGGGCTGCCTGGCCGTCGCGGCGTTGATCGACACCTACCGCGCCTCCGCTACCGTGAGCTTCGACCCGAACGTGCGCCCGTCGCTCATTGGCAATCGCGAATCGGCCGTTGCGCGGATCGAGCACCTCGTCAGGCACAGCGACCTCGTCAAGGTCAGCGACGAGGACCTCCGCTGGATCGACCCCGACCACGAACCCGAATCGACCGCTCGGAGCTGGCTGGCGTCCGGACCCGCGATCGTGGTGGTGACGATGGGCGCCCGGGGCGCGCTCGCGTTGTGCTCGGCCGGCGAGGCGCGCGTGGCCGCCCGGCCGGTCCGGGTGGTGGACACCGTCGGCGCCGGCGACGCCTTCACTGTCGCCCTGCTCGACGCGCTCTGGGGAATGCGGTTGCTGGGCGCCGGCCGGCGGGCGGCCCTGCGCAGCATCCCCATCGAGGTCCTTGCGAAGGCGCTCGAGGCGGCCGGCCTGGCATCGGCGCTGACCGTGGGCCGCGCGGGTGCGGATCTTCCCGATCGCGCCGAGCTACGGTCCCAGGCAAACCGGCCGTAACCGCTCGGCAGGCTTCGATGCGGTCACGAGCTGCGGCGCAGCGGCCCGGCGTGCTGTTAGCCGGCGAACAGTATGGGCATACTGACTTACATGCGCTCCATCTGGAAGGGCTCGATCGCGTTCGGGCTGGTCAACGTCCCGGTCAAGGTGTACAGCGCCACCCAGGACCACGACATCAAGTTCCATCAGGTGCACGCCAAGGACAACGGCCGCATCCGTTACCAACGCGTGTGCGAGGTGGACGGCGAGGTCGTCGAATACCGTGACATCGCCCGGGCCTTCGAATCCGACGACGGCCAGATGGTCATCATCACCGACGACGACATCGCCACCTTGCCCGAAGAACGCAGCCGCGAGATCGAGGTGCTGGAGTTCGTTCCCGCCGAAGAGGTCGACCCCATGCTGTTCGACCGTAGCTACTTCTTGGAGCCCGACTCCAAGTCGTCCAAATCCTATGTGTTGCTGGCCAAGACGCTCGCCGAGACCGATCGGATGGCGATCGTCCACTTCACGCTGCGCAACAAGACCCGGCTGGCCGCGTTGCGGGTCAAGGACTTCGGCAAGCGGGACGTGATGATGGTGCACACGCTGCTGTGGCCCGACGAGATCCGCGACCCCGACTTTCCCGTGCTCGACAAGGAAGTCGAGATCAAGCCGGCGGAACTGAAGATGGCCGGCCAGGTGGTGGAGTCGATGGCCGAAGACTTCAATCCCGATCGGTACCACGACACCTACCAGGAGCAGCTGCAGGAGCTCATCGACGCGAAACTCGAAGGCGGCGAAGCCTTTACCACCGAGGAAAAGCCGAAGGAACTCGACGAGACCGAGGACGTCTCGGACCTGCTGGCCAAGCTGGAAGCCAGCGTCAAGGCGCGCTCCGGCGATGGGAAGGCGCCTGCCAAGAAGGCACCGGCCAAGAAAACCGCCGCCAAGAAAACCGCCGCGAAGAAGACCACGGCCAAGAAGGCACCGGCCAAGAAGGCCGCGGCGAAATCCTGACCCTGAGAGCCGGCGCGGGCTACTCAGCGCCGGCGGGCCGCCAGGAACCGCGTCGCCGCCGCGACCAGGTTGATCACGGCCACGATGATGATCAGGCTCAGCGCCGCACCCCAGATGCGCAGGAAACCGGCGTGCTCGGGGTTGGTGAGTTCGGTATAGATCAACAGCGGCAGCGACGCCATGTTGCCGTGGAAGATGTCGGTGTTGATGGATCGGCTGTAGCCGACCAGCACCAGCACCGGAGCGGTTTCGCCGATCACCCGCGCGACCGACAACAGGACGCCGGACACGATGCCCGGCATCGCGATCGGGAACACGATCCGCATGATCGTCTTCCACTTGGTCACGCCGAGCGCGTAGCTGGCCTCGCGCAGATCGTCGGGCACCAACCGCAGCATCTCCTCGGCGGACCGCACCACCACCGGCAGCATCAGCAGGACCAGCGCCAGCGAGACGGCGAACGAGCTCTGCTGGAAACCCAGGGTGGCGATCCAAAGGCTGAAGATGAACAGCGCCGCGACGATGGACGGTACCCCGGCGAGCACGTCGACCATGAACGTCGTGAGCCGCACCAGCCGGCCGGAACCGTACTCCACCAGGAAGACGGCGGTCATCAGGCCCAGCGGCACGGACAGCAGGGCCGCCACCCCCGCCTGCACGACGGTTCCGTAGAGCGCGTGGTAGACGCCACCGGCGAATTGCTCCGGCAAAATCCCGCGCAGCGAGTGGGTCCACCAGGTCGCCCGGGTGACCGCGTACCAGCCCCGCGCCACCACCACCGACAGCACCCAGCCCAGCGGCACCAACGCGATGAGGAACGAGGCGACGAAGAACACGGTCGCCGCGTTGTTCGTCAGCCGGCGACGGATGCTGACGGGCCGGAAAGCCTGGGTCTTGACCGGCCGGTCGAACACGTTGGCGGTCATCCGTTGACCTTCCCGCCGGCGATGGCCCGCGCGAGCGCGTTGACGACGAACGTCAAGACGAACAGCGCGAACCCCGCGGCGATGTAGGCCCCGGTGGGCAACGGTTCACTGAATTCGGCCGCCGCGGAGGCGATCTTCGAGGCGAACGTGTACCCGCCGTCGAACAGCGACCAGTTCCCCGGGCGTGCGGCGGAGCGCAGAATGATCAGCACCGCCACGGTCTCACCGAGCGCGCGGCCCAGCCCCAGCATCGACGCCGCGATGACACCGCTGCGGCCGAACGGCAGCACGGTCATCCGCACCACTTCCCACTTGGTGGCACCCAGCGCTTGCGCCGCTTCCATCTGGATGTGCGGCGTCTGCCGGAACACCTCCCGCGAGACCGACGTGATGATCGGCAGGATCATCGCCGAGAGCACGATGCCCGCCGTGAAGATGGTGCCGCCCCCGGCCAGCGACACGTTGCCCTGTTTGAACAGGAAGAACCAGCCCAGGTTGCGATTGAGGAACGCCGCGACCGGCTCGATGTTGGGCGCCAGCACGAAGATGCCCCACAGCCCGAAGATGATCGACGGGACCGCGGCCAGCAGGTCGACGATCGCCCCGAATGGCCGAGCCAGCCGCTTGGGCGCGTACTGGGTGAGGAACACCGCGATCCCGACCGCGACCGGCACCGCGAGCACCAGCGCGGTGAGCGAACTCAGCACCGTGACCATCAGCAGGTCACGGATGCCGAACGCCAGCTTCCCCGCGTCAGTGGTGCTGAACTGGGCGCTGGTGAAGAAGTTCGCGTGGTTGACCCGCAACGACGGAACGGCACGAATCAGCAGGAACACCGCGATCAGCAGGATCGCGACCACGATCGTCGAACCGGCAGCGGCAGCCAGCAGTTTGAACAACTGGTCACCCCGCCGGGCCGAAGGCGCACCCAGCGCCTTCAGCTCGGGCTTTTTCGGGGTCGACGGGCTGGCTACCGCTCGGGTCACGACCACCTCAAATCACGTGATGGCGTTGATCGAAGCCGACAGTCTCGACTTGAACGAATCCGGGATGGGAATGTACCCATTGTCGGCCAGGCCATTTTGCCCCGCACCGATCGTACTTTGCAGGAACGCCTTCACGGCCGTACCGACCTGGGGATCGGGGTACTTCGAGCAAACGATCTCGTACGTCGCCAGCACGATCGGGTAGGAACCGGGCTGGGTCGGCTTGTAGAAGGAGAGCGTGTCGAGCACCAGGTCGTTGCCCTGGCCGCTGATCTTGGCCCCGGAAATCGTTTTGCCGACCGAGTCCGAGCTGATCGCCACGGCATCCGGACCGGCCGACGTGATGACCTTGGCCATGTTCAGCTTCTGCGCCTGCGCGAACGACCATTCGTTGTAGGTGATGGAGCCCTCGGTCGCCTTGATCGCCGCCGACGTGCCGTCGTTGCCCTTGGCGCCCTCGCCCACGCCGCCCTTGAACGTCTTCCCGGCGCCCTTGCCCCACGCGCCGTTGGAGGCGGCGTCGAGATACTTCTGGAAGTTGTCCGTGGTGCCGGATTCGTCGTTGCGGAACACCACGTGGATCGGCTCGGCGGGCAGCGTCACGCCCGGGTTCACCGCCGCGATGGCCGGGTCGTTCCAGGTCGTGATCGCGCCGTTGAAGATCTTGGCCGCCGTGGGACCGTCGAGGCTCAGCGAGCTCAGCCCCTTGACGTTGTAGGTGATCGCGATCGGACCGAACACCACCGGCAGGTTCCAGGCGGGCGAACCGCAGCGCTGCTGTGCCGCGGCGTATTCCTTCGGGACGAGCGGCGAGTCCGAGCCACCGAAATCGGTTTGGTTGCCGTTGAATTCGCTGATGCCCGCGCCCGAGCCATTCGCGGTGTAATTCAACGTCTGGCCGGGGCAGGCCTGTTCGAATGCGTTGACGAAGCGCGTCATCGCGTTGGCCTGGGCGGTCGACCCGCTGGCCTTCAACGTCTTCTTCCCGCCACACGCCACGCTGCCCGACGACGAACCGCTGGTCGCGCCGCTTCCGCCAGTGGCGTTGTTGTCACTTCCGCATCCCGACAACGCCAGCGCACCAGCGGTCACGACGCTCAGCGCGGCTCCGAATCGGTTGAGTTTCAAGTCACTTCCTAACGGTAGGGATGAAACATGATTGCCGACGTTCTCCTAGCCGCTCTCCGGCGACCAGCGTCTCTCGCAGCACGGAAGCTAACAGCACGAAGGTTAACGTTGGGCAAATTGCCGTCGGCCGATCATCGCTGGCCAAGGCGGCGTGGGCCGGGGTCGCAGAGGGGGCGAGAAGGCTCACGAAATGGCGTCGACCGCCGCCAACAGCCGGGACTTGAACGACGCCGGGACGGGAATGTAGCCGTTGTCCGCCAGGCCGTTTTGCCCCGGGCCGACGGTGCTCCGCAGGAAGGCCTTCACGGCCGCGGCGACCTGTGGATCCGGGTACTGCGAGCAGACGATCTCATACGTCGCCAGCACGATCGGGTAGGAACCGGGCTTCGTCGGCTTGTAGAAGGAGAAGGTGTCGACAACCAAGTCGTTGCCCTCCTCGCTGAAGGTGGCGCCGGCGATCGTTCGACCGACGGAGTCGGCGCTGATCGCCACCGCGTCCGGGCCGGCCGAGGTGATGATCTTGGCCATGCTGAGCTTCTGCGCCTGGGCGAAGGACCACTCGTTGTAGGTGATCGACCCCTCGGTGGCCTTGACCGCCGCCGAGGTGCCGTCGTTGCCCTTGGCCCCCTCGCCCACACCGCCGTTGAAGGTCTTCCCGATGCCCTTCTCCCAGACGCCGTCGGCGGCGGAGTCCAGGTATTTCTGGAAATTGTCCGTCGTCCCGGACTGGTCGTTGCGGAAGATCACCCGAATCGGCTCGGCGGGAAACACGACGCCGGGGTTCAGCGCCTGAATCGCCGGGTCGTTCCACTGCCTGACGGCGCCCATGAATATCTTCGCTGCCGTCGGGCCGTCCAAATTGAGCGACGTGACGCCCGCGACGTGATAGGTAATGGCGATCGGGCCGAACACGACCGGCAAATTCCAGGCCGGCGAACCGCAGCGCTGCCGCGCCGCAAAGTATTCGATGGGCGCCAGCGGCGAATCCGATCCGGCGAAATCTGTCTGATTTCCGGTGAATTCGGCGATCCCCGCACCGGAACCATTCGGCGTGTAGTTCAGCGTCTGGCCGGGGCAGGCCTGCTCGAAGACCTTGATGAAGCGGGTCATCGCGTTGGCCTGGGCGGTCGATCCGCTGGACTTCAGCGCCTTCTTGCCGCCACAACTCACCTTGACCGGTGACCCGTCCGAGCCGCCCCCTTCGCCCGCCCCGTTGTCGTTGGACCCGCACCCCGCCACCACCAGGGCAACAACGGTCATGGCACTGAGTGCTGCGCCAAATCGGTTCAGCCTCAACGGGAATCCCACTGGGGTAGGTCAAACATCATCGTCACCATTCAATAGCCGCTGCACGCCGACCAAACGGTCAGCACTAAGGCTAGCGCCGGGTAAATGTTCTCGCAGTGGACGCAAGACGCGGCAAGGTCGTCGGGCCCCGAATTGGGCGCGGGCCGTTGTACGGGTCCCGCCATATGCAAAAGTAGAACCTGTTCCAGAAATGCCGCATCCGAGACGGCAGAGCTTGCTACCGTGTCGGCTGACAACTTGGGCGAGGAGAGGCCGCAATGATCCTGGACAGATTTCGTCTCGACGACAAAGTCGCCGTCATCACCGGTGCCGGTCGCGGCCTCGGGGCGGCCATCGCGCTGGCTTTCGCCGAGGCGGGCGCCGACGTGCTCATCGCCTCGCGCACCGAATCACAACTAGAAGGCGTCGCCGAACAGGTCCGCGCCGCCGGTCGGCGGGCGCACATCGTCGCCGCCGACCTGGCCCACCCGGAGGCGACCGCCCAACTCGCCGGCCAGGCCGTCGAGGCGTTCGGGAAACTAGACATCGTCGTCAACAACGTCGGCGGGACCATGCCCAACACGCTGCTGACCACCTCGACCAAGGACCTCAAAGACGCGTTCACGTTCAACGTCGCCACCGCCCACGCGCTGACCGTGGCGGCGGTGCCCCTCATGCTGGAGCACTCCGGGGGCGGCAGCGTCATCAACATCACCTCCACCATGGGCCGGCTGGCCGGCCGCGGCTTCGCCGCCTATGGCACCGCCAAGGCCGCGCTGTCGCACTACACCCGGCTGACCGCCCTCGACCTGTGCCCGCGCGTCCGCGTCAACGCGATCGCGCCGGGCTCGATCTTGACCTCCGCGCTCGACGTGGTGGCCTCCAACGACGAGTTGCGCGCGCCGATGGAGAAGGCCACCCCCATGCGCCGCCTCGGTGACCCCGTCGACATCGCCGCCGCCGCAGTCTATTTGGCGTCCCCGGCGGGCAGCTTCCTGACCGGGAAGACGCTGGAGGTCGACGGCGGCCTCACCTACCCCAACCTCGACATCCCCGTCCCGGACCTGTGAACCCTTGACGCGTGAGCAGACGCAAACTCGCCTGCGCACCCCGCAGTTCATGCGATTTTGCGTCTGCTCACGGTCGTGAACCAACCCCTGAGGAGCCCGTCATGGCAATACCCGTCGTCCAGTTGGGCACCGGCAACGTCGGTATCCACGCGTTGCGCGCGCTCATCACCAACCCCGAGTTCGAGCTCAGGGGCGTCTGGGTGTCGTCGGACGCCAAGGCCGGCAAGGACGCCGCCGAGCTTGCCGGACTCCCCGATTCGACCGGCGTGCTCGCCAGCACCGACCTGGACGCCGTCCTGGCGACCGGCCCGCAATGCGCCGTCTACAACGCGCTGGCCGACAACCGGTTGCCTGAGGCGCTGGAGGACTACCGGCGCGTCCTGGCCGCCGGGATCAACGTCGTGGGCAGCGGCCCGGTGTTCCTGCAATACCCGTGGGAGGTGATCCCCGAAGAGCTGATCAAGCCCATCGAAGACGCCGCGCGCGAAGGCAATTCGAGCGTCTACGTCAACGGGATCGACCCCGGCTTCGCCAACGACCTGCTGCCGCTGGCGCTGGCCGGCACCTGTCAGAACATCCAGCAGATCCGCTGCATGGAGATCGTCGACTACGCCACCTACGACAGCGCCGCGGTCATGTTCGACGTGATGGGGTTCGGCAAGCCGCTCGACGAGATCCCGATGCTCCTGCAGCCCGGCGTGCTCAGCCTGGCCTGGGGCTCGGTGGTTCGGCAGCTCGCGGCCGGCCTGGGCGTCTCGCTCGACTCGGTGGCGCAGGAATACGTGCGGGTGCCCGCGCCCGAGGACTTCGACATCGCGTCGGGACACATCCCGAAGGGCAGCGCGGCGGCGCTGCGGTTCGAGGTGTTCGGCCTCGTCAACGGCGACCCCGTCGTGGTCCTCGAACACGTCACCCGGCTGCGTGAGGACCTGTGCCCCGAGTGGCCGCAGCCCGCGCAACACGGCGGGTCCTACCGCATCGAGGTCACCGGCGAACCGTCCTACGCCATGGACGTCTGCCTGAGCAGCCGCAAGGGCGACCACAACCACGCCGGGCTGGTCGCCACCGCGATGCGGGTGGTCAACGCGATCCCCGCGGTGGTGGCCGCCCCGCCGGGAATCGTGACGACGCTGGACCTCCCCCTGATCACAGGGAAGGGCCTCTACCTGCCCGGGTGACCGGCCCACGGCAGAGACGTGTGTGCCCGAATGGCGGGTGGCCTTTGGGTCGGCCCGTAGTCTTCGGATACCCTCACTTTCTTATTCGGCCAAGAGAATCGAGGGGCGGCGCGTTGACGCAGAGCAGGCAGGACTCGCTCAAAAGCAGCTGGTATCTGCTGGGTCCCGCCTTCGTCGCCGCGATCGCCTATGTCGATCCGGGCAACGTCGCCGCCAACGTCAGCTCCGGCGCCCAGTTCGGCTACCTGCTGCTGTGGGTGATCGTGGTGGCCAATGCGCTGGCCGGGCTGGTGCAATACCTGTCGGCCAAGCTCGGCCTGGTGACCGGGCGCTCGTTGCCCGCCGCCATCGGCAAGCGGATGGGCCGTCCGGTCCGGCTGGTCTACTGGGTCCAGGCCGAACTGGTGGCGATCGCGACCGACATGGCCGAAATCGTCGGTGGCGCAATCGCCTTGCGCATCCTGTTCGGCTTGCCGCTGCTGCTCGGCGGGATCATCACCGGACTGGTGTCCTTGTTGCTCCTGGCGATCCAGGACCGCCGCGGGCAGATCATCTTCGAGCGCGTCATCACCGGGTTGCTGCTCGTCATCGCGGTCGGCTTCGCGGCGAGCTTCTTCGTGAAGACGCCGCCGCCCGGTGACGTGCTCGGCGGGCTGGTGCCGCGGTTCCGGGGCACCGAAAGCGTGCTGCTCGCCGCCGCCATCCTGGGCGCGACCGTGATGCCGCACGCCGTGTACATGCATTCCGGGCTGGTCCTCGACCGGCACGGGCATCCCGCCGAGGGCTCACAGCGGCGCCTGCTGCTGCGGGTCACCCGGCTCGACGTCGTGCTGGCGATGGCCGTCGCGGGGACGGTGAACGCGGCGATGCTGCTGGTCGCCGCGATCAACCTGCAGCACCGCAACATCAACGCGTCCATCGACGGCGCCTACGCCGCGATCCACAACACGCTCGGGCCGACCATCGCGGTGCTGTTCGCGGTGGGATTGCTGGCGTCCGGGCTGGCGTCGTCGTCGGTGGGCGCCTACGCCGGCGCCATGATCATGCAGGGGCTGTTGCACCGTAGGATTCCGATGCTGCTGCGCCGATTGATCACCGTGTGCCCCGCCCTGGTCATCCTCGCCGTCGGGTTCGACCCCACGCGGGCGCTGGTGCTCTCCCAGGTGGTGCTGTCCTTCGGGATTCCGTTCGCGGTCCTCCCGCTGGTGAAGCTGACCAGCGACCGGGAACTGATGGGCGGCGACGCCAACCATCCCGTCACGGCGATTATGGGTTGGGCCGTCGGCGTAATGATTAGTCTGCTTAACGTGGTGCTCATCTGGCTGACGGTGACCGGCTAAATGGGGGCCCTGCGGCATACCTACTTCGCATACGGGTCGAACCTGTGCGTCAGGCAGATGGCGCAGCGATGCCCCGACGCCACCGATCCGCGGCCGGCGGTCCTGTCCGATCACGACTGGCTGATCAACCAGCGCGGCGTGGCCACGGTCGAACCGTGTGCCGGTAATCAGGTGCACGGTGTGGTCTGGCAGATCTCCGATGGCGACCTGGCGACGCTCGACAGCGCCGAGGGTGTGCCGGTGCGTTACCGGCGCGACCGGCTGACCGTGCATACCGACGACGGGCCGTCGCCGGCGTGGGTCTACATCGACCATCGGGTGACGCCGGGTCCGCCCCGGCCGGGCTACCTGCCCAAGATCATCGACGGCGCGGTGCAACACGGGTTGCCGCAACGCTGGATCGACTTCCTGCGGCGCTGGGATCCCTCGCGCTGGCCGCGCCGGGCGTCGGCGTCCGGGCCCGCGCCGCAGTCGCTTTCGGCGTTATTGGCCGAGCCGGGCGTCTTCGAGGTCAGCCAATTGCGTTCGCGTTTCGGGTTTCTCGCCATCCACGGCGGCGGGCTGGAAGAGATGACCGACGTGATCGCCGAACGCGCCGCCGACGCCGCCGGTGCGTCGGTGTACGTGCTGCGTCATCCCGACCGCTATCCCCACCACCTTCCGTCGGCACTGTTCGACCCGGCCGAGTCGCCGCGGCTCGCCGAATTCCTGGACCACGTCGACGTTGCGGTGTCACTGCACGGCTACGGCCGCATCGGGCGCAGCACGCAACTGCTGGCCGGCGGCCGCAACCGCGCGCTGGCGGCGCACCTGGCCCGCCACATCAACTTGGCCGGCTATCAGGTGATCACCGACCTCGCGGACATCCCACCGGAATTGCGGGGCCTGCACCCGGGCAACCCGGTGAACCGGGTGCGCGACGGCGGCACCCAGCTGGAGCTGTCCCCCCGCGTGCGTGGCATCAGCCCGCGTAGCCCGTTGCCCGGCGACGACGGTCTGTCGCCGATCACTGGCGCCCTGGTGCGGGGGTTGGCGGAAGCGGCGCGTTGTTGGTAATTGTCCTCATCTGTTGAACGGAGTTGTTGGTGGCCAAGGATTTTCGTTTCGGGCTGAGCATGCGCTTCATCAAGTCCCGCGCCGCGCTGGAAGAGAAGGCGAAGCGGGCCGAGGACGTCGGGTTCGACGTCCTGTGCGTGCCCGACCACCTGGGCGCGGCGGCACCCTTTCCGACGCTGACCGCGGTGGCGATGGTCACCACCAAGCTTCGCCTGAGCATGTACGTGCTCAACTCGGCGTTCTACAAGCCGGCCCTGCTCAGTCGGGATATGGAAGCCCTCGATCTGCTCAGTGACAACCGGCTGGAGATCGGGCTCGGCACCGGCTACGTCCGCGAAGAATTCGAGGCCGCGGAAATCCCCTACCCCAGCGCGGGCGCCCGGGTCGACTACCTCGAACACATGACGAAGTACTTGAAGGAGCACCATCCGTCGACGCCACTGATCATCGCCGGCAATGGTGACCGGGTGCTGACCATCGCGGCCCGCAACGCCGACATCATCGGTTTGACCGGCTCCAAGGTGCGCGACGTCGAGGACCCCTTCGCCGAACGCGTCGAGTTCGTCCGCAACGCCGCCGGAGATCGGTTCGACTCACTCGAGCTGAACCTGGCGATCACGGCGATGCCGCGGGACGGAGAGACCGAGCCCGACCTCAAGCTGACCCGCAGCTACGCGCCGGGGCTCTCCGACGAGGAGATTCTGTCCATGCCATCGGTGCTCAGCGGTTCCCCCCGCGAGATCGCCGAGACGCTGTCCGGATATCGCGAAAAGTACGGCGTGTCGTCTTTCACCGTGCAGGACAACAACATCGACAACTTCTCGAAGGTGATCGCCGAACTGCGCTGAACGGCGGACCTGGGGGCGTTGGTCCCCACCGCAGTGGCCTTCCGGCCCTTCGCTGCGCCGGCCGGTCGCGGCACACTGAGGGGATGACTCCGAGGGGCCGCGGTGGTGGTCGCGGTCGGCCGCTGGCGCAACGGCTGGCCTCGTTGCCCGATGGCCTCAGACCGTTCGATGATCGCGTCGACGCCGGCCGACAGCTGGCCAAGAGCCTGGAATTCCTGCGCGGTCAGGACGTTTTGGTACTGGGCCTCCCGCGCGGCGGCGTCCCGGTGGCCTTCGAGGTTGCCAAGGCGCTGCAGGCACCGCTCGATGTGTTGGTGGTGCGCAAGCTCGGGGTCCCGTTTCAGCCCGAACTGGCCTTCGGCGCGATCGGCGAGGGCGGGGTGCGGGTGATCAACGACGCCGTGGTGCGTGAGGCCGACCTATCTTCGGACGACATTGCCGCGGTCGAGGCCAAGCAGCGAGTTGAGTTGGCTCGTCGCTCGGAAATGTTCCGCAGCGGGCACGAGCGGATCCCGTCGGCGGGACGGACCGCGGTGATCGTCGACGACGGCGTCGCGACCGGCGCGACGGCCAGAGCCGCCTGCCAGGTGGCCCGCGCCCAGGGCGCGAGCAGGGTGGTGTTGGCCGTTCCGATCGGCGGACGCGATGTGTTCGCGAGGTTCGCCGGGTACGCCGACGAGGTGGTCTGCCTGCGCACGCCCGAATTCTTCTTCGCCGTCGGCCAGGGCTATCGCAACTTTGCCCAGACTTCTGACGACGAGGTGGTCAGGCTGCTCGATCGCGCCCGCGATGGATCCCGCGCGGCGGTCGACGATGCCGCCGCGGCCGATCCCCCCATACGCGACGAAGAAGTCAGCGTCAGCGCCGGTTCGGTCTCGGTGGCCGGCCATCTGACCATCCCCGAGCACCCCGTTGGTGTGGTGCTGTTCGCGCACGGCAGCGGGAGCAGTCGGCACAGCCCCCGCAACCGCTATGTGGCCGACGTGCTGAACGGCGCGGGCCTGGCCACGCTGCTGTTCGACCTCCTCACCCCGGCGGAGGAACGGAATCGCGCCAACGTGTTCGACATCGAGCTCTTGGCGCGTCGGCTGGTCGACGTCACCATCTGGCTGGGCGGCCAGCCGGACACCGCCGCGCTGCCGGTCGGCTACTTCGGCGCCAGCACGGGCGCCGGCGCGGCCCTGGTCGCCGCCACCGACCCGCGCGTCGACGTCGCGGCCGTGGTGTCCCGGGGTGGACGGCCGGATCTGGCGGGTCCGTTCTTGGCCAGGGTGCACGCGCCGACACTGCTGATCGTCGGCGGCAACGACGAAATGGTGCTGGAGCTGAATCGGCAAGCGCGCGATGCAATCCCCGCCAAGTGCGAACTCACCGTCGTGCCCGGCGCCACCCATCTGTTCGAAGAACCCGGGACGCTCGAGCGGGTCGCGGTGCTCGCCCGCGACTGGTTCGTCGACCATTTGAGCCCGGCGGCCCTCCCCGCGAATCCGTGAAGCGGAGGCTTCAACGCGGAGGCCCGCACGCATGTCCACTCGGCTAGCTCGGCGGCGCGTGCTCCCCGGGGCGTGGGCATTCATCCGGCACGTGGATGAGTACCGTATCGTCCTCGGCTGTCGCGGCCTGGCCGCGGCGATGCGCAGTCAGGTAGAGCCATCCCGGACCGATGGGTTGTTTGCACCGGGCGCATTGTGGGTCTGCGGCCATGGCGTCCTCCCTTCCCGGAGTCACGAATTCGGTCGTCATTCTCCGCGCCCTGGCGACTCGCGGATCGGGATTCGAGGAGATCGATTGCCGCGTGGTCTGTTTCGGCACGCTGCTGGACGGGCGGGCCGAGGCGCATGCCCTCTTTCGTCGGGTCAGCGGTGAGCTTGACCAGCGGCATGACGGACCCAAGACATGACTTTCGACCCTCCCCAACCGCGGGCCGGCCGCACAGACTGCACAGCATGACCACATCTGACGACACCGCCCAAACCTGGCGCGACGTGGCCGACCAGCTCACTACTGCGCAGATCGCTCAACTCGAGCGCATCGAACACGACGAACCGCAAACGCTGCTGGACATGGCGCGACAGTGGGCGGCCAAGAACATGTCCGCCGGGATGCCGTCCGGCGCTGTCGCGCCACCCGACGGCGCGGTTCGCACCTTCGACTGGCAGCTCGACAGGAACTGGTTTCGCGACTTCGAGGGCACGAGTCGGCGAGGCGGGCGGGCGCGCGTTCAAATCTACGGTCGACAACAGGTCGACGGCTCGACGCGGCGGTGGATCGCCGTGCATGCGCGCCACCTCGATGCGTTGGACGGGATCGCCGCCCGCGAACTCGCCGCGGCGTTGTCCGACGCGGCCGACGAGATCGAGCGGCTCCACTGAGGACGTTGTGCCAGAACAGGGATCGAGCGACATGGCGGGAAAATCGTGAGCTCTCACTATGAGACCGGCCCCGCAGCGGGCGAATACAGCGTCGAGGACGACAACCAGCTTCAGCCGGAGGACACCCTGCTGGATCGCGGTGTGGACGACGTGCTCGACGAGGGGTATTCGCCACCGGAGCGGCCCTACGGGCGAGGCGCCTTCGGCCCGAGCGAGAACCTGGATCAGCTCCTCGCGGAGGAAGAGCCCGACCCGGCAGCGCGCACCGACGTCCCGCTCGACCAAGCCGAGCAGCAACGCTCCGATGCATCCGAGCGCGAGTCCGAATTCCCCCAGCGGCGCGAGGTGGGCCGCGCCCGAGCCGGCCGCCTGGTCGCGCCGGACGAGGGATTCGGCGGGGACTACGAGGCCGAATTGGTCGCTTCGGACGTCGGGCTCGACGGGGGCGCAGCGTCCGCCGAGGAGGCCGCCATGCATGTCATCGAGGACGAAGACTGAGAGAACTTGCGAGTGCGACGGCCCTGACCACCACTCGAGGACCCGCTAGACTCACATCCGCCGGATTGGGACCGCCGGCTCGACCGCCGGCCGAGCGCCCGAAACGGCACCAGGACGCTAGTCGCACCTTCACGGATGCCTTCACGGATGCGGACCGCGGGTGAGTCAGGTGTTCGCAGATGGCCCGCCCTCGTAGCTCAGGGGATAGAGCACGGCTCTCCTAAAGCCGGTGTCGCAGGTTCGAATCCTGCCGGGGGCACAGGTCAACCATGGTATCTAGCCCACCTATCAAACATGTCCATCGTTTATTCGTCGTTAATGGTGATGGTCGCCCGGCTGACCATGGTCGCTCGCACGGCCAATCTCAGAAATCGGGCGCTAGGGCCCCAGGGGCCTCTACGCGGTTGGCGCCGGTGGTGTCTTACGAAGGACGCCGCTGCGGCGGCTGCCGTAATAGGCGAGTTCATTTTCCGGGCGTGAGTCTTCGTCGATTTCACTGTAAATCGCTGCCAATGCCGCGCCGATGTCGGTGCCCTGTTGAATTTTGTTGGAACGATCGAGAAGCGTTTGGGCTCTTGCCTTGATGTCAGGGCTTAGGGTCTTGTCCCTTAAAACACGTTTCGCCGCTTTGATCGCATCCTCTGGGCTACCGAGCGACGTTAGCGTTTCGCTAGGGCCTTCGCTCCTAACGAGCTCGTTGTAGATTCTCTCCGCCCCTTCGGAGAACCAATGCTTGATTATGCTGCTGAGCTGAGGATCTTCGAGCTGGTCGGCCTTTTCACTTAGCCCGGCCAGAAGGGTCTTCCGCTGGTTCCAGTCCAGGAGCTTCCCCCGGGCTGAATCGACAATCCAGATGAATCGCTGCCATACGTCGTCTAGGCGGTCGTCTAGCCATTTGTCTTTGGCCCCCTTCAAAACCCCGCTCAGCGCGATGCGAGCGGTGATGATGGTCGCGGCGGCGGCCCCGATCGCGGCGAGGATGGTCGCCGCGGGTTCCACCAGCCATTTCAGCGAAGGTTCATGAGATGGTCCGAGCTTGTCTAGGGCGGCGTCTGGAATGGCGACGCTGACGGTATGACCGGGTTCCACAGTCTGACTGTGGTCAACAGTCTTGGGGTCAATATCAGTACCGAAATGAATATCGTGACCGGGTTTAACCGCCTGACTGGGTTGAACGGCGGTGGGCTTATCGACTTCGACAGCGATCGTCTGACTGGTCCGCGAGGTGACGGCCGGTGGGTATCTCATGGTGGAAGGTGTGCTGGTCTGCGAGGCGATGAGGGTCGAGAGGCCCGCGATCGCGATGGCAGCGGTGGCGAAGACGCCCACGACGAACAGTGCCCATCGGTAGCCGGACAACGGCACTTGCAACATGTGCGTACCATCCCTCCGATCGGAGAGGTTAACTCATCGGTGTGTATCACCTCGGCTGATAGGTGACATTTGTCTTCGGCTGATGCGTGACATTTGTCTTCGGGTGATGCGTGACAGTGTTTCGGCTGATCCTTTACAGCGGTTTCGGTTGATCCTTGGCACTCCCTGGATGAGGGAGTGAGCGTGGCCGAGCAGAGGTATCAGGCCGTGATCGCGGTCATCAGTGAGGGGTGGCCGAAAAGTGGGGGTGTCGCGTCAGCGCCGCACTCGTGGTTGCCCGCTATGAGGCCTCGCGTTGGACTGGCGAGCTTCCCACTAGCACCTTGAGGGGGCGCGGATTGGCTGCAGTGGCCGCGAATTCGCCTCGACGTCCTCCCTGAAACATTTCGGAGCAGTAACTCCCCGAAGCGAATTGGCCAGCCGAGATTTGTCGTACCCGGCTGCGATGATGGGGTCATGTCCTCGATCGCATCGTGTGCCGCGGCGGTGAGCCCTGCGG
>NZ_MVIJ01000036.1 GCF_002086735.1 Mycobacterium scrofulaceum | reverse complement strand
CGCCCACACCGCGACAGCCCAGCCGCCCCCGCCCACCGCGGAGGCGCCGCCGCCGTCGACCGCCGAGACCAATCCGCCCGCCACCGAAGCGCCGTCGAGCACTGCGCCGTCAGCGAAGCCGCAACATGCACCCCCGCTGGCGGCCGCGCCCGTCCGTCCGGCGGTCCCGCAAATCCCGCAGGCACCGCCCATCCCGCCGGTCCCCGGCCTCGGCGAACCCATCCCGGGCCTGGACCGGGTCAATCAGATCATCCAAGGGATCGGGGGCGACCTGGGTATCAGCGGCATCCCCCAATTGGGTCCTCAGCTGGGAACGGCCGGCTAGGTCACCCCTTTTCGCCCTTGTTCTCCGCGGTCGCGGCCTCTTTGAGCTTCTCGTTGAGGGCCTTGTCCTTCTCGATCTGGTCCTGCAGAGCCTGCTCGTCGCGGGAATCGTCGGCCTTCTGATCTACCGAGCCGGCGCCGTCGGCGACTTCGTGCTTGGGATTGCCGTCCTCGTCCAGCCAGTCGTTGACCGCGGTGCCCGACACGCTGCCGCCGGTGCCGGGCAGCACGATGGTGGGATTTTCCTTGTAGGCCTCCATCATCTCGGCGGCCTTCTCTTTGTCCTTCTCGTCCGGCTCCGGTTTCTCGGTCACCTTCTGATCGGTGTCCTGGTCAGCCGATTTGTCGTCCTGCACGCTCATGTATCGAACCCCCTCGCAATCGCAGGTCGCGATCTTCAGCGGGGTTACCCGGTGCGGTGTTGTGTCGAAACTCTCATCAGCGGGATCGTTCTCGCTTGACGAGCTCGACCAGCGCCAGCGGGATGCGCATCGGCTCGGGCGCGCCGGCCAGCCGCGCCGCGACCGCCCGCTCGAGCTGGTCGACGAATTCTTCGGCCCGGGTGTCGCGGATCCCGCCGTCCAGTCCGCGCACCAGGGCGGGGAACAGCGCCGCCCGCGCGAAGGCCGCCCACTGCGCGCCGAACGCCTCGGTGTCGTGGTCAGCCTGGAAGCGGGCCCAGAATCGGTCGGCGGCGTTGAACATCTCGAGGTGGTCGATCGACAGGCCCTCGAAGCGGCCGCTGGGCGCGAACGGGGCGCGAAAGTCCTTCTCGCCGCGGGCAAACGTCGGGATGCTCATCCGCCGCACCTCGTCCTGGCGCAGCAGGCCGTCGCGGACCTGCTCACGCAGCGCCGCGAGCATCGCGTCGAGCAAGGTCGGGAACCCGGAGGTGCCGTCCTCGTCGAGCGCGATCGTCATCACCACCAGCCGGCCGTCGGGGGCCAGTTCGCGGCCGCGGAACGCCACGAAGTTGAGCCAGTCCAGGGCCGCCTGGTGCGCGTAGGCCGCGCGGGCCGTGTCGTCGTGGCTGTAGGCGACGTGCAGGTGGTCGTGCACCTCGCCGGGCATCGTGCTCAGCCACTGCGTCGCCCACGACGACCAACCGAGGTTGACCGTCTGGGACGGCACGATCTGGTCATAGAACGACCGGCCGATCGACGACGCGAACGTGGCGGCGTCCAGGTGCAGGTAGCTTTCCGGGTCGCCTTCCAGGGTGTGAAACAGCGCCGAGAAGTCGTTGTCCGGGATGTCGGTGTGCGCCACCAGGATTGCGTGGTCGTGGCGGGTGCGGCGGCGCAGCACCGCGATGGCCGCCGACACCGGCTTCAGCGAATTGTGTCCGTTGGCGGCGCCGTAGTCGGCGATGACGATGGGCTGCGGCGGCCTGGGCAGGGGCACCTGCTCGGCGGCCCGCTCGAACAACGCGATGGCCGGCGCCAGGCCCGCGGCCTGCAGCCGCGACGACTGCGTGTAGACGGGCTCGGGCCGGACCACAATGCTCGATTCGGGCATCCGAGGCTCTGGCCGCATGTCCCAACGATAGTCGTCAGTCCGGCTTCGGGTAGCCGACGCCGGTGAGCCGCTCGGAAAGCTCCCAAAGTCGTTGGCAATCAGCCTCGTTGCGGGCCCGCTCGGGCACCTTGGCCAGCCGGACCCCACCGCCGGCGGCCTCGTAGAAGCCGCGGGGCCCGTAGAACGCGCCGCCCTGGGCGTGCGGCGCGGCCGCGGCGTAGAGCGCCGGCAGGATGCCCTCGTCGATCTCCTGCCAGAAGAACGGCGTGAAGCGCCAGGACGCCTTGTACAGGCGCTCCATCAGCGAGGGCTTGTCGCGGCCGTGCGAGGGTCCCGCGATCTGCAGGTTGGTCTTGGTCAGGCCCGGATGCGCGGCGTTGGACACGATGCCCCAGCCCGCCGCGCGGCTGCGCCGGTCCAACTCCAGGGCGAACATCAGCACCGCCAGTTTCGACTGGCCGTAGGCCGACATGGCCGCGTAGGACTTCTCGAACTGCGGGTCGTCGAAGTGGATCTTGCCGCTTTGCCGGGCCGCCAGGCTGCTCAGCGAGACGACGCGCGCGGTGCCGGCCGCGCGCAGCAGCGGCAGCAGGTGGCCGGTCAGGGCGAAATGCCCGAGATGGTTGCTGCCGAACTGCAATTCGAACCCGTCGGCGGTGGTGTCGCGCTCCGGCGGGGTCATGACGCCGGCATTGTTGATCAGGATGTCGACGGGGCGGCCTTCGGCGTTGAGTTGCTCACCCAGCGCGGCGACCGCGGCCAGCGACGAGAGGTCCAGCGATTTGATGGTGAGCTTGGCGTCGGGCACCGTCTTGCGGATGTCGGCGATCGCCCGTTCCCCCTTGGCGCGATTGCGGATCGCCATCACGACGTCGGCCCCGGCGGCCGCGAGTCGCCGGGCCAGGCCGAAACCCAGGCCGCTGTTGGCGCCGGTGACGATTGCGAGCTTGCCCGACAGGTCGGGCACCGTGGCGACGAGGTCGTTGGCCATGCGTATCACTCCTTACCGGTGGAACCCGGTCCAGTGTGCGCCTTGGCCCGGCGGCGCGAAGCGCCTCCCCAGTACCGGCGGCGGCGCGGCCTCAGTGCCCGCGGGCCACCCACTCCTCGTAGTGCACGATCTCGTCGCCGATCACGGTGCTGTCGCCGTGGCCGGTGTGCACCACCGTCTCGCCGGGCAGCTTGCCCAGCCGCTCGGAGATGGACCGCAGGATGGTCGGGAAGTCCGAGTACGAGCGGCCGGTTGCGCCCGGGCCGCCGGAGAACAGCGTGTCGCCGCTGAACACGACGCCCAGGTCGTGCGAATACCAGCACACCGAGCCGGGGGAATGGCCCGGGGTGTGCAGCGCCCGCAACTCCGTCCCGCCCACGCTCAGCGTCTCTCCATCGGAGATGGAACGAAAGTCGCTGTCGGGGTGCGTCATCCGCCAGAGCACCTCGTCAGCCGGGTGCAGCAGCACCGGCGCGTCGAGCGTCTTGCCCAGCTCCGGCGCGACCGTCACGTGATCGTTGTGGCCGTGCGTGCACACCACCGCGACCACGTGGCGCCCTGCCACGGCCTCGACGATCGGTGCCGCGTCGTGGGCGGCGTCGAACACCACGACGTTGGAGTTGTCGCCGATCAGCCAGATGTTGTTGTCGACTTCCCAACTGCCGCCGTCGAGTTCGAACGTCCCGTGGGTGACCACCTGCTGAATCTCGACCATCAGAGCATCACCACCGAGCGGAGCACCTTGCCGCCGTGCATCTTGTGGAACGCCTCCTCGACGTCGCCGAGGCCGATGCGTTCGGAGACGAACTGCTCCAGCGGGAGCCGGCCCTGCAGGTACAGGTCGATCAGGGTGGGGAAGTCGCGCTCGGGCAGGCAGTCGCCGTACCACGACGACTTCAGCGACCCGCCGTGGCTGAAGAAGTCGATCAGCGGCATGTCGAGCTTCATGTCGGGCGTCGGAACCCCCACCAGCACAACGGTTCCCGCGAGGTCGCGGGCGTAGAAGGCCTGCTTCCAGGTTTCGGGGCGGCCGACCGCGTCGATCGCGACGTTGACCCCGAAGCCGTCGGTGAGGTCCTGGATCGCCTCGACGACGTCGGCCTGACGGGCGTTGACGGTGTGGGTGGCGCCGAACTTGCGGGCCCAGTCCAACTTGGTGTCGTCGGTGTCGACGGCGATGATGCGCCGGGCGCCGACGAGTGCGGCGCCGGCGATCGCGGCATCGCCGACGCCACCGCAGCCGATCACCGCGACGGTGTCGTCGCGGGTGACGCCGCCGGTGTTGATCGCCGCGCCGATGCCGGCCATCACCCCGCAGCCGAGCAGCCCCGCGACGGCCGGGTCGGCGGCGGGATCGACCTTGGTGCACTGGCCGGCGTGCACCAGCGTCTTGTCGGCGAACGCGCCGATGCCCAGCGCGGGCGTCAGCTCCGTGCCGTCGGTCAGCGTCATCTTCTGGGCGGCGTTGAAGGTGTCGAAACACAGGTGCGGGCGGCCCCGCTTGCAGGCCCGGCATTCGCCGCAGACGGCCCGCCAGTTCAGGATCACGAAGTCGCCCGGCTCGACCGCGGTCACCCCGGGGCCGACCGCCTCGACGCGGCCGGCGGCCTCGTGGCCGAGCAGGAAGGGGTACTCGTCGTTGATGCCGCCCTCGCGGTAGGTCAGGTCCGTGTGGCACACCCCGCAGGCGACGATGTCGACCAGCGCCTCGCCGGGGCCCGGGTCCGGCACGACGATGTCCACCAACTCGACGGGTTCGCCCTTCTTGCGTGAAATCACGCCGCGCACTGTCTGACTCATGGCCCCCAACCTACGGTGTACCGTCGCTGACCATGACGGCACCCGAGACCGCGTCGGAAACCTCGAAGGAATTCGCCGGACGCATCGCCGCGGCCATCGACGGCGCCAGCCTGACGCTGTTGTTGAGCATCGGCCACCAGACCGGCCTGCTCGACACGATGGCCGGACTGGCGCGGGCCACCAGCGCGCAGATCGCCGAAGCGGCCGGCCTCAACGAGCGCTACGTGCGCGAGTGGCTGGCCGGCATGACGACCGGCCGCGTCGTGGACTACGACGCCGAGTCCGGGACCTACTCGCTGCCCGCGCACCGCGCCGGCGTGCTGACCCGGGCGGCCGGGCCGGACAACCTGGCCCTGGTGGCGCTGTTCGTGCCGCAGCTCGCCGAGGTCGAACAAAAGATCATCGGCTGCTTCCGCGACGGCGGCGGGCTGCATTACGGCGAGTTCCCCCGGTTCCACGCGCTGATGGCCGAGCAGAGCGGCGTCGTCTACGACAAGGCTCTGGTCGACACGGTGCTGCCGCTGGTGGACGGGCTCGTCGAACGCCTGCGCTCCGGGGTCGACGTGGCGGATTTCGGGTGCGGCAGCGGCCACGCGATCAACGTGATGGCCCGCGCGTTCCCGGCCAGCCGGTTCACCGGCGTCGACTTCTCCGACGAGGCGATCGCCGTCGGCGCCCGCGAGGCGGCCGAACTGGGCCTGGCGAACGCCACGTTCGAGGCCCGCAACCTGGCGGAGCTGGACCGGCCGGACGCCTACGACGTCATCACCGTGTTCGACGCCATCCACGACCAGGCCCAGCCGGCCCGCGTCCTGGAGAACATTTACCGCGCCCTGCGGCCCGGGGGCGTGCTGCTGATGGCCGACATCAAGGCGTCGAGCCGGCTCGAGGAGAACGTCGGCGTTCCGATGAGCACCTACCTGTACACCACCTCGCTGATGCACTGCATGACGGTGTCGCTGGCGCTGGACGGCGCCGGGCTGGGGGCGGCCTGGGGGGAGCAGCTGGCCACCGCGATGCTGGCCGACGCCGGATTCGACGACGTGCAGGTCGCCGAGATCGAGTCCGACCCGATCAACAACTACTACATCGCCCGGAAGTGATGGCGGCCCTCGACGCCCTGGATGACTGGCCGGTCGGGGCCGCCGCCGCGGCGGCGATCGGACCCGGCGGCGTGCTGGCCGGCCGGGGGGACACCGAGCGGGTGTTCGCGCTGGCTTCGGTGACCAAGCCGCTGGTGGCCCGGGCCGTGCACGTCGCGGTCGAAGAGGGCGTCGTCGACCTGGACACCCCCGCCGGACCGCCGGGCGCCACGGTCCGGCACCTGCTGGCGCACGCGTCGGGGCTGGCGATGCACAACGACCACGTGCTGGCCGCGCCGGGGGCGCGGCGCATCTACTCCAACCACGGCTTCACCGTGCTGGCCCAGACCGTCGAGCGCGAGTCCGGCATCGAATTCGGCCGCTACCTGGCCGAGGCGGTGTTCCAGCCGCTCGGGATGGCTTCCACCAAGCTGGATGGCGGCGCGGCGGCCGCGGGGTTCGGGGCGGTGTCCACGGTCGCCGACCTGGCGAAATTCGCCTCGGAGCTGTTGCGGCCCGCGACGGTGTCGGCTCAGCTGCACGCCGAGGCGACGACCGTGCAATTTCCCGGCCTGGACGGCGTGCTGCCCGGTTACGGCGTCCAGCGGCCCAACGACTGGGGGCTGGGTTTCGAGATCCGGGACGCCAAATCGCCGCACTGGACCGGCGCGTCCAACTCGCCGCGGACGTACGGCCATTTCGGCCAGGCGGGCGGTTTCATCTGGGCCGATCCCGACCGGGACCTGGCGCTGGTGGCCCTCACCGACCGCGATTTCGGGGAGTGGGCGCTGCGGCCGTGGCCGGCCATTTCCGACGCCGTGATAGCCGAATGCGGCTAAGAGAAAATGCACACTAGCGCAACATGGGTATCACAGGGCACAATAGACACGCACGACACACAAAATAGTTAGGCATCCTGCTTGCCAGGTCCCGCCAGGTCGTTGGGGAAGACGTCCCTCGTGGAACCGAAGGAGCAGGAAATGCGTGCGTCGAATCAATTCGCCGACGTGACGACTGGCGTGGTGTACGTGCACGCCTCGCCAGCGGCGGTATGCCCGCATGTCGAGTGGGCGTTGTCGTCGACCCTGGGGTCGAAGGCGAACCTCACGTGGACGCCGCAGCCGGCCATGCCCGGACAGTTGCGCGCGGTCACCAACTGGGTGGGTCCGGTGGGTACCGGGGCCAGGCTGGCCAACGCCCTGCGGTCCTGGTCGGTGCTGCGGTTCGAGGTCACCGAGGACCCCAGCCCCGGAGTGGACGGCCAGCGGTTCAGCCACACCCCGCAGCTCGGCTTGTGGAGCGGGGCGATGAGCGCCAATGGCGACGTGATGGTCGGGGAGATGCGGCTGCGCGCGCTGATGGCGCATGGCGCCGACACCCTGGCCGCCGAGCTGGACACGGTGCTGGGCACGGCGTGGGACGACGCGCTGGAGGCGTACCGCGACGGCGGCGAGGTCGGCGAGGTGAGCTGGCTCAGCCGGGGGGTCGGGTAGCCGCTATTTGTCGCCGGCCCGGCGCAGGATCCGCAGCGCGCCCGGAACCGCCGCGATGTCGGCGGGCAGCGGACAGGCGAAGTCGCCGTCGGCGTAGACGTTGATCCCCGGGCACTCGACGTGGATGGTTCGGGCCCGCGTGGTGCTCACCTCGTCGAGGTCGACGTGGGTGCCCGTCATCACCGTCGGGAACAGGCGGACCAGCTTCGCCCGCGACGCCGAGTGCACCATCGTGATGTCGAGCAGGCCGTCGGTGTGATCGGCGTGCGGGCAGATCAGCAGGCCTCCGCCGTAGCTGCGGGTGTTGCCGAAGGCGGCCAGCGTGATGTCGGCATCGATCTCGCGCGTCCCGTCGAGCACCAGACGGAACGGCAAGAGCCGCAGCTGCGATAGCTCGGCGAGCATCGCGAGGTAGTACCGCAGCCGGCCGTGCGGCCAGCTCATCCGGTTGGCCCGGTCGGTCACCAAGGAGTCGAATCCGGTGGCGGCCACCGTGCCGAACCACTTCTCGGCCCCGCCGGCGTCCCGAATCCGGCCCAAATCGATGGTCTCGACGAAGCCGTCGACGATGATGTCGGCCGCGGCTTCCGGATCCTTTGTGGGCAGCCCGAATTCGCGGGCATGGTCATTGCCCGTGCCCGCCGCGACGATGCCCAGCGGGACGTCGGTGCCGGCGAGCACTTGTAGCGCGTTGGAGACGACGCCGTCGCCGCCGGTGACCATGACCGCGTCGGCGCCCTTCTCGAGCGCCGCGCTCACCAGGTAGCGCGCGTCCTGCGCGTCGTCGCCGATGATCTCGACCACCTCGACCCCGCGATGGTGCAGTCGCGCGATCGCGACCTGCGCCGCCCGGATCGCGGCGCCGTGCCCCGACACCGGATTGGTCAGTGCGATGACCTTCCGAATCTCGCGACGATTCATGGAATCAGCTTGCCGGGGTTGAGGATTCCCGCCGGATCCAGCGTCGCCTTCACCGCGTGCAAGACCCGCACGCCCAGCTCGCCCACCTCGTCGCGCATCCAGGGCCGGTGGTCGGCGCCGACCGCATGGTGGTGGGTGATCGTCCCGCCGGCGCCCATGATCGCGTCGCACGCGGCCTTCTTCGCGGCCCGCCATTGTTCGATGGGATTGCCGCGCTGCCCGGCGACCACGGTGAAGTACAGCGACGCGCCCGTGGGGTAGACGTGCGAGATGTGGCACATCACCAGCGCCGGCGTGCCGCTCGCCGCCAAGGCGTCGGTAAGCGCCTGTGTGACAGCGGATTTCAGCGTGGGGATGTTGGACCAATCGGTGGCGGTCTCGAGCGTCTCGCAGAGCGCGCCGGCCGACAGCAGCGAGTCGCGCAGGTACGGCGCGCCGAACCGGCCGTGCTCCCAGGCCCGCGCCGGCCCTTCGCCCAGCGACGTCCCGCCACGCGCCGCGAGCAGGGCGCTGGTTTCGGCGTGCCGGCTTTCCACGTGTTCCGCGCTGCCCTCGAACACGGTGATGGCCAGGCAGCCGCCGGTGATCTGGCTTTCGCCGATCGCGTCGGTGGTGGCCAGGTTGACGCCCGTCTCGACCTCGTCGGAGAGCCGCAGGACGGTGGCGCCGGTGGCCGTTTGCGTGACGGCGCGCAGGGCTGCGGCGCCGCTCGCGAAGTCGGGGAAGGACCATGCCTCGTAGCGGACGGCTTCCGGAACGCGGTGCACCCGCAGGCGCACGCGGGTGATGACTCCGAAGGTGCCCTCCGAGCCGATGAGCAGCTGGCGCAGGTCGGGGCCCGCGGCGGATTCGGGCGCGCGGCCCAGGTCCAGGGTGCCGACCGGGGTGACCACCCGCAGGCCGCGCACCATGTCGTTGAACCGTCCGTAGCCCGCCGAGTCCTGCCCGGACGAGCGCGTGGCGGCGAACCCCCCGATGGTCGCGTATTCGAAGCTCTGCGGGAAATGACCGAGCGAAAAGCCCTGGGCGCCAAGCAAACGCTCCGCGTCCGGTCCGGTGACGCCGGCTTCGAAGACGGCCTGCCCGGACACCTCGTCGAGGGAGATCAGCCGGTCGAGGCGGCGCAGGTCCAGTGACACCACGGCCGGGAAGTCGCCGCGGAGGGGATCCAGACCGCCGACCACGCTGGTGCCGCCCCCGAAGGGGACGACGCCGATGCGGTGATGGGAGCAATAGCGCAGGATCGTGGCGACGGCGTCCTCGTCGCCGGGCAGCAGGATGGCATCGGGCGCGTCCTGCACCCCGGTGTCCTTGCGGCGCAACAGGTCGAGCGTGGACTTGCCGCCGGCGTGCAGCAACCGATCCCGGTCCGCGGTGCGGCAGTAGGGGGCGCCGACGAGTTCGGCCAGCGCCTCGCGGTGCGCCTGCGACAATGCCGAGGGGCGCAGCCGCACCTGGGCGCGTTCGAGCTCGCCCGCGGTCGAATCCTCCACGCCCACGGCCTGTTTCAGCAACGCCCGGATGCCCTCGGAAAGCGGCTTGGCCGCGGCGGGATCCCCCCAGGCGTTCCATTTCATCGGGGGGAGGAGGCCCTCGGGTTGCGTCATGCGTTACAGTATTACACATGCTGTCAATCAGTAACGATCGTTCGCGGGTAGACACCGCGGAGCGCATCCTCGCGGCAGCAGCCAGCTGTGTGGTCGATTTCGGTGTCGACCGGGTGACCCTCGCCGAGATCGCGCGCCGCGCCGGCGTCAGCAGGCCGACGGTGTACCGGCGCTGGCCGGACACGCAGTCGATCGTGGCGGCGCTGCTGACCCGTCACGTCACCGAGGTGATGCGCGAGGCCCCGCTGCTCGGCGACGACAGGGAATCGCTGGTGCGGCAGATCGTTACGGTGGCCGACCTGCTCCGCCGGGACCGGCTGGTGATGTCGGTGCTGCACTCCGAGCTGGCGCCGATCTACATCACCGAGCGGCTCGGAACCAGCCAGCACATGCTCATCGACGCCCTCGCCGCGCGGCTGCGGGTGGCCCAGCGCAACGGCAGCGTCCGCGCCGGCGACCCCGTCCAGATGGCCACCATGGTGTTGCTGATCGCGCAGTCGACCATCCAGTCGGCGCAGATCGTCGAACCGATCCTGGACGCCGACACGCTGGCCGGCGAACTCGCCCACTCGCTGAACGGATACCTGTCGTGATCGCCGACCCCACCGCGCTGAACGCCGCCCGCCGGGCGGCCGACCTGACGGCGCTCGCCGACGGCGAGCCGCTCGATGTCATGGTGATCGGCGGCGGCATCACCGGCGCGGGGATCGCGCTGGACGCCGCGTCGCGGGGGCTGCGGGTGGCGCTGGTGGACAAGCACGACCTGGCCTTCGGCACCAGCCGGTGGAGCTCGAAGCTGGTCCACGGCGGCCTGCGGTACCTGGCGACCGGCAACGTGGGGATCGCCCGCCGCAGCGCCCTCGAACGCGGAATCCTGATGAGCCGCAACGCCCCTCATCTGGTCCATGCGATGCCGCAGGTGGTTCCGCTGCTGCCGTCCATGGGCCGGGGCAAGCGCGCGCTGGTGCGCGCGGGGTTCCTGGCCGGCGACGCGTTGCGGACGCTGGCGGGGACGCCGTCGTCGATCCTGCCGCGGTCGCGCCGAATCGGGCCGGAGCGCGTGGTGCGGATGGCGCCCACCGTTCGGCGCGACGGCCTGGACGGCGGCCTGCTGGCCTACGACGGGCAGCTCATCGACGACGCCCGGCTGGTCACCGCGGTCGCGCGTACCGCCGCGCAGCACGGCGCCCGGATCCTGACCTACGTGGCGGCGTCGCCCGCCACCGGCACCTCGGTGCGGTTGACCGACCGGCGCGCGGGGCAGTCGTTCGACGTTTCGGCCCGCGCGGTGATCAACGCGGCCGGGGTGTGGGCGGCCGAGATCGACGGCCTGTTGCGGCTGCGGCCCAGCCGCGGCACCCACCTGGTGTTCGACGCCGCCGCGTTCGGCAATCCCACCGCGGCGCTGACGATCCCGATTCCCGGAGAGCTCAACCGCTTCGTCTTCGCCATGCCCGAGCAGCTGGGGCGGGTGTACCTGGGGCTGACCGACGAGGCGGCCCCCGGACCGATCCCGGACGTGCCCGCGCCGTCCGCGGACGAGGTCACGTTCCTGCTGGACACCGTGAACACGGCGTTGGGGGTCGCGCTCGGGCCGGCCGACGTCATCGGCGCCTACGCGGGGCTGCGCCCGCTGATCGACACCGGCGAGGGCCGCACCGCCGACGTCTCGCGCGAACACGCCGTCGTCGAATCGGCGTCGGGGGTGATCAGCGTGATCGGCGGCAAGCTGACCGAATACCGATACATGGCACAGGACGTGCTGGACCGCGCCGTCGGCCTGCGCCGCCTGCGGGCCGCGAAGTGCCGGACCCACAACCTGCCGCTGATCGGCGCGCCCGCCAACCCCGGGGCGGCCGGCGCGGGCTCCGGTGCCGAGTTGCCGGAGTCGCTGGTACAGCGCTACGGCGCCGAGGCGGCCAAGGTCGTCACCACCGCCGCCTGTACGCGGCCGACCGATCCGGTCGCCGAGGGCATCGACGTCACCCGGGCGGAATTCGAGTACGCGATCACCCACGAGGGTGCGCTGGACGTCTCCGACATTCTGGATCGACGAACCCGCATCGGGTTGGTGGAGTCCGATCGCGAGCGGGTGTTGGCGGTGGCGGAGGAGTTCGTGGCGCGGTTCGGCTAGGGCGCCAGGCCGATGTCCTCGTGCCACAGGTCCGGGTGCTCGGCGATGAAGGCCGCCATCATGGTTGCGCAGCGCTCGTCGTCGAGCACCGTGACCCGGACCCCGTTGTCCGCCAGCCAATCGTGCCCGCCGCTGAACGTCCGGCATTCGCCGATGAGGAGCGAACCGATGTTGAACTGGCGGACCAGGCCGCTGCAGTACCAGCACGGCGAGAGCGTGGTCACCATGACGGTGGAGCGGTAGTCGCGCTGCCGGCCGGCCGCGCGGAACGCGTCCACCTCCGCGTGCAACGAGGGGTCGCCGTGTTGCACGCGGCGATTGCGGCCGCGCCCGAGCAGCACGCCGTCCGCGGTGAACAGCGCGGCCCCGATCGGGATGCCGCCCTCCGCCAGGCCGGCCCGTGCCTCCTCGACGGCGACGTCCATCAGCGCCGGCGCGGGGAGGGTCACGAGCCCATCTTCCACTACGGGGCTCCGATGCAGTTCTGACTGTGAATATCGAATGACAGCGACTACCATTTCATGCATGACACTCACCCGCGTTCCCGTCCTCATCGTCGGCGCCGGCGCCGCCGGCCTCGCGACGTCGGCATTGCTGGCGAAACACGGGGTCGGCTCGTTGCTGGTGGAAAGGCGGCGCGAGGTGTTCATCTATCCGAAAGCCCGCAACCTGAGCTTTCGCAGCCTCGAAATCCTGCGGGGTCTGGGTCTGCGCGACGAGGTGCATGCGGTGGCCGACCACGTCTCGGCGATGATGGTCCGGCCGGCGCTCAACAGCCCCGAGGAGCGACTGGCCATCGACGTCAACGCGATCTTCGCGGGCCTGGACGCGCTGAGTCCCGAGCCCGCCGCGCAATACTGCCCGCAGAGCAGGCTCGAGCCCATCCTGCTCGCCGAAACGCGCCGCCGGGGCAGCGAGGTGCGGTACGGGACGGAACTGGCCTCGCTCGAGCAGGATGGGGCGGGTGTCACCGCGGTGGTGCGCGATCGGGACACCGGGGGATCCGAGACCGTCCGCGCCGACTACCTCGTCGGCGCCGACGGTGTGCACAGCCCGATCCGGAATTGGTTGGGCATCACCACGTCCGGCTACGGCGCGCTACCGATCTTCGTCGTCTTCATCTACTTCCGCGCGCCCTGGACGAAGTTCGTCTCGCAGTTGGCCGACGGGGACGCCGTGCAGGTCAAGAACGCCGACGTGGACGGCATCTTCCTGTTGGTCGACGGGGAGTTGGGGATGTTCATCACCACGTACTTTCCCGGCAAGGGCGAGTCGGCCGAGGAGTTCACGCCGCAGCGGTGCCGCGAGATCCTCACCGTCGCGATCGGCGAGCGGATCGACATCGACGTCATCGAGGTCGCGGCGTGGCAGCCCTACGAGCAGGTGGCCGACCAATTCGGCTGCGGCCGAGTCTTTCTCGTCGGCGATGCGGCCCACACCATGCCACCGTTCAAGGCCGGTGGCGCCAACACCGCCATCCAGAGCGCACACAACCTGGCCTGGAAACTGGCCGCCGTGGTGAACGGGACCGCCGGCCCGGCGCTGCTGGACACCTATCACGCCGAGCGCCACCCGGTGGGGAGGTTCGCCGCCCGGCAGTCGCTGACCGGGCCGACGCTGGCCGTGCTTCCCATGAGCGACGACGGCCCGCGGTTGCCGGCCGACGAAGAGTGCTCGATGTTCGAGCTGCTCATCGGCTACCGGTATGGCGCGGATACGTTGCAGCTGGTGGGGGAGTTGCGCGGCCAAACCGGCACCCGGGTCCCGCACGTATGGGTGGGCGACGGCGTGTCGACGCTCGACCTGCTGGATCCGGGGTTCACCGTGCTCACCGGCGACGAACGGTGGTGTGCCGCCGCGGCTTCGGCGTCGGTGGCCGCGCACCGGGTCTATACCGACGAGTGGGCGGCGGCCACCGGGCTCGCCCCCGACGGGGCGCTGTTGGTCCGCCCCGACGACTTCATCGGGTGGCGCGCGGAGGCGTTGCCCGCCGACCCCGAGGCTGAACTCCGCCGGGCGCTTCTGGCGATCCTGGGTCGCTAACGGCCCGCGAGCAGACACAAAATCGCACGCGCGGTACCCGCGCCGTGCGATTTTGTGTCTGCTCGGCGGAGTTAACTAGCCATCAGCGGGCGATTCAGGTGGGTTGCGATGCGGTCGGCGAGGCGGTCGGGTTCCCGCCGCACGTCGTCGACGACTATTGGGATGATCGTCCACCCAAGCTCCTGGATCCTGGCCCACCGCGACTTGTCGCGCAGCATTTCCGTGCGACCAACATGCCAGTCGATGCTCTCGTATTCTGCTGCCAATCGCATGTCCGGCCAGGCGAAGTCGACGCGCCACAACTCGCCATCGCGGCCGACGATCGGATGCTGCAGCTCAGGGAGCGGTAGCCCTCGATCGAGCATGACCAGTCGCGCCTCGCTTTCCATGGCCGATTCCGCACGGCCATCCGCCAATGGCAGCAGTGCGCGCACAGCAACGATGCCTCGACGTCCTCGCTGCTCCTCGACGGCTTGACCAATTTCATTGCGAGTGCACCACATCGAGCGCAATGCCGCGTCGAGCGTCGCCAGTGCCCTCGGCCGGCGCAGCTGCCTTGCGACCTCCACTGCGGTCCATGCCGGTGCCGTCGCTAGACGACCCCCTATTCGTTGGAGCCGGGCTCCGGTGCGTTGGTGAACCATCAGGCCGCCCGTAGGGCGCATGCGTATGCCGGGATCGAGAACGTGAATAGCCATGGTGTTCTCGGTGTCGAACCCGTACAACGCCGCGGCAGTGCCCATGCACGCCACCGCATGCCGACCCATGAAGACATCCAGTGCGGCCAAGCGTCCCAGAAAATTTGGCTGCGCTGCACCGTAAACTCCGTGCCACACGCGGACAAGTCCACCGTTTCGGACTTGAACGTCTAGCTGTTGACGAGTCATGACTGTCAGCAGCTGTGTGGTCGTCGCGAACCCGCCGGTTCTGTACAGGAGGTTGAGCGCTTCATTGTGCACCGCGGAAGCATGCGAAGAGCGGGCTCGAATCCGCCAGTCACCCCTGGGGATTAGCCCACCGAGCAGACGCAAAATCGCACGGCGCGGGTACCGCGCGTGCGATTTTGCGTCTGCTCGCCGTTAAAGGGTGACCTACAGCGGGATGTTCTTGTGGCGACCGCGGCGGGCCGGCGCCTGGGCCAGCGCCTCGGTGAGCTTGCTGCGGGTGTGCGACGGGTCGATCTTCTCGTCGACCACACCGATCTCGATGGCGCTGTCCACACCGCCGGCGATCTTCTCGTGCTCGGCGGCCAGCTCGTCGTGCAGCGCCTCGCGCTCGTGATCGGCCGCGGCGGCCAGCTTCTTCTTGTGCAGGATGCCGACGGCGGCCTTGGCGCCCATCACGGCGACTTCGGCATCCGGCCAGGCGTACACCTTGGTCGCGTTCAGCGACCGGGAGTTCATCGCAATGTAGGCCCCGCCGTAGGTCTTTCGGGTGACCAGGGTGACGCGCGGGACCGTGCACTCGCCGAACGCGTGCAGCAGCTTCGCGCCGCGGCGCACCACGCCGCCCCACTCCTGGTCGACACCGGGCAGGTAGCCCGGCACGTCGACGACCACGACCAGCGGAATCCCGAACGCGTCACACAGCCGCACGAAACGTGCCGCCTTCTCGGCGCTTTCGGAGTTCAGGCAGCCACCCAGCCGCAGCGGGTTGTTCGCCAGCACGCCGACCGTGCGACCCGACAGCCGGCCCAGGCCGATCACCATCGACGGCGCCCAGTTGGCCTGGAACTCGTCGAACGGCGTCTCGTCGTCCAAAATCGCGGTCACGATCGGGCGCACGTCGTAGGCCCGCCGCGCCGACTCCGGCAGCAACGCGTGGATGTCGGTGTCACCGGCCTCCGCCTTGGTGCGGTCGAAATGCCCCTGCTGGCAGAACAATCCGACCAGGCGACGGCCACGCTCGTAGGCGTCGAGCTCGTCGTCGGCGACGATGTGGCACACCCCGGACTTCTTGTGGTGGGTCTCGGGGCCGCCGAGGGACGCCATGTCCACGTCCTCGCCGGTGACACTGCGCACCACGTCGGGCCCGGTGACGAAGACCCGGCTCTCCGGCGCCATCACGATGACATCGGTCAGCGCCGGGCCGTAGGCGGCACCGCCGGCGGCGAAACCGACCACCACCGAGATCTGCGGGACGTAGCCGGACGCGCGGATCATCGCCTCGAACACCGTCCCGACCGCGTGCAGCGCCTTCACGCCCTCGGCCAGGCGCGCGCCGCCGGAGTGCCAGATCCCCACGATCGGGCTCTGTTCCTCGATGGCGGTGTCGTAGGCGTTGACGATGTGCGCGCACCCCTCGACACCCATGGCGCCGCCCATCACGGTGCCGTCGGTGCAGAACGCGATCGTGCGCACGCCGTTCACGGTGCCCGAAGCCGACAGCACACCCGAGCGGTCACGCTCGTGCAGCAGCTCGACGCTGCCCTCGTCGAAGAAGTTGCTCAGACGCAGCAACGGGTCCCTGGGGTCGAGCGACTCGCCGACCGACGCGGGGGCCATGATTGTCATCGCAGGTCTCCTGTTCTCCGGTGTGCTCTCGGTTGAGAAGCGGTGCTCAGTACCGCCCGAACGCGATCGCGACGTTGTGCCCGCCGAATCCGAACGAGTTGTTGATGGCGTACTCGTAGTTGCCCGGCCGCGGCTTGCCCGCCACCACGTCCAGATCGATTTCCGGGTCGAGATTTTCGAGGTTCAGCGTCGGCGGAACGACCTGGTCCC
The DNA here is from genome assembly GCF_002086735.1 of Mycobacterium scrofulaceum. GTDB lineage: Bacteria > Actinomycetota > Actinomycetes > Mycobacteriales > Mycobacteriaceae > Mycobacterium > Mycobacterium scrofulaceum. The sequence goes on along the minus strand of NZ_MVIJ01000036.1, from coordinate 41,981 downwards.
GCAGCGCGAGCACGGTCAGGATCGACTCGACCGCGCCCACGGCGCCCACCGAGTGGCCCAGCGCCGCCTTCGGCGCGAACACGGCGGCATTGCCGCCGTGGGCACCCAACGCGTTGTTGATCGCCTTGGCCTCGGCGACGTCACCCACCGAGGTGCCGGTGGCGTGCGCGTTCACGTGCTGGATGTCGCTCGGGCTCAGGCCGGCCAGCTGAATCGCCCGGCTCATCGCGTGCCCGGCCCGCAGACCGTTGGGGTCCGGCGCAACCATGTGGTAGCCGTCCGAGGTGATGGCGGCCCCCATGATCCGGGCCAGGATGTTGGCCCCGCGGGCCTTCGCGTGCTCCTCGGTCTCGATCACCATGAGCGCGCCCGCCTCGCCGAACACGAAGCCGGTGCGGTCCCGGTCGAATGGGCGGCAGGCGCCCGCCGGGTCGTCGTTCTTGGTGGACATCACGATGCGCATCTGGGCGAACGCCGCGATCGGCACCGCCTCGATCTTGGTCTCGACGCCGCCGCAGATGGCGATGTCGGCCTCACCGAAGACGATGTTGCGCCAGGCCTGCGCCACGCCCTCGGAACCGGACGCGCAGGCTGACACGGGCGTGATCACGCCGGCCTTGGCGTGCCGTTCCAGGCCCACCGCCGCGGCGGCGCCGTTGGGCATGTACTTCTGCACCCCGAGCGGCGAGACGGCCTTCATGCCACGAGCGCGCATGTCGTCGTAGCTGAAGACCATCTCCTCCGACGAGCCCAGGCCGGTGCCGATGGACACCATCAAGCGGTCGGCGTCCACCTCGGGCGAGCCGGCGTTCTCCCAGACCCGGCGGCTCAAGATGGTGGACATCCGCTGCAGGTAACCCGTGCGGCGCAGCTCGACGCGGGTCATCTGGCTGTCGAATTCCTCCAACAGGTGCCCACCGATCTTGACCGGCAGGTCGAACTCCTCGACGAACGGGTCGTCGAGCCTGCGGATACCACTTTGGCTGTCCAACAACAGCTTCCAGGTGGTCTCGGCATCAGTTGCCAGAGCGGTCGTCATGGCAACGCCGGTGACGACCACGTTCGGGAGTGTTTTCCCGGTAACTAGCTCTGTCATGGGTCTTGCGAACGTTCCTTTCGTGCTTAGTGGTGATCGCGAGCCCGGCGAGGCCGGGGGAAGCGCGTCACCACCATCCAGCCTCAGTACCGCCCGAAGGCGAGAGCCACGTTGTGGCCACCGAATCCGAACGAGTTGTTGATGGCGTAACGGAAATCGCCGTAGCGAGGTTCGCCCGCGACAACATCGAGGTCGATCTCGGGATCTGGGGTTTCGTAGTTCAGTGTCGGCGGTATCACGCCGTCCCGAAGGCTCAATACCGTGAGGACAGATTCCAACGCACCGACCGCCCCGATGGAGTGGCCCAGTGCGGATTTCGGTGCGTACACCGCGGCTTGCTCGCAGCCGGCGACGCGGATGGCGTTGGCCTCGGCCGTGTCACCGATCGGCGTCGCCGTCCCGTGGGCGTTGACGTGGTCGATGTCCTTGGGCGACAAGCCGGCCAACTCGAGCGACCGTTGCATCGCCCGGCCGGCGCGCACGCCGTCCGCGGCCGGCGCCACCATGTGGAACGCGTCCGAGGTGATGCCGGCACCCATCAACCGGGCCAGTGGCTTGGCGCCGCGGGCCTTGGCGTGCTCCTCGGTCTCGATGAGCATCATGGCCCCGGCCTCGCCGAACACGAAGCCGTCGCGGTCCTTGTCGAACGGCCGCGACGCGCGCTCGGGCTCGTCGTTGCGCGTGGACATGGCCCGCATCATCGAGAACGCCGCGATGGGCAGCGCCTCGATGGGACCCTCGACGCCACCACAGACGGCGACGTCCGCGTCACCCATGACGATCTGGCGCCACGCGTGCGCGATCGCCTCGGAGCCCGACGAACAGGCCGACACCGGGGTGATCACCCCGGCACGCGCCCCGAGCTGCAGCCCGACCACCGCCGCGGCGCCGTTGGGCATGATCATCTGAACGGCGAGCGGCGACACCTTGCGGGGGCCGCCCTCGTTCATCAGGTCGTAGCTCTCGACGATCCGCTCGGCGCCACCGAGCCCGGTGCCGACCACGACCGAGAACCGGTCGGGGTCGAGCTCCGGGTTGCCGGCGGACTCCCACAGCTGAGTGCTGAGCAGCTTGGCCAACCGCTGGACGTAGGACATCCGGCGCAGGTCGAGCCTGCTCATGTGCTCGTCGATGGGCTCCTTGAGGTGCCCACCGATCTTGACGGGCAGATCCCACTTGGTGATGAACTCGTCTTCGAGGACGTGGATGCCGCTTTCGCCGGCCAACAAACCCTTCCACGTGCTCTCGATGTCCGGCGCGATCGACGTCGTCGCCGTGACGGCGGTCACCACAACGCTGGGGTAACCGCCATTAGCAGTGGAAGGCTTGCTCACTTGTCCGCGTCCATCCTTGCCTTGACGTTCGCCACGGCGTCGGGGTTCTCGGTCTCCAGCTTGGCGCGCAGCGCCTCGGCAGCCTCGGGGTTCTCTTCCTCGAGCTTCTGGATGTAGGACACGACGTCACCGACGGTGCGCAGGCCGGCGAGGTCCTCGTCCGGGATCTTCACGCCGTACTTGTCCTCGGTCTGCACCGCGATCTCAACCATCGACAGCGAGTCGATGTCCAAGTCGTCCACGAAGGACTTCTCCGGGGTGACCTCGGACGGCTCGATACCGGTGACCTCTTCGATGATCTCCGCGATACCGGCGATGATTTCTTCCTGGCTGACGGCCACAGCGTCTTCCCTTCGTGATGTGTTGTGTTGATCGAACAGAGTGTTCTTATAGAGCGTTATGTGGTTGTACTGGATGCGGCTGTCAGAGTTCGGCCAGTGCGTCCAGGTCTGCGGGTGCCTTGACGGCGCGGGTCGCAACCCCCCGAAGTTCGCGTTTGGCGATGCCGGTGAGAGTGCCCGCAGGGGGGAACTCCACCGCCGCCGTGATCTCCCGGTCACGCATGGTCGCCGTGCACAGGTCCCAGCGCACCGGCTGGGTCAGCTGGGCGACCAGCGCGTCCATCGCCGCCGCCGCCGAGGCGACGGGCTGTCCGTCGCGGTTGGACAGCAGCGTGGCGGTGGGCTCGGCGGTCGCGACCGCGGCCGCCGCGGCGGCGTAGCGGTCGAGGGCCGGAGCCATGTACTTGGTGTGGAACGCCCCGGCCACCCCGAGGGCGCGGACGCGGGCCTTGGCCGGCGGGTCCTCGGCCAGCTTCTCCAGCGCGGTCAGCGGGCCCGCGGCGACGATCTGGCCCGCGGCGTTGCGGTTGGCGGGGAACAAATCGAGCTGCTCGAGACGGTTCAGCACCTCGGCCTCGTCACCGCCGAGCACCGCGGACATGCCGGTCGGCTCGATTGCGCACGCCTTGGCCATCTCGGCGCCGCGGGTGGCGGCGAGCGCGACGGCGTCATCGGCGGCCAGCACGCCGGCGATCGCGTAGGCCGCGATCTCGCCGACCGAGTGGCCCGCGACGATCAGGTCGGTGTCCGACAGCAGGCCGCGCTTGGTCATCTCCTGGTGGGCCAGCAGCGTGGCGGCGACGACCAGGGGCTGAGTGACCGCGGTGTCGGTGATCTCTTCGGTGGACGCGGTGGTGCCCAGCCGGACCAGGTCGAGGCCGCTGGCCTTCGACCACAGGTCGAGCTGGTCCGCGGCACCCGGCAGGTCGAGCCACGGCGAGAGCATGCCCTCGGTCTGGGAACCCTGTCCGGGCGCAAGCAAAGCAATCACGTGTTTAAGAGAACACTGTGGAAACGGTTTTGGCGGGTGTAACAGATTATGAACCTGGTCTTAGGTTTTTGTGTAGTCCCCACAAAATAGCTCCGTAAGCTACGTGTTCGATACCGCGCCGCGATCTGTTGCCTGGATCACTATGACGCCGGTTGATCCGCGATAGTGGCCCTGACCGGCAGCGGAACCGGAGGCATCGTGGTGGTGCCGACGCTAGCGGGAGCCGTGGGGTAGTTCAGCTGGCCCACGGTCGCCGCCACGCGCAGGACGTATGCGTCGCGGGGCTGCGTGGGATCGCGTCCGGTGAAGTCGGTGATCCGCTTGAGCCGGTAGCGCACCGTGTTTGGATGAACGAACAACTTTCTGGCACACGCCTCAATCGCGCCGCCACAATCTAAGTAAGCGTCAAGAGTCTCGATCAGCGTGGGCCCCGCGTCGGCCAACGGCCCCATGACGTCGGTGTGCAGCGCCACGATCGCCGACGCGTCGCCCATCAGGGCGCGTTCGGGCAGGAGTTCCCGGGCCAGCACCGGCCGGGGCGCGCCCCGCCAGCCGCCGACGGCGTTCATCCCGGAGATCGCCTCACTCGCGCTGTGGTAGGCCGCGGTCAGCATCGGCGCCGTCGGACCGATGACCACCGGGCCGTCGGAGAACGCCTGCAGCAGGTCGCCGAGGAATTTGTCGGTAGGCGACAGTTGGCCGGACACGATGGCGACCAGCCAGGTGCCGTGCACGTCGGTGAGGGCGGCGCGCCCGTGGCGGGCGGCGATGTCGCGGACGTGCTGGCTGGCCCGCTGGTCGTCGCCCGGCCCGCTCGACCCGTCGCGGCCCGGCGCGGGCACCCCGACCACGACCGTCGCCGGCGCGGTGGTGTCCCAGTTGAGCGCGGCGGCCCGGGACAACAGCTCCGGGCCGGTGTCGCCGCGGACGACCGCGTCGACGACGCTGGCCTCCATCCGGCTGTCCCAGGTGCCCCGCGCCTCGGCCGCGTTGGCGTAGGCCGAGGCGGCCGTGAACGCGAGGTCGCGGCTGTACTTGAGGACGCCCACGGTCAGCGCGGTCAACTGCTCCTCGGAGCGCGCCACCAGGGGCAGCACCTCTTCGAAGAACTCCATGGTGACGCGCACCATGTCCACGCTGTGCCGCAGCGCGATCCGGCGGGCCAGGTCCTGGGGCACCAGCTCGAAGGCCTGCGCGGTGTAGCTGACGTTGCTGTGCGGGTCCTGCATCCACTCGACGAAGTTGTTGATGGCCGTCTGCACCACCAGCGCCACGCTGGCCCGCTGGGAGGCTTCGAGGTCGGCGAAGAACGGCAGCCGGTCCTGCATGACCGACACCGCCTCGGTGGCCAGCCGGCCGGAGTACTGCTTCAGCCGGCGCAGCACCGAGTCCGGCACGGTGTTGAGCATTTCCAACGGCGACCGGGGCTGCTTGGCGAATGGGCCGGCGAACGGATTGTCATTCACCCCTAAAACCTACGCCACATTTTGGATGTATCCGCCAAGGCGGTGGGCCGCTTTAGGCGCCATGGCCCTGCTGGCCGTGCACTCGTGGTGCAGCGCCCGGCTGGCTGGGCGCTGGCGGGGGCGCACGCCCGCTCAGGCCACGCCGGGGTCGGACGTCTGCTCGGGCGCGGCCTGAACGTCGTCGATCTTGTACTGGCGGGCCGCCGCGACCGGCACGGACGGGTCGATCTCGCCGTCGCGCGCCAACGCCTCCAGCACCGCCACCACCTGCGACTCGGCGTCGGTGTTGAAGTAGCGCCGCGCGGCGGGCCGGGTGTCGGAAAAGCCGAACCCGTCGGTGCCCAGCGTGACGAAAGTGCCCGGCACCCACGGCCGGATCTGCTCGGGGACGGCGCGCATCCAGTCAGACACGGCGATCACTGGCCCGCCGACGCCCGACAGGGCCTGCGTCACGTAGGCCGTCCCGGCGGGCCGGTCGGGGTGGCGCAGCTTGGCCCTCTCGACAGATATGCCGTCGCGGTTCAGCTCGCCCCAGCTGGTCACCGACCACACGTCGGCGGCGACGTCCCACTCGGCGGCCAGCATCTCGGCCGCCTGCAGCGCCGACGGCATGGCCACCCCCGAGGCCAGGATCTGCGCCGTGTTCGCGCGCTGTTCGGTGGCGGCGCGGTAGCGGTAGATGCCGCGCAGGACGCCCTCGGGGTCGAAGTTCTCCGGCTCCGGGGGCTGCACGTACGGCTCGTTGTAGACGGTGATGTAGAAGTACACGTTCTCGGGGTCTTCCCCGAACATCCGCGCCAGCCCGCTCTCGACGATGTAGGCGATCTCGTAGGCGAAGGCCGGGTCGTAGGCGACCACGGCGGGGTTGGTGCTGGCCAGCAGCAGCGAGTGGCCGTCGGCGTGCTGCAGGCCCTCTCCGGTCAGCGTGGTGCGCCCCGCGGTGGCCCCGAGCAGGAAGCCGCGGGCCATCTGGTCGGCGGCGGCCCACAGGCCGTCGCCGGTGCGCTGGAACCCGAACATCGAATAGAAGATGTAGATCGGGATCATCGGCTCGTTGTGCGTCGCGTACGACGTGCCGGCCGCGATGAACGAGCCCACCGACCCCGCCTCGTTGATGCCCTCGTGCAGGATCTGGCCGACTTCGCTCTCCTTGTAGGCCAGCATCAGCTCGGCGTCGACGGCGGTGTACAGCTGACCGAGGCGGTTGTAGATCTTCAGCGACGGGAACCACGAGTCCATCCCGAACGTGCGCGCCTCGTCGGGAATGATCGGCACGATCCGTGGGCCAACCTCCTTGTCTCGCAACACTTCCTTGAAGGTGCGCACGGTCGCCATGGTGGTGGCGACCTCCTGGTTGCCCGAGCCCTTCTTCAGCGCCGCATAGATGTCGCGAGCGGGCAGCTTGAGCGCCTTGGCCTTGGTGCGGCGCTCGGGCAGGAAGCCGCCCAGGGTGCGGCGGCGGTCCAGCATGTACCGGATCTCCGGGGCGTCGGGGCCCGGGTGGTAATAGGGCGGCAGATAGGGGTTCTCGTCCAGCTGGGCGTCGCTGATCGGAATCCGCATCGAGTCGCGGAAGTGTTTAAGGTCTTCCAGCGCAAGCTTTTTCATCTGATGGGTGGCGTTGCGGCCCTGGAAGTGAGCGCCCAGCGAGTAGCCCTTGATGGTCTTGGCCAGGATGACCGTCGGCTGGCCCTTGTGGTCGACGGCGGCGCGGTAGGCGGCGTACACCTTCCGGTAGTCGTGGCCGCCGCGCTTGAGGTTCCAGATCTCGGCGTCGGTCATGTTCTCGACGAGCGCCTTGGTGCGCGGGTCGCGGCCGAAGAAGTGGTCGCGCACGTAGGCGCCGTCGTTGGCCTTGTACGTCTGGTAGTCGCCGTCGGGCGTGGTGTTCATCAGGTTGACCAGCGCGCCGTCCCGGTCGGCGTGCAGCAGGGCGTCCCACTCGCGGCCCCACACCACCTTGATCACGTTCCAGCCGGCCCCGCGGAAGAACGACTCCAGCTCCTGGATGATCTTGCCGTTGCCGCGCACCGGGCCGTCGAGGCGCTGCAGGTTGCAGTTGATCACGAAGGTCAGGTTGTCCAGGCCCTCCAGCGCGCCGACGTGCGCCAGCCCGCGGCTCTCCGGCTCGTCCATCTCGCCGTCGCCCAAAAAGCACCACACGTGCTGATCGGAGGTGTCCTTGATGCCCCGGTCGTGCAGGTAGTGGTTGAACCGCGCCTGGTAGATCGCGTTGAGCGGGCCCAGGCCCATCGACACGGTGGGGAACTCCCAGAAGTCGGGCATCAGCCGCGGGTGCGGGTAGGACGGCAGCCCACCGGCGGCGTGGCTGTGCTCCTGCCGGAAGCCGTCGAGCCGGTCCTCGCTGAGCCGGCCCTCGAGGAAGGCGCGCGCATAGATCCCCGGCGACGCGTGGCCCTGGATGAAGATCTGGTCACCGCCGCCGGGATGCGATTTGCCCCGGAAGAAGTGGTTGAAGCCGACCTCGTAGAGCGCCGCCGACGACGCGTAGGTCGAAATGTGCCCGCCCACGCCGACTCCCGGGCGCTGGGCGCGGTGCACCATGATCGCGGCGTTCCACCGGATCCACGCCCGGAAGCGCCGTTCGACGTCCTCGTCGCCGGGGAACCACGGTTCCAGTTCGGTCGGGATCGTGTTGACGTAATCGGTTGATGTGAGCGACGGAATGGCCACGCGCTGCTCGCCGGCCCGTTCCAGCAGCCGCAGCATCAGGTACCGCGCCCGCGCCGGGCCGGAGCGCTCCAGCAGTTCGTCGAACGACTCCAGCCACTCCGAGGTCTCCTCGGGGTCGATGTCGGGCAGGTACGACGCGACGCCTTCGCGGATCACCCGAACGCGGTCGGGTTCGCTTGCGCTGCTAGGGGTTTTGGCCAGATCGTGGCGCGCGAACTCGGTTGTCAACGCACTGCTCCTGTAGTTGGCGGGGCTTGTGCCCTCGGGGTGCTGTGCACCGTCTCCCTCTATCGTGCCGCACCGGCGTTTCGCGGGGCCAGCCGACGTCGGGTAGCCGATACGGGTTCACCCGGCGGACACGAACTCGTGCGTAGCGGAACGGTCGGGGAGGCCACCCGGTAACGTCATGAGCCGTGCTCATCGGATGGCGTGCCGTCCTTGCGGGGAGCTTCCCCAGGCGAGGCGCTCTGGCGCTCGGATGTATCGCGGCCATGCTGATGGGGATCGTGGGGTGTACCACCGTCACCAACGGCACCGCCACGCCCGACACCCAGGTGGCCCCGGCCTACCGGCAGTCGGTGTCCGCGTCGGTGTCCGCGTCGGTGGCGACGTCACGGGTCCGTGAATCCCAGCGGCAACAGTCGCTGACCACCCGGGCGGTGCGCAGCTCCTGCGACACGCTGGCCACGTCCAGCAAGGACGCGATCGACAAGGTGAACGTCTTCGTCGGCGCGTTCAACGCGGGCCGCAACACCGGCCCCACCGAAGGTCCCGCCATCGACGCGCTGAACAGCAGTGCCGACACGGTGGGCAACAGCTTCAACGACGCGCTGTCCCAGCCGCTGAAAGACGCGTTCAACGCGTACATCGACGCGGCCCGCGCGGTGGCCAACGCCATCGGCACCCACGCGGCGACGGGGGAGTTCAATCGGCGGGTGGACCGGCTCAACGACGCCAAGACGAAGGCGCTGAAACTCTGTCTGGCGTCTTTCTGAGGCGCCTCGTGAGGCGCGGGTGTCGACGCGGTTGCGGCTGTGCGACGATAATCCCCATCGCACGGCGCAGATAGCTTGCGGACAAATGCAAGGAGGCTCCACGGTGGTCGCGGCGGATCACGCCTCGAGCTACGCTCGCAAACTGGGCATCCAACGAGACCAAGTCGTCCAGGAATGGGGCTGGGACGAGGACGCCGACGACGAAATCCGCGCTGACGTCGAGGAAGCGTGCGGCGCTGAGTTGCTCGACGAGGACACCGACGAGGTGGTCGACGTCGTGCTGCTGTGGTGGCGCGACGGGGACGGCGACCTGGTGGACACCCTGATGGACGCGATCGGCCCGCTGGCCGAAGACGGCGTGATCTGGGTGCTGACGCCCAAGACCGGCAAGCCCGGCCACGTGCTGCCGGCCGAGATCGCCGAGGCGGCCCCCACCGCCGGCCTGATGCCGACGTCGTCGGTCAATTTGGGCGACTGGAGCGCCAGCCGGTTGGTGCAGCCGAAGTCCCGGACCGGGAAGCGTTGATGCTGCCCGTCGGCGCCACCGCCCCGGACTTCACACTGCGCGACCAGAACCAACAGCGGGTCACCCTGAGCTCCTACCGCGGAACCAAGAACGTCCTGCTGGTGTTCTTTCCGCTGGCCTTCACCGGCATCTGCCAGGGCGAGCTGGATCAGCTGCGCGATCACCTGCCCGATTTCGAGAACGACGAGAGCGCGGCGCTGGCCATCTCGGTGGGGCCGCCGCCCACCCACCGCATCTGGTCGCTGGAGAGCGGGTTCACCTTCCCGGTGCTGTCGGATTTCTGGCCGCACGGCGAGGTCAGCCAGGCCTACGGCGTGTTCAACGACGACGCCGGCTACCCCAACCGCGGCACGTTCGTCATCGACCGGTCCGGCGTCATCCGGTTCGCCGAGTGCAAACAGCCCGGCGAATCCCGCAACCAGCGGCTGTGGGTCGACGCGCTGGCGGCTTTGCGGGGCTGAAATTTTTGGGTACCCGGGCGTTGTGCGTGTAGCCTGCCTCGGGCACGGGCGCGTAGCTCAGTGGTAGAGCTCTGGTTTTACACACCAGCGGTCGGCGGTTCGATACCGTCCGCGCCCACCGACCGATCCCGGGCCTGCGCGAGCGTCACGCCAGCGCGACTCTCGACCCCGATTTTCACGCTGGCGTTACGCTCGCCGGGTGAGCGAGCAACCCGTGGAGCCGTTTCGCATCGACGTCCCCGACGACGTCCTGGAAGACCTGCGGGCGCGATTGGCGCGCACCCGCTGGCCGGAAGCCGAATGCGTGGACGACTGGAGCCAGGGCATGCCGCTGGCCTACACCCGCGAGCTGGCCGGCTACTGGGCCGACGAATACGACTGGCGTTCCCGTGAGGCCGCGCTCAACCGCTTCGACCAGTACGTCACCGAGATCGACGGCCTCGACATCCACCTCATCCACCAGCGCTCGCCGCACGACGACGCCTTCCCGTTGCTGATCACCCACGGCTGGCCCGGCTCGATCGTGGAGTTCCACAAGGTGATCGAGCCGCTGACCAACCCGGCGTCCGGCCGCGCCGAGGACGCCTTCCACGTGGTCTGCCCGTCGCTGCCGGGGTACGGCTTCTCCGGGAAGCCCGCCCGCACGGGCTGGGGTGTGGAGAGGGTCGCGGCGGCCTGGGAGACGCTGATGCTGCGCCTGGGCTACGAGCGCTACGGCGCCCAGGGCGGCGACTGGGGCGCCGCCGTGACCACCCAGATCGGCCGAAACGGGGGCCACTGCGCGGGGATCCACCTCAACATGCCGATCGGGCGGCCCACCCCGGAGTCGCTGCAGAACCCGACGGACGAGGAGCAGCGGGCGATGGCCGCGATGGCCGAGCACCGCAAGTGGGGCACCGGCTATCCCAAGCAGCAGTCCACCCGGCCCCAGACCCTGGGCTACGGGCTGGCCGATTCGCCGGTGGGGCAACTGGCGTGGATCGTCGAGAAGTTCTGGGCGTGGGCCGACTGCGACGGGCATCCGGAGAACGTGTTCACCCGCGACGAGCTGCTGGACAACGTGATGGTCTATTGGGTGACCAACACCGGCGCGTCCTCGGCCCGGCTGTACTGGGAGAGCTTCAGGGTGTGGGGGCAGCTGGACCGGGTCGAAATGCCCACGGGGGTGGCGGCTTTCCCGGGCGAGCTGCTGAAGGCGCCCAGAAGCTGGTGCGAGCCGGTCTACAACATCACCCGCTGGACGCCCATGGAACGCGGCGGGCACTTCGCCGCTTTCGAACAACCCGAGTTGTTCGTCGAGGACGTCCGCGCGTTCTTCGCGACGGTGCGCTAGACGATCCGCCAGCCGCGTCGCGCCCGAAAACGCATGTCCCACAGGTATATCCGATAGCTGAGGATCCAGATTCCGTGTGGGAGGAAGAGGTCGGCCAGCCGCAGCGCGGACAGCAGCCACCCGAACCGGCGTTGTTGGGCCGCCGACCAGTCCAGCCGCATCAGCGCGCGAAACTCCGGCGCCAAAAACCCCGTCGTCGCGAACAGGTTGAACGGCCCGGCCGGCACCTGCAACGGCTTCGGCAGGAACGCCAGCGATGCCACCCCGCGCAGGTGCTCGCGCACCGGCGGGTCGATGCGCAGTTCGTCGAGCGTGCGCTTCCAGTACTCGTCGAACGCCGCCCGGTCCGGCGGCCACATCCCTTCGGGTACCTGCAGCGTGGTGCCCAGCCGCCTGGCGTCCAGGTAGACGGCGTCGGCGGCGGCGCCGTCCAGCGGCCCGTGCAGGAACTCGTGCTGGTCGACGAAATAGCGGTACAGGCACGCGGCCACCCACAGCTGCAGCTTGGGGTCGAAGGCGTTGTAGGACATCGGGCTTGACGACGTGGACCGGACCTGCCGGTGGACGGCGTCCACGGCGCCGCGGATCAGCGCGCGGTCGGACTCGGTCCCGATGGTGGCGACCGCGAGGTAGGTGCCGGTGGTGCGCGCCCGCTTGAAGGGATGCTTGTAGACGTTGCCGCTGTCCACCGGGCTTTCCAGCACGCCATACCCGACGCCGGGCAGGGACAGCTGCATGATCACGTTCGCGGCCGGGAGCAACAGTGCCGCCGGGTTCAGCAGGTCGGCGACCCGGGTCGCGGGGCGCTTCATCGCGGACGACGCCATGTCGTCGAGTGAACCACGTGTGAGACGCTGCCGGGGTGGTGGCGACGCGGACCCGGCTCGCCGGCGTGCTGGCCGGCTACCTGGCCGACGTCGTGCTGGGCGACCCGGTGCGGGGACATCCGGTCGCGGCGTTCGGCCGGGCCGCTGCCGCCGTCGAACGCGTGACCTACCGCGACAGCAGGGCTGCGGGGGTCGTGCACGTCGCCGTGCTGGTCGGGGCCTTGAGCTTGCTCGGGTCCGCGCTGCAACGCACCGCCGACCGCGGCGGGTGGCCGTGGTCGATCGCGACCACGGCGGGGGCCACCTGGGTGTCGGTGGGCGGAACCTCGTTGGTAAGCACCGGCTTGGAGATGGCGGAACTGTTGGAGGGCGGCGACGTCGAGGCCGCGCGCCGGCTGCTGCCTTCACTGTGCGGGCGCGACCCGGCCTGGCTGGACGGCGCCGGCCTGGCGCGCGCGTCGCTGGAATCGGTCGCGGAAAACACGTCCGACGCCGAGGTGGCGCCGCTGTTGTGCGCCGCCGTGGGCGGGGCGCCCGGGGTGCTGGCCTACCGCGCGATCAACACGCTGGACTCGATGATCGGCTACCGCTCCGAGCGCTATGCCCGATTCGGTTGGGCAGCGGCGAGATTGGACGACGCGGCGAACTACGGGGCGGCGCGGGTGACGGCGGCGCTGGTGGTGCTGTGCGCGCCGTTGGTCAGCGGGTCACCCGCGGGTGCGCTGCGCGCCTGGCGCCGTGACGCCACCCGCCACCCCAGCCCCAACGCCGGCGTGGTGGAGGCGGCCTTCGCCGGGGCGCTGGGGGTGCGGCTCGGCGGGCCCACCCAATACCGGCACGAGTTGCAGATCCGGCCCACGCTGGGCGACGGTCACGAGCCGACGGTGACCGACCTGCGCCGCGCCGTCGCCCTGTCGCGCACCGTGCAGGCGGGGACGGCGGTGCTGGCGGGGCTGGTGGCCTACCGGTGGCGGCCGTAGCGGTCGGCGAGTTTGGCCTCCACGGTCTTCGGGCGCTCCGGCGCTTCCGGGGTGGCGGCGGTCCCGGCCTGCTGCTCCTTCTCCCGGCGGCGGGCGCGGATCTCGGAATACACGAAGTAGCCCAGGCCCAGCGGGGCGACGATGCCGAAGGAAATCCATTGGATGCCGTACGACAGGAACGGCCCGGCGTCCAGGTGCGGCACGCCGATGACGCCGAGCCCGCCGGGCTGGTCCTCGGTCAACTGCAGATACGACCCGGCGAGCGGGACCTTGGTGAGCGCCGACACCTGACCGGTGTTGATCGAATACACCTGCAGCGCGCCATCTTCGGTGAGGGGGGCCCTGCCCGTGGCGACGGCCTCGGAATCGCGCAGCCGCGCGGTGACGGTGACGGTGTCCCCGGGCGGGCGGGGGATCGGCGGGACGTGGGAGCCCTGCTCGGGCCGGACGTACCCCCGGTCGACCAGGACGGTGGGCCCGCCGTCGACGACGAAGGGTGCCAGCACCTCGAACGCCGGCTTGCCCTCGATCACCCGCAGCCGGGCCAGCACCTGAACATCCGGCAGGTAATGCCCGCTGGCCGTGACGCGGCGCCACTGCGCATCCGGGGCCGAGGAATCCTGCTGCGGCAACAAAGATTTCAGTGGTACCGGCGCGGTGTTGAGGGAGTACTCGATCTGCCGGTTCTCCCGCGACGTCCGGTTGTGCTTGCCCAGCTGCCAGGGCGCCAGCACCGTGAAGCACAGGTAGGTGAAGGCGACGACCACCAGGCCCAGGGCTATCCAGCCGGGCCGCAGCAGAAACGCCAGCCGACGCATGTCAACCGGATCCGTTCCGGCCGAGCCGATCGTCGACCCAGTCGTGCAGGCCGGGCAGCGAGGCCTCGATGACGGTGAAGACGTCCTCGAAGTCCCGCGCGTCGCCGTAGTAGGGGTCCTCGACGTCGAGGGCGTGGGCGCCCGAACGCGGGTCGAAGGACCGCAACATCCGCACCCGCTCCTCGTCGACCCCAAGCTGGCGCAGCATCCGAAGATGGTTGCGGCCCAACGCCACCACCAGGTCGGCCGCCAGGTGGTCGGCGTCGACCTGCGCGGCGCGGTGTTCGGTGGAGTAGCCGTGGGCGCGCAGGACGTCGGTCGCCCGGTCGTCGGCGCATTGGCCGACGTGCCAGTTGCCGGTGCCGGCGCTGCTCACCCGCACGGCGTCGGCCAGGCCGCGGCGCCGGAGCTGGTCGGCGAACATCTTCTCGGCCATCACCGACCGGCAGATGTTCCCCGTGCAGACGAACGTGATGTGCAACTGCTCCCGCTCAGGCACCGAGCACCGCCCGCAGTTCGTCGACGGTCGCGGCGTGCGTCACCGCCGTGGTCCCGGCGGCCGTCGCGCCGTCGGGGAAGTCGGCCCGCCCGTAACCCCAGCCCACCACCACGGTGTCGATGCCGTGGGCGGCCGCGCCGTGCACGTCGTGGCTGCGGTCGCCGACCATGAGCACCCGCTCGGGCAGCGGCCGCAACTGTTCCAGCGCGTGCGCCAGCACCTCGACCTTGGTCTTGCGCGAGCCGTCGGGGCTGGCGCCGGCGATCACCTCGAAATGCCGGTCGAGCCCGAAATGGGCGAGGATGCGCCGCGCCGTCGGCTCCAGCTTCGAGGTGGCGACGGCCAGCCGCACGCCCGCGGCCTCCAGGTCGGAAAGCAGCGGCTCGATGCCGTCGAACAGCGTGTTCATCGCCCAGCCCCGGCTGCCGTATTCGGCGCGGAAGGCCGCGATCGCCTGCTCGGCGCCGTCGCTGCCCAGCATGGTGCGGAAGGTGTCGTCCATCGGCGGGCCGACGATCTGGGCCACCAAATCACCGTCGGGCACCGCGACGCCGACGTGCTCGAGCGCGTGCAGGAAGCTGGCCACGATCCCCTCCGCGGAGTCGGTGAGCGTGCCGTCGAGGTCGAAGATCACCAGCTGCGCCGTGGTGCGCGACGATGCCGTTTCGGCGCCGGAGGCCGGGCGATCCGCCGAGGTTGTGCCTGTCACCTCACCATTGTCCTCGATGGGGCCCCGGGCGGGTGGGACGGTGTCGCTGTCACGCCCCGAAGTCGCCCACTAGTGTTTCTCGGATGGCGAGTCTGAACCTGAGCCCGCCTGCGGTGCGCTATCACGGCGATCAGGCCGTCGCACCCGGGATGCTGGATTTCGCCGTCAACGTCCGGCACGCGCAACCGACCGAGTGGCTGGTGGGGCGGCTGGCCGCGCGGCTGCCGGATTTGGCGCACTACCCGAGCGTCGGGGACGTGCGCGCGGCGCAGGACGCCGTCGGGGCGCGGCACGGCCGGCCCCGCGACGAGGTGCTGCCCCTGGCCGGGGCCGCCGAGGGGTTCGCCCTGCTGAGCAACCTGCGCCCCGCAAAGGCGGCGGTCGTCGCGCCGTCGTTCACCGAGCCGGCGGACGCGCTGACCGCCGCCGGGGTGCCCGTGCACCAGGTCGTCCTCGAACCGCCGTTCGGCCTGGACGGGGTGGCCGTTCCCGACGACGCCGACCTGGTCGTGGTCGGCAACCCGACCAATCCCACCGCGGTGGTGCACACCCGCGATCAGCTCCTCGCGCTGCGCCGCCCCGGCCGGATCCTGGTGGTCGACGAGGCGTTCGCCGATTCGATTCCGGGCGAACCGGACTCGCTGGCCGGTGATTCGCTGCCCGACGTGCTGGTGCTGCGCAGCCTGACCAAGACGTGGGCGCTGGCGGGATTGCGGGTGGGTTATGCCCTGGGCTCGCCGGAGGTGCTGGCCCGGCTGACCGCCCAGCGGGCCCATTGGCCGGTGGGCACGCTGCAGCTGACCGCCATCGCGGCGTGCTGCGGCCGGCAGGCCGTCGCCGAGGCTGCGGCCGGTGCGGTGCGGCTGGCGGAGTTGCGCGCCGAGATGGCCGCCGGCCTGACGTCGGTGGGCGCCGAGGTGGTCGACGGCCGGGCCCCGTTCGTGCTGTTCCGCATGCCGGATGCCGAGTCGATCCGAACCGCCCTGCAAGACAAGGGGATTGCCATCCGCCGCTGTGATACCTTCGTCGGCCTGGACGAGCGCTACCTGCGGGCCGCGGTCCGCCGGGAGTGGCCGTTGTTGGTGCAGGCTATTGCGGAGGTGCGCCGGTGAGCGTGCGACTGGCCGACGTCGTCGGCGCGCTGGATGAGGCCTACCCGCCGCGGCTGGCCGAATCGTGGGACTCGGTGGGCCTGGTCTGCGGTGACCCCGACGACGCGCTCGAGTCGGTGACCGTCGCGGTCGACGCGACGCCGGCGGTCGTCGACGAAGTCCCCGCCGGCGGTCTGCTGCTGGCCCATCACCCGTTGCTGTTGCGCGGGGTCGACACGGTGGCGGCCAGCACGCCCAAGGGTGCGCTGGTGCACCGGCTGATCCGAACGGGCCGTTCGTTGTTCACCGCGCACACCAACGCCGACTCGGCGTCGCCCGGTGTGTCGGACGCGCTCGCACACGCGCTCGGCCTCACCGTCGAGGCCGCCCTCGAGCCGCGGACGGTCGCGCCCGACCTGGACAAATGGGTGGTCTACGTGCCGCGCGAGAACGCGGAAGCGGTGCAGGCGGCCGTGTTCGAGGCCGGCGCCGGGCACATCGGCGACTATTCGCACTGCAGCTGGAGCGTCAGCGGCATCGGGCAGTTCCTCCCGCATGAAGGGGCGACGCCCGCGGTGGGCAGCGTCGGGACCGTCGAGAAGGTCGCCGAGGACCGGTTCGAGGTCATCGCGCCCGCGCGGATCCGGGCCGCCGTGCTGGCTGCGCTGCGCGCGGCCCATCCCTACGAGGAGCCCGCGTTCGACATCCTGCGGCTGTTGCCCGCGCCCGGTGACACCGGGCTGGGACGCGTCGGCGCCCTGACGCGGCCGGAACCGCTGCGCGACTTCGTGTCCCGCGTCGACGCCGCCCTGCCGCGGACGGCGTGGGGCGTCCGCGCGTCGGGCGACCCCGACATGGCGGTGTCCCGGGTCGCCGTCTGCGGCGGCGCCGGGGACTCGCTGCTGACGACGGTGGCCGGCGCGGACGTGCAGGCCTACGTGACGGCGGACCTGCGGCACCACCCGGCCGACGAGCATCGCCGGGCCTCCGGGGTGGCGCTGGTGGACGTGGCGCACTGGGCGAGCGAGTTTCCCTGGTGCGAGCAGGCCGCCGACCTGCTGCGGTCCCGCTTCGGTGCGGCGCTGCCGGTGCGGGTGTGCACGATTCGCACCGACCCGTGGAATGTGGGCACGTGCGGCGACGAGACCGGGGGTGAGGCGCGATGAAGGCCGAGGTCGCTCAGCAGCGTTCGCTGCTGGAGCTGTCGAAACTGGATGCGGAGCTGTCCCGCATCACGCACCGGGCCGGCCACCTGGCCGAGCAACAGGCCTACGAGCGGGTGCGGGACGAACTCGCCGCCGCGGCCGACCGCGTGGGCGCCGTCCGGATCGCGTTGGAGGACATCGACGGTCAGGTGTCGCGGCTCGAGTCCGAGGTCGAGGCGGTGCGCCAGCGCGAGGACCGCGACCGGTCCCTGCTGCAGTCCGGCGCCGCCGACGCCAAGCAGCTCTCGGATCTGCAGCACGAGCTGGAGACCCTGATGCGGCGCCAGGCCTCCCTGGAGGATTCGCTGCTGGACGTGATGGAGCGCCGTGAGGAGCTGCAGTCCCAGCTGGATGACGCGCAGGGCAAGGTCGAGGCGCTGGAGGCCGAATCGGCCGGCGCCAGGCGGGCTCTCGACGACGCGCTCGCCGAGATCAGCGAGGCCCGCCAGGCCCATTCCCTGCGGCGCGAAACGCTGAGCGCGGCGCTGGACCCCGCGCTGTCCGCGCTGTACGAACGGCAACGGGCCGGGGGAGGGCCGGGCGCGGGGCCGCTGCTGGGGCGCCGGTGCGGCGCCTGCCGCCTCGAGATCGACCGCGGTGAAATGTCGCGCATCTCCGCCGCCGCCGAGGACGACGTGGTGCGGTGCCCGGAGTGTGGTGCGATCCTGTTGCGGGTCAAGGGGTTCGATCAGTGAAAGTGGTGATCGAGGCCGACGGCGGGTCGCGCGGCAACCCGGGCCCGGCCGGGTACGGCGCGGTGGTGTGGACCGAGGACCGATCGACGGCGCTGGCGGAGTCCAAGCAGGCCATCGGCCACGCCACCAACAACGTGGCCGAATACCGGGGCCTGCTGGCAGGTTTGGACGACGCCCTGCGGGTCGGCGCGACCGAGGCTGCGGTATTCCTGGATTCCAAGCTGTTGGTGGAGCAGATGTCGGGGCGGTGGAAGGTCAAGCACCCCGACCTGGTGGAGCTGCACGGGCAGGCCCGGAAGCTGGCGGCGCGGTTCGACCGGATCAGCTACACGTGGATTCCGCGGGACCGCAACTCCTACGCCGACCGGTTGGCCAACGAGGCGATGGACGCCGCCGCGGCCGGCGACCCGGTGCAGTCCGAGCGCCCCGCGGAGGCCGCCGCGGCGCCTTCGCCGCAGGCGCCCGGCTGGACCGGCGCGCGCGGCACCCCGACCAGGCTGCTGTTGCTCCGGCACGGGCAGACCGAGCTGTCGGTGCAGCGCCGCTATTCGGGCCGTGGCAACCCGGCGCTCACCGAGGTGGGGCGCCGGCAGGCCGACGCCGCGGCGCGTTATCTGGCGGAGCGTGGGGGGATCTCGGCGGTCTTCGCCTCGCCACTGCAGCGGGCCTACGACACCGCCGCCAGGGCTGCCAAGGCGCTCGGGCTGGACGTGACCGTCGACGACGACCTGATCGAAACCGATTTCGGCGCCTGGGAGGGGCTGACTTTCGGCGAGGCCGCCGAGCGGGACCCGGAGCTGCACGGTCGCTGGCTGCGCGACACCGGCACCACCCCGCCGGGCGGGGAAAGCTTCGACGACGTGCTCGATCGCGTCGTGTCGGCCCGCGAACGGATCGTCGCCGCCCACCAGGGCACGACCGTGCTGGTGGTCTCGCATGTGACGCCGATCAAGATGCTGCTCCGGCTGGCGCTGGAGGCGGGACCGGGCATCCTCTACCGCCTGCACCTCGACCTGGCGTCATTGAGCATCGCCGAGTTCTATTCCGACGGAGCGTCTTCCGTGCGGCTGGTGAACCAGACCGGATACCTATAGCCGGTGTAAGGAGACGTCGATGGAGCCGTCTGATCCGATCCGTGAATCCGTGCCCGCGGAGGTCCGGGCGCGGGTGATGCCGGCGGTGCTCGACGAGCTGACCCGTTGGGGTGTGGAGCGGTTCAGCATCGAGGCTCTGGCCGAGCGTCACCACCTCGACGCGGCGATGGTCTACCGGTACTGGGGAGATCGGCGTCGCCTCATCGTCGATGCCGTGCTTGCCGACGTCGAGAAGGTGAGCTCGGGAACCGACACTGGGTCGTTGCGCGGCGACCTCATGGCCTTGGCCAGCAACGTGACCAACCAGATCAACGGCGAAGTCGGCCGCTCTCTGCTGCGCGCGCTGGTGATGGACCGCCGCGGGGGACACGACGAAGCCACCCGAGTGAGGTTCTGGCGGTTGCATTTTGCCGCGATGCGCGCGGTGGTGGACCGGGCCAGGGATCGGGGCGAATTGCGCGAGGGCGTCAACACCCTGGCCGCGGTGCAGATCCTGCTGGCGCCGCTCAACATTCGCGCCCTGTATTCGGACGTTCCCGTCGACGACGACTATTGCGCGGCCATCGTCGACCTGGCATGGCATGCGCTGGCCCGCAGATGACGGTGGTCGCGTCGGCCGCGTAGCATCCCCGTATGAGAAGGACATCCGTCGCCACCTGCGCCTTCGGGGTGATACTCGCGTTGTTCGGTTTGATCTGGGCGCTTCAGGGATTCGGAGTGCTTGGTGGTAGCCCGATGAGCAACACAACGACCTGGTCCGTCATTGGCCCGATCACGGTGGTGATCGGCGCCGTGATGGCGGTGGTCAGCTGGCGGAAACTCTCGTCGAAGTAGCGGGAAAAGGGTGCGTCACGACCCGGCCACGGTGAAGTCGACCGTGTGCCAGCCGGTGGCACCGTCGGGGACGGGGGCGACCCGGTCCGCGGTCTGAGTGGCTCCGGCGTTGTCGGTGGCGCGCACGGTGATGGTGTGTCTCCCAGGGCTTTTCGCCTGCCACGGAAAGCTCCACAGCCGCCACGTCTCGTTGGAGTAGCTCGCGCCCTCTTCGGCGGGCTGCCACCCGCCGTCGTCGATGCGAACTTCCACGGCCCGCACCCCACGATTCTGTGCCCACGCGACCCCGCCGAACACCACGGGGCCGATCGGCACCCGCTGACCATCCTTGGGCACGTCGATCCGCGACTCGGTCTTGATGGGTGCGCGCGGTGCCCAACCCTGCCGCGTCCAGTACGCCTCTGCTTTGTCGAAGCGGGTCAGCTCCAGATCGACCACCCACTTGGTGGCCGACACGTATCCGTAAAGCCCTGGCACGACCAGCCGGGCCGGATAGCCATGATCGATCGGAAGGGGCTGTCCGTTAAGGGCGACCGCCAGCAGTGCGTCGCGGCCATCGGTGAGCGCATCCACGGGGGTGCCGGCGGTGAACCCGTCGACCGACGTCGAGAGCAACATGTCGGCGTCGGGGTGCACACCGGCGGCGGTCAACAGATCGGCCACCCGGTAGCCCGTCCAGACCCCGGTCGAAATAAGGTTGCCGCCAACGGGATTGGATACGCAGGTCAGCGTCGCCACATTCTCGACGACGTCGAACCCGGCTAGGTCGGCGAAGCTGTATGTCGCTTCGCGGTTCACCATGCCGTGGATACGCAACCGCCACTCGTCGTGACCGAGTTGAGGAACGATCAGCGCGGTGTCCACCCGGTAGAAGTCCGCGCTGGGGGTGACAAAGCTCGGTAGCGCAACACCTTTCGGTTGCACATCGGCTGGTATTGGTGGCGCCGCTATGCGCGCCCGGGGAAGGGGGAAGCGGTTGCGGTCAGCGGCCACCGAATGCACCAAGCGCGTGATGACCCCACCCGCCACTCCACTGACCACGCCGAACCCGAGCACTCCCAGCGCCACCAACCTGCGCCTTCCGGCGTCCGGTTCATCGTGATCGGCCGCCTCGTCGGGGTGTGACGGGCCTGTCCGGAACCGGCGGGTGAGCAGGCGTAGGGCCGTCACCCCGCAGGCCGTGCCCGCGATGGTGGGAATCGTGTCGAGTGGGGTCGCGCCCTGCCGCGACAGCACGGCGACGCACCCGAGCGCGCCGGCGGCGGCGATCGCGGCGCTGCCGAGCGGACGGCGCCGGGTCTCGAGGGTCCCGGCGATTGCGGCGATCGCGGCGATCACCACGAGCACGGCTACGGCAAGGAAGAGTTTGTCCAGAGAACCCAGGGTTTGAATCGCCCACTCTTTGATGGGGCCCGGCGTCAAGTCGACGACCGCTGAGCCGATCGCGGCACGGGCATCAGCCCTGGCGCCGAACGGGATGCCCACCAGCTGGGCTACTCCCAGCGCGAGGGAGGCGGCGGCGACCCCAGCGATCATCCGCTCGTTCGACGGCGCTGCGGCCACCGGAGCTACTGTACTCGCGTTCGGCGTTGTCGACCGCTAACGCTTTGCGGTGCAGGCGAACCGTCGCGGCGATCGTCCGCCGCCCCGGGCGATTCCGGTGTGCGTCAGCGCGACAGCGTGATGGCGCTCTCGGGACAGTTCCGCTCGGCGGTGACGGCCTGCGCCTCGAGGTCACCGGAGACGTCGGCGACGAGCACGACGGAGTGGCCGACCTCGTCGGCGTCGAAGACGTCGGGCGCAAGGGTGTAGCAGCGCCCGTGCCCGGTGCAGCGGTCGGCGTCGACGGCTACTTCAGTCATGGCGCCGCTCTCCCCCGCAAGCGGGAGGTGCCCCCACCTCATCGCTGCACTCTGCATCGTCGCCGGCGCGGGTCATGGCGCCGCGAAGACCAGCGGCAGCGACTCCACCGACCGCAGCGCGGCGGTGTAGGTCAGCTGGGTGCCGGGCTTGATCTCGTAATCCGGTATGCGCCGGTGGAATTCGCGCAACGCCACCCGTAGCTCCATGCGGGCCAGGTGCGAGCCGAGGCAGCGGTGCGGGCCGCCGCCGAACGCGCGGTGCCGGTTCGGGTTGCGGGTGAAGTCCACCAGCTCGGGGTCGGCGAACTCGGCCGGGTCGGTGTTGGCCGCGCCCAGCAACGGGCTGACCCGCTCACCCTTGCTGATCGGGCACCCGCCCACCTCGACATCTTGGATGGCGACGCGGGCGACGCCGGGCACCGGTGTCTCCCACCGCAACAACTCTTCGACCGCGCTCGGCAGCACCTCGGGCTGCTCGACCAGCTGATGACGGTGGTCGGGGTGGCGCGCCAGGTACACGAAGAAGCAGTCGAGCGAGTCGGTGACGGTGTCCAGCCCGGCGATGAGAAATAGGAAGCAGATGTCGAGCAGCTCTTCGCGCGACAGCGGCTGCCCGGCGATGTCGGCCGCGATCATCGCCGACAGCACGTCGTCGCGCGGGCCGGCGATGTGCTCGTCGATCGCGCGGTCGAAGTAGTCGTAGATCTCTTGCGCCACCGCGGCGGAACTCTCGTGCCGGCGGTCGAAGCCGGAGTCGCCCTCCGGCCGGATTACGCCGTCCTTCCATTCGAGAAACCGGTCGAGGTCTTCCAGCGGCAACCCGAGCAACTGCAGAAAGACGGTGCACGGCAACGGCACCGCGAACTCCGCATGGAAGTCGCACTCGCCCCGATCGGCGAAGCGGTCGATCATCTCGTTCACCAGCCCGGTGACGCCGGGTTCGCGCCTGGCCATCTCCCTCGGAGTGAACAACGGGTCGAGGATGCGGCGGTACTTCGCATGCTCGGGCGGGTCGATCTGCAGGGGGATCAGGGGCCGCACGTTGCCCAGATCGACCGCGTCCATGTTCGACGAGAACAGCTCGGTGTGCTTGAGCGCC
Organism: Mycobacterium scrofulaceum; assembly: GCF_002086735.1. Classification (GTDB taxonomy): domain Bacteria; phylum Actinomycetota; class Actinomycetes; order Mycobacteriales; family Mycobacteriaceae; genus Mycobacterium; species Mycobacterium scrofulaceum. Next base: position 19,031 of record NZ_MVIJ01000036.1, on the reverse strand, counting down.
ATCTCGATGTCGGCCAGGCGACTGAGAACGACCGCCTGGGGCGACCGGAACACCGGGCTCGTTTCCCGCAGCGCCTTGTACATCGGCTGCGGCTCCGCGAGGCCGGTCACCGTTTGGTCGACGAACCCTTCGGTATCTGTCATCTGGTCAGACTGGCACCAACGCCACCGCCGGGCAATGGTCAATGCTAAGCGGTCGCCCAGTCGGCCCCGGACGGTCAACTGTGCAGGTGAAGCCGCTCGCCGTGCGTCCCGAAGATCATGATGGCCTCCACCGGGTCGTCGACCACCCCGAACCAGTGCGGAGTCCAGGTGGAGAACTCGACCGCCTCGCCCGGCGCGATGGTGAAGTCGCGGTCGCCCAGCACGAGCCGCATCCGCCCGGACAGGACGTACATCCAGTCCTGGCCCTCGTGCACCGGCAGCTCCGCCGGCGGGGTGCGGCGCCGGGCGCTGACCCGGACCTTGAACGCATGCAGGCCGCCGGCCGGGCCCTGGCGCGTCAACGGCCAATACGTGACCCCGTGGTGGGTGCGCGCGGCGCCGCGCACCCGCGGATCGTTCGTCTCGGCGGGCTGCAACAACTCGTCGGTGCTGACGGACAGCGCCCGCGCGAGCCGCGGCAGGTGATCCAGCGCCAGCCGGCGCTTTCCGGACTCGAGGCGGGAAAGCGTCGAGATGTCGATCCCGGCACGCGCGCCCACCTCCTGCAACGTCATGCCGCGCTGCATGCGCAGTTCCCGCAGCCGCCGGCGCACCTGCAGATCGATATCGGGAACGGTCTTTGCCTGCATGGCAAATAAGCTTGGCAATGCGGGCGCGGTTGGGCAAGCTCGCGGGCATGGATACTTCTTGCCAATCCGATGACGCCCGGCGGTTCTGGGAAGACCGCTACGGCTCGACCGAACGGGTGTGGAGCGGACGGGTCAACCCGCGCCTCGCCGAGGTGGCCGCCGACCTGCCCGCGGGCCGGGCCCTCGACCTCGGCTGTGGCGAGGGCGCCGACGCCGTGTGGCTCGCCGAGCGCGGTTGGCGCGTGGTGGCGGTCGACGTCTCGGCCACCGCGCTGCGACGGGCCGCCGATGCCGCCTCGGAACGGAACCTGCTCGCGCAGATCGACTTTCAGTGCCACGACCTCAACGAGAGCTTCCCCGACGGGATGTTCGACCTGGTGTCGGCCCAGTACCTGCACTCGCCGGCCCGGCTCGAGCGCGAGGACGTGTTGCGGCGGGCGGCCGAGCGCGTGAATCCCGGTGGTGTACTGCTGATCGTGGACCACGCGGCGTCCCCACCCTGGGCGGAGCACCACGACCACTCCTTCCCAGGCATCGACGAGGTGCTCGCGTCGTTGCGGCTGGACAGCGCCTGGACTCCGGTGCGGACCGAGACGGCGGAACGGGAGACGGTAGGGCCCGACGGTCAAGCCGCGACTCTGCAGGACAACGTGATCGTCCTGCGGCGAGGCGAATAACGCTCAGGCCGCGTCGTGAAAGATCAGGCCCATCGCATAGCGCTCGCCGGAACGCACCACCGACACACCGTGGCGCACCGGTGCGGCCGACCAGCCCCGGCTCGAGGGCACCGGCCGCTCCCGCGTGGTGAACACGAATCCGTGCCCCTGCGGCAATTGCGTTGCGGTGCCGCGGGACTGCGCACGGGGCCGCTGTTCGACGAGCAGGAATTCGCCGCCGGTGTAGTCGGCGTCGGGGTCGCTCAGGTTGATTACCACCTGCAGCGGAAAAACCAAGTCCCCGTACAGGTCCCGGTGCAGCGCGTTCCAGTCGCCCGGGCCGTACCTGAGCATGAGCGCGGTGGACCTGGTCTGGCCGGCCGCATGGCAGGTTGCCAGCCAATCGTCGAGGCTGTCCGGCCACGGCGCGTCGCGGCCCAGCTTGCACCACCAGTCGCGGGCGATGGGCAACAGCCGGGGATACAGCGCCTGTTTGAGCTCTTCGATCGGGTCGGGATACGGCGCCTGGAAGTAGCGATACTGTCCGGCGCCGTACCGGCGGGGTTCCATGTCGACGGTCGAGCGGAACAGGCCGTCGACGCCGTAGAGGTTGCGCAGGCGGGCCGCCTCGCCGCCAGTGACGAGGCGCGGCAGCAGCGCCCCGCCGTACGCGTCGACCGCGGCGGCGACGCCGTCCCAGTCGCCGGAGTCGACGCGCTTCTTCCAGCGGGACATCTGCGCCCTTCCGTGTGCGTGCGTGCGAGGTGCCGGGGTGCGAAGTCCACGATAGAGCCGCACCGGGGGAGGCCGGCAATGGTTGCTGGCCCCCGCATCGCGCAGGTAGTACCGTGGATCGTCGCGGACGAGTTGGCCGGGCGGCCGCGGACCGTCGCGAGGCGGTTCGAGGAAAGTCCGGACTTCACAGAGCAGGGTGATTGCTAACGGCAATCCGAGGTGACTCGCGGGACAGTGCCACAGAAAGCAGACCGCCACCCTCGCGGTGGTAAGGGTGAAACGGTGCGGTAAGAGCGCACCAGCGCCCCGGGTGACCGGGGCGGCTAGGCAAACCCCACCCGAAGCAAGGCCAAGAAGGCCGCACCGAAGGGTGCGGCCGCGCAGGCGTCCGAGGGTTGCTCGCCCGAGCCTGCGGGTAGGCCGCTCGAGGCACCCGGTGACGGTGTGTCCAGATGGATGGTCGCCGCTGTGCGTCTCCGGTCTCCGGGGGCGCGCAGAACAGAATCCGGCTTACAGGCCAACTCGCCCGCCCCGCCCCACACCTCCGCGAAACCGTATTCCGCGACGCGTTCGCCGAGTAAACGCGTCGCCAGTTACAGTCTCGCGGGGCTCAGCCGGCCTTGCGTACCGCCTTCGCCAGTTTGCGCAACGCGTCGTCGAGCTGCTGCTCGCACCGCTCGGCCAAGTCGGCCTCCTGTTGGTACAGCAGGCCATAGGTGAAGGTGTCCTCGCCGGCCGCGTACGCGGCCTCGGATTCGTGCCGCAGGTGTTCGCGGCTGACCACGCTGTCCTGGTGGTCACCGAGCAGCGACTGGACGGCCTTTGCCTGCTCGGACACCTTGTCCGCGCCGGTGGCGGCCGCGGTGTAGCGAAGTCGCTTGGCCCGCTTGCGGATCCGGTGTATCGCCTCGTCGCGCTCGTGCGGATGGTCCGGGTGTTGCGGGTCGACCTCGGCGGCGGCTTTGGCGGCCTTGCGCACCTTCTTGTAGGCGGCGTCGATGGTGACCGGCGCGTGTTCCTCGCCTTCTTCGCCCGCGGCGCTGCCGGGGGGCTGCGCGGCGATCGCCTCGAGAGCGTCGAGCAGCCGGAAGTAGCGCTGCGACCGCATCGCGATCAGCGAGCGGCGCAGCCCGGTCTGGTAGCGGCGCTGGGCGCCGCCGACCAGCCGCTCGTGCACCGGGCCCCGCACCAAATCCGGTGCCAGCCCGTCCAAATCGCGCTCGTAGCGCTCGGCAAGCACCTCGGCGTCGCGCGCGATGCCCAGGATGCCGGCCAACTCACGCAGTTCGTCGAGGACCCACCCGTCGTCGGGCAATCCGAACGCTTCCTGGTAATCGCGCAGCAGGCTGCGCAGCTTGCGGGTGGTGACCCGCATCTGGTGAACGGAATCGAAGGCGTCGGCCCGCACGGCCCGATCCCACACCAGCAATTCGCGAATCTGCTCGGCCACCGCGCGCTGCAGCGGGTGCCCGGCGGGTTGGCTGCCGTTGGGCGGTGGCGCCGTGCCCAGCACCCGCGCCAGCTTGGAGGCGTGACCGGCGGGCGCGGCGCCGGCGTCGAGCAGCCGATTGCCCAACCGGTTCAGCAGGTCGGTGTCGGGGGTACCGTCCGTTGCCTCACCCGTCTCGATGAGTTCGAGCTCCCATTCGCGCCACTCCTGCTGGGTGGGCTCCACGTCGGCGTCGTCGGTGCTATGGGCCGACCACGCGGTGACGTGGTCGTTGCAGAACTCCGCCAGCGGTGTGCCGTCGGCGGCGTACAACACCTGGGTCTCGCGCCGGGTGGTGATGCGCGCGACCGGTTCCAGCGGGCGGTCGCGGACGATCGCCAGCACGACGTCCACCAGCTCCTGCGGCACGGTGTCGGGCCCGGACGCGTCCAGCGGCACCCGAATCTCGGTGCGGACTTCCGGCCCGGCCGGGAGCTTCAGGTGCCACCCAGCGTCGGAGCCACCGGTGCGGCGGCGCAGCGTGATCTTGTTGCGGGCGAGGTCCTGTGTCGAGGTGTCGAAGTACGTCGCGTCCAGCGTCTGAGTCGGCGATTTGTCGACGTGCGCCACCGCGGCGATGCCTTCGAACGAAGGTGACACGGTGGACTCGCCGACGTCGAACTTGCGCTCCACCTCGCGATGGCGCGAGGTTTGCGGCGCTTTTGCAGGCATTTTCGGCTCCGTTGAGGGCGCGTGGCCGCGGCCTTGAACGTCGTGACGGTAGTGATGGGCTCCCATAGCCTGCCATACCGCGGTCGCGCGAAGGGCGGCGACGGCCTCGGTGTTAAGGCGGCGGGGGAGGAGGCGTGCTGTCCTCCGGCAGCGGCGCGTACGCGGCCGGCGGCGGGACGTAGCGGGCGATCGTGTCGCCGATGTCGGTGCAGCCGCTCACCGAGATGCGCCGGCCGGCGCCCACGCACACGGTCGCCTCCGCCCGGTCGGCGGAATGCGTGGCGACGAGGATTCCCGGAACCGACGCCATCGCCGCCGACACCAGCACGATCCAGCGGCGCGCAGTCATCCCCGAACTGCTTCCTGCCACCGTGCACCCCCTCGAGTCATCGCACTGGGCGAATGAAGAATTGGAGTATATCGACGCCCCCATCGGAGGCGGTCGGAATTGATGCCGGGCCCCGCAATTCTTCCGCGCATTGTTCCGCGCCGGAATGCCGCATGCGCGGCCCGAAAACCACTTATGGTTTTGCCGTACGGGTCGGCTTTCGGATGCGGAGATGAAGGAGCGCTCCATGGTGTCTTTTGCCCGTGGCAGGACGCGAGTATTTGCCGGCGCAATGGCGGCGGGCGCGGCCGCTGTGGCAGTGCTTTTCACCGGCGCCGGCCCGGCCGGTGCGGATGGGGGAACGGACGCGCCCGAGCCGGCCCCCGCGCCCTCGTCGGCGCCCAACTGCACGGCGGCCGACCTCGCCCGGGTATCGGCGGGTGTCGCCGCCGCGACGTCGGCGTACCTGTTCACCCACCCGGACGTGAACGCCTACTTCACCAGCCTGCGCGGCCAGCCCCGGGCCGATGCCCGCGACCAGCTCAAGCAGTACATGGACGCCAACCCGCAGACGCACGCCGACCTGGAGGGCATTCGCCAGCCGCTGACCGATTTTCACAATCGGTGTCAGTAGCTCAGCTGGGCGGCGGGTCCTCGCGGAGATGCATCGCGAGCCCGCCCAGCTGGCGGATGGTCTGAATCTCGGGATCGCGGAACGGCCGTCCGTCGGGCGCGAGCAGGTCGTGGAACCACTCGGTGGGCATCGCCGTGTACGGGTGCTCCCATGAATCCCAGGGGAAGAACGTTTGGGTCTTCCCGGCGACCAGCCCCCAGTTGAACGCGCCGACGTTGTGGCGCTTGGCGACGGGCAGCACATCCGGCACCGTGCTGCCCAACGGGCGGGCCATGTATTCGGTGCACAGGATCGGGCGCCCCTGCGGCGTGAGCTCGGCGATGCGGCTCTCGAATTCCGCCGGCCCGGCGTAGGAGTGGAACGTGATCACGTCGGAGTTGTCCAGCTGGATGCCGCTGATCTCGCTGCGGCTCCCGGCGTCGGCCCACTCGCCGTCCCACACGCCGCTCGTCAGCGGTTGGCACGGATCGACGGAACGGGCCCAGCCGAACACCTGCGGGAGGAGATCGGCGACCAGGTCCAGCTTGTCGTCCCGCTCGACCGAGCGGTAGTACTTCGACGGATTGTCGGGCTCGTTCCACAGGTCCCAGCCCAAGACGCGGTCGTCGGAGCGGAATTGGGTCAGCACCCCGGTCACGTAGCTGCGCAGGGTCTGCAGGTAACCGCGGTCACCCAGGCGTTGCGCACCCGGGCTTTGCACCCAACCGGAGTTGTGCACGCCGGGCGTCGGCGCGCGCTGCGGGCCGGCCTCCGGGTGCGGATCCCAACAGGAGTCGAACAAGACGAACAGCGGCCTGATGTCGTGGCGCGCCGCGATGTCGACGAACTGGGCGAGCCGGATCTGCAGGCCCCGGGGGTCCTGCGCCCACAGCAGGTCGTGCAGGAAGACCCGCACCGCGTTGAGGCCGGTGGCCCGGGCCCAGCCCAGTTCGGTGTCGATGCGCCGGGCGTCGAACGTCTCGCGCTGAAACATCTCCAGCTGGTTGATCGCGTTCGACGTGATGAAGTTCGCCCCGACCGGCCAGCCCTGCGCCTCGTACCACCGGTTCGCGCGCTCGGGAGACCAGCGGCTTGCCTGCGGCGAGGTGCCAGGCGCGGGTTTCGCGACCGCGCGAGGTGCTCGGACCAGTGCAGCGCCTCCTGCCAACAACAGCGGTAGCTTCAGCACCGTTCGGCGGTGCACGAAGTCACCACGAATCCCCCGGTCGATGTGTTCACCCTTGCTCTCGAAGTCGAGACCCTATCTAAGAGCAATCGTACAGACTTGGCTCACAACGAGTTTCGCTTTTCGTCACGAACCGGCAAGAGCGGGCCGGGCGCGGGGGTCAGAAGCAGTGTTCGTCGGCGGGGAAGGTCCCCTCGACCACCTCTTGCGCATATTGCATTGCGGCCCGGCGCAATTCCGCGCCGACGTCGGCGAACCGCTTGACGAACCGGGCGGCCTTGCCGCTGCTGACGCCGGCCATGTCCTGCCAGACCAGGACCTGACCGTCGCAGTTGGGGCCGGCCCCGATTCCGACGGTCGGGATGGTCAGCTTGCCGGTGATCTGGGTGGCCAGCTCGGCGGGCACCATCTCCATGACGACGGAGAACGCCCCGGCTTCCGCGACGGCGATCGCGTCGGCGACCGTCTGCTCGGCGGCATCCCCGCGGCCCTGCACCCGGAAGCCACCCAGGCTGTTCACGCTTTGCGGCGTGAAGCCGATGTGGGCCATCACGGGAATGCCCGCCGCGGTGAGGCAGGCGATCTGCTCGGCCACCCGCTCGCCGCCCTCGAGCTTGACGGCGTGTGCGCCGCCCTCCTTCATGAATCGGGTGGCCGACGCCAGCGCCGCGGCCGGTCCCGCCTCGTAGCTGCCGAACGGCAGGTCCGCGACGACCAGCGCGTGCCGGGCGCCGCGCACGACGCCGCGGACCAGCGGAATCATTTCGTCGATCGACACGGGCACCGTGGTGTCGTAGCCGTACACCACGTTGGCGGCCGAGTCGCCGACCAGCAGCACCGGAATGCCGGCCTCGTCGAAAATGCGGGCGGTCGAATAGTCGTAGGCCGTGAGCATGGCCCACTTGTGCCCCTCGGCCTTCATCTTCTGCAGGTGGTGGGTGCGGATCTTGGTGAGCGGCTGTGCCTGCTCGGACGCGCCCGCACCATAAATGTTCTGCTCAGACATCATTGTCCCTAGTGGTGGTCGGTTCGATCCTCGTGGCCCTCAGGTAAAGAGTTCCTGGGCGGGTCCCCGGGTTCGGCTGACGGTGCCATTCTGCCATCTCCGCTGCGCGGTTGCACCGCCCGTGTGATGTGAGACATACCATGCAGGGCATGCAGCGGCTCAGCGGACTCGACGCCAGCTTCCTCTACCTGGAGACGTCGTCGCAGCCGATGCACGTGTGCTCGATCATGGAGCTGGACGCCTCGACGATGCCCGGCGGGTACACCTTCGACCGGCTGCGCGACGCGCTGTCGCTCCGGATCAAGGCGATCCCGGAATTCCGCGAGAAGCTGGCCAACAGCCCGCTCAACCTCGACCATCCGGTCTGGGTGGATGACGACAACTTCGCCCTCGACCGCCATCTGCACCGCATCGCGCTGCCCGCACCGGGCGGTCGGGCCGAGCTCGCGGAGATCTGCGGTCACATCGCGGAGTCGCCGCTGGACCGGCGACGACCGCTGTGGGAGATGTGGGTCATCGAGGGCGTGGCGGGCACCCGCGCCGACGACCCGCAAGCGCGGCTGGCGGTGATGACCAAGGTGCACCACGCCGGCGTCGACGGGGTGACCGGCGCCAACCTGATGTCGCAGCTGTGCGGCACCGAAGCCGACGCCCCGGCGCCGGAGCCGGCCGGCGGGGTGGGCGGCGCCAGCGGATGGCAGATCGCCGCCGGCGGGCTGGTCCGGTTCGCCGCTCGGCCACTGCAGCTGGCCAACGTCGTGCCCGGCACCGTTTCCTCGGCGTTGGCGACGCTGCGCCGGGCGCGCGACGGCCAGGCCATGGCGCGGCCGTTCGCCGCGCCGGCCACCGTCTTCAACGCCCGGATCACGGACCGCCGGAACATCGCCTTCGCGGAATTGGATCTCGACGACGTCAAGCGGGTGAAGAACCGATTCGAGGGCGTCAAAGTCAACGACGTGGTGATGGCGTTGGTTTCCGGTGTGCTACGCCAATATCTGGCCGACCGGAACGCTTTGCCGGGCTCGTCACTGGTGGCGTCGGTGCCGGTTTCCGTGCACGGCAAATCCGACCGCCCCGGCCGCAATCAGGTGTCGGCGATGTTTTCCTGCCTGCATACCCAGATAGCCGATCCCGCGGAGCGGCTCAAGGCCATCGCGCAGGCGAATTCGGTTGCCAAGGAGCACAGTTCTGCGATCGGCGCCTCGCTGTTACAGGATTGGACGCAATTCGCCGCGCCGGCCGTTTTCGGCATCGCGATGCGGCTCTATGCCAGGACGCGGTTCACCGACAGCATGCCGGTGCACAACCTGGTGGTGTCCAACGTGCCGGGCCCGCAGGACCCGCTGTACATGCTGGGCTGCGAGGTCAAGGCGATGTACCCGCTGGGGCCCATCTTCCACGGGTCGGGACTCAACATCACCGCGATGTCGCTGCAGGGCAAGCTCGACATCGGGCTGATCTCGTGCCCCGACCTGTTGCCCGACCTGTGGGAGATGGCCGACGAGTTCGCGGCGGTGATGGAGGAGCTGCTCGCGGCCACCCGGTAGCCGGCCGGCGGTGCCGCTCACGATGATCTCAGGTTTCCTCTGGCAGCATATGTTGGCATGGGTCTGTCTCGCCGCGTCACGTTCGCGCGCACGCTGCTGGTCTGGACGGCGTTCGCGGCCGTGGCGCTCCTGCTCGCGGGCTGCGTGCGCGTCGTCGGGGGGCGCGCCCTGCTGGCCGAACCCAAGCTGGGGCAGGCGGTGGAGTGGACACCGTGCCGGTCGTCCAACCCGAAGGCCAAGATTCCCGCCGGCGCGCTGTGCGGCAAGCTCGCGGTGCCGGTCGACTACGACCACCTCGACGGGGACGTGGCGACGCTGACCATGATTCGCTTTCCCGCCACCGGGGACAAGATCGGCTCGTTGGTGATCAACCCCGGGGGTCCCGGCGAGTCCGGTATCGAAGCCGCCCTGGGTGTGGTTCAGTCGCTGCCGAAGCGGGTCCGCGAACGGTTCGATCTGGTCGGCTTCGACCCGCGCGGGGTGGGATCGTCGCGACCGTCCATCTGGTGCAACTCCGACGCCGACAACGACCGCCTGCGTACTGAGCCCAACGTCGACTACACCCCGGCCGGCGTGGCCCACATCGAAGACGAAACCAAGGAGTTCGTCGGTCGCTGCGTCGACAAGATGGGCAAGAACTTCCTGGCCAATGTCGGCACGGTCAACGTGGCCAGGGACCTGGACGCGATCCGCGCGGCCCTGGGCGACGACAAGCTGACCTACCTCGGCTACTCCTACGGCACCCGGATCGGCTCTGCCTACGCCGAGGCCTACCCCGACAAGGTGCGGGCGATGATCCTCGACGGCGCGGTCGACCCCAACGCCGACCCCATCGAGGCGGACCTGCGCCAGGCCAAGGGTTTTCAGGACGCGTTCAACGACTACGCCGCCGACTGCGCGAAGCAACCGACCTGCCCCCTAGGCACCGACCCGGCCAAGGCCGTCGACGTCTACCACAGCCTGGTGGATCCGCTGGTCGACCCGAACAACCCGATGGTCGGCCGGCCGGTGCCGACGAGCGACCCACGGGGACTGAGCTATAGCGACGCCATCGTCGGCACGATCATGGCGCTGTACTCGCCGACGTTGTGGCACCACCTGACCGACGGGCTGAGCGAACTGGTCAACCACCGCGGTGACACCCTGCTGGCCCTGGCCGACATGTACATGCGCCGCGACGCGCACGGCCACTACACCAACGCCACCGACGCGCGGGTCGCGATCAACTGCGTCGATCAGCCGCCGATCACCGACCGCGCCAAGGTGATTGACGAAGATCGGCGCTCCCGCGAGATCGCGCCGTTCATGAGCTACGGCAGCTTCACGGGCGACGCCCCGCTGGGCACCTGCGCGTTCTGGCCGGTGCCGCCGACGAGCAAGCCGCACACCATCTCCGCGCCCGGACTGGCGCCGACCGTGGTGGTGTCGACCACCCACGACCCGGCGACCCCCTACAAGGCCGGGGTCGATCTGGCCAATCAGCTGCGCAGCTCGCTGCTCACCTACGACGGAACCCAGCACACGGTGGTGTTCCAGGGCGACAGTTGCATCGACAACTACGTGACGGCCTATCTGGTCGGCGGCGCCACGCCGCCCAGCGGCGCAAAATGCTAGTGCCCGTACGGGTCTGAGGCCGAACGCAAACTAGCGCGTCGGGCGGGCCCAGACGAGACCAAGGCGTAACCGTTTCGCGCCGCTTCGGGTACCCGCGGCTGACACGATGACTGCCATGTCGCGCCGGAGAACCTTTAGCTCGGCGCTGCTGTCATTCGGGTTGCTGGCCGCCAACTCGGCGATCGGAATGCCGGTCGCGGGCGCCACCCCGGAACCCGGCGCCGGGCAGACGCCCGCCCCGAGGCCGTCGGCCGCGTTGCCGCAGACGTGGGGAAGCTGCGGCCAATTCGGCACGGACACAAGCGAAATCCCCACCGCGCAGTGCACCACCGTCTCGGTGCCGGTGGACTACGACAATCCGGCGGCGGGGCAGGCCAAGCTGGCGGTGATCCGGGTGCCGGCCACCGGTCAACGGATCGGCTCGCTGCTGGTCAATCCCGGCGGTCCCGGCGGGTCCGCGGTCGACATGGTGGCCGGGATGGCGCCGGACCTGGACGCCACGCCGATCCGGCGCAACTTCGACCTGGTCGGCTTCGACCCGCGCGGGGTGGGCCACTCCACCCCGGCCCTGCGCTGCCGCTCGGACGCCGAGTTCGACGCCTACCGGCGCGAGCCGATGGTCGACTACAGCCCGGCCGGCGTGGCGCACATCGAACAGCTCTACGACCAGCTGGCCCGGCAGTGCGTGAGCCGGATGGGGACGGCGTTTCTGGCCAACGTCGGCACCGCGTCGGTGGCCCGCGACATGGACATGGTCCGCCAGGCGCTGGGCGACGATCAGATCAACTACCTCGGCTACAGCTACGGCACCGAGCTGGGCACCGCCTACCTGGAGCGCTTCGGCGCCCACGTCCGGACGATGGTGCTCGACGGCGCGATCGACCCGACCGTCGGCCCGGTCGACGAGAACGTCCGGCAGATGGCGGGATTCCAAACCGCTTTCAACGACTACGCCGCCGACTGCGCCCGCTCGGCGGGCTGCCCCCTGGGCACCGACCCGGCCCAGTTCGTCAACCGGTACCACGCGCTGGTCGACCCGCTGGTCGCCAAGCCGGGTCGCACGGCGGACCCGCGCGGCCTGAGCTACGCCGACGCGACCACCGGCACCATCAACGCGCTCTACACCCCGGCGCACTGGAAGTACCTGACCAGTGGCCTGCTCGGGCTGCAGCGCGGCACCGACGCGGGCGACCTGCTGCTGCTCGCCGACGACTACGAGGGCCGGGACCGCGGCGGGCACTACACCAACGATCAGGACGCGTTCAACGCGATCCGCTGTGTCGACGCGCCCACACCGAAAGACTCGGCGAGCTGGGTCTCCGCCGATCAGCGCATCCGCCAGGCGGCCCCGTTCCTGAGCTACGGGCAGTTCACCGGCGACGCCCCCCGGGACCTGTGCGCGCTGTGGCCGGTGCCGGCGACGTCGACGCCGCACGTCGCGTCGCCCGCGGCGCCGGGCAAGGTCGTCGTCGTCTCCACCACCCACGACCCGGCCACGCCGTATCAAGCGGGAGTCAACCTCGCCCGCCAGCTCGGCGCCCCACTGATCACCTACGACGCGACCCAGCACACCGCGGTGTTCAACGGGGACCAGTGTGTGGACACCGCCGTCATGCGTTACCTGGTTGCGGGCGTGTTGCCACCCCCGTCCTACCGGTGCCAGTCCTGACCGCACTGAGCAGCCTGTTTGCAATGTTCGCAACGGTTCCGATCGCGAGTCGGTAACACAGATTTAACAGCCGTTGCCTACTGTTCGGGATATGGATCGCCAGAAGGAGTTCGTCCTCCGCACCCTGGAGGAACGGGATATCCGCTTCGTTCGGCTGTGGTTCACCGATGTGCTCGGTTTCCTCAAGTCCGTCGCCATCGCCCCGGCCGAACTCGAAGGTGCCTTCGAAGAGGGGATCGGGTTCGACGGTTCGTCGATCGAGGGCTTCTCCCGGGTCTCGGAATCCGACACCGTCGCCAACCCGGACCCGTCGACCTTCCAGGTGCTGCCGTGGGCCTCCGGTGGCCACCACCACTCGGCGCGAATGTTCTGCGACATCACCATGCCCGACGGCTCGCCGTCGTGGGCCGACCCGCGGCACGTGCTGCGCCGCCAGCTGCAGAAGGCCAACGACCTCGGCTTCTCGTGCTACGTCCACCCCGAAATCGAATTCTTCTTGCTCAAGCCCGGCCCCAACGACGGGTCGGTGCCGGTCCCGGTGGACAACGCGGGCTACTTCGACCAGGCGGTGCACGACTCCGCCTCGAACTTCCGCCGGCACGCGATCGAGGCCCTCGAATTCATGGGCATCTCGGTGGAATTCAGCCACCACGAGGGCGCGCCCGGCCAGCAGGAGATCGACCTGCGCTTCGCCGACGCCCTGTCGATGGCCGACAACGTGATGACGTTCCGCTACGTCATCAAGGAGATCGCCATCGAGAACGGCGCCCGGGCGTCGTTCATGCCCAAGCCGTTCGGGCAGCATCCCGGCTCGGCGATGCACACCCACATGAGCCTGTTCGAGGGCGACGTGAACGCCTTCCACAGCCCCGACGACCCGCTGCAGCTGTCCGATGTCGGCAAGTCGTTCATCGCCGGCATCCTCGAGCACGCCTCGGAGATCAGCGCCGTCACCAACCAGTGGGTCAACTCCTACAAGCGGCTGGTGCAGGGCGGGGAGGCGCCCACCGCGGCGTCGTGGGGGGCCGCCAACCGCTCGGCGCTGGTGCGGGTGCCGATGTACACGCCGCACAAGACGTCGTCGCGGCGCATCGAGGTGCGCAGCCCCGACTCGGCCTGCAACCCCTACCTGGCGTTCGCCGTGCTGCTGGCCGCCGGGCTGCGCGGGGTGGAGAAGGGCTACGTGCTGGGGCCCCAGGCCGAGGACAACGTCTGGGACCTGACGCCCGAGGAGCGGATCGCGATGGGTTACCGCGAACTGCCGAGCAGCCTGGACAGCGCGCTGCGCGCCATGGAGTCTTCCGAGCTCGTCGCGGAGACCCTGGGCGAGCACGTCTTTGACTTCTTCCTGCGCAACAAGCGCACCGAATGGGCCAACTACCGCAGCCACGTCACCCCCTACGAGCTGAGCACCTACCTGTCGCTGTAGCCGGCGCCGGCACCGACGGGCAGCCCGCCTTGCCGCCGCAGGCCAGGGGGTTGAGATACGGTCGTGGGCGTGACCAAACCCGCGACGCAGCGCCCCCGGCTGCCCAGCGTGGGCCGGCTCGGCCTGGTCGACCCCACCGCGGGCGAGCGCCTGACCCAACTGGGTTGGTCTGACCACGACGACCAAGCCCACGTCGACCTGCTGTGGTCGCTCTCGCGCGCACCCGACCCCGACGCCGCGCTGCGCGCGCTGATCCGGTTGGCGGAAAACCCCGACACCGACTGGGACGAGCTCAACGCCGCCCTGCTCACCGAACGGCCCTTGCGCGGGCGGCTGTTCGCCGTGCTCGGCTCGTCGCTGGCGCTGGGGGACCACCTGGCCGCCCATCCAGAATCGTGGAAACTGTTGCGCGGCAAGGCCAAATTGCCGACGCACGAGGAGCTGCAGGCGGCATTCACCGAGTGCGTCGACGAGGCGCTGCAGGCGCCCGGCTCGGCGGTGGCGCGCCTGCAGACCCTGTACCGCGATCAGCTGCTGGTGCTCGCCGCGCTCGACCTGGCCGCGACGGTGGAAGACGAACCGGTGCTGCCGTTCACGGTGGTCGGCGCCCAGCTGTCGGACTTGGCGGACGCCGCGCTGGCGGCCGCGCTGCGGGTGGCCGAGGCCGGCGTGTGCGGCGACCGCACGCCGCCGCGACTGGCGGTGATCGCGATGGGCAAATGCGGTGCCCGCGAACTGAACTACGTCAGCGACGTCGACGTCATCTTCGTGAGCGAGCGCGCCGACCCGCTCACCACCCGGCTGGCCGGCGAGATGATGCGGGTCGCCTCGGAGGCCTTCTTCCAGGTCGACGCCGGGCTGCGGCCGGAGGGCCGCAGCGGCGAGCTGGTTCGCACCGTCGAATCGCACGTCGCCTACTACCAGCGCTGGGCCAAGACGTGGGAGTTCCAGGCGCTGCTGAAAGCCCGTGCGGCCGTGGGGGATCGGGAGCTCGCCGAGCGGTATCTGACCGCGCTGATGCCGATGGTGTGGGTCGCCTGCGAGCGGGAGGATTTCGTCGCCGAGGTGCAGGCGATGCGCCGCCGGGTCGAGCAGCTGGTGCCCGCCGACGTCCGCGGCCGCGAGATCAAACTGGGCAGCGGCGGGTTGCGGGACGTGGAGTTCGCGGTGCAGCTGCTGCAGCTGGTGCACGGCCGCAGCGACGATTCGCTGCACGTGGCTTCGACGGTGGACGCGCTGGACGCGCTGGGCCAGGGCGGCTACATCGGACGAGAGGACGCGGCGAACCTGACCGCCTCCTACGAGTTCCTCCGGCTGCTCGAGCACCGGCTGCAGCTGCAGCGGCTCAAGCGCACCCACCTGTTGCCCGAGGCCGACGACGAGGAGGCGGTGCGCTGGCTGGCGCGCGCCGCTCATATCCGGCCCGACGGGCGCAACGACGCCGCCGGCGTGCTGCGCGAAGAGCTGCGGCACCAGAACCTGCGGGTGTCGCAGCTGCACGCCAAGCTCTTCTACCAGCCGCTGCTGGAGTCGATCGGCCCGGCGGGGCTCGAGATCGGGCACGGCATGACGGCGGAGGCGGCCGAACGCCAGCTGGCCGCGCTCGGTTATGAGGGGCCGCAGACGGCGTTGAAACACATGTCGGCGCTGGTCAACCAGAGCGGCAGGCGCGGTCGCGTGCAGTCGGTGCTGCTGCCACGGCTGCTGCACTGGATGTCGTACGCGCCCGACCCCGACGGCGGGCTGTTGGCCTACCGCCGGCTGTCCGAGGCGCTGGGCGGGGAGAACTGGTATCTGTCGACGCTGCGCGACAAGCCCGCGGTGGCCAAGCGGCTCATGCACGTGCTGGGCACCTCCGCCTACGTGCCGGACCTGCTGTTGCGGGCGCCCAGGGTGATTCAGGACTACAGCGACGGCGTGGCGGGGCCCAAACTGCTCGAGTCGGACCCGGCCGCGGTGGCGCGGGCGTTGGTCGCCTCGGCCAGCCGCCATCCCGACGCGGTGCGCGCGATCGCGGCCGCCCGCACGCTGCGCCGCCGCGAGCTGGCCCGCATCGGCTCCGCCGACCTGCTCGGCTTTTTGGAGGTCACCGACGTGTGCCGGGGGCTCACCTCGGTGTGGGTGGCCGTGCTGCAGGCCGCGTTGGACGCGATCGTCCGCGCCAACCTGCCCAAGGACGGCTCCGACAAAGGAAAAGCGCCGGCGGCCATCGCGGTGATCGGCATGGGCAGGCTGGGCGGTGCCGAGCTGGGCTACGGGTCCGACGCCGACGTGATGTTCGTCTGCGAGGCCGCCGCCGGCGTCGAGGACTCGGCGGCGATCCGGTGGTCGACGACCGTCGCCGAGCAGGTGCGCACGCTGCTGGGCACGCCCAGCGTCGACCCGCCGCTGGAGGTGGACGCCAACCTGCGGCCCGAGGGCCGGCAGGGTCCGCTGGTGCGCACGCTGGGCGCCTACGCCGCCTACTACGAGCAGTGGGCGCAGCCGTGGGAGATCCAGGCCCTGTTGCGCGCGCACGCCGTCGCCGGCGACGCGGAGCTCGGCCAGCGGTTCATGTTGATGGCCGACAAGACGCGATACCCGCGCGATGGGGTGTCCGCCGAGGCGGTCCGCGAGATCCGCCGCATCAAGGCCCGCGTCGAGTCGGAGCGGCTGCCGCGCGGCGCCGACCCCAACACGCACACCAAGCTGGGCCGCGGGGGGCTGGCCGACATCGAATGGACCGTGCAGCTGATGCAGCTGCGGTACGCGCACGAGATTCCGGCCCTGCACAACACCTCGACACTGCAGTGCCTGGACGCGATCGCCGCGGCGGGCCTGGTGGACGCCGAAGAGGTCGACCTGCTGCGGCAGGCGTGGCTGACCGCCACCCGGGCCCGCAACGCGCTGGTGCTGGTCCGCGGCAAGCCGACCGACCAGCTGCCCGGGCCCGGACGCCAGCTCAACGCGGTCGCCGTGGCGGCCGGCTGGCCGAGCGACGACGGCGGGGAATTCCTGGACAACTATCTGCGGGTCACGCGACGCGCAAAAGCAGTGGTACGGAAGGTGTTTGGAAGTTGAGTCAAGAGGCCGGCGCGTTGGACGCCATATTCGAGGTGCTCGACGCGGCGGAGGCCGAGCGGGTGACAGCCCTGTACGCCCCGTTGGCCGACGCCGTCCGTGAACTGGTCGACGCCACCATCCGGACCGAGGTCGACGACGGCGTCGTCGACCAGGCGCGCTCCGCGATCGAGGCCGTCACCGAGTCGTTGCGGCAACGGACCCGGCCGGTCGGGGTGAGCTACCGCGTCGACGGCCGCCCGTTGCCGTTGGGCAACGCCGCGATCGGCGTGTGCAACCCGATCGCGCCGCCCATCGTCGTCCACCACGACGGTGGTGGGCGCTGCTGGAGCGAGTTCGTCCTCGGGTCGGCCTACGAGGGCCCGCCCAAGCTGGTGCACGGCGGCGTCAGCGCCCTGGTGCTCGACCACATGCTCGGTGAGGCGGCCAGCGAAGGGCTGTCCAAGGCGCGTTTCACCGGCACGATCACCGTGAAGTACCTGCGCGGAACCCCGCTGGGCCCGCTCCGCTGCGAGGCATGGGTCGACGGCAAGGAGGGCCGCAAAGTCTTTGCGCGCGGCACTATTTCGGACGCCGCGGGCGTCACCGTGGAGGCCGAGGGCATCTTCATCGAACCGGCGTGGGCGCGGGAAGGCCAATGAAGTTCTACATCAGCAGCGCATTCCTGAACACCCGGGAGATCATCGAGCTCGCCAGGGCCGCAGACGAACTCGGCTATGACGGCATAGGGATTCCCGACCACGTCGTCAACCTGGAAACCCTGGACACGCCGTACCCCTACACCAAGGACGGCGAGCGGCGCTGGCGGCCGTTCACCGACTGGCCCGATCCATGGGTCCTGGCCGGCGCGCTGGCTCAGGTCACCACGCGGCTGCGGTTCGTCACTACCGTCTACATCCCGGCGATGCGAAACCCGTATTCGGCCGCCAAAGCTATTGGCACCGCCGCTGTTCTGGCGTCGGGCCGCGTGGAGCTCGGCATCGGCGTCGGCTGGTGTCGGGAGGAATTCGCGTTGATGGGCGAACGGTTCGAGGCGCGCGGCAAGCGGACCGACGAGATCATCGACCTGATGCGGGCGCTGTGGCGGCCGGGCTGGACGGAGTTCGACGGCGCGTTCTACCGGGCGCCGCGGCTGGAGATGGAGCCGACGCCGCCGCCGATCCCGGTGTACGTCGGCGGGCTCAGCGACATCGCGCTGCGCCGCGCCGCCCGCAACGACGGCTGGATCGGCGACCTGATCAACACCGAACGCGCCATCGAGGCGGTTGGCCGGCTGCGGGATTTGCGGGCCGAAAACGGTTTGTCGATGGACGATTTCACCATCCTCACGCCGCTGACCGACGCCTTCACCACGGCCGACTACCAGCGCGCCGCCGACGCCGGCATTACGGGCATCATCACCATGCCGTGGATGTTCTACACCGGTCCCGACGCGTCGCTGGACGACAAGATCGACGGCATGCAGCGTTTCCGCAAGGACTTGGCGCTCGACACATAACTCGCGGCCGCCGCGACGCATAACTCTCGGCCGCCGCGACGCATAATTCTCGGCCGCCGCGACACATAACCTATTGCGACGACACGCCGCGGGCGTTCGCAAAGGTTTATGACTCGACGTTGGCCGAATCACTTGCACGCCTGGAAGAATGCCGGGCATGTCGGCGAGTACCGGCGGAGTGCGCCCGGCGTCCACAGAGGATGCCGCGGCGTGCCTTGCGATCTATCGCCCGTATGTCGAGGACACGACCGTCAGCTGGGAAATCGACGCGCCGAGCGTGGAGGAGATGGCCGCCCGCATCGCGGCCGCCCGTGAGTCGCACGAATGGCTTGTCCTCGAACGCGACGGCCGGGTGGCCGGTTTCGCCTATGCGCACGCGCTGCGGCGCCTGCCCAGCTTCCAGTGGTCGGTCGAGACCGGAATCTACGTCGGCCCCGACCATCACCGCACCGGTGGCGGCCGCCAGCTCTATACGCGATTGCTGAGCAGGCTCACGGAGCGCGGGTATCGGACCGCTTTCGCCGGCATCACTCAACCCAATGCGGCCAGCGACGGCTTTCACCGCTCATTCGGCTTTCACGACGCCGGCCTCTATCGGCGTGTCGAATGGAAACACGGCCGCTGGCACGACGTCGCGTGGATGCAACTCGAGTTGGCCGGCGCAGCCGACCCGGACGAGCCGCCTAGCCCGATCGTCTGATCGGTCAGCAGCCCCCGCCGCCACCGCCGACGAGGC
>NZ_MVIJ01000035.1 GCF_002086735.1 Mycobacterium scrofulaceum | reverse complement strand
GCTCAAGTCAACAAGCGCGCACGTTTACGTGAGGCAACGAATCCGCCTTCGCGCGCATCTTGACGTGAGGCAACAGGCCGACAAATCTTGCCGCGGCGGAAACACCGGGACGAAAGTGGCGCAAGTGATCTCGGGCCCGAGCCCGCTGCCTACTTCTGTTCGTAGATGCCGTGGATGACGGCGCGCGCGATCGCGTGTTGGAACAGGTTGAAGCCGAGGTAGGCGGGGCTGGCGTCCTCGCCGAGGTCGAGCTTGTCGACGTCGACGGCGTGCACCGCGACGTAGTAGCGGTGCGGCCCGTGCCCCGGCGGCGGCGCCGCCCCGATGTAGCGCCGCATCCCGGCGTCGTTGACCAGCGTCAGCGCGTCGCCGGGCAGGTTGCTTCCGTCGCCCGCACCGGCGGGCAGCTCGGTGACATCGGCCGGCAGGTTGGCCACCGCCCAGTGCCAAAACCCGGAGGCCGTCGGCGCGTCGGGGTCGTAGACGGTGACGGCGAAGCTGCGGGTCTCCCCCGGGAATCCCGACCAGCTCAACTGCGGGCTGACGTCTTCGCCGCCGGCGCCCATGATCCCGCTGACCTGGGGCATGGCAAGCGGCTGGCCGTCGGTGATCGAGTCGGACGTCAGGGTGAACGTCGGCAGCTTCGGCAGCGCGGCGTACGGGTCGGGCGCGGTGCTCATGGGCGATCCTCTCGTTCCGTGTCGTGTCTTCAGCAGTGTGTCAGGAAGTGGGCCAGCACATCGGTGCCGAACCTCAGCGCGTCCACGGGTACCCGCTCGTCGACGCCGTGGAACAACGCGGTGAAATCAAGGTCGGGCGGCAACCGCAGCGGGCTGAAACCGAAACAACGAATACCCAAGCGCGCGAACGATTTTGCGTCGGTTCCGCCGGAAAGCATGTAGGGCACCGTCCGAGCGTCCGGGTCGAGGGCCAGCACGGCGGCGTTCATGGCGTCCACCAGGTCACCGTCGAAGCTCGTCTCGTACGACGAGAAGTCCTTGATCCATTCGCGGGTCACGTCCGGGCCGAGCAGCTCGTCGACCTCGGCCTCGAACGCCGCCTTGCGGCCCGGAAGGATGCGGCAGTCGACCACCGCTTCGGCGACGGCCGGGACGACGTTCGCCTTATATCCGGCCTTGAGCATCGTCGGGTTCGCGGTGTCGTGCAGCACGGCCTTGAGCATCCGGGCCATCGGGCCGAGCTTTTCGACCGCTCCCGCCAGGTCGTCCGACTCGACGTCGAACGTCAGCCCGGTCTCCTCACCGACGGCCGCCAGGAACTGGGCGACGGTGTCGGTCAGCACGAGCGGAAACTGGTGCCGGCCCAGCCGCGCGACGGCCGCGGCGACGGCGGTGACGGCGTTCTGGTCGTGCACCATGGATCCGTGTCCGGCCGGGCCACGGGCGGTCAGCCGCATCCACGACAGGCCCTTCTCGGCCGTTTCGATCAGATAGAGCCGACGCTCGCCCCCGTCACGGCGCGGCACGGTCAACGAGAAGCCGCCCACCTCGCCGATCGCCTCGGTGACGCCCTCGAACAGGTCGGGCCGGTTGTCGACCAGCCATTGTGCCCCATAGCTGCCGCCGTGCTCCTCGTCGGCGAGGAAGGCGAACACCAGATCGCGCGGCGGCACGATCCCGGCCCGCTTCAGCTGCCGCGCGACCACGATCATCATCCCGACCATGTCCTTCATGTCCACGGCGCCGCGGCCCCAGACGAAACCGTCTTTGACCGCGCCGGAGAACGGGTGCACGCTCCACTCGGCCGGCTCGGCCGGCACCACGTCGAGATGCCCGTGGATCAGCAGTGCGCCGCGCGAGCTGTCCGCGCCCGCAAGGCGGGCGATCACATTCCCGCGGCCCGGCGCCCCCGACTCGACATATTGGGGCAGGTAGCCCACCTGGGCGAGCTGCTCGGCGACCCACTGCGCGCACTCGGCCTCGCCGCGAGTCGTCTCCGGTTCGCCGGTGTTGGTGGTGTCGAATCGGATCAGCCGGCTGACGACCTCGACCACATCGTCACTCGGGTCGTTCGGGTTCTCGGTGCGCGCGGTCACAACCACCTTTCCTACCATTGCCGAGGCCGCCGGGCTCGGCGCTGAGCGGCCCGGCTGGATTGGGCGCGCGTGAGACAATCCGATAGCCTTAGCTGCCAACCCATGCGGTTGGTCCTGTCCGAGTGGCGGAATGGCAGACGCGCTAGCTTGAGGTGCTAGTGCCCTACTAATGGGCGTGGGGGTTCAAGTCCCCCCTCGGACACGCGTGGTGCAGGTCGGTGGGACGGCCCGCAGAACTCCCCGCACAGGGGTCGAGAAATGGCTCCTCCGCTGCACGTTCGATGCTTGGCCGGCGCGAACCAACCTCTGTCGCAATCAAGTACGCGTAGAGTCGGCATGACATCAGCCAAATCGAATTCCCCGCGTTGACAGGTCAACTGCATGCATGAGGGTGCCCACCTAGGCGTCGAGATCGACCTGGACGCTTTGTGGGCGGCCGTGCCCTGCCCCACCCTGGTCATCGATCGCGAGGGAATCGTGCAGGCGCTGAGCGGGTCGGCCGAATCCCTGCTGCCGGGCGCGGTGCAGGGCGGCAGGATCGACGAGTCGGTCGACTGGCTTTCCAGCGCACACCATCATCTCGTCGAATTTCCCCCCGGCGCCGTCGACCGGGACGCGTCGGTCGTCTCGGGCAGTGTGGGCAGCCGCAAATTCGACGCGCACGCCGCGGTCCTGCCCAGCGGCGAGGTGGCGTGGTCGCTGGTCGAGGACACCGGCCAGTTGTTACGCGAGGCGCAGGAAGCGCTGGCGCGGGAGCAGGAGCGCACGGCGATCCTGCTCGAGGCGTCCTCCGTTCTGACCGCGTCGCTGAACGTCGATCGCTGCCGGGAAGCGACGGTGCAGATGGCCGCCCGCCACCTGGCGGACGCGGCGGTGTTGGTAGCCCCGGCGGGCCGCGGCCGGCGGCTGCCGGTCTTCTACAGCGACGTGACAGGGCCGGTGGAGCAGTGCAGTGTCGACGCCGACCCCGCGGTTGTGGCGGGTTTGAGCGAGGCCCTGCACGGGTTCCCGCCCGTTTCCTCCGGTTGGATCGATCCCGCAAGCGTGCCAGATTGGCTTGTCCCACAACATTTCCCGGGTCCGGTCGGGTCCGTGATGATCTTGACGCTGCCGGGGCACGGCCTTTCGGCGGGGGCGTTGGTGTTGCTGCGGCGCACCGGTCGGCCGGTGTACAGCGCCGACGAAGAGATGTTCGCCGGCCTGTTCGCCGCGCGGGCCGGGGCGGCGCTGTCCGCCGCGCGCCTCTACGCCGAGCAGGCCGCCATCACCCGCACGCTGATGCGTGACCTGCTGCCGCCGCCGCTGCACGGATTGCACGGCATCGAGTTCGCCGGCGGCTACCGGGCCTCCAAGGATTACGAGGTGGTCGGCGGCGACTTCTACGACTTCCACCCGGCGGTGCGTCCCGAGGACGAAACCCTGGTGGTGCTGGGCGACGTGTGCGGCAAGGGACTGGACGCCGCCGTGATGACCGGCAAGATCCGCAACACGCTGCAGGCGCTGACGCCGCTGGCCGAGGACCACGAGGGCGTGCTCACCCTGCTCAATCGCGCCATGCTGTCCTCGGACCACACCAGGTTCGCCACGCTGGTGCTGGCCTCGGTCGCCTGCCGGGACGGGCAGGTGGCGCTCCGGTTGACCTGCGCCGGGCACCCACCGCCGTTGATCGTGCGCGACGACGGGCGGGTGGAAGAAGCCGACACCAAGGGCACGCTGGTCGGCGCCCTGGAGCGCATCACCGTGCAATCGTTCGAGACCCACCTCGCCCCGGGCGAAACGTGCGTGCTGTACACCGACGGCATCACCGAGGCCCGCGGCGGCCCGCTTGGCAACGACTTCTTCGGTGAGCAGCGCCTCGCGGCCGCGTTGACCGGATGCGCCGGCATGCCGGCCGAGGCGGTCGTCGAACGCGTCCTGATGCTGGCCTCGGAGTGGGTGGGGCAGCGCGTGCACGACGACATCGCCGTCGTGGCCATCACCGCCCCGCAGCGGACCCACCTGAGCGCAGTCGACGGCCACACCCGGGGCAGGTACGTCGCATGACGTCCTACGACACCGATACGACCGCGTCCCCCGACACCGGGGCCGCCGACGAACTGCTGGTCCGTGAGCGGCTGTGGGGCGCCCTCGCCGACCGCGACGAGTACGCGGCGGCTGCCACCGTGTTCGCCGCGCTGGACGCGGGGATGACGCCCGAGGACGTGCTGCTCGAGGTGATCGCCCCCATCCAGCACAAGGTAGGCGCCGAGTGGGCCGCCAACCGCATCAGTGTCGCGCAGGAACACGCGGCGACGGCCATCAACGACCGCGTCATCGCGGCGCTTGCTCATCACCCCGCCAGCAAAGTCTCGGCCCACGGCGGCCGGGTCACCCTGGCCTGCGTCGACGGCGAGTGGCACGCTTTGCCCGCCCGGCTGCTGGCCGAGGTGCTGCGGCTGCGCGGCTGGCAGGTCGACTTCCTCGGCGCGCAGGTCCCGACCCCGCATCTGATCGCGCACCTGCACCAGCACGGCCCCGACGTGGTGGCGCTTTCCTGCTCGATCCCCACCCGGTTGCCCAACGCCCACGCCGCGATCGTCGCGTGCCAGACCGCCGGGTTCCCCGTGCTGGCCGGCGGCGCCGCCTTCGGGCGCGACGGCCGCTTCGCCCGCCAGCTGGGCACCGACGCGTGGGCGCCCGACGCCCGGACCGCCGAGGACCGCCTGCGCCGCGGATTCCCCGCCGTACGACGTGTTCCCAACCGGCAGCCCGTCGATGACCTGCCGCACCTGGCCGACCAGGAATACACCATGGTGAGCCGAAGCGCGGCACAGCTCGTCAAGTCCACCGTCACCGACCTGGAGGATCGCTTTCCCGCCATGCGCGTCTACTCCGCGGAGCAGCATCAGCGCACCGTCGAGGACGTCGCCCACATCGTCGACTTCCTCACCGTGAGCCTCTACACCGACGACGACGCGTTGTTCGCCGACTTCGTGACCTGGACCGCAGAGATCCTCGCCGCCCGCGTCGTCCCCGCGGCGTCGCTGCACCCGGCGCTGGATTTGCTGGCGGTCCAACTCAACGACTTTCCCCGCAGCCAGCGTCTACTGCAGACAGCAAAGGACGCCCTCACCGCTGTCACCGGCCCAGGAGCGTCCTAATGAACCTCTCATTGAACGTCGCCAGCACCGGGCGGACGGTCCGCCTGCAGGTTTGCGGTGACCTGGTCTACGAGACCGTGGACGCCATGGTCGAAGCCGCCGGTCGGCTACTCGGCCAACGGCCGGCCCCCGCGCACCTGCACCTCGACCTCGGCGACCTGGAATTCTGTGATTCCGCCGGCCTGTCCGGGCTGCTCCTCGTCCATCGCCGGAGCCATCAGGCGGGCGCGCAGCTGCACCTGGACAACCGACCGCGATTCCTGGATCGCATCCTCGACGTCACCGGAACGTTCGAGCACCTCGTCGCGTCCGACGGGGGAACGGCGGGCTCCGACCACCGGGGCCGGAAGGCTCCGGGAGAAACCCGAGTGCGCTGACCGACGCTGCGCCGGCCCGTAGGCTGGGTGGCGACCGATGGCACCCAACAAATTCCTTCCCCACACTGCGACGCGTACGTTCCGCGACCGTCGTGATGCCGGCCGCGCGCTGGCGGAGCGGCTGATGCCCTACCGGGACCGGGACGACGTGCTGGTGTTCGGGCTGGCGCGCGGCGGCGTGCCGGTGGCCTGGGAGGTCGCCGCGGCGCTGCGCGCGCCCCTCGATGTGTTTCTCGTCCGCAAGCTCGGGGTGCCGCGCTGGTCGGAACTCGCCATGGGCGCTTTGGCCAGCGGCGGTGGTGTGGTGATGAACGACGACGTGGTGGCCAGTCTGGGCATCGCCGACGAGCAGGTCCGCGAGGTGATCGACAGCGAGGCCGTCGAACTCGCTCGGCGCGAAGACGCGTATCGGGGCGGCCGCCCGCTGACCGACCCGGCGGGCAAGGTGGTCGTCCTGGTCGACGACGGGATCGCCACCGGCGCCAGCATGCTGGCCGCCGTCCGGGCGCTGCGCGGGGGCAGGCCCGGCGCGGCCCCCAAGTCAATCGTGGTCGCCGTCCCGGTGGGTCCGCCGTCGACCTGCCATGAGCTCGCGCTCGAGGCCGACGACGTGGTGTGCGTGACGACGCCGCCGGGTTTCGAAGCCGTCGGGCAGGTGTACGCGGATTTTCACCAGGTCAACGACGACGAGGTGCGCGAGACGCTCGCCACGCCCACCCGCTGAGCTGTTACTTGGCGGTCTCGTCGCCGCGGCCCTCCGCCGGCACCGCCGGTTGTTCCTCCGACGATTCATGGACGCCTGATTCATGGACGCCTGATTCATGGACGCCCTCGTGCGGGGCTTCCTCGGGGTAGTCGACGGTCTCTTCCGCCGCGGGCGCCTCGTCCACGTGCTCCGGGTCAGCGCCGGCCGCGTCACGTCGCTGCCGCTCCTGCAGCGCGTCGACGATCAACAGCACCACACCGAGCACGCTGGCGCCGATGCAGACCCAGGCCACCAACTCATTGCTGGTTACCACGGCGAACACCAACGCGACGAGCCCGACCAGGGCCAGTACCAGCGCAATGATCAGCATCGGTCATCCTCCAAGCGACGAGCGGGACAGCGTGCAGGTCCGCCTGAGAGGTTAGTTGTTACCCCGGTTGAATTGATCGAACCCGCCGGCGTCGGCGCTGGAGTCGACGGGCGCCGCCGATCCGCGCTGACCGAGCTCTTCGAGCTGCGACTCGAGGTAGGTCTTGAGCCGGGTCCGGTATTCGCGTTCGAAGGTGCGCAGCTGCTCGAGGCGGCCTTCCAGGACGGTGCGCTGCTGGTTGATCGTGCCCATGATCTCGGAGTGCTTGCGTTCGGCATCGGCCTGCAGGGCGTCGGCCTTCTCCTGCGCCTGGCGCAGCTGCGTCTCGGAGCGGGTTTGCGCGTCCGCGAGCATCGCGTCGGCGCGCTGCCGAGCGTCGGCGACCGTGGTCTCGGCGGTCTGGCGGGCCTCGGTGAGGATTTGGTCGGCGTTGGCGCGGGCGTCGGCCAGCATCTTGTCCGATTCCGCCTTGGCGGTGCTGGTCAGCCGGTCCGCGGTGTCCTGGGCCAGGCTCAGCACGCGGGCGGCCTTCATGGCCTGCTCCTCGTTGCTGGCGGCAGGTGCGGCGGCGGCCGCCGGTGCGGCCTTCGGCGCCGGCTCCGGCTCGGGGACGGGGATCGCCTGGGTGGGCGCAGCCGCGGCGGCGGAACTGGCGCCGGCGCCACCGCCGGAGGCCAGCTCCTGGTCCAGCTCCTCGATCCGCTGGCGCAGATCGCTGTTCTCTTCGATGAGCCGCGTCAGCTCGGCCTCGACCAGATCGAGGAAGGCGTCGACCTCATCTTCGTTGTAGCCCCGCTTGCCGATCGGTGGCTTACTGAACGCCACATTGTGGACGTCGGCTGGTGTAAGCGGCATTGTTTCGTCCCCTCAAGTTCCTGTCTAACGTTCTGGAAAGTGTAGAACGCAGTGGTAGCCGTCGTGCAACTGCCGTCCATCCTGTCACACCAGGCGCGACCGTTGCTGTTTAGGCCAATAAATAAGAACCAATTTCAAACACTCAGGGCAATAAAATCCGAATCCTTAGAAATTTCAAATCGCAGGAACCAAACCGACGCTAAAACGTGGCCGAACCGTCTCCGGGCTGGTTCCGGGGCTGGTTTCCGGGCTGGATTTCGGGCCGGAAGCCGGCGCGCCGCGGGCCCCAACCCGGCCTACGCCGCGGCGCCGAAGGCCAGCTGCATGCCGATAAACGCGACGAGCAGCAACACCATGATGGACAGGTCGAAACGGACCGCGCCGATGGTGAGTTGCGGGATCAGCCGGCGCAGCAGCTTCACCGGCGGATCGGTGATCGACATGATGATCTCCAGGATCACCACGGTGATGCCGGTGGGATGCCAGTCACGGCTGAACGAGCGAATGAACTCGACGACGACTCGGGCGATGAGCAGCAGCCAGAAGATGAACAGCGCAAACCCAAGGATCTGAAAGAACAGCACCAACTGAAGAGCCCCGACCTTACCGATGAGATGTCAAGCGCCGCGGGCATGCGCGGCGCCTGCCAGCGTACCGACTCCGAGCGTCGATCCACATTTCAGCCGGCCCGGCGAACGACAGCCAGCCAGACAGGGTCGGCGAACCGGGGCCGCCGAACCGGGTTATTGGTAAGCGTAGAAGCCGGTTTCGGCGATCCGGCGGCGCTCCTCGGGGGACACGTCGACGTCGGCGGGCGAGAGCAGGAACACCTTGGTCGCCACCTTGTCGAAGGAGCCCCGCAGCGCGAAGGCCAACCCGGCCGCGAAGTCGACGAGCCGCTTGGCGTCGGCGTTGTCCATCGACACCAGGTCCATGATGACCGGGGTGCCGTCGCGGAACCGCTCGCCGATGGTGCGGGCCTCGCTGTAGTCCTTCGGCCGCAGCGTGGTGATCTTCGAGAGCGGGTGACCCTCCTCGAACATCATCGCCATCCGGCGCGGGTCCATCGCCAGCGCGCCGCGGGTGGAGTTGCGCAGCCACGAACCGAAGCGGGGCCGGGCCATGTCGGGCCGCTCGAACTCGCGGGGATGGACCGCGCCGTAGCGTGACTCGTCGCCGTAGCCGCCGCGGTAGCCGCCGGGCGGTGGGTAGTCCGCGGGCTCGCGCGGGTCGTCATAGTCGCGGCCCTCGTAGCGGCCGTACCCGTCGTCGAAACGCGGGCGCGGGAAGCCGCGCGAGGGTGCGTGGTCGTCGTAATACTCGTCGTCGTAGTCGTCCATCGGGGCCATACCGAAATACGCCTTGACTTTGTGCAGTGTGCTCATTGCGTTGACCCCTTCTAGCCCCTGATGCTTGGTGTCAGTGATGAAGATGTGACTACAGTGACTCAATACGGTGACGGTAGCGGCCGCGGGCCCAATAGCGCGGTACCGACACGCACACATGTCGAACCGTGTTTGACGGCAATTTCGAAATCGTCGGACATGCCCGCGGACAGGCCGACCGCGTTCGGGTGGGATTGCAGCACCCGCAGGTGCTCCGTTCGCAGCCGCCCGAAGGCCGCGTCCGGATCCGAGCCCAGCGGCGGGATGGCCATCAACCCCGCCAGTTCCAGGTGTTTTGCCTCGTCGGCTCGGGCGCACAGCTGGTCGACCGCCCCCGGCGCCGAGATGTCGACCCCGCCCCGGGACGCGTCGCCGTCGAGGCTGATCTGGACGTAGACCCGCATGGGATCGGCGCGGCGGCCCTCCGCGATGGCCGCCGACACCCCCTTGTCGAGGGCGCTGACGAGCTGCGCGCTGTCGACCGAATGGGCGGTGTGCGCCCAGCGGGCAACCGAGCGGGCCTTGTTCCGCTGAATGTGGCCCACCATGTGCCAGCGCAAGGCCGGTGCATCCGACCGCGAGGAGGCCGCCAACAGTTTGGTGACTTCGCTCACTTTTGCCGACGCCTCCTGATCCCGCGATTCGCCGACGGCCCGGCAACCCAATCGCGACAAAGTCACGACATCGGTTGCTGGAAAGAATTTGGTAATCGGCAGGAGTTCGATTTCACCCACATTCCGACCCGCCGCTTCCGCGGCCGCCGCCAAGCGTGAGCGCACGGCCGCCAATGCGTGCGTCAATTCCGTTTCGCGGTCGCTGTGAGCCGCTGCGCCCGCCGTCCTGTCCGCCATCGCGGTCACTCCATCCACACCAGCGAGGCGAGCCGTCCGGTCGGCGCGTCCCGGCGGTGGCTGAACAACGCCTGGTCGGCGACCGTGCACCGGGGGTCGACGTCGATGGCCGCGATACCCAAACCCTTTAATTGACAAGCGATCCCGGCACGTAGATCCAGGCCGGGGGTGCCGGCGGCCGTCGTGGTGCGGCTGCCGGGCAGCGCGGCCTCCACCTCGTCGGCCATGGCCGCGGGGACCTCGTAGTTGCGCCCGCTGACCGCCGGCCCCAGCAGGGCCGAGATGTCTTCGACGTGCGCGCCCAGCGCCAGCATCGCCTCCACAGTGCGGGCCACCACCCCGAGCTGGGCGCCGACGCGACCGGCGTGCGCCGCCCCCGCGACGCCGGCGCGGGCGTCGGCGAGCAGCACCGGCACGCAGTCCGCGGTCACCACCGCCAACGCCAGTCGCGGGGTGGTCGTCACCAGCGCATCGGTCTGATCGACCGCGCCCCCGCGGGGCCCGTCGACGACCTCGACCCGCTGACCGTGCACCTGGTTCATCCACACCACCCGGTCCGGGCCGAGACCGATCGCGGTGGCCAGCCGATTTCGGTTGGCGGCCACCGCCGCCGGCTCGTCACCGACGTGGTCGCCCAGGTTGAAGCTGTCGAACGGTCGGCCCGAAACACCGCCCGCGCGGGTGGTGGTCACCCGCCGGATGCGCACGCTCACCTGTTCAGTATCCGGAGTGCGGCGCGGGCCAGCGGGCAGCGCCATCCCTCCCCTGTCTTTCGTGGCCGGTTCGTCGCGCACTGGCAAGCAGATCGAGACCCTCAGCGGCGCATGAACGGCGGCACGTCGACGTCGTCGTCATCGCCGCCGATGTTCAGCGTGGCGCCATTCGTGTGAACCGGCACGCTGACGGCGTCGACGGGCTCGAAAAGCGTCGAACTGAGCTTGCCGGACTTCGCCGACTCGATCCGGTGCGCACCACCGGCCTTCTCACCGGCGGTGGCACCCATGACCGGCTTGCGGCCGGCGCCGACCGCGTCGAAGCCCGCGGCGATGACGGTGACGCGCACCTCGTCGCCCAGCGAGTCGTCGATGACCGTGCCGAAGATGATGTTCGCGTCCTGGTGGGCGGCGTCCTGCACCAGCGAGGCCGCCTCGTTGATCTCGAACAGGCCCAGGTCGCTGCCGCCGGCGATCGACATCAGCACGCCTTGGGCGCCCTCCATCGACGCCTCCAGCAGCGGGGAGTTGATGGCGATCTCCGCGGCCTTGAGCGACCGGCCCTCCCCGCGCGCCGACCCGATGCCCATCAGCGCGGTGCCGGCGCCGGACATGATGCCCTTGACGTCGGCAAAGTCGACGTTGATCAAACCCGGCGTGGTGATCAGGTCGGTGATGCCCTGCACGCCGTTGAGCAGCACCTCGTCGGCGCTGCGGAACGCGTCCATCAGCGACACCGCGGCGTCGCCCATCTGCAGCAGCCGGTCGTTGGGGATGACGATGAGCGTGTCGCAGCTCTCCCGCAGCGAAGCGATGCCGCTTTCTGCCTGATTGCCTCGCCGCTTGCCCTCGAAGGAGAACGGCCGGGTGACCACGCCGACGGTCAGCGCGCCCAGCTTGCGGGCGATGCTGGCCACCACGGGGGCGCCGCCCGTGCCCGTGCCGCCGCCCTCACCTGCGGTGACGAACACCATGTCCGCGCCGCGCAGCAGCTCCTCGATCTCGTCCTTGGCGTCCTCGGCGGCCTTGCGGCCGACCTCCGGGTCCGCGCCGGCGCCCAGGCCGCGGGTGGAGTCGCGGCCGACGTCGAGTTTGACGTCGGCATCGCTCATCAACAGCGCCTGCGCGTCGGTGTTGATCGCGATGAACTCGACGCCTTTGAGGCCCTGTTCGATCATCCGGTTAACGGCGTTGACACCGCCGCCACCGATACCCACGACCTTGATGACGGCCAGGTAGTTATGCGGGGGGGTCATCATTCGTTTTCCTCCCAATGGTGGGCTCAGTTCTTCGCGACGGGGTCCTCCCGGACGTTCGCGGTCCGCCCTGGCAAACCCTCAACCTCAACCATAGAGTTAGAGTTATGTCAAGTAGTTCCGCGCAACCAGAACGGTATGGGCATGGCGCGCCCTAACCCGGCAGGCGCGCCGACACGCGGCTCGCAAATTTTTTCTGTTGCGGCCGTCACACGGCGGCCGCGGAGAGGGGCTACTTCACCGCCGCTACTTCACCGCCGCTACTTCACCGTGGGCAGGTCGGGACTGGAAACGTCATAGGTCCGCCCGGGCTGGGTCAGCAGGGCGGCCAGCTTCTCGGCCTTCTCGTCGGTGCGATCGGTCGTCCCCCAGATGACCACGCGGCCATCGCCCAGCGTGAGCGTGATCGAGGCCACCGAGGGGGCCGCGATCCGGCTCACCTGGCCGGCGACCTCGGGCCGCAACGCGGTCAATACCTGAAGTGCGGCCTTGGTCGCCGGGTCGGTGGGGCCGGGGTTGGCGACGTCGAGGTACGGCAGCGCGGGCGGCGGCGGACCGGTCGCGAAGTCGACGCCATCGCGATCGAAGAGGTGCGGGCCGTCCGGAAAGTCCTTCACCGCCACCGGGACCCGTTCGACGATGGTGATGCGCAGCGCCGACGGATACTGGCGCTGCACCCGCGCGCTGGCCACCCGCCGGATCGCCGCCACCCGGTCGGCCACCTGGTTGGTGTTGATCTGCAGCAGCGGCGTCCCGGGCCGCACCCGCGCGGCGTCCAGCACCTCTTCCCGGGTCACCACCCCGGTGCCGACGACGACGATGCTGCGCGCCGACATCGCGGGGGTGAAGTAGAGGACCAGCGCGAGCCCGACGCCCAGGACGACCAGGAGCACCGTCACCAACAGCATCTTCAGGCCGCGAACGACGCCCCGGGCGACGGGTTTCGGCTCGTTGACCGCACGCCCGCTGACCCGGCGCTTGGCCTCCCGGCGGGCCTCTTCGATGGCCGTCGCACGCGCCTGCGCGGCGCGGCGTTCGGCGCGTTCTCGGCGGGCCCGCCGGCGCGGGCCCTCGAATTCGTCGGCGCCATCCGGGATTTCGGGAGTTTCGGCGGTTTCTGTCGCGGGCCCCCCGACGAAGAGTGGCTCGGTGACGGCCTCGCCGGCCGGCTCCTGCACGCCCAGGTCGCCCTGGCGGTCGGTGGGCGTCGCGTCGTTGGGCTGGGTCATCGCAACACTCCCGGCCTGCCCGGCGCGCTGCGGTTGTCCCGGATCCGCAACTCGGTCACGATCTCCGGCGCCAGCAAGGTCACGTCGCCCGCTCCCATCGTGACGATGACGTCACCCGGGCCGGCCACCGCGGCCACCTGTTCGGCGACCGCGGAGAAGTTGGGCAGGTAGCGCACGGGCACGCTGACGTGCTCGGCGACGCTGGCACCGCTGACCCCCGCGAGCGGTTTCTCGCGCGCGCCGTAGACGTCGAGGACGAACACCTCGTCCGCGGCGTCCAGCGCGCGACCAAACTGCTCGGCGAATTCTTTTGTCCGCGAATACAAATGCGGCTGAAACACCACCAGGCTGCGACCGCCGCCGCTCTGCTCGAGCACCGTGCGGACCGCCGCCAGCGTGGCGCTGATCTCGGTGGGATGGTGAGCGTAGTCGTCGAAGACGCGCACCGACCCCGCGTTGCCCACCAGTTCGAACCGCCGGCGCACCCCCTCGAAGCCGGCCAACCCGTCGAGCACCGCGTCGACCGAGGCGCCGATCTCCAGCGCCGCCAGCAGCGCACCCAGCGCGTTGAGCGCCATGTGCCGGCCGGGGACCGACAGCCGCATCACGCGGGGGTGCGATTCGCCCGCCAGCTGGATGTGCGCGACCGCCTCGGTGCCCTGCTGCTCCCAGGACAACAGCGTGGCGGCGTGGCCCTCAGCCGGCCCGGACCCGTACCGCAGCACCCGGATCCCCAGCTCGGCGGTGCGTTCCGCCAGCGCGGCCGCACCCGGGTCGTCGACGCACACCACCAGCGCTCCCCCAGGCGCGAGCCGTTCCACGAACGCGTCGAATACCCCGACGTACGCGTCGGCGCTGCCGTAGAAGTCGAGGTGATCGGTCTCGATGTTGGTGACCACCGCGACGTTGGGCGTGTATTCCAGCAGCGAGCCGTCGCTCTCGTCGGCCTCCGCGACGAAGCAGTCCCCGCTGCCGTGATGGGCGTTGGTTCCGGCCTCGCCCATCTCGCCGCCGACCGCGAACGACGGATCGCGCCCGCAGTGCTGCAGCGCCACGATCAGCATCGACGTCGTCGTCGTCTTGCCGTGGGTGCCGGTGACCATCAGCGTGGTGCGCCCCTCCATCAGCCGTGCCAGCACGGCCGGCCGCAGGATCACCGGGATGCCGCGCCGGCGCGCCTCGACGAGTTCGGGGTTGGTCTTCGGGATGGCCGCGTGGGTGGTGATCACCGCGGTCGGGCCGCCGGGCAGCAGGTCGAGCGACGACGCGTCGTGGCCGATGCGGATCGACGCGCCGCGGGCCCGCAACGCGTGCACGCCGCGCGACTCCTTGGCGTCCGACCCCGACACCAGCGCGCCGCGGTCCAGCAGGATGCGGGCGATGCCCGACATGCCAGCTCCCCCGATACCCACCATGTGCACCCTGTGCAGCTCGGGGGGCAGCTCGGGCGGCGGCTGTCCGGCGCTCACCGCGGTCCTCCCGCAGCTGCCTTCCTGGCGATGTCGAGCGCCGCCTGCGCCACCTGGCGCGCGGCGTCGGGATGCCCGACGCGCGCGGCGGCCCTGGTCATCGCCGCCAGCCGCGGCGGGTCGTTGAGCAGCCCGGCCACCTCGCGGGCGACCAGCTCCGGGGTCAGGGCGGCGTCGGCGACCAGCATGCCGCCCCCGCCGTTGACCACCGGCAGCGCGTTGAGCCGCTGCTCGCCGTTGCCGATCGGCAGCGGCACGTAGATGGCGGGCAATCCGACCGCCGAGACCTCGGCGACGGTCATGGCGCCGGACCGGCAGATCGCCAGGTCCGCGGCGGCGTAGGCCAGGTCCATCCGGTCGAGATAGGGCACGGCCAGGTACGGCGGATCGCCGGGTCGGCTCTCCGGCAGCTCGAGGGTGTTTTTCGGCCCGTGCGCGTGCAGCACCGAGACGCCCGCGGCGGCCAGGGCGGCGGCGGCCCCGGACACCGCGCGGTTCAGCGACACGGCGCCCTGCGAGCCCCCGAACACCAGCAGCACCCGCGCGTCGTCGGCGAAGCCGAAATGCCTGCGCGCCTCGGCGCGCAGCGCCGCGCGGTCCAGGGAGGTGATGGCCTCGCGCACCGGCACCCCGACCACCTCGGCGCGCGGCAGCCCGCAATCGGGCACGGCCGAGAGCACGCGGTCGGCGCGGCGGGCGCCCACCCGATTGGCCAGCCCGGCGCTGGCGTTGGCTTCGTGGATGAGCACCGGGACGCGGCGCCTGCGGCCCGGGCCGCGGGGGATCCCGCGGGCGGCCAAGTAGGCCGGCAGCGCCACGTAGCCGCCGAAACCGACGATGACGTCGGCGTCCACGGCGTCGAGCACGGCGCGGGTCTCCCGGACCGCGCGCCACACCCGCGGCGGCAGCCGCGCCAGGTCGCCGCTGGGCTTACGCGGCAGCGGCACCGGCGTGATCAGTTCGAGGTGGTAACCGCGCTCGGGCACCAGTCGGGTCTCGAGCCCGCGGTGGGTGCCCAGCGCGGTGATGCGCACCTGCGGATCGAGCGCGCTGAGCGCGTCGGCCACCGCCATCGCGGGCTCCACGTGGCCGGCGGTGCCGCCGCCCGCCAGCACCACCGACAGGGGCTTGAGCGGCTCGAAAGCCGACAACGCGGCACCGGCGGGCTGGGGGGTGTCCCCCAGCCCGCCGGCCGGCATGCTCACCGTGTCGTTCACCCGTAACGCTGACCTTCCAGTGCGCGATCGCGCCGTGCCTGACGCTGGCCGGCTCCCCGACTGGCAGAGCGCTGGCCAGATCCATGATGCACCGCCCTGCGGGCCGGCCGGGCGGCTGTGCGCGAGAACGCCGGCCGCAGCGGTTCGCCGTCCTGGTGGGAGGCGCTACGGGCGGCATTGCGGGCGGCATTGCGGGTGGCCTTCCGGGGCGCCTTGCGGGCCGCCTTGCCCGCGGCCGCCTGGGCCGCCTTCCGCGCGCCGTTGCGGGAACCGGCGCCCTGACCCGGCGGGTTGCCCCCACGTTTGCGGTCACGGAACGACTCCAGCCGGGTCGGCGCGTACGGCTGGGGCAGCGGCAGCCGCAGGAACCGGTTCACCTTGTCGTCGCGTCCGGCCCGCAGGGCGGCCACCGCCTCGGGTTCGTGACGGGCCGCATTGGCCATGATCCCGATCATGAAAAGTGTTGCGGCCGTGGAGGTCCCACCCGCGGAGATGAGCGGCAGCTGAATGCCGGTGACCGGCAGGATGCCGATCACGTAGCCGATGTTGATGAACGCCTGACCCAGCACCCACATCGTCGTGGTGGCCGTCAGCAGCCGCAGGAACGGGTCGGCCGAGCGGCGGGCGATCCGCATCCCGGTGTAGGCGAACAGCCCGAAGAGCACCAGCAGGCCGAATGCGCCGACGAAGCCGAGTTCCTCGCCGATGATGGCGAAGATGAAGTCGTTGTGCGCGTTGGGCAGATAGTTCCACTTGGCGACGCCCTGGCCCAGGCCGTCGCCGAAGATGCCGCCGTGAGCAAGCGCGAACTTCGCCTGGCGCGCCTGGTAACCGGTGTCCATGGGGTCGTTCTCGGGGTTCATCCAGGATTTCACCCGGTCGGAGCGGTAACCCGCCGACATGGCCAGGATCGCCCCGGCCATGAAGACGGCCAGCAGCGAGGTGGCGAAGACGCGCAGCGGCAGGCCGGCATACCACAGCAACGCCAGCAGGATGATGCCCAGCGACACCGTCTGCCCGAGGTCGGGCTGCGCCACGATCAGCGCCAGCGCGATGACGGCGGCCGGCACCAGCGGGATCAGCAGGTCGCGCAGCGAGGCCCGCTCCAGCCGGCGGGCGGCCAGCAGATGCGCACCCCAGATGGCGAAGGCGATTTTCGCCAGCTCGGACGGCTGCATCGAGAAACCGGCGACGACGAACCACTTCCGCGAGCCGTTGGCAAGGTTCCCGATGCCGGGAACCAGCACGAGCACCAGCAGGATGACGGTGACGACGTAGCCGGTGAAGGCGACCCGGCGGATGAACCGCACCGACATCCGCAGCGAGGCGTAACAGGCGACCAGGCCGATCACGGTCCACAACACCTGCTTGCCGAAGATCACCCAGGCCGACCCGTCGGCGTCGTAGGACCGCACGCCCGACGCCGAGAGGACCATGATCAGGCCCAGGATGGTCAGCAGCCCGGCCACCGCGATGATGAGGTGAAACGAGGTCATGGGCCGGCTCAGCCACGCGCCGAACCGGTTGCGCTCGGCGGCAGCGGCTTTCGCGGCCGGCTTGGCTTCCGACGTACCCGCGATGGGTCCGGTGGCGTCGGTCGCCTCGCCGCCGTCGGATTCGGCCGGCTCCCCCGCCGCGGTCTCGGCGCTGGTCTCGGATGCGGCCCAGGAAGCAGCCTCGGAAGCAGCCTCGGAAGCCGGCTCAGATGCTGATTCGGAAGTGTCTTTGCCCCGGCGTCTCAACCGGGCCAGCGGGTTACCCACGCCCGCCTACCGGGTGGCCGCGCGCACGGCGGCAGCGAAGGCGTCGCCGCGGTCGGCGTACCCGCTGAACTGGTCGAACGACGCGCCGGCGGGGGCCAGCAGCACGGTGTCGCCGGGGCGTGCGAGGTTGCGGGCCGCGGCGACGGCCGCGGTCATGACGGAAGCGCCGAGATCCCCGCCCGCATGTTTCACTTCTGTCACATTTGCACCAATAACCACAGCCGTCGCATTCATATCAGCATCCTCGCCTGTCACAACGTGGACGACGGGGACATCCGGCGCGTGTCGCGATAACGCCTCTGCAACCTCTTGGCGATCTCGCCCGATGAGCACCGCGCCGACCAGCCGGTGGGCCATCCTGGCGACCTCGGCGTCGACCGAAGCGCCTTTGAGCAAACCGCCGGCCACCCAGACCACGCGCGGGTAGGCCAGCACGGACGCCTCGGCCGCGTGCGGGTTGGTGGCCTTGGAGTCGTCGACGTAGGTGACCCCGTCGGCGACGGCGACCACCTCGGCGCGGTGCCGGCCCACCCGGAAGGCCGCGATCGCGTCCGCGATCGCGTCGGGCGGCACACCGACGCTGCGCGCCAGCGCCGCCGCGGCCAGGGCGTCCAGGATCCCGACCGGTCCCGGCACCGGGATCGAGTCGACGGGCAGCAGCGCGAGGTCATCGGCGAAGGCGCGGTCGATCAGCAGGCCGTCGCGCACGCCCAGTTCGCCCGGCACCGGCTCGCCCAGGCGGAAGCCGACGCGCACCGGCGCCGCGGCGGTGTCCAGCAACGCGGCGGCCCGGGCGTCGTCGAGCCCGACCACGGCCACCCGGCCGTCGAGCGCCCGCGCCTTCGCGGCCGTGTACTCGGCCATCGTGGCGTGCCAGTCCAGGTGGTCCTCCGCGATGTTGAGGACGACACCCGCCTCGGGCCGCACCGAGGGCGCCCAGTGCAGCTGGAAGCTGGACAGCTCGACGGTCAGCAGGTCGGCGGGGCTGTCCAGCACGTCCAGGACCGGATCGCCGATGTTGCCGCACAGCACGCTGCGCCGGCCCGCGGCGGTCAACATGGCGTGCAGCATCGACGTGGTGGTCGTCTTGCCGTTCGTGCCGGTCACCACCAGCCAGCGCCGCGGCGGTCCGTACCGGCCCGCGGCGTCCAGCCGCCAGGCCAATTCCACGTCGCCCCAGACGGGCACGCCCGCCGCCGCAGCCGCGACCAGCAGCGGGGTGTCCGGCGCGAACCCGGGGCTGGTGACCACCAGGGCGTACGCGGCGACGCGCTGCGTGGCCGCCGACATGGTCGCGGTCGCCACCCCGGTGTCGGCGTAGCGCCGCAGCGTGACCGGGTCGTCGTCGCACAGGGTGGGCGCCGCGCCGAATCGGGACAGGGCGGCCAGCACCGCCTTGCCGGTGACGCCGCCCCCGGCCACCAGCACGGGCGCGCCCGGGGCCAAGGGGTCGAGCCCGGGCAGCTCAGGCACCGATCGCGCCCAGCCATTCACCGTAGAAAAGCGCCACGCCCAGACCGCAGGTGATGGCCGTCAGCAGCCAGAAGCGGATGATCACGGTCGTTTCGGCCCAGCCGGCCAGCTCGAAATGGTGGTGAAAGGGCGCCATCCGGAACACCCGGCGGCCGGTGGTGCGGAAGGCGAGGATCTGCAGCACCACCGAGGTGACCTCGGCGACGAACAGCGCCCCCAGCACGACGGCGAGGATCTCGGTGCGGCTGGTGACCGACAGGCCGGCGATGATGCCGCCCAGGGCCAGCGACCCCGTGTCGCCCATGAAAATCTTTGCGGGCGCGGCGTTCCACCACAGGAAGCCGATGCAGGCGCCGGCGGTGGCGGCCGCGACCAGCGCCAGGTCCAGCGGGTCGCGCACGTTGTAGCAGCCGAGGCCCGGCGCGGTGACGCAGGCGTTGCGGTACTGCCAGAAGGTGATCAGCACGTAGGCGGCGGTGACCATCGCCATGCAGCCGGCGGCCAGCCCGTCCAGGCCGTCGGTGAAGTTGACCGCGTTGGACCAGGCGCTGACGACGACCACGCAGAACAACACGAACAGGCCCGGCACCAACGTGACGGTGGCGATCTCGCGCACGTACGACAGGTCCGAGCTGGCCGGCGTCAACCCGCTGCCGTTGCGAAACCGCAACGCCAGCACCCCGAACAGCACCGCGGCGGCCACCTGCCCGATCGTCTTGGTGGTCTTGTTCAGCCCGAGGTTGCGCGAGCGGCGGATCTTGATCAGGTCGTCGAGGAAGCCGACGCCTCCGAGCACGGTGGCCAGACCCAAAACCAGCAGACCGGACGCCGAGACGCCCTCCCCGTCGAACGCCAGCCCGGCCAGGTGCGTGCCCAGGTAACCCGCCCAGATACCGGCCAGGATGGCCACTCCGCCCATCGACGGCGTGCCCCGCTTGGTGTGATGGCTGGGCGGGCCGTCCTCGCGGATGTGGTGGCCGAAACCCTGCCGGGTGAATAGCCGAATCAGGGCCGGGGTCAACAGGATTGACACGGCGAGCGCGACGGCCACCGCGATGAGGATCTGCCTCACGAGCCCGTCCCGCCGCCGGTGTTCGCGGGACCCTCGCTCAATGGTGACGGCCCGCTTCGCCCGGCTTCGCCGCCCTCGCGATCGTCACCGCCCAATCGTGACGACCCGCTTCGCCCGGCTTCGCCGCCCTCGCGATCGTCACGGGCCAGCGCGTCGGCCAGCGCCCCCAGCCCGGCGGCATTGGAGGCCTTGACCAGGACGACGTCGCCGGGCCGCAGCTCGGCCCGCAACAGCGCCAGGGCGGCGTCGGCGTCGGCCACGGTGACCGCCCCCCTCTCACCGGAGGCTCCCCACGAGCCTTCCATGACCGCTCCGTGGTGCATGGCGCTCATCGACCTCCCACTTCCCACGACAACAAGTCGAGACACATCTAAGCGCACCGCCAGCCGGCCGATGCGATCGTGCTCGGCTACCGCGTCGTCGCCGAGCTCGGCCATTTCGCCGAGCACCGCCCAGCTCCTGCGCTTTCCGCCGGCGCCATCGCCGTGGGCGATCCAGGCCAGCGCCTGCAGACCGGCCCGCATCGAGTCGGGGTTGGCGTTGTAGGCGTCGTCGATGACCGTGACCCCGTCCGCGCGCGTCGTCACGTGCATCCGGTGCCGTGAGACCGGCCCGGCCTGCTCCAGCGCGGCGGCGACCTGCTCGACCGTGGCCCCGCACTGCAGCGCCACGGCCCCGGCGCACAGGGCGTTGGTGACCTGGTGGTCGCCGGACACGCCCAGCTGCACCCCGACCTCCACCGTGCCTTGGGCGTTCATCGCGTGCAGGGTAAAGCGCGGCCTGGCCAGTTCGTCCAGCGACACTCCGTCGGCCCAGACGTCGCTGGGCCCGGAATCGGTGTGGCTGGATCGGCTGACCCGGACCACCCACGCGCCGGTGACGCTGGCCATCGCCGCCACCACCGGGTCGTCGACGTTGAGGACG
Source organism: Mycobacterium scrofulaceum (assembly GCF_002086735.1). Classification (GTDB taxonomy): domain Bacteria; phylum Actinomycetota; class Actinomycetes; order Mycobacteriales; family Mycobacteriaceae; genus Mycobacterium; species Mycobacterium scrofulaceum. Next base: position 38,581 of record NZ_MVIJ01000035.1, on the reverse strand, counting down.
ACCACACCGGACGACGGGACCGCTTGGGGCAGTTCGGCTTTGGTGCGCGCGATGGCCTCGCGGGAACCGAACTCGCCCAGGTGGGCGGTGCCGACGTTAAGGACCACCCCGATCGACGGCGGCGCGATCTCGGCCAGCGCGGCGATGTTGCCGGGGTGGCGGGCCGACATCTCGAGGACCAGGTAGTCGGTGCGCCGCGTCGCGCGCAGCACCGTCCACGGGTGTCCAAGCTCGTTGTTGAACGAGCCGGGCGGGGCCACCACCTCGCCCAGCGGCTCGAGCACCGCGGCCACCAGATCTTTGGTCGACGTCTTGCCCGACGAGCCGGTGATCCCGATGATGGTGAGCCCGCCGGCCACCAGCTCCGCGGCCACCGCCTTGGCCAGCTTGGCCAGGGCGGCCAGCACCGCCGCGCCCGAGCCGTCGGTGTCGTGTTCGAGCACCCCGGCCAGGCCGTCGGGGGCTTGCGGCACCGGGGGCACCACGACGGCCGGCACCCCCACCGGCCGGGCGGCCAGCGCGGCGACCGCGCCGGCCTCCGCCGCGGCGCCCGCGTAGTCGTGCCCGTCGGCGTGGGCCCCCGGCAGCGCGAGGAACAACCCGCCGGGACCCACGGCGCGGGAGTCGAATTCGACGCTGCCGGTGACGCGCAGCTCGGCGGCTTCCTGTGGCGAGATGCCGGCCAGCGTGCCGCCCACGATGTCGGCGATCTGCGCGACGGTCAGGTCGATCATGACCGGCCCCTCAGGGCCTTGAGCGCGTCCGCCAGCTCCACCCGGTCGTCGAACGGGCGGACCTCCCCCGCGGCGCGCTGCCCCGTTTCGTGGCCTTTGCCCGCCACCAGGACCACGTCGCCCGGGCCGGCCCAGGCCACGGCGCGTTCGATCGCCGCGCGCCGGTCGCCGATCTCGACCACCTCGGCCGCACCGCCGCCGGCGGCCGCCCCGGCGAGGATCTCCCGGCGGATCGCGGCGGGATCCTCGCCGCGCGGGTTGTCGTCGGTGACGACGACGAGGTCGGCCAGCTCGGCCGCGGTCGCGCCCATCGGCGCCCGCTTGCCGGGATCGCGCTCGCCGCCGGCGCCGAACACCACCGCCAGCCGGCGCCCGGGGCGGGCCAGGGTGGTCAGCACCGCCCGCAGCGCACCCGGCTTGTGCGCGTAGTCGACCAGGGCGAGGAAATCCTGGCCGCAGTCGATTTCTTCCATGCGGCCCGGCACCCGGGTTTCCAGCAGCCCCGGCGCCGCCTGCTCGGGCGAAACCCCCACCGCATCCAGAATGGCCAGCGCCACGAGACAATTGGCGACGTTGTAATGCCCGGGCTGCCGGATGCCGACGCGGTGGCGCACGCCGGCGGGGTCGGTCGCGGTGAACTGCTGCCCGCCGGTGCCCAGCGGGATGACGTCCATGGCGCGCCAGTGCGCGGGCTGGCCGGCGGCGCTGACGGTGATCGCGGCCGCCCCACCCTTCATGGCCCTCACGGCCATGGCGCGCCCGGCCTCGTCGTCGATGCAGACCACCACCCGGCGCGCCCGCAGTGGCGACGCGGGATCGAACAGCTTCGCCTTGGCCTCGAAGTAGTCGGCCATGGTGGGGTGAAAGTCGAGGTGGTCGCGCGACAGGTTGGTGAAGGCGCCGACCGCGAATCCGGTGCCGTCGACCCGGCCCAGCGCCAGCGCGTGGCTGGACACCTCCATGACGACGGTGTCCACCCCGCGCTCGGCCATCGCCGCGAACAGCGCCTGCAGGGCGGGAGCCTCCGGGGTGGTCAGCGCGCTCGGCACGTCGGCGCCGTCGATGCGGATGCCGACGGTGCCGATCAGGCCGGCCGTGCGCCCGGCGGCGCGCAGCCCGGATTCGACCAGATAGGTGGTGGTGGTCTTGCCGGAGGTTCCGGTGATCCCGATGACCGTCGTGCGCTCCGACGGGTTGCCATACACCGCCGCCGCCAGGGCGCCGAGCACGCCGCGGGGCCCCGGGTGCACCAGTGTCGGCACGGCCGAGGCCGAAGCGCCCATCTCCCCGACCCCGTCGGCGTCGGTCAGGACGGCGACCGCGCCGCGGTCGATCGCCTCGGCCGCGTACCGGGCGCCGTGCGTCGACGAGCCGGGCAGGGCCGCGAACAGGTCGCCGGGCCGCACGTCCTGGGCGCGCAGCGTCACGCCGGTGACGGCCACGTCGGGCACCGCCGCGGCCCGGTCGGCGAGAACCGCCCCGACCTGCGCGGCCAGCGCGGGCAACGGCGTGCCCGCGCCAGCGCTGGGCCGCAAACCAGTGGGCACCGACACACCTCCCGTCCACGCACGTGATCCTCATGATCGGCCATGACACCCTACCGAGAAGCACCTGCCGCCCAGGTGGCTCGTCGGTTGAGCGTCCTTCAGGGTGCCCGAGGGCCTGCAGTGTGCGTCGAGGGCCTTCAGCGTGCGCTGAGGGCGTGATATCCGCCCGAATTCCGCCCTGAGCGCACACCCAACGCCGTCACCGCACAATCGATCGCCGCGCTTGCGATCGCCGCCGGGTCAGACGGCCGAGTACAGCTAGGTGGCCTGCAACGTCAGCGGCGGGCCCGGGTCGGGCGAGAGCGGGACGTTCTCGCGCTGCATCAGCCAGCCGGCGATGTTGTGGAACAGCGGGGCCGCCGAATGGCCCGGCGTACCGTCCGCGTTGCGATCCGGGTTGTCCATCATGATGCCGATGACGTAACGCGGGTTGTCGACGGTGGCCATGCCGGCGAAGGTGATCCAGTACACGTTGTCGAAGTAGCAGCCGCAGGCCGGGTTGATCTGCTGCGCGGTGCCCGTCTTGCCCGCCATCTGATAGCCCGTCACCGCCGCGGCGGACCCCGTGCCCTGCTGGTACCCCATCGGGTCGCGTTGCACGACGGCGCGCAGCATGTTGCGCACGGTCTGCGCCGTCTGCGCCGAGACCACCCGCACGCCTTCGGGGCGCGGCTCTTCGGTGCGGGTGCCGTCGGGCGCGATGGTGGCCTTGACGATCCGCGGCGGTATCCGCACCCCGTCGTTGGCGATCGTCTGGTACATGCCGGCCATCTGCAGCAGTGTCATCGAAAGACCTTGCCCGATCGGCAGGTTCGAGAAGGTACTGCCCGACCATTGGTCGATCGGCGGCACCAGCCCGGCGCTTTCCCCGGGCAGCCCCACGTTGGTGCGTTGGCCCAGCCCGAATTTGCGGACCATGTCGTAGAAGCGCTCCGGGCCGACGCGCTGGGCGAGCATCAACGTGCCGACGTTGGAGGACTTTCCGAACACGCCGGTGGTGGTGTAGGGCATCACGCCGTGATCCCACGCGTCGTGGATGGACACCCCACCCATCTGGATCGACCCGGGCACCTGCAGCACTTCGTCGGGGTTGGACAGGCCGTACTCGATCACCGACGACGCGGTGATGACCTTGTTCACCGAGCCGGGCTCGAACGGTGAGGACACCGCCAGGTTGCCCAGCTGTTTGTCGCCCTGGCGCCCGATGTCCTGCGACGGGTCGAAGGTGTTGTCGTTGGCCATGGCCAGCACTTCGCCGGTCTTCGAGTCCAGCACGACGGCCGAAACATTGTGCGCGCCGGAAAGATCCTTGGCCTGCTGGACCTGCTGCTGCACGTAGAACTGGATGTCGTCGTCGAGGGTCAGCTGGACCATCGAACCGTTGACCGCCCGGTGCCGGTTGCGGTAGCTGCCGGGAATGACGACGCCGTCGGATCCGCGGTCGTAGGTGACCGAGCCGTCGGTGCCGGACAGCACCGAGTCCAGGGACTCCTCGAGGCCCAGCAGTCCGTGGCCGTCCCAGTCGATGCCGCCGACGATGTTGGCCGCGAGTGACCCGCCGGGGTACTGCCGCAGATCCTGCCGCTCCGATCCGACTTCGGGGTACTTGTCGGAGATGGCGCTGGCGACGGCGGGGTCGACGGCGCGCGCCAGATAGACGAAGTTCTCGTCGCTTTGCAGCTTCTTCAACACGGTCGCGGAATCCGGCTTGTTACCCAACCGAGTCGCGACCTCCTTGGCGATGTCCCGCAGTCGCTGCTGGGGGTCGGGGGCCGCCGAGTTCTTGTTCCTGGCCTCGTCCAGCTGCTTGCGAATCCTCTTGGGCTGGAACGTCAGCGCCCGCGACTCGGTGGTGAACGCCAGCTGGTCCTTATTGCGGTCGACGATGCTGCCGCGCACCGCCTTCTCTACGTCGGTGACTTTGAGCTGGCTCGCGGCCTGGGCGCGCAGCGTCGGGGCGTTGGTGACCTGCAGGACGAACAATTGCACCGCCGCCACCACGATCAAGAACCCGATGGCCGCGTTGCCGGCGCGATGCCGGAAGACGAACGACGCGCCGCGCGTGCCCGCCTGCACGAGCTGCCGGGTGCGCCGCTCCCGCGCCGAGTGCCCGGTCGCCACCGCGTCCAGCCGGTCGGCCGGGCGGCCCTTGTTGGAGACCTTGTCCGCCTTGGCCTTCCGGAACCGCTTCGGCTCGCGGACATCCGCGGCTTGCTGTTGCTTGGCGCGCCGCTTCGGCTGGCGAACCGCCTTGCCGTCCTGCGCCTTACGGGGACCGCGCGACGGTTCCGACCGGCGGGCGCGGATGGAGTCGCCGCGGCTCACCGGGCCGCACCTGGCGTCGCGGCCGGTCCCGGCGCCACGGGCTGCGGCGCGAGCACCGGCGCACCCGGGACGACGGGGGGGATTCCGCGCTGGACCGGGACCGGCACCTCGGCGGGTAGCGGCGCGGGCAGCTGTCCGGGGGGCGGGATAGGCATACCGCCCAATGGGATCGGCACCTCGGCGGGGACCGGCGGGAGCGCGGGGGCCGCCGGCGCGGGCAGCCCCGGCAGCGGCGCGCCTAGCCCGGGCAGCGCGCCCGGAACCTGTCCGGTGGCCGGTACCCCCGGGGCGGCCGGCATGCCCGGCAACTGAGGTCCGGCTTGTCCCAGGTGCTGGCCGCCCAGCGTCGACGCCCCGTCCGGTGCGCGCAGCAGCGCCTCGGGCCCGGACCTCGCCGGCGCGGGCGCCGCGGGGTCCGGTTGCACCCGGACCGGCACCTCCAGCTGCGGCGCTGGCGGCGCCGGGGGCGGCGGAGCCTGATCGGGAAGCTTGCTGTTCAACGGTGGCGGCGGCACCCCGTCTGCCGGCTTCGGCGTACCGACCACCACCCAGTTCCCGGACGGGTCCTGGACCAGGTGCGCGGTGTCGCGCGTGGGGATCATGCCCTGTTTGCGGGCCGCCTCCGCAAGGGCCGGTGCGGATTCCGCCTCGCGCACGTCGCGTTCCAGCGCCTCCTTCTGCTGTTGCAGCAGCCGGGTCTTCTCGCGGGCGTGGCTCAGCTTGTAGGAGCGCTCGGCGGAGTCCGTGGACAACCACAGCGTGAGACCCAGACCGACGCCGAGCGCACCGATGACCAACACGACGAACGGGACCTTGCTCGCCAGGGTGCGCGGCCGCAGGTCGATCGAAGCCAGCCGGGTCGCCAGGCGTTCGCTCAGGCGAGGACGAACAACTCTGGGCGCCTTGGCTTTACGCGCCTTGGCCCGCGCCTTGGCCTGACTCGTGTTCTTGGGGCGCGCCGGCCTCTCGACCGGCCGGGCGATCGGGCTGGTCTGCGGACCGGACTTGGGCGCGCGGCTTTCGCGGGTCGGCGCCGAGGTCCGCCCCGGTCGGGTGCGGCGCACCGAACCGGGATCGGCCGTCGAGCGCCTGGCGCGCCGGACGGAACCGTCGCGGTTCCCGCGGCGATTCGGCGTCTCCCGCTTTGCTTTCATGCGTCGCCCTTTCCGGTTGACTGCTGGACCCGTTGGACAGCTCGTAGCCGCACCGCCGCGCTGCGCGGATTGCGTTCGACCTCAGCGGCGTCGGCGCGTTCGGCGCCGTGCGTCAGCGACCGGAATCGCGGCTCGTGGCCGGGAAGCTCGACCGGCAGGTCGACCGGTGTGCGGGACGCGACCGCGTCGGCGAACAACCGCTTGACGATCCGGTCCTCCAGCGATTGGTAGGCCAGCACCACCATGCGCCCGCCCACGGCGAGCGCGTCCAGCCCGGCCGGGATCGCGGCGCCCAACGAGTTCAATTCGTCGTTGACGGCGATCCGCAGGGCCTGGAAGGTGCGCTTGGCGGGGTGCCCCCCGGTGCGCCGGGCCGGGGCCGGAATCGCTTGGTAGAGCAGCGCCACCAATTCCGCGGTAGAGGTGAACGGGGCGCGGGCGCGCCGGCGCACGATCTGCGCGGCGATCCGGCGCGCGAACCGCTCCTCGCCGTAGCGGTGCAAGATGTCCGCCAGCGCCGCTTGGTCGTAGGTGTTGAGGATGTCGGCCGCCGTCAGCGGCGATTCCGGGTCCATCCGCATGTCCAGCGGCGCGTCCTGGGCGTAGGCGAAGCCCCGTTCCGCGCGGTCGAGCTGCATGGACGACACACCGAGGTCGAACAGCATCCCGTCGACGGATTCGACTGCCCCACAGCCGGATTCGGCCAGAGCCGCGGCGAGGCCGTCGTATCGGGTGTGCACCAGTGTGATCCGGTCGGCGAATCGCGCCAGCCGGGCCCGCGCGATTTCCAGCGCGTTGGGGTCGCGGTCGAGTCCGATCAGCCGCAGCCCCGGCAAGTCGGTGAGGAACCGTTCGGCATGCCCACCCGCGCCGAGGGTGGCATCGAGAAGGACGGCGCCCGAGCCGTCGACGGCGTGCCGGGTGAGCGCCGGGGTGAGCAGTTCGACGCAGCGGTCCAGCAGGACGGGCACATGCCCGAAGTCCGATGAATCGTCAGCCACCGCAACGCCTCCCGGGGTTTGGAGGCGCCCGGCGGCCCTCAGGGCCGCCCTTGCATCGAGGTCCCTGTCCGAAGGCACGAACCTGGCGTTGGGGAAGTACGCCAGGGTCGGTTCGGGCAGAGGCCACGTTGCACGGGCATGCGCCTCAGATGATGTCGCCGAGTGCTTCATCGCTGGCCGCGGAGAAGTTCTCTTCGTGGGTCTGTTGGTAGTCCTGCCAGGCTTGCGCATCCCAGATCTCGAGGTAGTCGACGGCGCCGATCACCACGCAGTCCTTCGACAGGTTCGCGTAGCGCCGGTGGTCGGCCGACAACGTGATGCGTCCCTGCGCGTCGGGATGCTGCTCGTCCGTGCCGGCGGCGAGGTTGCGCAGGAACGCGCGGGCGTCGGGGTTACTGCGCGAGGCCTTGCTCGCCCGGCGCGCGAGCTGCTCGAATTCCCCCCGCGGGTAGACGGCGAGGCTGTGGTCCTGGCTCTTGGTGACCATCAACCCCCCTGCCAGCGCGTCACGAAATTTGGCGGGCAACGTCAGCCGCCCCTTGTCGTCGAGTTTGGGCGTGTAGGTGCCGAGAAACACCAGCTCACCTCCCCGCTCGGGGTCACCCAAACACTGCAGCCACCATACCCCACAATCCCCCACTTCGCCCCATTCTTGGAGTGTCGCGGCGCGGTTTTCCGGGTTATCAGCCACTCGAGGCGGCCGTCGCCGTCGAAGTCCAGCTTCGGCGGCGACGCCGGGCACCGCGGCGCGCGGGAGGAAACCACACGTCACGGACTTCATGCGGGCCGTGTGGGGCGTCGTGGGGGGTTCAGGTGGGGCCGGGTGGGGCCCGCATCCTGCCCCGACGCTCGATTAGGGCACGATCCGGCGTCAAAACGGCGACGGCGGCACGGCGGTGCCCGGCCGCGTCCGGCGCGTCTGCCACGATCGCGCCGAGGGCGCGACGAAGGGCGGGAAAAGGTAGTGAAAGAAGCGTGAAAAAAGGGGTAGCCGGCGGCTACCCCTGTGCGTTGGCGACGCCGCTACTCGTCGAAGCGGCGGCGGAACCTGTCTTCCATCCGGCTGGTGAACGAACCCCCACCGCCTTTGTTACGGCGCTGACGCAACGACCCGGGCGCCGCTCCCGGGTGGTCCGGCCGGCCGGCCAGCCGCGGACCGGTGATGGCGAACACCACACCGCCGAACATCACGATGAATCCAAAGACGCTGAGAATCGGGAAACTTCCGATCATCGTGGCCTTGAACGCCACCCCGGAAACCAGCATCGCCAGGCCGATGACGAACAGCGCCGCGCCCTGCAGGCGGCGGCGCGCGGTCGGCGCACGAAACCCTCCGCCGCGGACGCTCGACGCGAATTTGGGGTCTTCGGCGTAGAGAGCGCTCTCGATCTGATCGAGCATCCGCTGCTCATGATCGGAGAGTGGCATTCGTCCCTCCTTGCCGACAGTTGGCGCGTAACTATCGATAGCACGCGGATGCCCGTTGCGGGGGCAACTAATTGAAATGATACGAGGTCAATCTGCGCCATACCACTGGTTCGGTGGCGATTCTATCCTGGCCGGCGCCCGCCCCCCACAGGAGCCGGAACGGCCGTGCGCTACAACCGGCTTCCCCAACCCGGGCGGCTCGCGGGCCGGTTGCCGCGACCGCTCGTCGGACGAGCTGTCCCGGGTCCGATAATGGCTCCGATAACGACGATGCCGGCGCGGCAGGCGGCCGGACGGAGCCGAGCACAGGATGAGGAGGCATCGCGAGTTGGCGCTATTCCTCATCGATCTGCCACCCACCGATATGGAGCGCCGCCTCGGCGAGGCCCTGAAGGTGTACGTCGACGCGATGCGGTACCCGCGGGGCACCGAGAACCAGCGCGCGCCGATGTGGCTCGAACACATCCACCGGAGCGGGTGGCAAGGGGTCGGCGTGGTGGAGGCCGAGCAGGCCGACGCGGACGGCCCGATCCCCCCGGCGGCCGAACTGAGCAACGCTCCGCTGCTCGGCGTGGCCTACGGCTACCCGGGCGCCCCCGGCCAGTGGTGGCAGCAGCAGGTCATCCTCGGATTGCAGCGCGGCGGCCTGCCGCCCCAGGAGATCGCCGGCCTGATGAACAGCTACTTCGAGCTGACCGAGCTGCACATCCATCCGCGCGCGCAGGGCCGCGGCCTCGGTGAGGCGCTGGCCCGGCGGCTCCTCGCCGGGCGGCCCGAAGAGAACGTCCTGCTGTCCACGCCGGAGACCAACGGTGAGCCCAACCGCGCCTGGCGGTTGTACCGCCGGCTGGGTTTCGCCGACGTGATCCGCGGCTACCACTTCGCGGGTGACCCACGGCCGTTCGCCATCCTGGGCCGCAAGCTTCCGCTGTGACCGGCGGGACGAGGGCGCGCCCCGGCCGAGGTGCGGAAGCGGCAGGCCGGATCTGGCACGATGACCTGGTGCGCGCCCGCCTCACCCCGTCCCGAACCCGAGGGTTCACCGCTCGGCGGCGCCGGCTGGTGGCCATCGCGCTGCTGCTGATGCTGATTCCGCTGCTCAGCGGGTGCCTGCGGGTGCGGGCGTCGCTCACCATCTCGCCCGACGACCTGGTGTCCGGCGAGATCGTCGCCGCGGCCAAACCCAAGACGCCCAAGGACACCGGCCCCCAGCTCGACAGCAACAACCTGCCGTTCAGCCAGAAGGTGGCGGTGTCGAATTACGACAGCGACGGCTACGTGGGATCGCAGGCGGTGTTCTCCGACCTGACGTTCGCCGAGTTGCCGCAGCTGGCGAACATGAACTCCGACGCGCAGGGCGTCAACCTGACCCTGCGCCGCAACGGCAACCTGGTGATCCTGGAGGGTCGCGCCGACCTCACCTCGCTGACCGATTCCGAAGCCGACGTCGAGCTGACCGTCGCCTTCCCCGGCGTGGTGACCTCCACCAACGGCGACCGGGTCGAGTCCACGGTGGTGTCCTGGAAGCTCAAACCGGGCGTGGTGAGCACCATGACCGCCCAGGCCCGCTACACCGACCCGAACACGCGCTCCTTCACCGGGGCGGGCGTGTGGCTGGGCATCGCGTCGTTCGCGGCGGCCGGCGTGGTCGCGCTGTTGGCCTGGATGAACCGCGACCGTTCGCCGCGCTTCACCGCGCCGGGCGACCAGCCGCCACCGGGCTAGGCCCCCTGGGCGGGTGACCAGTACGCCAGCATCTCCGCGAAAGTTTGGAACGCGGGTGCCGACACGCCGTAGGTGGCCTCGAGGTGGATGCTCAGCGGGAAGCCCAGCTCGGCCGCGCCGTCGATGACGCGTTTGTACAGGTCGACCATGAGCTGGCGCTTCTGGGGCGGTTCGCTGGCGGCCAGCCGCTTGACGAACTCCTGCTCGGCGGCCACCGCCGGGTTACCGGGGTCCTGGATCAGCCAGTTGATCAGGCCGACGCGGCTCTCCATCTTCGGGACGAACCCGAACGACAGCAAGATCTCGGGCCGGTGATCGGTGTTCTTGGCGAATTCACGCAGGAATCCCACGATCGCGTCGGAGTACAGCAGCTGGGTCATGCCGTAGGTCGCGCCCTGGTCGCACTTGAAGTTGAACCGGCCGTGTTCGCCGTCGCGGGTGGGAATCAGGATCACACCGCGGTTGGGCACCAACTCGCGATAGATGGACAGGGCGTCGGTCGGTGCGACGCCCGAGCCTTCCCCGTCGTTCATCGTGCGCGGGACGCCGACGAAGACCACGCCCTCCATCCCGGCCTCGCGCAGATCAGTCAGCCGCTTGCGCAGCGTCGGCTCGTCGGAGAACGCGGTGACCTGGGTGCACAAACCGTGCATCCCCGCCAGTTCGGGCTTGACGATCGACCAGAAATCCAGCACGTCCAGCTTTGGCTTCATCGTGATGGGACGGTCGTCGTCCTCGGCGATGATGCCCGGGATCATCACGTGCCGGAGCCGGCCGGTCAGACCGGATTCCGCCGAGTACTGCACCACCTTTCGCGCGTCTTCCAGCGCCCGCTCCCGGCCTTCGTCGGCGTTGGGCGGCACCAGCTCGAGCGCAATGGTGTTGAGTGTCACGCGGCTTCTCTCCATCCGACGAAGGGTGGGGCGTCTCCCGGCCGCACATCAGCGGGCGGCCTCGACACCCCCGCCAGCATAGGCGGGGGTGCGTCGCCCGCTTGCGGGGGAATAGTGAGGCAGTCGAAGCAAACGCGGTCGCGCGGCAACGCCAGGTTGCACGGCTCCCCAGGGCCGCGCCGAATACACTGGTCGGGCCCGCCACACCAGGCCCACGCCGAGCAGAAAGGGGCGCCGCGCTGAGCCCAAAAGCCCCAGCTGCAGCGGCAACCGTCGAGTTGACCGGCGCGATCACCGATCGGCTCCGGCGGTATCTGCACGACCGGCGCGCCGACACGGCCTACATCGGCAGCGATTACGAGGACCTGGTCGCCGCCCTGGAAGACTTCGCGCTGAACGGGGGCAAGCGGCTGCGGCCCGCCTTCGCCTACTGGGGCTGGCGCGCGGTGGCCGCCGACGAGCCCGATTCCGAAGTGCTGCTGCTGTTTTCCGCACTGGAGCTGCTGCACGCCTGCGCGCTGGTGCACGACGACGTGATCGACGACTCCTCCACGCGCCGCGGCCGGCCGACCACGCACGTCCGATTCGCCGAGCTGCACCGCGCCCGGCGGTGGCGCGGCTCGCCGGAGCAGTTCGGCATGTCGGCCGCCATCCTGCTCGGTGACCTGGCGCTGTCCTGGGCCGACGACATCGTGTTTCGCGCCGAGCTGGCACCCGGCGCGGCGCGACGGGTCCAGCGGGTGTGGGCCGAAATCCGCACCGAGGTGCTGGGCGGTCAATACCTGGACATCGTCGCCGAAGCCAGCGGCGCGGAGTCGATCGCGTCGGCGATGAACGTCGACACCTACAAGACCGCCTACTACACCGTGTCGCGGCCGCTGCAGCTGGGGGTCGCCGCCGCCGCCGACCGACCCGACGTGCAAGACGTCTTCGGCCGGTTCGGAACGGACATCGGGGTGGCGTTCCAGCTCCGTGACGACGTGCTGGGCGTGTTCGGGGATCCGGCGGTGACCGGCAAGCCGTCGGGTGACGATTTGCGGTCGGGCAAACGCACCGTCTTGCTCGCCGAGGCGGTGGAGCTGGCGGACAAGTCGGATCCGTTGGCCGCCAAGCTGTTACGTGACTCGATCGGAGCTCAGCTGACCGACGCCGAGGTGGACCGGCTGCGCGAGGTCATCGCGTCGGTGGGCGCCCTGGCCGCGGCGGAGCGACGCATCGCCGAACTGACGCAACGCGCGCTGGCCGCCCTGGCCGCCGCCCCCATCAGCACGGCGGCCAAAGCGGGGCTGGCCGAACTGGCCAGAATGGCCACCGACCGGTCCGCCTGAGCCGATGACCACCCCGACGCACACCCCGCCGTCCGGTTCGCCGCCCGACCTGCCAGCGACGAAAGCATCTGGCGCCGAATGGTTTTCGCAGTTGCGCGCGTTCCTCGCTGCCGTGCAGTCCCGTCCGGCGAAGCTGGGCATGGTCGGTTCGCTGCTGATCGCCCTGGGTGGCCTGGGCGCGGGCAGCACCCGGCAGCATGACCCGCTGCTGGAGTCGATGCACATGTCCTGGCTGCGTTTCGGCCACGGCCTGGTGTTGTCCTCCATCGTGCTGTGGGCCGGCGTGGGCCTGATGCTGATCGCGTGGCTGGGGCTGGGCCGGCGCGTGCTGGCCGGTGAGCTGACCGAGTTCATGATGAAGGCCACCACCGGCTTCTGGCTGGCGCCGTTGCTGCTGTCGGTGCCCGTCTTCAGCCGGGACACCTACTCCTACCTGGCCCAGGGCGCGCTGCTGCGCGACGGCCTGGATCCCTACGCGGTCGGACCGGTCGCCAACCCGAACATCTTGCTGGACAACGTAAGTCCCATCTGGACGATCACCACCGCGCCTTATGGCCCGGCGTTCATTCTGGTGGCGAAGTTCGTCACCATGGCCGTCGGCAACAACGTGGTTGCCGGAACCGCGCTGCTGCGGCTGTGCATGCTGCCGGGGCTGGCGCTGCTCATCTGGGCCGCACCGCGGCTGGCCCGGCACTTGGGCACCGACGGCTCGACGGCGCTGTGGATCTGCGCGCTCAACCCGTTGGTGCTCATCCACCTGATGGGCGGGGTGCACAACGAGATGCTCATGGTGGGGCTGATGGCCGCCGGTATCGCGCTGATTTTCGCGGGCCGCCACGTGCTGGGCACGTCCCTGATCACGGTGGCGATCGCGGTCAAGGCCACGGCCGGAATCGCGTTGCCGTTCATGGTCTGGGTGTGGACCCGGCACCTGCGCGACCGCCGCGGATACCGGCCGCTCTGGGCGTTCGCGGCGGCCACGGCGATGACGCTGCTGACCTTCGCCGTGGTGTTCGGCATCCTGTCGGCGGCGGCGGGCGTCGGCCTGGGCTGGCTGACCGCGCTGGCCGGGTCAGTGAAGATCATCAACTGGCTGACGGTGCCCACCGCGGCCGCCAACCTCATCCACGCCGTGTTCAGCGGGGTCTTCGCGGTGCACTTCTATCCCCTGCTGCGCGTCACCCGCCTGGTGGGAATCGCGATCATCGCGGTGTCGCTGCCGCTGTTGTGGTGGCGGTTCCGGCGCGACGACCGGGCCGCGCTGACCGGCATCGCGTTCTCGATGCTGATCGTGGTCCTGTTCGTGCCCGCGGCCCTGCCGTGGTACTACTCGTGGCCGCTGGCGGTGGTGGCGCCGCTGGCGCAGTCACGGCGGGCGGTCGCGATCATCGGCGGCCTGTCGACGTGGGTGATGGTGATCTTCAAACCCGATGGCTCGCACGGGATGTACTCGTGGTTGCATGTTGGGCTGGCCACCGCCTGCGCGGTGCTCGCCGGGTACAGCCTTTATCGCACCCCCCACGCGGGGGCCGCCGAATCGACAGCCACGGAAGCGGAACCGGAATCGGCCGCTCAGTAGGCCATGGCCTGCGCCCGGCGCACGACTTCCCGGGCCTGGTGGGCGTGCAGGGCGTCGACGGGGCGGGCGTTGCTGACGGCGTCGCGGCTGCCGTCGTGGGTGATCGTCAGCGACGGATCCGGGGTGAACAACCACCGGACGATCTCGGTGTCGCGGTAGCCGCCGTCGTGCAGGATCGTCAACAGGCCCGGCAGGCTCTTGACCACCTCACCGGACTTGGTGAAGAAGACCTGCGGCACCACCAGGCCGCCGTCACGCTTCACCGCGACCAGGTGGCCCTCCCGGAGTTGCTGCTGCACCTTGCTGACCGAGATCCGGAGCAATTCGGCGACCCGCGGCAGGTCATACGTCGGCTCGTCGGGATCCAAAACGTCGTCGCCGGCAGGAATACTGCTCACCCGCGCAAGTGTAGGCCCTGGCACAGGGATTGAACCCCCGTTCGTACGCCCAATCGCACGGGCACACCTACGATGGCCCCGTGGCCGGACCCGGAGCGGGAGACCCCTTGGACAGCGAGTTGGTGGACGGCCGCTACCTGGTGCAGTCCAAGATCGCCAGCGGCGGCACGTCCACGGTGTACCGCGGGCTCGACACCCGGCTCGACCGGCCCGTCGCGGTGAAGGTGATGGATTCCCGGTACGCGGGCGACGCGCAGTTCCTGACCCGGTTCCAGCGCGAGGCCCGCGCGGTCGCGCGGCTCAAGGACCCCGGACTGGTCGCGGTCTACGACCAGGGCCTGGACGCCCGGCACCCCTTCCTGGTGATGGAGCTCATCGAGGGCGGCACGCTGCGCGAACTGCTGGCCGAGCGCGGCCCGATGCCGCCCTACGCGGTGGCCGCCGTGCTGCGCCCGGTGCTGGGCGGGCTGGCCGCCGCGCACCGGGCCGGTCTGGTCCACCGTGACGTCAAACCCGAGAACGTGCTGATCTCCGACGACGGCGACGTGAAGATCGCCGATTTCGGGTTGGTCCGCGCCGTCGCGGCCGCCGGAATCACCTCCACCAGCGTCATTTTGGGAACCGTGGCCTACCTGTCGCCCGAGCAGGTGCGCCACGGCGACGCCAGCCCCCGCAGCGACGTGTACTCGGCCGGGATCCTCACCTACGAGCTCCTGACGGGCCGCACCCCGTTCACCGGTGACTCGCCGTTGTCGATCGCCTACCGACGGCTGGACGCCGACGTGCCGCCGCCCAGTGCGGCGATCGACGGCGTGCCACCGCAGTTCGACGAGTTCGTGCGGCGCGCGACCGCGCGTGACCCGGCCGACCGGTACGCGGACGCGATCGACATGGGCGCAGAGCTCGACGCCATCGCCGAAGAACTTGCGCTGCCGGACTTTCGGGTCCCCGCGCCGCGCAATTCCGCGCAGCACCGATCGGCGGCCCAGGTCACCGCGCAACATGCGGCGGCTGCCGCGCCGGTCCGCCAGCCCACCCGCCAGTTGACCCGCGGTCCCGGTGACGACTGGCCGGGCCCGCGGCGCCCCGAGCGCCAGCAACCCGACGAAGAACCCGACGACGACGAATACCAGCCCCTCACAGGGGAATTCGCGGGCATTCCGATCAGCGAGTTCGCCTACGCGCGGCAGCACGGCCGGCGCATGGTGCTGATCTGGGTGGCGGCGATACTGGCGCTCACCGGGCTGGTCGCCACCGCGGCGTGGACGATCGGCAGCAACCTCAACGGGTTGCTGTAGGGCGCGGCGCTCGGGGCGTCAGTCCCGCAGCATCTCGGCGACCAGGAACGCCAACTCCAGCGACTGCTGGGTGTTCAGCCGCGGGTCGCACGCCGTCTCGTAGCGTCCCGCCAGGTCCAGGTCCGAAATGTCTTGCGCCCCACCGAGGCACTCGGTGACGTCCTCGCCGGTGATCTCGACGTGGATGCCGCCCGGGTGGGTGCCCAGCGCGCGGTGCACCTCGAAGAAGCCCTGCACCTCGTCGACGACACGGTCGAAGTGCCGGGTCTTGTAGCCGTTGGAGGACTCGTGGGTGTTGCCGTGCATCGGGTCGCACTGCCAGATCACCTGGTGACCGGTGGCCTGCACCTTCTCCACGATCGGGGGCAGCAGGTCGCGCACCTTGTTGTTGCCCATCCGGCTGACCAACGTCAACCGGCCCGGCTTGTTCTGCGGGTCAAGCCTTTCCACGTATTCGACGGCCAGTTCCGGGGTCATCGTCGGGCCGATCTTCACGCCGATCGGGTTGGCGATCACCTCCGCGAACGCGATGTGCGCGCCGTCGAGCTGACGGGTCCGCTCACCGATCCAGACGGTGTGCGCCGAGAGGTCGAACAGCTGCGGCTCGCCGTCCTCGCTCTCCGACAGCCGCAGCATGGCCCGCTCGTAGTCCAGCACCAAAGCCTCGTGGCTGGCGTAGATTTCGGCGGTCTGCAGGTTCCGGTCGGCCACACCGCAGGCGCTCATGAAGCGCAGTCCCCGGTCGATCTCGGTGGCCAGCGCCTCGTAGCGCGCGCCGGCGGGCGACGTCCGGACGAATTCTCGGTTCCAATCGTGGACCAGGTGCAGCGACGCCAGCCCCGAGGACGTCAGCGCCCGCACCAGGTTCATCGCCGCGCTGGCGTTGGCGTAGGCGCGCACCAACCGCGACGGGTCGTGCTCGCGCGCGGCCGCGTCCGGGGCGAAGCCGTTGATCATGTCCCCCCGGTAGGACCGCAACCCCAGCGCGTCGATGTCGGCCGAGCGCGGCTTGGCGTACTGGCCGGCGATGCGCGCCACCTTGACCACCGGCATGCTGGCGCCGTAGGTCAGCACCACGGCCATCTGCAGCAAAGCGCGGATGTTGCCGCGGATGTGGGGCTCGGTGTTGTCGGTGAACGTCTCCGCGCAGTCGCCGCCCTGCAGCAGGAACGCCTCACCCCTGGCGACCTGGGCCAGCTGCTCCTGCAGCCGGATGATCTCCGAGGGCACCGTCACCGGCGGCACGCTCTCCAGGACCGTGCGCATCGCCGCCGCCTGGTCGGCGGGCCAGCTGGGTTGCTGGGCGGCCGGCTTGGCCAGTGCGGCGTCCAGCCGCGCCCGCAGGTCGCCGGGCAACGGGGGCAGCGACGGCAGCTGGTCGATCGGGATGTCGACGGTCCAGTTCATCGGTCCATCGTAACCGGGTCGCGAGGGTGACTGATCAGGGCGAACGCCGCCCGGACGGGCTCAGGGCGGCGCTTCCCCCTCCGGGCCGCCCCCGGCGCCCGTCCCGCCGGCCGAGGTGATCAGCCGGAATCGGCGCAGCTGGTCGCGGGCATCGACCAGCGCGTCATGGGCGTCGCGCGACCGCGGCGGCATCGGCGGGCAGCCCCGGTCCTCCCACAATTGCCGCAGGTCCCGGGTGAAGCGGGGCAGCGCCCGGGGCAACTCGGGCATGGTGCCCCACAGCTGGCAGAGGGCCACGTGGTCGTAGGCGCCGATCCACGCCCACAGTTCGATCGGGTCGCTGCCCCGCACGTCGAAGAAGTCCTCGAGGTCCAGGCGGATCTGCCTGCGCGAGCGCCACAGCTGCGAGGCCGGGGACGGCAGCTTGGGCAGCACGTTGGCGCGCACCCAGGCGCCGGCACGCTCGGGGTCGAATTCGGTGGAGACGGCGTAATACTCGCGTCCGTCCTCGGCGACCACCCCGATGGAGATCAACTCGATGGTGCGGCCGTCCTCGATGAACTCGGTGTCGTAGAAATACCGCACCTTGACAGGGTATGAGCAGCCTATCGACTGATCAGGATGGGCCCGGTCGGCGGCGGTGCGGGGTGCACCTCGTGGTCGAGCTGGGCGTCGACGGTGCGGTCGTCGGGCAGCCGGGGCGTGCCGGCGATCGCGCACTGCAGATACAGCTTGGCCCGCACCACCGGGCGGCGCAGCGTCCGCTCCCGCTGCAGCGCGCGGCGCATCTTTTCCGGTTGGGTGGTGTAGCGCCAGCGGGCCCACGGCGCGTGCGGACGCGACAACCGGACCGCGCCGATCACCAGCAGGACCACGATGAACATGCCGAGCAGACCGGTCCAGACCTTGCCCTTGAGCACCACGACCACGGCCAGCGGCAGCGTCAACACCAACGCGCCTGCCACCGCGGCCCGCAGCGGCCAAGTGTCGGCGCCCTCCCATATCGGCAGGAAAAACATCAGCGGATGCAGGCCCATGATCAACAGACCGGCCACCCCGACGGCCGCGAACACGGCGTCGACCGACGTGCGCCCGTCCTCTTCCCAGTAGACGTCGGACAGGTGCAGGATCAACGCGTACTCGTCGAGCACCAGGGCGGCGCCGACCCCGAAAAAGATTGCGGACAACGTGAATTCGGGTTCGTGACCGTCGATGGACAGGGTGACCAAGGTCAGCCCGGAGAGCAGCACCAGCACCACACCGAACGTCACGTGGTGGATGTGCACCCCGCCGACATGGACGTTGCGCGGGTGCCACCATCTGGCCGGGCGGCCCGTTTCGGCGCGGTGGCGGATGAAGCGCACGAAGGTTCGCGTGACGAAGAAGGTGAGGATGAAAGCCAGCAGGCAGCACAGCAGGGGCAACCGGCCGCCACCGAGGATGTCGTGCGCGAACCAGCGCGTCACCCGCGGCACGAACCAGTGGAGCACTCTTGAAACGTACGCCTGCGGGCGCCGGGGCCGCGGGAGCCGCGCTGTGCCGCCTGCCACGCCCGGGCACCGATTACGCTGTTGTCCGACATGAGTAGATGGCGGGCGCCCGGCGCGGGCAGTAAACCCGGGCAGGTCCTGCTGTGGTGCGGGCTTTGGCTGGTGGCCGCGGCGGGGCTGGGCTACGTGGCCTGGCAACTGTTCGGTCACACGCCCTACCGCATCGACATCGACGTGTATCAAATGGGCGCGCAGGCCTGGATGCAGGGGCATTCGCTGTACCACGGTGATGTGTTGTTCCACACACCGATCGGGCTCAATCTGCCGTTCACCTATCCCCCGCTGGCGGCGATCGTGTTCTGCCCGTTCGCCTGGCTGCAGATGCCGGCCGCCAGCGTCGCGATCACGGCGTTGACGTTGGTGCTGCTGGTCGTCTCGACGGTGATCGTGCTGACCCGCCTCGACGTGTGGGACGCCTCGACGGCGCTGCCCGGCCCGGCGTGGCTGCGCCGCTGGTGGCTGGCCGTGGTGATCGCCGTGGCGGCGACGATGTGGCTGGAACCGGTCACCTCGAACTTCGCCTTCGGCCAGATCAACGTCGTGCTGATGACCCTGGTGATCGCCGACTGCATGCCGCGCCGCACGCCCTGGCCGCGCGGCCTGCTGCTGGGCCTGGGCATCGCGCTCAAACTCACGCCCGCGGTGTTCCTGCTCTACTTCCTGCTGCGCCGCGACAACCGCGCGGCCCTGACCGCGCTGGCGTCCTTCGTGGCGGCGACGGCGATCGGTTTCGTTCTGGCATGGAGTGATTCGTGGGAGTACTGGACGCACACCCTGCATCACACCGATCGAATCGGCGAGGCGGGGTTGAACACCGACCAGAACATCGCCGGCGCGCTGGCGCGGCTCGGGCTGGGTGAGCAGCAGCGCTTCCTGCTGTGGGTGGGGGCCTCACTGCTCGTGCTCGCGCTCACGGTCTGGGCGATGCGCAGGGTGCTGCGCGCCGACGAGCCCCCGCTGGCGGTCGTCTGCGTCGCGCTGTTCGGGCTGGTGGTCTCGCCGGTCTCCTGGTCACACCACTGGGTGTGGGGGCTGCCGACCGTCGTGGTGCTCGCCGTGCTGGCGTGGCGGCGCCGCAGCGTGGCGCTGGCCGTCGTCGGCGTGGCCGGGGTGGCGCTGATGCGATGGTCGCCGATCGACCTGCTGCCCAAGCATCATGAGGCGGCGGCGGTCTGGTGGCGCCAACTCGCCGGGATGTCCTACGTGTGGTGGGCGCTGGCGGTCCTCGTCGCGGCCGGCCTGACGGTTACCGCCCGCACGCCGTCGGGGCGTTCGGCGCCCGAGCGATTGACGCCGGTGACGGCGGCGGGATAGGAACCGGCGCTCAGCCGACGGCGGTCTCGGGGATCCGCGCCGCCTCGTCGGTCGATCCCTCGCCCGCCGAGCCGTTGCGATGCTCCTTGATGCTGGCGGCGTAGATGTCCACGTACTCCTGGCCGGACAGACCCATCAGCTCGTAGATCACCTCGTCGGTGACGGCCCGCTCGATGAAGCGGTTGCCCGCCAGGCCCTCGAAACGGGAGAAGTCCATCGGCTTGCCGAACCGAACGGTGACCCGCCCGAAGCGCAACATGTTCGTGCCGGGCGGGTTGACGACGTTGGTGCCGATCATCGCCACCGGGATCACCGGGACCCCGGTGTGCAGGGCCAGGCGCGCCAGGCCGGTCTTGCCCTTGTACAGCCGGCCGTCCGGCGAACGCGTGCCTTCGGGGTACATCCCCAGCAACTTGCCCCCCGAGAGCAGCCGCTCGGCGGTGGTCAGCGCGGCCTGCGCGCTGTCCGCGTCGGTCCGGTCGATCGGCACCTGGCCCACGGCGGTGAAAAACCAGCGCTGGAACCAGCCCTTCAAACCCGTTCCGGTGAAGTATTCGGCCTTCGCCAGGAAGGTGATCCGGCGGCGCACCACCAACGGCAGATAGAAGCTGTCCATCACGGCCAGGTGATTGCTGGCCAGGATCGCCGGGCCGGAACTCGGAATGTGTTCCAGGCCTTCAACTTTTGGCCGACCGAGCAAGTACAGCAACGGGCCGAGGAGCACGTACTTGAATAGCCAGTACCACATGGCCCTCCCTCTCGCCCGCCCGCCGGTGTTCTGCGCCAACTGTACCCACCGCGTGCGGCCGCGACCACCTCCGGCGCGGTCGGGTCACTCCTCGACGGTGACGGGGATGGGCTGGTAGCGGATCCCGGACGGGGCGTCCGGAGCCGGCGTCCCGCTGACGCCCTCGGCGGGCGGACCGTCGGGCGGCGGTTTGGGCGCGCCGTTGATGTCGTCGAGCATGGCGCGCAGCACCTCGAGCAGGGCGACGCTGTGGTCGGCGATGACGGTGACCAGTGGGTGCTGATCGCCGGTCGCCACCGCCGCCAGCGCGCACACCGGGCACCACACCTGCTGGCACTTGCCGGTCCCGGGTCCGCGGCCGGCCGTCAGCGCGGCGGCCGCCCGCACGGCCGGGTCGATGCCGTCCAGGATCGCCTGGGCGAGACGGCGCAGCTCCGGACCGATTTCGGGATGAGCCCCACTCACTTAGGCCACACCTCCGGGTCTGGTCGAAATCGGACGGTCAGCTCGCTACCGCGCAGGTGCGCGTCCAGCACCGTGCACCGCCGCAGTACGGACGCCAGGCGAACCCTGCGCCGCAATCCGCCGGCGCTGATGATCAGGTCGTCGTCGACGCGCCCGAGCGCCAGCCCCGACGGATCGAGTTGCGGCAACGCTAGCCGCATACGATAAATGGCACCAAGCCCCGTTCCGGATTCCAGGTCCACCGTGGGCCGCAGCGGGCCCGGCGGGGCCGTTCCGCCACGACGGCGGGCACTGTCCAGCAACGCGCCCAGCGCCTTAGGGCCGATCGGCTCCCCGGACAGGTGCGGAGTCATCACCAGGGCCACCTCACCGATGGTGGCGTCGAGCTCGTCGAGAACACCACGTTGTTCGGAAATGCGTTCGGCGTACCAGTAAAACGCGGGGTGCTCCGGCAGGTTGCGGTATTCGTAAGACTCGTCTTCGGTCAGAACCTGGTTGACGATCAGCTCCTCGACGCGCACCCCCATCAGGGCCAGCGAACCCAGCGTGCGCGCGGCCTCGGCCGCGACCACCCGCTCGGGGGTCAACACCAAATGCGCGCCGACCAATTCGCCGTCGGTCAGCAAGGAGCTGAGCGACTCGACGCTGGCGCTGACGCGCTCCAGCAGCTCCACCAGCGCCGCCGATCGGGCGTCGTCGCCGCCGACGGACAGCCGGCGGTGCCGCGGCCACGCGCGTTCGACGTAGAGCCCGAAGGTGGCGGGCAAGGTCAGCATCCGCAGCGCGTCGGCGGTCGACGCGCAGTCGACGACGATGCGATCCCAGCTCCCGGAGACGGCCAGCTCACCGACGGCATGCAGTCCGAGCACCTCCTGAACCCCCGGCAGCGCCGAAAGCTCTTCCGGCGCAATGGCACTCAGCTCGGAATCAGGGAACCGCCGATCCAGCGTGTCGACCAGGTCGCGCCAGCGGGCCTCGAGCAGGGCCAAGGTGTCCAACGCCAGCGCGTCGAGCAAGCCACCGCCGGCCTGCGCGTCATCGGCGAGGACCCGAACGAGTTCGTCGCGGCTCGGCGGCACGGGGACGCCGAGCACGTCGCCGAGCGAGTGCGCCTGGTCGGTGGACACCACCAGCACCCGCTGCCCCGCGCTCGCGGCACCGACCGCCGTGGCGCACGCCAGCGTGGATTTTCCTACCCCGCCCTTGCCAACGAAGAGACTGATCCGGGCCGGGGTGGGCGCCCGCGATTCGTTGGACTCACTCAGCCCTCGACTCGTTTCTTCAGATCCTTCAGGGCGGTGTCGGTCAACCTGCGCTCGGCCTTGCGCTTGAGCAGACCGATCATCGGGACGGCGAGGTCGACCGAGAGCTCGTAGGTGACTTCGGTTCCAGAACCCTTGGGCGCCAACCGATATGTGCCCTCCAGCGAGCGCAGCAGCGAGCTGGAGACAAGCGTCCAACTCACCGACTGCCGGTCCTTGGGCCATTCGTAGGACATCACCAACGTGTCCTTGAGGACGGCGGCGTCGAGCACCACCCGCGCGACTTTCGGGTTACCGTCGGCGTCCGTCTCCTGCACCTCGGCTTCCCGGTATTCCGAGATCCACTGCGGGTAGGAATTGATATCCGCGATGACGTCCATCACCGTGCCCGGGTCGGCCTCGATGTAGATGGTCTGCGACGTCTTCTCCGCCACCTGGTGCTGCCCTCTCTCCCGCGGGCGGTCGACGCCGCCGGCGGGGAAAATACCGTGTGGGTCTGACCCCCGGGCCTCCGGTCCGAAACGGTACTCTCCCTGCAAACCTGACCCGGCTAAACTACCGGAGAAACTCCGACCGGACGTGACCGTTCCAGTGTCGTCTTGACCTCGAAGGCCATTTTCTTGCCCGCCACCCGACGGCGGTGCGTCATTTTCGCCAGATTCAGCTTGGCCAACTGCCAGGCCGCCACGCCCGTCGGTTCGGCGTGCAGGAAATAGTGCAGCACCACCCCGTCCAGCGAGGGCTCCAGCCAGATCTCCATGGTGCCGGTCAGCGCTCCGGTGACGGCCCACCGGATGCCCTTGTCGCCGCGATCCTCGACGACCTGCAGCCGCAGGTCCGGCCACCAGCGGCGCCAGCACGACCGATCGGCGACAGCGGCGCCGACCCGCGCACCGTCGGCGGCGACGAACGTCTCGTCCGCGATCTGGATGCTGTTCACCATCTCAGCTTCACACACCCGCGCGGGAGGCGACGCCGAGGGCGGGCGGGCTGCCACCGTTCCTGCGCGAATGCGCGGATTAGGCTGGAGACAACAAGCCGGCCACCGGAACGTCAGCCAAGCCAAAACGAGGTCAGTAAGAGTGCGTGAGTACAGCGTCCCCGCCCGCTTCTCCGTCGGCGAGCACGACAACATCGCGGCCATGGTCTTCGAGCACGAGCGCGAGGACCCCGGCCTCGTCATCTTCCGGCGTCAGGTCGACGGCGTCTGGACCGACGTCACCTGCGCGGAGGTGGCCGACCAGGTTCGCTCCGCGGCGCTGGGGCTGATCGGGCTCGGTGTCCAGGCCGGTGACCGGGTGTGCATCTTCTCGGCCACCCGCTACGAGTGGGCGATCGTCGACCTGGCGATCCTGTCCGTGGGCGCGGTCACCGTACCGATCTACGAGACGTCGTCGGCCGAGCAGGTGCGCTGGGTACTACAGGATTCCGAGGCGGTGCTGGCCTTCGCCGAGAGCGACGCACACGCCGCGATGGTCACCGAGCTCACCGCCGAACTGCCCGCCCTGCGCCGCGTGCTGCACATCGACGGCTCGGGCCCCAAGGCGCTCGATCAGCTCGCCGATGCGGCCGCGGCGGTCGAGCCCGCCGAGCTGACCGCGCGCCAGGAGGGGCTGCGCGCCGACGACCCGGCCACGCTCATCTACACCTCCGGGACCACCGGACGGCCCAAGGGCTGCCAACTCACCCACTCCAACCTGCTCTATGAGACCCGCGGGGCCAAGGAATGCCTGCCGACCCTGCTGGACGAGGGGCAGCGGCTGCTGATCTTTTTGCCGCTGGCCCATGTGCTGGCGCGCTCGCTGACGCTGTCGGCGTTCGCCAACAAGGTGACCGTCGGGTTCACCAGCGACATCAAGAACCTGCTGCCGATGTTCGCGGTGTTCAAACCGACGGTGGTGGTCTCGGTGCCGCGGGTGTTCGAGAAGGTCTACAACACCGCCGAGCAGAACGCGGTCAACGATGGCAAGGGACGGATCTTCGCGGCCGCCGTGCAAACCGCGGTCGACTGGAGCCAGGCGCGGGACCGCGGGCGGCCGGGTCCGCTGCTGCGCGCCAAGCACGCGTTGTTCGACCGGCTCGTGTACCACAAGCTGCGCGCCGCGCTGGGCGGCGAATGCCACGCGTCGGTCTCCGGGGGCGCACCGCTGGGCGCGCGGCTGGGCCACTTCTACCGCGGCGTGGGCCTGACCATCCACGAGGGCTACGGCCTGACCGAGACCAGCTCGGCCATCACGGTCAACCAGGTCGGCAACGTCAGGATCGGGACGGTCGGAACGTTGTTGCCCGGCAACAGCATGCGCATCGCCGAAGACGGCGAGCTGCTGGTGCGCGGTGGCGTGGTGTTCAGCGGCTACTGGCGCAACGAGCAGGCCACCCGGGACGCGTTCACCGACGGCTGGTTCAAGACCGGCGATCTCGGCGCGCTCGACGAGGACGGCTTCCTGAAGATCACCGGCCGCAAGAAGGAAATCATCGTGACCGCCGGCGGCAAGAACGTCGCCCCGGCCGTGCTCGAGGACCAGCTGCGGGCGCACGCGCTGATCAGCCAGGCGATGGTGGTGGGCGACGCCAAGCCGTTCATCGGCGCGCTGATCACCATCGACCCCGAGGCGTTCGGCGCCTGGAAGGAGCGCAACCACAAGGCGGCCGGCGCTTCGGTGGCCGAGCTGGCCACCGACCCGGATTTGGTCGCCGAAGTGGACGCGGCCGTCAAGCATGCCAACCAGGCGGTGTCGCACGCCGAATCCATCCGCAAGTTCCGCATCCTGCCGGTCGACTTCACCGAGGACACCGGCGAGCTGACGCCGACGATGAAGGTCAAGCGCAACGTCGTCGCCGAGAAGTTCGCCGCCGACATCGACTGGATCTACGAAAAGGACTAGCGACCCGCTTGGGCTGTGACTCGGCCCCCTTGTCCGCTTGACCGCTTGACCGCTTGACCGCTTGACCGCCGAGCGTCACGCCAGCGTGACGCGGGGCGTCGCGCGCCACGCTGGCGTGACGTTCGAGCCGTCAGCCGCGCAGGAGCTCAGCCAGCCGCGCCGCGAGCATGTCCCACCGCCAATGGGCGGTCACCCACTCGCGACCGGCCGCGCCCATGGCCGCGGCCCGCTCACGGTCGCCGAGCAACTCGGCGACGGCGCCGGCGACCGCGTTCACCGAGCGCCCATCGACCACCAACCCGGTCTTGTTGTGCTGCACGGCTTCTGGAGCCCCACCGGAGTCACCGGCGATCACCGGCTTGCCCGTCGCGGAGGCCTCCAGGAAGACGATGCCCAAACCCTCGACGTCCATGCCGGCGCCGCGGGTGCGACACGGCATCGCGAAAACGTCGGCCAGCGCGTGATGTGCGGGCAGCTCGTCGGCGGGCACGCCCCCGGTGAACGTGACATGGTCGGCCACCCCGCATTCGCGCGCCAGCTTGCGCAGCGATTCCAGGTAGGGGCCGCCGCCGACGACGACCAGGGCGGCCCCGTCGACGCGCCGCCGGATCGACGGCAACGCCTTGATCAGGGTGTCCTGGCCCTTGCGCGGGACCAGTCGGGAGACGCAGACGACCGTGGGCCGGTCGCCGAGCCGGTACCGGTCGCGCAGCGCGGCGCCGGCCGCCGGGTCGGGGCGGAACCGGTCGGTGTTGACCCCGGGCGGCAGGTACTCCAGCGAGGCGTTGGGCCCGAAGGCCGGCGCGAACCGGGCGCGGGTGTAGCGGCTGACGAACGTCACGACGTCGGTGGTGTCGCCGATGCGGCGCAGCACCGACCGCGCGACCGGGAGCATCGACCAGCCCACCTCGTGGCCGTGCGTGCTGGCCACCACCCGGGTCGCCCCGGCCTGGCGCGCGCGCTGGGCCAGCAGCGCCAGCGGGGCCGCCGCGCCGAACCAGACGGTGTCGATGTGGTGGTCGGCGATCAGCCGGCGCATCCGTGCGTCCACCGCCGGGCCGGGCAGCATCAACGTGCCGGGATGACGGACCACGCGGTAACCGGCCTCGTCGGCGGCGGCGTCGAAGGCGTCGGCGCCCTTCCATTGCGGCGCGTACACCGTCACCGAATGCAACCGGGCGTCGACCAGCCGGCCGACGAAGTCACTCAGGTAGGACTGGATGCCGCCCGGCCGAGGCGGAAAGTCGTTGGTTACCAGCAGGACCCGACTCACTGCGTCAGGCTAGCGTGACGCCCGGGTGGTCCGTGCGGGGCATCCGTCAGCGCGCGTGGGTCAGCCACTCGTGCCAGCGCACCAGCAGGCCGGGCACCTCGGTGGCCAGGACGTCGTGGACGGCGGTGGGCACGTCGGTGCGCCCGGGGCCGCAGGCGGCCAGGTACAGGTCGCGCAGCTTGGCCGCCCCATAGGTGTCCGCGACGAAACGGGCGAACCACCACGCGCGGTCGTACGCCAGCGAGCGCTGCGACCCGGGCGCGTCCAGGTCGGCGTCCGAGGGCAACGTCAGCGGTACGGGCAGCCCGTCGGCGGGCACCGGGGTCGTGGGACGCGCGACGAAATCGGCGACGCCCTCGGTCAGCCACCGGGGCGCATCCGGGGCGGTGTCCACGCGCGCGGCGTAGTGAAACAGCTCGTGGGTCAACACGATTCGCAGCGCTCCCGCGGTCATGTTGGCGGCCCCAGGCGCGAAGACGATCCGCTCGCCGATGGCGACGCGGTGCGCGGCGTCGACCCGGTCGACGACCGTCACGGCCGCGATGTCGGCCCACTGCGCGGCCGGTCCCCCGCCGGCGGCGGCGCGGAACTCCTCGTCCGTGTGGGCCGCGACGACCGGGATCTCGCGCGACCAGTCGGCGCCCCAGAAGGCCTCGACGGCGTTGATCGCCCCGCCGATCGCGGACGCCACCCGCGACAGCAGGCGGTCGCCGGCCGGGCCGCCGGGTCCGAGCAGCCGCACGGTGCGATCGCCGACGACCAGCGACCTGTTCGCGGCGCTGACGCGGCTCGGCGCGGGGGTCACCAGCTGCGCGGGCCGGGCCCCGCCATCGTGTCCGGCCTGCAGCGGCACGGCCGCCGCGAGGATCAACTCGACGACGAACACCCAGGCCAGCAGCGGCGTCAGCCGCCGGCGCCGCGGGTGGGGGCCGCTAGTAGCGGCGGGCGTCGTGGACCGGGCCTGCGGCATTCATCGGCACCACCCGCACCGGCTGGCCGTAGGTGGAGGAATGGATCACCATGCCGTCACCGACGTAGAGGCCGCTGTGTGATGCGTCGTTGTAGAAGGTGATCACGTCCCCGGGCTGCAGGTCCGACAGCGCCACCGGTTGGCCGCCTACGGCCTGCGCTTGGCTGGAGTGCGGCAGCGAGATACCCGCCTGCTGGAAGGCCCACATCACCAGGCCGGAGCAGTCGAACCCACCGGGCGCGGCGCCGCCCCACACGTAGGGCGAGCCGACCTGGGTCAGCGCAGCCTGCACGACGGTCGCGCGGTCACTGCCGCCGAACCCGCCGCCGAACGGTCCGGGCATTCCGCCGGGAGGCGGGGCCTCACCGGGCGCCTGCGGAGCGGGCGGGGGCGCGCCGGGCGGCGCGGCCTCCGGGGCGGGCGCCCCGGGCGCCGGGGCGCCGGCCGGGACGGGACCGGGGTCCGCGAGCGCGGTGCGCTGCTGGGGCGACAGGGAAACGTACTGCGACTTGACGACCGCGATCTGCACCTGCAGCTGACTTTGCTTGGACTGCAAGCTCGCTCGCACCGCGGCGGCCTGCTCGGCGGCGCTCTTCGCGTCGGCGGCGGACTTGGCGGCCTCCCGTTCGGCCTTGGCGGCCTGCTCGCCGGCGGCCCGGAAGTTCGCCATCTGGTCGGCCATCTGCGTCGCCATCTGCCGCTGCATGGCCAGCTTGTCGATGAGCCCTTGCGGCGAACCCGCGGTCAGCATGGCCGTCATGCCGTCCACCCGACCACCCATGTAGGTCGCGGCGGCGAGCTTGTTGACGGCGCTCTGGTAGGACGCCAGGTGGGCCTGGGCCGCATCGACGGCGGCTTGGGCGTCGTCGTGCTTCTTGTCCGCCGCGCGCTGGGCCTTCACCTTGTCGTTGAGGTCGAGCTGCGCGCTGTGCATCGCCTCGGTGGTCTGCTCTGCCTGGCGGGACAGCTGGTTGAGCTTCGCCAGCGCGTCATCGGCCGGGTCGGCAGAGACGTGCGCGGCAAGGACACCGGATAGCACCGTGAAGCCCGCTAGCGTCCCGATGGCAGATCGTGTGAGGACACGCGCAAACGGGTATCTAGAGTCAAGCCTCAAGATTTTGCTTCCTTAAACGGCCATCGACGACCGATGCGCCGTCGAGCTGGTTTAGGTCTCAAACAGGTTACGAAACGATATCGACGTTTGTCCAAAGCGAGCGGTTAAGAAATTGGAAAGATTTCTGTCATTATCGTGTGAACGACGCCGACCCCCTCGTAAACCTTTGGCACGCAAGCATCTTAGGCCACGCCAAAATCGCGCTCGCGGCGGATGGGCACCAGCCGCAATCGCGGTGCCAGGCCAGCATCGGCAAGCACCGCCAATGCAGCGCATTCGTCCTCCAACAAAGTTTCCGGGACCCCGAGTAACACGCTGACGACGCAGTCGCGGCAGCCGGGTCCGCGGACCGCGCAGTCGTCACAGTCGATCACCACCGGCGCCCCCGCGTCCGGCGCCAGCGCGCCGGTGCTGTCGGGCCCACTGCTTCGTGCCATCAGGATCGGTCCTCTCGGTCAGGCATTGCGAACGTCAGGTCGGACTCCCCGAACCGTATCCGCAGCCACCGACAACCCGGCCGCGCGGCGTTTTCGCCGGCGACATCCCCGGACCCGTCCGGCGTGGGACCCACCCGGGTGTCGGTGGCGGGACTTAACGTCACGGCCATGGGTGCCGGTGGCGCGACTCAGCTCAGCTTCGCCGAGTTGGGGTCGTCCTTCGCCGCCGCCGACGACGTCTCGTTGCGCGACACCACCTTCGTGGTGGTCGACCTGGAGACCACCGGCGGGCGCACGAAAGGCACCGGCGGCAACCCGCCCGACGCCATCACCGAGATCGGGGCCGTCAAGGTCCGCGGCGGCGCCGTGCTCGGCGAGTTCGCCACGCTGGTCGACCCGGAGCGCAGCATCCCGCCGCAGGTCGTACAGCTGACCGGCATCACCACCGCGATGGTGTCCGACGCTCCGAGGATCGACGCGGTGTTGCCCATGTTCCTGGAGTTCGCGGGTGACGCGGTGCTGGTCGCGCACAACGCCGGGTTCGACGTCGGATTCCTGCGCGCCGCGGCGGCGCGCTGCGATATCGCCTGGCCGCGACCGAAGGTCCTGTGCACCGTGCGACTGGCCCGCCGGGTGCTCAGCCGTGAGGAGGCCCCCAGCGTGCGGCTGGCCGCCCTGGCGCGGCTGTTCAACGTCACCACCCAGCCCACCCACCGCGCCCTCGACGACGCCCGCGCCACCGTCGACGTGCTGCACGCGCTGATCGAACGGGTAGGCAACCAGGGCATACACACCTACGCCGACCTGCGCTCCTACCTGCCGGACGTCACCCCGGCCCAGCGGCGCAAGCGGGTCCTCGCCGAGGGGCTGCCCCGCCGGCCCGGGGTCTACCTGTTTCGCGGACCGTCGGGCGAGGTGCTCTACGTCGGCACCGCCGTCGACCTGCGCCGCCGGGTCGGCCAGTACTTCACCGGCGCCGACCCGCGCGGGCGGATGAAGGAGATGGTCAACCTGGCCACCGCCGTCGACCACGTCGAGTGCGCCCACGCGCTGGAGGCCGGTGTCCGCGAGCTGCGCCTGCTGGCCGCCCACGCCCCGCCCTATAACCGCCGGTCGAGGTTCCCGCACCGGTGGTGGTGGGTGGCGCTCACCGACGAGGCGTTCCCGCGGCTCGCGGTCGTGCGAGCGCCCCGCCACGACCGGGCCGTCGGCCCCTTCCGGTCGCGCGCCGACGCCGCCGACACGGCCGCCCTGCTGGCCCGCTTCACCGGCCTGCGGACCTGCACGGCCCGGCTGGGACGCACGGTCCTGCACGGACCGGCCTGCGCCGAGGCGGAGGTCTCGCCCTGCCCCGCGGCGCGCAACATCACCGCCACGCAATACGCCGCGGCCGTGGCGCGCGTCGCCGCGCTGATCGACGGGATGGACAACGCCGCGCTGTCGGCCGCCGCCGATCAGCTGACCGCGCTGGCCGAGCGACGGCATTTCGAGAGCGCCGCGCGCCTGCGCGACCGCACCGCCACCGCGGTGGAGATTCTCTGGCGCGGCCAGCGGTTGCGCGCCCTGGCCACGCTGCCCGAGCTGATCGCCGCCGCGCCCGACGGGGAGGGCGGCTACCACCTCGCCGTGGTTCGGCATGGCCAGCTCGCGGCGGCCGGCTCCGCACGGCGCGGCGTGCCCCCGATGCCGGTGGTCGACGCGATTGTGGCTGGGGCGCAAGCGATCCTGCCGACGGCGGCGCCCCTGGGCGGAGCGCTCGTGGAGGAATCCGCCCTGATCGCCCGCTGGCTGGCCGGCCCGGGGGTGCGCATCGTCCGCGTCGACGACGCCCCCGACGCCGCCGGCTGGGCTTCGCCCCTGCGCTCGGCCGGCCCGTGGGCACGGTGGGCGGCCACGGCGCGGTCGGCGCGGCTGGCCTACGAACAGATCTCGCCGCAAGCGGCCCAACACGATTCACACCTGCTGGCTGAACCGCACCCATCGCGCGAGCAGCTGTTCGGCGGCGCCGGAATCGATCGCCGCGCCGGCGCGCTGCAGCCCGTCCTCCCACGCCGGCAACCATTCAGCGCGGCTGGATAGCCCGGCGTGGGCGACGATCGCCCCGGCGGCGTTGAGCACGACGGCGTCCCGGACCGGACCCGTGGCGCCACCGAGCACCGCACGCACCTCCGCCGCGTTGGCCACCGCGTCCCCGCCCAGCAGATCGCCGAGATCGGCTCGGGCAAAACCGAATCCGGCCGGGTCGAAGGTCAGCTTGTCCACCGTCCCGGCCTGCACCCGCCAGATCGTGCTGGTGGTGGTCGTGGTCAATTCGTCGAGCCCGTCGTCGCCGTGCACCACCAGCACGCTGGACCGGCGCGCGGCGAACACCCCGGCCATCACCTCGGCCAGGTTGGCGAACGCGCAGCCGATCAGCCCGGCCGGCGGCCTGGCCGGATTGGTAAGCGGACCAAGGAGATTGAAGACCGTCGGGACGCCGATCTCCCGGCGCGCCGCCGACGCGTGCCGGTAGGACGGATGAAACAGCGGGGCGAAGCAGAACCCGATGCCGACCTCGGTCAGGCTCCGCGCGACCTGGTCGGGTTCGAGGTCGATGCGCACCCCGAGCGCCTCTAGCGTGTCGGCGCCGCCGGACAACGACGACGCCGCGCGGTTGCCGTGCTTGACCACCGGCACGCCCGCGGCCGCGACCACGATCGCCGCCATGGTGGACAGGTTGACGGTGTTGACGCCGTCGCCGCCGGTCCCGACGATGTCGACGGCGTCGTCGCGGATGGCGGGCATCGGGCGCGCGTGGCTGAGCATGACGTCGGCCAGCTCGCTGACCTCGGCCGACGTCGGGACCTTCATCTTCATCGCCACGGCGAAGGACGCCACCTGCGCCGGGCTCGCGTCGCCGGCCATGATCTGGTCCATGGCCCAGGCCGCCTGGCCGCGCGCCAGGTCGTGGCCGTCGGTCAACCGGGCCAGGATCCGCGGCCACGACGGTGCCGCCGCGCCGGCGCCGCCGAGCGCCGAAGCCTCAGATGACAGAGCCACGCGCCGATGGTCCCACGGCGGCGGCACCTCCCCCAACCGGCGCCCCAACCGGCGCGGAAGGTCGCCCGGTCACGGCGCGGTCGCGACGCGAAAACATCAAATGCCGCCCCGGGTGGAGTTGAACAACTACAAAGCGTCATACTTGCGGATGTGACCAGCGCTGTAGGGACCTCAGGTACTGCAATCACGTCGCGGGTTCATTCGTTGAATCGACCCAACATGGTCAGTGTCGGCACCATCGTTTGGCTCTCCAGCGAGCTGATGTTCTTTGCTGGCCTGTTCGCGATGTACTTCACCGCGCGTGCCCAATCGGGCGGGAAGTGGCCGCCGCCGCCGACCGAATTGAATCTCTATCAGGCCGTGCCGGTGACGCTCGTGCTGATCGCGTCGTCGTTCACCTGCCAGATGGGCGTGTTCGCGGCCGAACGCGGCGACGTCTTCGGGCTACGCCGCTGGTACGTGATCACGTTCCTGATGGGTTTGTTCTTCGTTTGCGGGCAGGGCTACGAGTACTACCACCTGGCGACGCACGGCACCACCATCCCCGGCAGCGCCTACGGCAGCGTGTTCTACCTGGCGACCGGGTTCCACGGCCTGCACGTCACCGGCGGTCTGATCGCCTTCATCTTCCTGCTGGCCCGCACCGGGATGAGCAAGTTCACCCCGGCGCAGGCCACCGCGAGCATCGTCGTCTCCTATTACTGGCATTTCGTCGACATCGTGTGGATCGCGCTGTTCACCGTGATCTATTTCATCCGATGAGCCGGCGGCTCCGAATAAAGGAATGAACAGGAGTACTCGGTTGGAGAAACTGGGGTCCATGCGAAACCGGAAGCCGCGACAGGGGCAGGCGCGAAAAGCCGTGAGCGACCGCTCACGGCGGCGGCTGCGCCGCCGCCTGTCGGGCGGGTTGCTGCTGCTGATCGCGCTGACCATCGCCGGCGGGCTGGCCGCCGTGCTGACGCCGCGCCCGCAGGTGGCCGTCGCCGACGAGTCGTCCTCGGCGCTGCTGCGGACCGGCAAACAGTTGTTCGACACGTCGTGCGTGTCGTGCCACGGCGCCAACCTGCAGGGCGTGGCCGACCGCGGGCCGAGCCTGATCGGCGTCGGCGAGGAGGCGGTCTACTTCCAGGTGTCGACCGGCCGGATGCCCGCGATGACGGGCGAGGCCCAGGCGCCGCGCAAGGAGCCGATCTTCGACGAGGCGCAGGTCGACGCCCTGGGCGCGTACGTGCAGGCCAACGGCGGCGGCCCGACCACGGTGCGCAACCCGGACGGCAGCCTGGCCATGAAATCGCTGCGCGGCGACGACCTCGGCCGCGGTGGTGACCTGTTCCGGCTGAACTGCTCCTCCTGCCACAACTTCACCGGCAAGGGTGGGGCGCTGTCGTCGGGCAAGTACGCGCCGTCCCTGGAGCCGGCCAACGAGCAGCAGATCCTGGCGGCGATGCGGACCGGCCCGCAGAACATGCCGAAATTCTCCGACCGCCAGCTGTCCTTCGAAGCGAAGAAGGACATCATCGGCTACATCAAGGCGGTCACCGAGGAGCGGCAGCCCGGCGGCTACGGCCTGGGCGGGTTCGGGCCCGCACCCGAGGGCATGGCCGCGTGGATCATCGGGATGGTCGCCGCCATCGGTTTGGCACTGTGGATTGGGGCACGAGCATCATGAGCCGCGCCGAGACGATGCGGTGGGGGCAGGCCCCCTCACCGCGCTGCGGTTGGGGGGACCCCCACCTGCTTGCGGGGGCCGAAGCGATGAAGAGGAGCGGCGCAAAATGACGAACGACGACTTTCGCGGCTCTGACACCGACAAGGGCGGCGCGCCGAACGAACCGGACGAGGCCGCCCTGGCCGCCATGTCGCAGCAGGAACTGGTCACGCTGGGCGGCAAGCTCGACGGCGTCGAGACGATTGTCAAAGAGCCCCGCTGGCCCGTCGAGGGCACCAAGGCCGAGAAGCGCGCCGAGCGTGGGGTCGCCCTGTGGCTGTTGCTCGGCGGTGGTTTCGGCCTGGCGCTGCTGCTGGTGTTCCTGTTCTGGCCGTGGGAGTACAAGCCGAAGGCCGCGCCCGGCAGCCTGCTGTACGACCTGACCACCCCCCTGTACGGGCTGACCTTCGGGATGTCGATCCTGTCGATCGCCGTCGGCACCATCCTCTACCAGAAAAGGTTTATCCCGGAAGAGATTTCGATCCAGGACCGGCACGACGGCGCCTCCCGGGAGATCGACCGCAAGACGGTGGTGGCGAACCTGACCGACGCCCTGGACGGCTCGACCGTCCGGCGGCGCAAGGTGATCGGGATGTCGCTGGGTCTGGGCCTGGGCGCGTTCGGCCTGTCCACCCTGGTGGCGTTCGCCGGTGGGCTGATCAAGAACCCGTGGAAACCGGTGGTGCCCACCGCCAACGGGAAGAAGGCGGTGCTGTGGACGTCCGGTTGGACGCCGCGCTACGCCGGCGAGACCATCTTCCTGGCCCGGGCCACCGGCTCCGCCGGCGCGTCGCCGTTCATCAAGATGCGCCCGGAGGACCTCGACGCCGGCGGCATGGAGACCGTCTTTCCCTGGCGCGAGTCCGACGGTGACGGAACGACCCCGGAGTCGCAGGAAAAGCTCCGCGCAATCAACCAGGGCGTCCGCAACCCCGTGATGCTCATCCGGGTCCGGCCGTCCGACATGCCGCGCGTGGTCAAGCGCCAGGGCCAGGAGAGCTTCAACTTCGGCGAGTTGTTCGCCTACACCAAGGTCTGCTCGCACCTGGGTTGCCCCGCCTCGCTGTACGAGGAGCAGTCCTACCGAATCTTGTGCCCCTGTCACCAGTCGCAGTTCGACGCCCTGCATTTCGCCAAGCCGATCTTCGGCCCGGCGGCGCGCGCGCTGGCGCAGCTGCCCATCACGATCGACACCAACGGGTATCTGGTCGCCAACGGCGACTTCGTCGAGCCCGTCGGACCGGCATTCTGGGAGAGGACGACAACATGAGTCCCAAACTGAGTCCCCCGAAACCGCCCAAGATCGGTGAGGTCTTGGCCCGTCAGGGCGAAGACATCGACACCCGCTATCACCCCTCGGCGGCGGTGCGCCGGCAGCTGAACAAGGTCTTCCCGACCCACTGGTCGTTCCTGCTGGGCGAGATCGCGATGTACAGCTTCATCGTGCTGCTGCTCACCGGCGTGTACCTGACGCTGTTCTTCGACCCGTCCATGGCCGAGGTGACCTACAACGGCGCCTACCAGCCGCTGCGTGGCGTCGACATGTCCAAGGCGTTCGCTTCCACTCTCGACATCTCGTTCGAGGTGCGGGGCGGCCTGTTCGTCCGTCAGGTACACCACTGGGCCGCACTGATTTTCGCCGCGTCGATCATGGTGCACCTGGCCCGCATCTTCTTCACCGGTGCGTTCCGCCGGCCCCGCGAGGCCAACTGGGTCATCGGTTCGCTGTTGCTGATCCTGGCGATGTTCGAGGGGTACTTCGGCTATTCGCTGCCCGACGACCTGCTCTCGGGCATCGGGCTGCGGGCGGCGCTGTCCTCGATCACGCTGGGCATGCCGGTGATCGGCACCTGGCTGCACTGGGCGTTGTTCGGCGGTGACTTCCCGTGCGGCGGTGTGGGTAACGAGTGCGCCACCGTGGGCACCATCATCCCGCGCATGTACGCCCTGCACATCCTGCTGCTTCCCGGGATCATCCTGGCGCTGATCGGTCTGCACCTGGCGATGGTGTGGTTCCAGAAGCACACCCAGTTCCCGGGGCCGGGCCGCACCGAGCACAACGTCGTCGGTGTGCGCGTCATGCCGATCTTTGCCGTCAAGTCCGGCGCGTTCTTCGCAGCGATCGTCGGCGTGCTCGGTCTGATGGGTGGGCTGCTGCAGATCAACCCGATCTGGAACCTGGGGCCCTACAAGCCATCTCACGTCTCGGCCGGCTCGCAGCCCGACTTCTACATGATGTGGACGGAAGGCCTGGCCCGTATCTGGCCGCCGTGGGAGTTCTACTTCTGGCACCACACCGTCCCCGCCCCCGTCTGGGTGGCGCTGCTCATGGGGCTGATCTTCGTCCTGTTGATCATCTACCCCTTCCTGGAGAAGCGGTTCAGTGGCGACTACGCGCACCACAACCTGTTGCAGCGGCCGCGGGATGTGCCGGTGCGCACCGCGATCGGCGCGATGGCGATCGCGTTCTACATGGTGCTGACGTTGAGCGCGATGAACGACATCATCGCGTTGAAGTTCGACATCTCGCTGAACGCGACGACGTGGATCGGCCGTATCGGGATGGTCGTCCTGCCGCCGATCGTCTACTTCGCCGCCTACCGGTGGTGCATCGCGCTGCAGCGCAGCGACCGTGAGGTGCTCGCACACGGCATCGAAACCGGGATCATCAAGCGGCTGCCGCACGGCGCATACATCGAGCTGCATCAGCCGCTCGGCCCGGTCGACGACCACGGTCACCCGATTCCGCTGGAATACCAGGGCACGGCGCTGCCCAAGCGGATGAACAAGCTGGGCTCCGCGGGTTCACCGGGCAGCGGCAGCTTCCTGTTCGCCGACCCGGCGTCGGAGGACGCGGCGCTACGCGAGGCCGCGCACAGCTCGGAGCAACACGCCCTCACCGCGCTGCGCGAGCACCAGGAAAGCATCGTCGGTTCGCCGAACGGCAAGAACGGCGAACACCACTAGCCTCGCACCGGTTCGGTGCCGGCGGTGGTGGCGCACTGTTGCAGGGCGGCGCGCAGGATGGAGCCGGCGGTCAGGAAGGCCGGCTTCATCTGGTCGCCGGCTTCGACGGGGAGGTTGGCCGCGCAGCGCAGCACCATCAGGGCCAGCGCGCTGTTGGTCGCGTACGGGATGACCAACAGGTTGATGCGTGAGTCGTCCCCGACGAACGTCATCACGTGCTGGCGCTTGCGTTCCCAGCCCGACCAGTTCAGGTCGGGCGGCCGCTGCAGCGGCGGCCAGTTGACGTTGATCGCGGTGATGCCTCCCAGCAACGGGGTCAGGATGGCGACCAACTCGGGCAGTTCGTTGGTGATGCGATCCGCGCGCGGCCACCACGCGCCGTCGATGGCGCGGCCGAGTTCACGGGCCACCGACAGCCGGACGGGGTTGGCCCGGCGTCGGCGTTCGAACACTTCGATCATCGAAGGACCTGGCTGAGGCCGGGCAGATTCGCGACGACCACTGGCGGATCCCTTCACGTCGGCGTCGTTCGCCCCGGCGAGCGCGGGGCGGACGGAGGAATCGCATTGCCCGTGGGTGCCGTCCGCTCGATCGCGTGCAACACCGCTGACAACGAAACGGCTCGCGCTCGACGCTACGCCAACGGTGCGCGTACGGCGCGGCCAGGGTGACCGGACGGCCGCTCCCGACAGCTGATGACCTGCCCCGGCCACGCCGGTGCACTACAGTGGCGAGGGCCTGACCGTGGCGCTGTCCGGGTGAGCGGGGGGCCGACAGGATGAGGACGGGCGTAATGGCTACACAGGACTGGGGCGACGCCCCAGAGATCCATCCTTCGAAGATCCGCGTCGGTGACATCATCGGCACTGTCCGTCCCACGCCACTTCGTTACACCGTCAAGATGATCAGCGGGCCGCAGACCACCCCCCGGCGCTGGACCTTCTTCGGGCGCGACGCCAACGGCACGCAGCACACCAGCACCTTCGGCGAGGACGAGTTGGTGCGCCGGTACGCCAAGGCGTCGTAGCGCGGCTACTGCGCGGCTATTGCGCGGCTATTGCGCCTCGACGGCCCGGCGCAGCTGGCGCACGTGCAGCCACTCGACAGCCGGCATCCCGGCCGTGATGACGGCGGCGACGACGTAGGCGGTCCAGGACGGCCCGTCGTGGCCCACAGCCATCAGATAGGTGGCCGCCGCGACTGCGATCAGCGCCGCACCCATCGCGGTCACCAGGAGCACGGTGCCGCGCAACCAGACCCGATCGACCGCCTCCCCCGACCACTCCGCGTCGGCCTCCTGAGCGGGCGCCTGGACCCTCGGCTGGCGCGCGCGGTCCGCCGCGGTGCGCGGCGCCTGCGACATCAGCCGCACCGGGGGGCGGTTCGGCGCGGTCATCCCCCGCGCAGACGGCTCGGTCTGCGCCATCCGGCGGGCACGGAGCAGCATCGGGATCGCCCCGGCGATGATCAGCGCGGAAACGATGATCACCGCATACAACACCCACGAGGTGCTATGGGAGCCGCTGGCGGCCTTGTGAAAGCCGCGCCCCAGGTCGGCCAAGGCGACGGCCGCGGCCACGCTCACCCCCAGCAGCACCAGCCAGACGGCGGCGCATGCCCCGATCAGGATGCGGTCGACCACGTCGGGCGAAATGGTGTCGTCCCCCGCCACGCGGCGGTACGCCGAATATCTGCTGACCATCAGCAGCTCGTCTGCGGGGCGTCGTTGGTGTTCGACGAGAGGACCGTGCCGTCGCTGGTGGTGATCGAGCAGTTGAGCCGGCTGACCCGGAAGAGGCTGGAAGCCTCGACGGAGCCCACGTCGGACTGTGAGATCGGCGTGACGGTCATCGACCACGGGATGTACACGTTGTGCTGCGTGCGCCGGCGCCCGGACGCGTCGACGTAGGTCACCGAGATGATGTCGCCCGGGGCCTTGGTCCCGGTCACCGAATAGGTCACCTGACGCGGCCCGGTCGGTGTCGTGGTCGGGGGCGGGGGCGCCGCGGCCGTCGACGTCGCCGGGGGC
>NZ_MVIJ01000034.1 GCF_002086735.1 Mycobacterium scrofulaceum | reverse complement strand
GCCGTGGGCGCCCGGCCCGAACTTCCCGCCGCCCGGCATGCCGCCCATGCGGCCCATGCCGCCCTGGCCACCGCCGCCGCCACCGCCCCCTCCGCAGGACGCCACCGCGACGGCCGTGGTGCATCCGCTGCCCGACGGGGGCCGGGTGATCCTGGTCGCCGACACGACGCAAACCACCCAGGTGACCCACCAGCTGCGGCTGCTGATGATCGGGGCGGGCGTGGCGACCCTGGTGGCCGCCGCGCTGTTGTTGATCGCGGTCAGCCGGGTGGCGTTGCGCCCGCTGGACCGGCTGACGGCGGTGGCCAACGACATCAGGACGGGTGATCGCGGACGCCGGCTGCGACCGGACCGCGCCGATACCGAATTAGGCCGTGCCGCAACGGCGTTCGACGGCATGCTGGACGCCCTGGAGGCTTCCGAACGCCGGGCGCAAAAGGCCGCCGAGGCGGCCCGTCGCGCCGAGACGGCGACCCGGCGCTTCCTCGTCGACGCCGCCCACGAGCTGCGCACCCCGATCGCGGGGATCCAGGTCGCCGCCGAGCAGCTCGCCAACAGCGCCTCCCAGCAGCACGAGGACGGCCAATATCGCCGGGCCAGCCTGTTGCTCTCCGATGCCCGCCGCGCCGGTCGGC
The DNA here is from genome assembly GCF_002086735.1 of Mycobacterium scrofulaceum. Lineage (GTDB taxonomy): Bacteria > Actinomycetota > Actinomycetes > Mycobacteriales > Mycobacteriaceae > Mycobacterium > Mycobacterium scrofulaceum. Next base: position 68,594 of record NZ_MVIJ01000034.1, on the reverse strand, counting down.
TCGTCTCGGACATGCTCGACCTGAGCCGCATCGACGCCGGGCTGCCGCTGGACCGCCACGACGTCGACCTGGCCGCGATCGCGGATGCCGAGGCCGATCGGGCCGCCATGCTGGCGCCGCAACTCGCCATCACCCGCACGGGTGCGGCCACGCTGACCGTCGACGCGGATCCCACCCGGGTCGCGCAGATCCTGTCCAACCTGCTCGACAACGCCCGTCGCTACACGCCGCCCGGCGGCGCCATCACGGTCGACGTCGGCGCGCAGGACGGTACCGCCGAGGTGACCGTCGCCGACGACGGGCCCGGCATTCCCGACGACGAGCGGGAGCGGATCTTCGAGCGCCTGGTGCGCCTGGACGCCGGGCGCGCCCGCGATCACGGCGGCGCCGGGTTGGGCCTGCCGATCGCCCGCGCGCTGGCGCGTGCCCACGGCGGCGAGCTGGTGTGCCTGCCACACGACGGCGGGGCAAGGTTCCAACTCAGCCTGCCGGTCGAACGCCGGTGAGCGGTGGCCGCCCCGGCCACCGCTCAACACGGCTTACCTGCGTCAGAATCCCGGCGGCGGTGGGCGGAACTGGTCGCCGGGCCCCGGCGGTGGAGGTCCCCCGGGTCCTCCCGGTCCCATCGGTCCCATCGGTCCGCCCGGTCCCGGCGGGCCGCCGAACGGTCCCCCGGGGTGCGGCGGCCCCGGCTGGCCCGGTGGCGGTGGCGGCGGCGGATCCGCGCTCGCCACCGCGACCCCGAATCCGGCCACGGCCGACCCGAGCGCTCCCGCGAGCAACGAACCTGCGATCAGTTGTTTGATCTTCACTCGGCCCCTCTTCCCTTGCTGTTGGCGGTCATTCACGCGTTGGGGTGCCCAATCGAGCCACAGCGCACCGCAACGGCTGCGACGCTAGGAAGTCAGCCTGAAGCCAGCCTGAAGTTTCAGCCGGACGCGGACCCCGCGGTCACGGCAGTCAGATGCCACCGGTCCAGCCACGGCTGAACCAGTTCGGCCACCGAGAATTTCGCCGGGGCCGCACACCCGGGCCTACGGAGGTAGGGGTCGCCCCCGCGGATGAGGATGCCGACACCGTGCACCGTGCCGTCGCCGTGGTCGAAATAGACCGGACCGCCGGAATCGCCGCATTGACCGGGCGCCAGGAACACCACCTTGCTGCCGGTGACTTCGGTGACCCGTCCGCAGGTGGCCTCGCCGGAACCCATGCCGAATTTGCAAAGTTCCTGTCCGACCCGCACGTTGGCGGCGATGCCGGACACCGGCAACGACGCCCCGATGGCCGGATTCTGGGGAAGGTTGTCGCCGTCGAGCAGGATGAGCCCGATGTCGTGCTGCTCGGCGTGGACCCCCTCGCTGACGGTCTGGCTGAACGTGCCCAGCGCGGCGTAGGGCAGCACGCCGCCCAGGTTGATCGTCACCTTGCTCGGCCCGCCGGGGCGGTTGCAGTGGCCCGCCGTGAGGACGCCGGGCTGACCGGTGCTGGTGCGCACCAAAAAGCCCGCGGTGCAGCCCATTCCGCCCGACCCGTCGGCGTATTGGACGTAGATCCCCGCGCCGGGGTCGACCGCGCTCGACGCGGGCAGATCGATCGGCGACAGCTGCGCCGGCGGGCCGGCTTCGCGGGCGGGGTGGGCGTGCCTGGACAGCAGGCCGACGGCGGCGACCAGGGCGGCGGCGCAGAACAGCGACGCGATCACCAGCAACGCCGAATGCATCTTGGAGCGTTGCGGAAGCGGGTACGTCGCCTGGGTTCCGGCCAACACCCCCCCTTTGAGCGCGGTGCCGGTATGTGTGTGCCCCAGCTTGCCAGCTTCGGCCCGTCGGCCGACGCGATTGGCCGAATTTGCTAGCTGACGGTGGCCGGCTCGGGGGAGGGGTCGTCGGCGGCGGGGTTGTGCGCGTGGCGGTGGTGCCGGCGGTAATGGCGGATCTCGATGACCAGGCCGGTCAGGCCCAGGGTCGCCGTGCACAACGACACCAGGTAGAGCAGCGAGTTGGGGTGACCGGCGAGCGCGTCGCCCAGGATCACCACGGCGGCGGTGCCGGGCAGCAGGCCGCCCAGCGTGGCCAGCGTATACGGCAACACGCGCACCGTCGACGCGCCGGCCGCGTAGTTGATCGCCGAGAACGGCACGGCGGGAATCAGCCGCAGCGACAGGATGGCCAGCCAGCCCCGCTGCCGCAACCGCTCGTCCACGGTGTCGATCGATCGGTGCCTAACCAGCCGGTTCAGCCGCCATCCCGCCGCGCGCACCAGCAGCAACGCGATCACTGCGCTCGCCGTGCTGGCGACCACCGCGATCGCCACGCCGGTCAGCGGTCCGAACAGCAGGCCGGCCGCAAGGGTGAACGCCGTCCGCGGGACCGGCACGACGGTAGCCACGACGTGTGCGGCCAGGAACGCCAACGGAAACCACGGGCCGACCGACTCGGCCCAGTCGCGCATCTGCACCGGCGTGGGCAGCGGAAGCCAGGACGCCGCCGCGATCAAGACTGTGATACCGACCACTGTGGCGATCGCCTGGGGGCGCGACAGCAGGCGCGCGGTCGCGCCCAGCGCGGCGCCCAAGTCGCGCAGCGTCCGGTTGATTCTGCAGGTGGCGGAAGCCGTCACGCCTGTAAAGGTTACGGCCCGCAGATGAATAACTCGTTTCCCGAGGCTGGCGTTTCATCGCCGCGCCGTCCCGCTCGTCGGGCCGCGCGGTTTTCTGCCGACCGGCCCGATCAATTAGCCTCATTAGTAAGTCGCAGGCCCCATTTGCTGGGATAAAGGGAGCAATCGGTGTCCATTGATGTACCCGAACTCGCCGAACTAGAACAGGTTCGCGGGCGTTGGCGCAGTGCGGTCGCGGGCGTGCTGTCGAAAAGCACCCGGAAGGACCCGGGGGAGCTCGGGGACGAGCCCGAGCGGCTGCTGGAGACCCCCACCTATGACGGCATCGCCGTCCGCGCGCTGTACACGGCGCTGGACGAGCTGCCGGAACCGCCGCTGCCGGGCGAGTGGCCCTATGTGCGCGGCGCCGACGCGTTGCGCGACGTCAAGTCCGGCTGGAAGGTCGCCGAGGCGTTCCCGGCAGATCGCGTCGCCGGGGTGGCGGCCGGCGACGTCAACGCCGCGGTGCTCGAGGCGCTGGGCAACGGGGCGAGCGCGCTGGTGCTGCGGGTGGGGGAGTCCGGTGTGACGGCCGGCCAGTTCGAGGACGCCCTGCAGGGCGTGCACCTGAGCATGGTGCCGGTCATCGTCGACGCCGGCGCTGACTACTGCGCCGCCGCCGACGTGATGCTGGCGGCGGCGGCCCGGGTGGAGGCGGATCAGCGCGGTCTGCTGTCGATCGACCTGGGCGGCGACCCGCTCACCGCGGCGGTCAGCGACCGTCCCGCGCCCGCGCTCGACGAGGTCGTCGCGATCGCCACCCGCGCGGCCCGCGAGCATGGGGTGCGGGCGATCACCGTCGACGGGCCCGCCTTCCACAACCTGGGCGCGAGCGCGACGTGGGAGCTGGCCGGCACCGTGGCCGCCGGGGTGGCGTATCTGCGGCGGCTCACAGAGGCGGGCATGCCGGTCGGCGAGGCGCTGCGGCAGATCAGTTTCCGGTTGGCCGCCGACGACGACCAGTTCGTGACGCTCGCCAAGATGCGGGCGGTGCGTCAGCTGTGGGCGCGGGTCGCCGAGGTCGTCGGCGACCCGGACGGCGGCGCCGTCACCGTGCACGCGGAAACGTCGCTGCCGATGATGACCCAGCGCGACCCGTGGGTGAACATGCTGCGCTGCACGCTGGCCGCCTTCGGCGCCGGCGTCGGCGGCGCGGACACCGTGCTGGTGCTGCCGTTCGACGTGGCGATCCCGGGCGGTTTCCCGGGCACGGCAAGGAGTTTCGCGCGGCGCATCGCCCGCAACACCCAGCTGCTGCTGCTCGAGGAGTCCCACGTCGGCCAGGTGCTGGACCCGGCCGGCGGCTCGTGGTTCGTCGAGGACCTCACCGCCCGGCTCGCCGAGCAGGCCTGGGCGCACTTCCAGACCATCGAGGCGCGCGGCGGGTTCGTCGAGGCGCGCGACTACGTCGTCGAGCAGATCGCCGAGGTGGCCGCGCGACGCGCCGACGACATCGCGCACCGTCGCACCGCGATCACCGGCGTCAACGAGTTCCCGAACCTCACCGAACCTGCCTTGCCGCAAGGGGATTCGGGTACGCCGCTGCCCGCCGGCAACCTGCGGCGCTACGCCGCCGCGTTCGAGGCGCTGCGCGACCGCTCCGACGCCTTCCTGGCCCGCACGGGCGCGCGCCCGCAGGCGTTGTTGCTTCCGCTGGGGCCGCTGGCCGAGCACAACATCCGGGCGACGTTCGCCGCCAACCTGCTGGCGTCGGGCGGCATCGAGGCCGTCAACCCCGGGACGGTCGACGCGGCCACGGTCGCGAAGGCGATCGTCGACGCGGGGTCGCCGAGCGTCGCGGTCATCTGCGGCACCGACAAGCGCTACCAGGACGAGGCCGCGGGCATCGTCGAGGCGGCCCGGGCCGCCGGCGTGTCGAGGGTCTGCCTGGCCGGGCCGGAGAAGGCCGTCGGCGACGCCGAGCACCGGCCCGACGAGTTCCTGACCGCGAAAATCGATGCGGTCGAAGCCCTTTCGAACCTGCTCACTCGACTGGGAGCGTAGCCGCGATGACCACAACCGCACCCGTGATCGGTAACTTCGCCGAGGTCCCGTTCAATGGCGACCGCCCGCTGCCGCCGCCCACCGAGGCCGCCGTGGAAAAGCATGTCGCCGCGGCCGCGGCGGCGCACTGGTATACCCCCGAGCAGCTGGAGTGGCATACGCCGGAGGACATCGCCGTCAAGCCGGTGTACATCGGCGCGGACCGGGCCGCCGCGGTGGCCGGCGGGTACCCGCTGAACAGCTTCCCCGGCGAGCCGCCCTTCCTGCGCGGCCCGTACCCCACGATGTACGTCAACCAGCCGTGGACCATCCGCCAGTACGCGGGGTTCTCCACGGCGGCGGAGTCGAACGCGTTCTACCGGCGCAACCTGGCCGCCGGCCAGAAGGGCCTGTCGGTGGCCTTCGACCTGGCCACCCACCGCGGCTACGACTCCGATCATCCCCGCGTGCAGGGCGACGTCGGGATGGCCGGCGTGGCAATCGATTCCATCCTGGACATGCGGCAGCTGTTCGACGGCATCGACCTGTCGACCGTGAGCGTGTCGATGACGATGAACGGTGCCGTGCTGCCGATCCTGGCGCTGTACGTGGTGGCCGCCGAGGAGCAGGGGGTGCCGCCGGAGAAGCTGGCGGGCACCATCCAGAACGACATCCTCAAAGAGTTCATGGTGCGCAACACCTACATCTATCCGCCCAAGCCGTCGATGCGGATCATCTCCGACATCTTCGGCTACACCAGCGCGAAGATGCCGAAGTTCAACTCCATCTCGATCTCCGGGTACCACATCCAGGAGGCCGGTGCCACAGCCGATTTGGAGCTGGCCTACACGCTGGCCGACGGCGTCGACTACATCAAGGCGGGCCTGGACGCCGACCTGGACATCGACAAGTTCGCGCCGCGGCTGTCGTTCTTCTGGGGCATCGGGATGAACTTCTTCATGGAGGTCGCCAAGCTGCGGGCGGGCCGGCTGCTGTGGAGCGAGCTGGTCGCCCAGTTCAACCCGAAGAACCCGAAATCGCTGTCGCTGCGCACACATTCCCAGACCTCCGGCTGGTCGCTGACCGCGCAGGACGCCTTCAATAACGTCGCGCGCACCTGCATCGAGGCGATGGCCGCCACCCAGGGACACACCCAGTCGCTGCACACCAACGCGCTCGACGAGGCGCTGGCGCTGCCCACCGACTTCTCCGCGCGGATCGCGCGCAACACCCAGCTGCTGCTGCAGCAGGAGTCGGGCACCACGCGGCCGATCGACCCGTGGGGCGGCTCGTATTACGTGGAGTGGCTGACCCACCAGCTCGCGCAGAAGGCCCGCGCGCACATCGCCGAGGTCGCCGAGCACGGCGGCATGGCGCAGGCCATCAGCGAAGGCATCCCCAAGCTGCGCATCGAGGAGGCGGCCGCGCGCACCCAGGCCCGCATCGACTCCGGCATGCAGCCGGTGATCGGCGTCAACAAGTACCAGGTCGAAGAGGACCAAGAGGTCGAGGTGCTCAAGGTCGAGAACAGCCGGGTGCGGGCCGAACAGCTGGCCAAGCTGCAGGAGCTGCGGGCCAACCGCGACCCGTCCGCCGTCGAGGCCGCCCTGGGCGAGCTGTCGCGGGCCGCCGCGGCACACGGGCGCGCCGGCGAGGACGGGCTGGGTAATAATCTGCTGGCGCTGGCGATCAACGCCGCCCGGGCCAAGGCCACGGTCGGGGAGATCTCCGACGCGCTGGAAAAGGTATACGGGCGACACCAGGCGGAGATCCGCACCATCGCCGGCGTCTACCGCGACGAAGCCGGAAAGGCCCCCAACATCGCCACCGCGACGGAACTGGTCGAGAAGTTCGCCGAGGCCGACGGCCGCCGGCCCAGGATTCTGGTAGCCAAGATGGGGCAGGACGGCCACGACCGCGGCCAGAAGGTGATCGCGACGGCGTTCGCCGACCTCGGCTTCGACGTCGACGTCGGCTCGCTGTTCTCCACGCCGGAGGAGGTGGCCCGGCAGGCCGCCGACAACGACGTGCACGTGGTCGGCGTCTCGTCGCTGGCCGCCGGGCACCTGACGCTGGTGCCGGCGCTGCGCGACGCGCTCGCCGGGGTGGGACGGCCCGACATCATGATCGTGGTCGGCGGGGTCATCCCGCCCGGTGACTTCGACGAGCTGTATGCCGCCGGGGCCGCCGCCATCTTCCCGCCCGGCACCGTGATCGCCGACGCCGCGATCGGCTTGCTGCACAAGCTCGCCGAGCGGCAGGGCTACACGCTCGAATGATTCGCGCGAGACTGCAACTGCCGACGGCCGCACTCGGGAAACGCGTCGCCAGTTGCATTTTCGCGGGGCCGCCGTGATGACCGTCGAGGATCTGGCCGACGCCATCCGCGGCGGCGACCGCGCCGCGCTGCCGCGGGCCATCACGCTGCTGGAGTCGACCCGCGCCGACCATCACGAGACGGCGCAGCGGCTGCTGCTCGAGCTGACGCCCGACTCGGGCGACGCACATCGCGTCGGCATCACCGGGACGCCCGGGGTGGGTAAGTCCACCACCATCGAGGCGCTCGGTATGCACCTGATCCAGCGGGGCCATCGCGTGGCGGTGCTGGCCGTCGACCCATCGTCGACGCGCAGCGGAGGGTCGATCCTCGGCGACAAGACCCGCATGGCGCGCCTGGCGGTGCACCCAGACGCCTACATCCGCCCGTCGCCGACGTCGGGCACGCTGGGCGGCGTAGCAAAGGCGACCCGCGAAACGGTGGTGTTGTTGGAGGCCGCCGGCTTCGACGTGATCATCATCGAGACGGTCGGCGTCGGCCAGTCCGAGGTGACCGTCGCCAACATGGTCGACACGTTCGTCCTGCTGACCCTGGCGCGCAGCGGCGATCAGCTGCAGGGCATCAAGAAGGGCGCGCTGGAGCTGGCCGACATCGTGGTGGTGAACAAGGCCGACGGGGAGCACCTCGCCGAGGCGCGGGTGGCCGCCCGCGAACTGTCCTCCGCGATCCGCCTGATCCACCCGCGCGAAACGCTCTGGCGCCCGCCGGTTCTCACCATGAGCGCGATGGAGGGGACCGGGCTGAAGGAGTTGTGGGAGACCATCGAACGCCATCGCCGGGTGCTCACCGAGGCCGGCGAGTTCGAGGCGCGCCGGCGCGCCCAGCAAGTCGACTGGACCTGGCAGATGGTGCGCGACACCGTGTTGGACCGGGTGCTGACCAACCCGAAGGTGCGCAAGATGCGCGCCGAGGTCGAGCGCCAGGTCAAAGCGGGGGAGCTGACCCCGGCGCTGGCCGCACAGCAAATATTGTCGGCGGCGTCAGAATAACAGATAGATAAACAATCCGATTTCGCTCCGGGACGATGTGAAATCCAAGTAAATTCGGGATTGTGACGGTGGAAGCCCGAGTCGATCGCCGCGCGGTCCCTGTCCACGATGACCTTGACGCAGGTCACCGTGTGTCCGGCGCGGCGGACTCACACTTCGGATGCGTCGTTCGCAGCTTCTCGACCATGTTCCCCGCCCGCCGGTTCGGCGGCGGCGCGCTCGCGGTCTATCTCGACGGCCAGCCCGTCGTGGACGTCTGGAGCGGTTGGTCTGACAGGGGCGGTCATCGCCCGTGGTCGGCGGACACCGCGCCGATGGTGTTCTCGGCGACCAAGGGCATGGCCGCCACCGTCATTCACCGGCTCGCCGATCGGGGGCTGATCGACTACGAGGCCCCCGTCGCCGAGTACTGGCCCGAGTTCGCGGCCAACGGCAAGGCCAAGCTCACCGTCCGCGACGTGATGAGGCACGCCGCGGGGCTCTCCGGCCTGCGCGGCGCCAGCAGCGAAGACCTGCTGGACCACGTCCTGATGGAGGAGCGGCTGGCCGCCGCGGCGCCGGGGCGGTTGCTGGGCAAGCCGGCGTATCACGCTCTGACCTTCGGCTGGCTGATGTCCGGCCTGGCCCGCGGCGTCACCGGGAAGGGCATGCGCACGCTGATCCGCGAGGAACTCGCCGAGCCGCTGGGCACCGACGGGCTGTACCTGGGTCGTCCGCCGGCCGGCGCGCCCACGCGGGTCGCGCAGATCGTGGCGCCGCAGAACCTGGTGCGCAATCCGGTGCTCAGCTGCGTGACGCGCAAGGTCGCCAACGAGCTGTCCGGGGGATTCCGGTCCATGTACTTCCCCGGCATGGTCGCCGCGGTGCAGGGCGACACCCCGCTGCTGGACGCGGAGATCCCGGCGGCCAACGGCGTGGCGACGGCCCGCGGGCTGGCGCGGATGTACGGGGCCATCGCCAACGGCGGCGAGGTCGACGGCATCCGGTTCCTGTCCCGCGAGATGGTCGCCGGCCTGACCGGCCGGCGCAGCCTGCGGCCCGACCGGAACCTGTTCGTGCCGTTGGCGTTCCACCTCGGCTACCACAGCCTGCCCATCGGGAACGTGATGCCCGGCTTCGGTCATGTCGGGCTGGGCGGCTCGCTCGGCTGGACCGACCCGTCGAGTGGCCTGGCCTTCTCGCTGGTGCACAACCGGCTGCTGACCCCGTTCGTGGCGACCGACCACGCCGCGTTCGTCGGCATTTACGCGCTGATCCGCAAGGCCGCCGAGAAGGCACGCAAGCGCGGCTTCTCGCCGGTGACCGAGTACGGGGCGCCGTTCTTCGAGCCGGGAGCCGCCGCGGGCTAACACGCCCGACCATCGCGTTCACGGTTGAGTAAACCGCACTCAAGCATGCCGCCGCGGCGCCTGGCAAGACATAAGCGCACGTCAGCGAATTTCTAAGCGGTCTGATTAATGTGCCGTGCACAAGGGTTTTACATAGTTGACATGTGTTTCATAAACCAGGCCCGCAAAGTCAAACAATCGGTAATAATGCCGCGATACACCTGGCATCGATGCCGACACATGACTGGAAGGCTGGAAGCTGGATGAAATGGGCCCGCGCCACGAGACCCGCCGAACCCGCTGCCGCGTCCGCCAATCTCTCCGGGGCTGCAACCGCGACGCGCCCACTCGCCCTGTTCGTTCTGGGAATGGGCCGGTCGGGCACGTCGGCGCTGACGCGGGTTCTTTCCCTGTGTGGTGCCACGCTCCCGGCGGGCATGATGGGCGCCGACGAAATCAACCAGCGCGGTTATTGGGAGCCGCGCGCATCCCTGCTCCTCAACCGGTCGATCCTGGAGCGCCGCGGCAGCGCCTGGTGGGACCCGTCGCTGCGGGTGCTGGAAGAGGGCGCCTTCACCGAGGCGGAGCGGGTGGCGTGCACCGCCGAGATCGCGGCCTATCTGAAGTCGCTGCCGGATGCGCCGCTGCTGGTCATCAAGGACCTGCAGATCGTGGTGCTCTGGGAGATGTGGTTCGAAGCGGCGCGTCAGGCGGGTCTCGACGTCGCGGTTGTGATCGCGGTGCGACACCCGCAGGAGGTGATCGCGTCGCTGGGTAAGGCCACCGGGGCGTCGCCGGAACTCGCGAGCGCCTTGTGGTTGAAGGGGAATCTGCTGGCCGAGCGCCACTCGCGCGGCGTGCCAAGGGTGTTCGTCGAGTACACGCAACTCCTGGACAATTGGCGCCGCGAGGTGAAGCGGATTTCCGCCGCGCTGGATATCGACCTGTGTGCCGAGGACGAAAGCGCCGTCGACGAGTTCCTCACCCCCGATCTGCGGCGCAACCGGGACAGCGGCCCGGTGGTCGATCGCTTCGGCGCCGGCTGGATGTCGGCGGTCTACGAGGCGATGTGCGCCGCGGCGCTGGACGGGCCGCCGGACGTGGCGACGCTGGATCATGTATTCGAGGCCTACCGCGCCAGCGAACATGATTTCCGGCTCGCGTTGGAAGACGCCCGCAGCCACTCCAACAGTCTCACCGCCAGGCTGCTTCGGCCGTCGCTGATGAAGCCGGTGCTGGAGTTCATCGCGCTGGCGCATCGGCGACAAGGCACCTGGGCCTAGCTGCTGTGTGGCTTTCGGCACGCAAGAGCGCGAAGTCGACCAAACATCAAGTAACCAAACGAATATCCAAAATTGACGCCATAGTCACTGCAATCGCGTTAGGGTATTCAACGCACCACGATTCGATCATTCGCTCGTCAGGGGAGAGCTTGATCCCGCAGGGGTGCAAGGGGTGAGTGTCGTCTTTGTGCCAGAGACTTTGAGGTAGAACAAGTTTCACATCTCGCGCGCTCGTAGTGCACATCGGGCAAGGCGGTGGTGACTCTGACAGCGTTGCTGCGCGCCTGCGATAGAGGTGTGCAGACACCGGAAAGTCATGGCCAACAACAGATCAGACAGCCTGATGTGCGACACCGAAAGGTTTGCGTTTGCGATGAGATCCGCCCGAATCGCCACGCCCGATGGAAGCCCACCCCACGCCGTTCGCCACGCGAAGAATTCCGGCCACGGCGGAACGGTAAGTCGCCCGGTGATCATGTTCGTGTTGGGCCCGCAACGCTCGGGTACCTCTGCGATCACGCGGGTTCTCTCGCTCTGCGGTGGCACGCTGCCGGCCGGAATGTTGGGCGCCGACACGAACAATCCGCTGGGCTACTGGGAACCGCGGGCGGCCATCACGCTCAACGAGTCGATCCTGCGCAATCACGCCAGCAACTGGTACGACCCGTCGTTGCGCCTGCTGGAGGGCGACGCCTTCCGTGCCGACGAAAAGGCCGCCCACATCGCCAAGATCGGGGCGTATCTGGCCACCCTGCCGGCCGCGCCGCTCGTGGTGATCAAGGAGCCTCGGATCACCGTCCTGTCCGACCTGTGGTTCGAGGCCGCGCGCCTGGGCGGATTCGACGTCGCGACCGTCATCGCGGTGCGCCAGCCACAAGAGGTCGTCAAGTCCATCGCCGCCTCCTGGCGTGTCTCTCCCGCTCTCGCCAGCGCGATCTGGCTGAAGTACAACCTGCTGGCCGAGCGGCAAACGCGGGGGGTCACGCGCGTGTTCGTCGAATACGCCAATCTCCTTGACGACTGGCGCCGGGAGGTCAAGCGGATCTCCGTGACACTCCCGGATGAACTCAGCACCGAGGAGGAGCAGGCGGTCGAGGACTTCCTCAGGCCTGACCTGCGACGCCAACGACACGCCGGCCCGGTGGCAGACCTTTTCGGCGCCAATTGGATGTCCGCGGTGTACGAAACCTTTCGCGCGGCCGCGCAGGACGAGCCCGTCGACGGAGCCACACTGGACGGCGTCTTCGAGTCCTACCGGGCGTGCGAACGCGACTTTCGTCAGGCATTCCAGGACTTTCACGGGTTGTCCAACAGCATGCTGTTTCGGGCCTTCCCGCCCGTGATCGCGGCGCCGGTGATGGAGATCCTTGCGATGGCCCATCGGCGCAGGGGCACCTGGGCGTAGCCCGGGCGGCCCGGCAAATATGACCAACGCGCGTTCAGCCAAGCGGCACCTGTATCGGGAATCCGGCTGCCCCGCGACGGTCCCCGATATGATCGACCGGACCGCGCTCTCGGCAACTTGTGCCGGTCAGCGACCTGCACACCAATGGGAGGCATCGGCTCGTGTCAGCATCCGTGCTCATCACCGGGGGAGCGGGATTCATCGGGTCGGCGCTGTCGCATCGCCTCGTCGAGGCCGGTTACAACGTGGCGGTGATGGACATCCTGCACCCGCAGGTGCACGGCGCGGGTCGGCCGCTGGACCTGCCGTCGTCGGTGCGGTTGCTGACCGGCGACGTCACGCATGCCCCCGATTGGGACGCGGTGCTTCGGTTGTGCCGTCCGTCCCAGATCGTCCACTTGGCTGCCGAGACGGGGACGGCGCAGTCGCTGTCGGAGGCGACGCGCCACGGCTCGGTGAACGTCGTGGGCACCACTCAACTGCTCGACGCCTTGAGCCGCTCCGGCATCGTTCCCGACCAGCTGGTGCTTGCATCGTCGCGCGCGGTCTACGGCGAGGGATCGTGGCAAGCCGGCGGCGACATCTTCTATCCGCCGCCCCGCAGCCACGCGCAGCTGGTGGCCGGCCAGTGGGACCCGCAAGGGCCCGCCGGTGAGCCTGCGGCGCCGTTGCCGAGTTGCGCGAGCACCACCGAACCCCAGCCGACCAACGTGTATGCGGCGACCAAGCTCGCCCAGGAGCATCTGCTGGCGGCCTGGACCGCCGCCCACGACACAAACCTCAGCGTCCTGCGGCTACAGAACGTTTACGGCCCCGGGCAATCGTTGACCAATTCGTACACCGGCATCGTGGCTCTTTTCGCGCGGCTGGCGCGCGAAGGACAATCGCTGGAGGTCTACGAAGACGGCCGCATCGTGCGCGACTTCGTCTACATCGACGATGTCGTCGAAGCGTTGTTCGCGGCGCTCAAGCGAGCCGCGACCGGATCCCGCCGCTTGGACATCGGATCGGGCGACGCCACCACCATCCACCAGCTGGCCAATAAGGTCGCCGCCCTGTGCGACGCCCCCGACCCGACCGTCGTCCCGAAATTCCGCGACGGTGACGTGCGCGCCGCGAGCTGCGACATCCGACCGGCCGGCACCGAACTGGACTGGCGGCCAAAGTGGACCCTCGACGAGGGTTTGCCGGCGTTGCTGGAGTGGATCGGCAAGGAATCCGAATCTCCCGCCGGGTGATCGAACCGTAGTGACGGCTTTGCCGTGCCTACGAGGAGCAGTGGCGGCGAATCCAGCAAACCACGCCGGGACGTGTCGCCGGAGCGGTCTCGTCTGGGGCATATGATGGTCCATAGTGGCTGACCGGTGGTCAGGCGGCGGGGCGCACGGGTTGGCTACCCGGTTCGGATTGAGAGGTCGGGCGGTGACGAGGATGACGGAAAAATCCGAAACCCATTGGTGGCCTCGGCGGACGTCTAGGCTGATCAACGGGAGGAAATTCGTGCGAACTAGGGGGAAGCCTTGACCGTTGCCGGTCGCGATGCGCGCTCATCATTCGTGGACACGCGATCGGCCTACCTCGATCTGCTCCGGCGCAACCTCACCCGGTACGGCAGCGACGAGTTGGTGCCCGTCGGTTGGAACTACTTCGGCCGCCCGGTTTTCAGCACCCGCAAATTCATGCTGGTGCGCAAACGACCTTTCAATCCGCACGCACGCGGCCTCGGCCTCGATTGGCCGGCGGACGCCCTGACGATGATCGGCATGGAACGGCTGACGAGTTTGCAGCGCTGCGTGGAAACGGTGCTGGAAGACGACGTTCCCGGCGATCTGGTCGAATGCGGCGTGTGGCGCGGCGGGGCGTCGATCCTGATGCGGGCCGTGCTGGCGGTCTACGGCGACAAGAAGCGCAGCGTTTGGCTGGCCGATTCGTTCGAGGGGGTGCCGCCCCCTGACACCGCACACTACAAAGCGGACAAGGGGATTCGGCTGCACCGGGCCGCCGGCGTGCTGGCCGTGTCGGAGCCACAAGTCAGGGCGAACTTCGAACGCTACGGGTTGCTGGACGAGCAGGTTCGGTTTCTCCCCGGATGGTTCAAGGACACGCTGTGCGACGCCCCGATCGACCGCATCGCCGTCCTGCGGCTCGACGGCGACCTCTACGAGTCGACCATTCAAGGGCTCGACGCGCTCTACCCGCGCCTCTCTCCGGGTGGGTTTTGCATCATCGACGACTACCACGCTATCGACGCGTGCCGGCAGGCCGTCACCGATTACCGGACGAAACACGGTGTGACGGCGGAGATCGTCGAGATCGACGGCACCGGGGTGCTCTGGCGTAAGGGGTGAACGCGCTCGCCGCACTGATACCCGCTGAAGTCGGCCGGGTCGATGCGGGGATTCGTCGATATTTACAGTGATCTCCGGGCATCATTGCCGCCGATGGCGTAACTGAAGGGCTTGGATTTTCGCGATGAAACTTGTGCTGGCAAGCTACGGAACTCGCGGCGATATCGAGCCTTCCGTGGTGGTCGGACGCGAGCTGCTCCACAGGGGGCATGACGTGCGCATGGCGGTTCCGCCCGACTCCATCGCCTTCACCGAGGCGGCGGGGTTGCCGGCCGTTTCGTACGGGCTGGAATCGCAGGCCTGGCTCGACCTGTACCGCAACTTCTGGACGTCGCTGTTCAGCACGTTCTACAGGGTGCGGGAGATGAGACGCATGTGGCGCGAAATGTGGGACCTCAGCGACCAGTGCTGGTCGCAGATGAGCACGACCCTGGTCTCCGTGGCCGGGGGGGCCGACCTGCTGTTGACCGGGCAGAGTTATCAGGAACCGGCAGCCAACGTCGCGGAGTATTACGACATGCCCCTGGCCACGCTGCATCACGTTCCCATGCGGCCGAACGGTCAGGTCGTCTCGATGCTGCCACCGCCGCTGGCGCGTTCGGCGATGACTGCGTTCGACTGGTTCTCCTGGCGCCTCAACAAGAAGGTCGAGGACACGCAGCGCCGCGAACTCGGGCTGCCGCGGGCGACGTATCCATCGCCGCGACGCGTCGCCGAGCGGGGAGCACTGGAAATTCAGGCATACGACGAGGTTTGCTTTCCCGGGCTGGCGGCCGAATGGGCGAAATGGGAGGACCAGCGGCCATTTGTCGGCCCGTTGACAATGGCATTGACCACGGGCGCCGACGACGACGTCGCGTCGTGGATAGCCGCCGGAACGCCGCCGATCTGTTTCGGGTTCGGCAGCATGCCGGTCGAATCCCCGGTCGACACGGTCGAGATGATCGCCGGAGCCTCCGCGGAATTGGGCGAGCGGGCGCTGATTTGCGCCGGCTGGAGCGATTTCAGCGACGTGCCACTTCCCGGCCACGTCAAGGTGGTTGGCGCGGTGAATTATGCGACGGTGTTTCCCGCCTGTCGCGCGGTTGTCCACCACGGCGGTTCGGGCACCACCGCGGCAAGCCTGCGCGCCGGAGTGCCCACGCTGATCTTGTCTATGGACGCCAACCAGACCATCTGGGGCGCGCAGCTGAAGCGACTGAAAGTCGGTACGACGCGCCGCTTTTCGGCCACCACCCGCCAGACGCTGGTAGCGGACCTGCGCCGGATACTCGACCCGGACTACGCCCTTCGGGCGCGCGAGATTGCCAGGCACATGACCAAGCCCGCCGAGAGCGTCGTCAAGGCTGCCGACGTGGTGGAGAAGTTTGCCAGCTCGCGGAGCCGCGCCTGACCGCCCAGTCCCGGGGCCCCGGCTGCGTGCGTGTCGACCAGCGCATTTGACCATCGCGCCCGCGCCACGCCCAGTTCGTCCTTCTGGAGACATCGAACCGATCGTCTGGCAGACTGATGTCTGATCAGGCGACGACGCCTGGGCTCGCGTCGCGGCGCCCGGGGTTGTCATAGTTCGAGGTCGGGGGGTAGGGCCGATGCAGTTGGCTTCGTCGTACCTGGCTACGCCCGCTGATCGTGGTTATTCTGTCCGCTCGCGGACCGCCGACCGCAGTCCGATGCGGCGAAAACCCAGTCGATTCCAATCGGGAAGGGAGAGGCCGGAATTAGGGGCTAAAGACTCTATCTCGAGAGTTGCCCACGCACGGGAAAAGTGATTAGGGTTACAGGGCGATGAAATTTGCTGTGGCAAGCTATGGGACTCGTGGCGATATCGAGCCGTGCCTCGCTATCGGCCGAGAACTGATGCGCAGGGGCCACGAAGTGCGCATGGCCGTTCCGCCGAATCTCGTTGAGCTGGCTCAGGAAGTGGGGCTTTCGGCCATCGCGTACGGCCCCGATATGCACGACTTCTGGAGCGACGAATTCATCCGCGACTTCTGGAAGAATTTCGCGCGGGGGCCGGTCAAGTTGATGCGCGACGCCTGGGAGCCCGTGCTGCGCAACTGGCAGGAAATGAGCGCGTCGCTGATGTCGGTGGGTGCGGGGGCCGATTTGCTGTTCAGCGGCCAGCTCTATCAGGACCTCGCGGTCAACGTCGCGGATCATTACGGGATCCCGATGGCCACGCTGCACTACATCCCGATGCGGCCCAACGGCGAGCTGATTCCCAGGTTGCCCGGGCCGATGGTCCGCACCGGAATGTCGGTGTACGACTGGATGTGCTGGCGGATGAACAAGAAGGCCGAGGACAGGCAGCGCCGGGAGCTCGGCCTGCCCACCGCCTCGGTGGCGTCGCCACGACGGATCGCCGAACGCGGGTCGTTGGAAATCCAGGCCTACGACGAGGTGTGCTTCCCCGGTTTGGCGACCGAGTGGGCGAAATGGCAGGGCCAACGGCCGTTCGTCGGCTCGTTGACGATGGAGTTGACCACCGACGCCGACGACGAGGTGTTGTCGTGGATCGCCAAGGGCACGCCGCCGATCTGCTTCGGTTTCGGGAGCATGCCGGTCGCCGAATCCCCGGCGGACACGGTCGCCTTGATCAGCGCGGCCTGCGCGGAGCTGGGGGAGCGGGCGCTGGTCTGCTCCGGCTGGAGTGACTTCAGCGGCGTGCCGCAGTCCGACCACGTCAAGGTGGTGGGCGTGGTGAACTACACGAAGATCTTCCCTTCCTGCCGCGCTGTCGTCCACCACGGCGGCTCGGGCACCACGGCCGCGGGCCTGCGGGCCGGGATACCGACGCTGATCCTGTGGACGGCGGGGGACCAGCCGTTCTGGGGCTCGCACATCAAGCAGTTGAAGGTGGGCACGTCGCGGCGTTTCTCGGCAAGCACCCGCGAAACGCTGGTCAAGGACCTGCGCAAGATCCTCGCCCCCGAGTACACGGCTCGCGCGCGCGAGATCTCCGGCCGGATGAGCAAGCCCTCCGAGAGCGTGGGGCGCGCCGTCGACCTGCTGGAGAGCTTCGCCCGCTCGGGCCGCTGTGATCGCGCCGGCGCGGAGCGTGGTCGCTGAGCTGTTGCGGTGGTCCGGAGAGGTAAGTTGGCGATTCGGGTCTGATTGGCGGATAGACTGCGAAACGCATTGACGGCCCTGGCGGCCGTCTAGGCTCATGACCGGGATTATTGACTTGCGGGATAAGGGGCAGTTTTGGCCGTGACTGATCACGACACGCGGTTCGCATACCTCGATTTGCTCCGACGCGACCTGACCAGGTACGGCAACGACGAATTGGTGCCGGTGGGTTGGTACCGTTTGGGACGCCCCTTGTTCAGCACGCGCAATCTGATGCTGGTGCGCAAGCGGCCGTTCAACAAGCACGCTCGCGACCTGGGACTGGACTGGCCGGCGGACGCCCTGACGATGATCGGCATGCAGCGGCTGACCAGCCTGCAGCATTGTGTGGAGACGGTGCTGGAAGAAGACGTCCCCGGCGATCTGGTCGAGTGTGGGGTGTGGCGCGGCGGGGCGTCGATCTTGATGCGCGCAGTGCTGGCCGCCAACGGGGACGAAAAGCGTTGCGTGTGGCTGTGCGACTCGTTCGCCGGCGTGCCGCCCCCGGACGTCGCAAACTACAAGCAGGACAAAGGGATTACGCTGCACCGGCACGCGCGCATCCTCGGCATTCCCGAATCCGAAGTCAGGGCCAATTTCGAGCGCTACGGGTTGCTCGACGACCAGGTTCGGTTCGTCCCCGGCTGGTTCAAGGACACGCTGCAGGATGCGCCGATCGATCGGATCTCCGTGCTGCGGCTGGACGGCGACCTGTACGAGTCGACGATCCAGGCGCTCGATGCGCTCTATCCGCGGCTGTCGCCCGGCGGATTCTGCATCGTCGATGACTACCACGCGATCAAGGCGTGCGAACAGGCGGTGACCGACTACCGCGCAAAGCACGGCGTGACCGCGGAGATCGTGGAGATCGACGGCACCGGCGTGTTGTGGCGCAAGTAGGCCGCAGTGGGCTAACTGCCTGGCGCGCGCACGGGTGGCTGAAACTTCCTGGATTTCAGCAGCTTTGCTCATCCGGCTGGGTGAACAGGTGAGCCCGTCGCGTTTGTCGCAGATGAGCTGTCCGCCAGTGTTATGGTTGCCGCCGTGGCAACAGGGCTGACAACCGGAACCCGCCTGCGGATGTGGTGGGTGCGCACCGAGTACTGGCTCGCGCGCACCATTCTTCCCGACGTTTACGCCAACGACGCGCTGGTCACGTTCAACAACTATCACGCGTTCCTGGACGATCCGGACTTCCAGCGCGCCTACCGGCGCGGCGCCCGCTCTCTGGGCAAAGAGGATTGGTACCAGTGGCAGTGGCGCGTGCACGTGGGTCTGTGGGCGGCCGCCAGCGCCAGCAAGCTCGACGGTGACTTCGTGGAATGCGGCGTGAGTTACGGGTTCTTGAGCAGCGCCATCATGGAGTACCTGGACTGGGACCGGCTGGGCAAGACGTTCTATTTGCTCGATACGTTCGCCGGGATCGACCCGCGCTTTGTCACCGAGAACGAACGCCGGGCCGGGGCCTTGGAAGTCAGCGAAGACCACCTGCGCAACGGGATGTATGCCAGCGGTGTCGAAAGCGTCCGCGCGAATTTCGCGGAGTGGCAGAACCACCGCATCATCGTGGGCGCGGTTCCCGAGACTCTCGACGAGGTCGACGCGACGGCCGTCGCCTACCTGCACATCGATATGAACTGCGCCCCACCGGAAGTCGCCGCCCTGCGTTATTTCTGGCCGCGGCTCACACCCGGAGCGTTCGTGCTCCTGGACGATTACGCCAATCGGGGCCGCGACGAGCAACGTCGCGCCATGGACGCGGTGGCGAACGACCTGGGCGTGAAGATCTGCGCCCTGCCCACCGGGCAGGGCTTGCTGATCAAGCCGGCGCGCTGAGGACGCGCTTCAGCCGGAACCCTTCTCCCGCGCGGCCTTTTCCAACAGATCGGCGGCCCTTGCGACACTGTCGGCGGGGGTCGTCATCCGGGCGGCGAGTTCCCGGGCACGAATCGCGTACTCCGGGGCGAGGATCTCGCGGAGGTCCGACACAAGCGATTTCTCTGTGGTCCGCGAGAAGCGCCGGGCGGTTCCCACCTTGAGTCGCTTGACCTGATTGCCCCAGTACGGTTGGTCGGCCGAACTCCACAGGATCAACGTGGGGACGCCGGCACGCAGGCTCGCTGCGGTGGTGCCGGAACCCCCGTGGTGAACGACCGCGCGGCAGGCTGGGAAGACCGACGCGTAATTCACCACCCCCACCAGCTTGACGTGCTCGGAATGTGACACTTCGCTGAAGTCGGTTCCGCCGAAACACAACAACGCCCGCTCGCCCAACGCCGCGCACGCCGAGCTGATCATCTCGACTGTGGCGGAGGGCGATTCGAGCGGGATGCTGCCCGTGCCGAAGCAGATCGGCGGCGACCCGCCTGCGATCCACGACGCCACGTCCTCGTCGGCGTCGGTGGTCAACTGCATCGTCAGCGCACCGACAAAGGGCCGTCGGTCGCCCCATTTCGCCCATTCGGCGGCCAGGCCGGGAAAGCAGACTTCGTCATAGGCTTGAATCTCGAGCGAGCCGCGTTCGGCGATCCGTTGCGGCGAGGATTTCGTGGCCGCGGGCAGGCCGAGTTCGCGGCGCTGTTCGTTTTCGACCCACTTCGTCGAGCGCCAAAACAACCACTCGACCGTTTTCATGCTGGAGCGGAACAGCGGCGCCGGCACGCGCGGGACGAGCTGTCCGTTTGCCCGCATCGGGAAGTGATGGAGCGTGGCCAACGGAATGCCGTAAAACTCGGCGACGTTGGCGGCGGCCTGCTCGAAATTCAGGCCGGTGCAGAGCAGGTCGGCGCCGGCCGCGAGCGATGTCAGCGTCGTACTCACCTCGCCCCAATGCCGGATGAGGGGCTCCCACACCTTGCGCATCAGTCTGATCGGGCTGCGGACCGTCCAGATGCTCCGGAAGAACTCCGCCCACATGTTGCGAAGGAACTCTTCGTCGAGAAAATCATGCAGTTCCGGGCCGTACGGGACAGCCGCGAGCCCGGCGGACCCGGCGAAATCCGCCAATTCCGGCGGGACCGCCATGGCCACCTCGTGCCCTCGGCGCAGCAGTTCACGCCCGACAGCTGCCAAAGGCTCGATGTCGCCGCGCGTTCCATACCCGGCGAGGGCGAATTTCGTCACGGGTCCTAGCCTTGCAGTCGCCGCGCGTTGGCGAGGTGGGGGGTACCGGTCACTGCTCTCATTTGCTCTCCGCTGTCGACTGACTGTTCGAATGGTGGTGTCGGGTCGGCTTTGTTAATTAGCAGCAGCCGCGATTTGCGTTTATCGCTGCTTCGCTGCTTCGCTGTCCGTCGGCAGCGCACCGCGCCAGAGCTCACATCATTTCGCGATAAATCGCTGCCGTTTCCGCCGCGCACCTGTCCCAGGAAAACGTTTTAATGCGCGCGTATCCACGTGCTCGCAGATCGGCCTGCAATTCCTCGGCGGTCACGACATGCTCCAATGCCGTGCGCAGTTCATCGGCGCTGTTCGGATCGAAGTAGACGCCGGCATCTCCGACGACTTCTGGAATTGGGCCCGCGGTACTGCACACGACGGGACAGCCATAGCTCATGGCTTCAAGCGGAGGAATGCCGAACCCCTCGTACTTCGACGGGTATACAAAAGCGGCAGCCGCTCGGTAGCGTGCCGCCAGCTCTTGGTCGGAGCCGGACTCGAAACGCACCCGATCTGTAATGCCCAGCCGACTAATCTCGCTTTGCTCATCGCGCTGTGGCGGGTACCCGCCGAAGGCTATTAGATCGAATTCGCGCAGGATCGGTGAGCTGCCATAGGCATGCAGTACTGTTTTGAAATTCTTGTAGCCTCCGCGATGGCCTACGTACAAGAGGGTGGGTCTGCGTCCGTCACTGTCGATGTGCGGCGCTTCTGCCCCCGCAGTCAGCGAATAACCGAGATGCACAACGCTGGTTCGTGCCGCATCGACGTCGTGAAGCCGCAGCAGGTCCTGGCGCGTGTTCTCCGAAATGCAGATTATGTGATCGGCGCGGGCGACAGCGGCGCGCTTCGCAGCTATCGCAAATTTGGCCTCAGGCATAAAGAGCTCGTGAATCATGTCGTAAACCGTCACGACGCGGCGCTGGCCCTTACCAAAGGGTTTGGTGGAGAAGAAGGTTTCATGGATGATGTCGGGACTGGCCCCTCGCCATGACAGCGGTGCAACAAGCCGGTTTGTTAGGCCGACTGCAAGGGGAATGACGCTCAGCTCGGAATTCACGAACCTACCACGTGCAACGCTACGGGCGAAGCCGGCTGCTAGGTAGGTGTTGATATGTAAGGGAGCGATGACTGACGTCTCTACGCCCTGGGCGGGCAGGCGCGTCGCCAGTTCGACAAAGTAGCGTGAAACCCCGCCATACCGCTGCATAGAAAAGATGTGATGGTCGAATGCGACTTTCATAGGCGTTTACCTCCCGTCAGTTGGGCATCCACCATGGCTTTGCCGAAATCGGTCATCCGGTAGGTCGGTAACCTGCTGACAATGTCACGCGCTCTCGGACCATCGTCCATTCCCTGAGCCCGGTGCGAAGCGTATTGCAGCGCTTCGGAGAGGCCCATACGTTCGTGCCAGTTAGCTGCCACTTGCTCGGAAGCGGTTTGTACAAACGCTTCAAGCGTGTGGCCTTCGCCGGTGGCGATCGCAACATCGGCGTCGGTGGAGTGTTGCAGGATGTGCGACATCGCGTCGATGTGCTCACGCACCAACCCCCAGTCTCGAGCAATGCGGGTGTCGTCCGACATCAACCTGGCCCGCCCGGCTGCGACGACGCGAACGGCTGCAGTCGCAATTTTTTGGTCACAAAGCGCGCAGGGCGCAGCGGAGATTCACGGTTGACAGTATGCCGGTGCTTGCCTTCAGCGACTACGCGGCCCGGTGATTCGCGACTTCTCTTGCTCGTGATTGGGGACTGCAGGGGTGAAGACCAGGCTGCAGACCTTGCGGGGTCGGTTCCGCGAAGGATTTCGAGCATGCCGCAAAGTCGTTTCGCGCCATGGTCACTGATCATCGACCACCTCGGCGGCTGTCTCTCTTAATCAGATACGGCGGCTCACCCCCACCTCCTCTTCTGCAAGAGCGGTGGTGCTCGCTACGCTTTCGCCGGATTGGCCTCCGACCAGCCATTTCATGGGTACGAGCGGCGTAATGGTGATCGAGAACTTTTCGCAGATCGGCGGC
Organism: Mycobacterium scrofulaceum; assembly: GCF_002086735.1. GTDB lineage: Bacteria > Actinomycetota > Actinomycetes > Mycobacteriales > Mycobacteriaceae > Mycobacterium > Mycobacterium scrofulaceum. Next base: position 45,975 of record NZ_MVIJ01000034.1, on the reverse strand, counting down.
CAGCGTTTCACACCCGGCGCTCGATAAGCGCCGGGTGGTGTCCATCTTCAGTGGTTTTTGGGTCTCGAAGACCGACTGACGAACCAACCACCCAAGGCAGAGCCCGGTTACTCCGGCGCGTAGGTCTCCCGCGGTGGTGCCCGTGCTGCCGTGGTGCACGACGGCGCGGGAGGCGGGAAAGTCCATCGCGTGGTTCTCACCACGCGATGGACTTTGATCTGGCTGAGCTTGGGCGCGTCGCTGAAATCAGCCGAGTCGCAGCAAACCAACGCACGCTCGTCCAACTGCGCGCAGGCGGCGCGAATCAGTTCGACCTTAGCGCCAGAGTCGACCGGTCGGCTGCCCCGACGCCCAAATCAAATTCTGCCGATCCATGATGCCTGCTCGTCATCAACGTCGGGTGGCACTCCGTCGTTAGCACGCCGACGAAGGGCCGTTAGCCGGCCCCGTTCTGCCGGTCGGTTGCTTGCCCGGAAAGCAAGGCACATTGTCGCTGTCAACGTCGGCTTGATCTCGAGCGGTCCGTGTTCAGCGAACCGTCGAGATACTGGAATTCTGATCGCGGTTTTCAAGTCTCGGCGTTGAGAATCCACGAATAACCCAACTGTGGACAATCGCGCAGGATAAAGGACTTCTTTTCTCCATGCGTCCAGGGTTTGCCATATGGCGCCGATGATGCAGCGCCGAGCGTTGAAAGGCGGTGTGCCAAGTGGCATAGAGACGAGATGCCGGTCAAGGGTACCGTTGCTGCGCGCTGGGCTGACGGTTCGTTCGGTGGTTCAACAACCTTAACGATAAGCGGCGATATAGCGTCCTGAACGTGAAAGTATTTGTGAGCAATTCTACTTCTGCGGATGCTCGGCGTCGGAAAAGGCGTGTGCATTTTCGCGTTGTCAGCGACTTAGGCATTGGCAGACATGTGACCGGCTGAGGATCTCATGATCCGCGTCCAACAGGACCGAGCGACGGCCAAGTTCAGAGTCGTCAGTATCAGCGTTTCCGACCCTGACGCCGTGTCAGCGATTCCAACCGGTAGTCGATAGTGATGATGGACGACGGTACTGTAGCTGAGTAGCGTCAGACACTGCTTCGACCCAGTCAACTTGTAGCCGCCCTGAGCCTGTGCGCCGCGTGTGCATCGGCGACGAGAAGAGGATAAGCGTGCAACTGTACTTTAACCCATTAACTCTGTTGGCAGAACTTCTAAGGCCAGGAGAGGCCAAGCAGCGCACTCTTATTGGACGTGGGTTAGCTTGGCGGGTGCAACAGCTGGAATCGATTAGGGGCTTCGCTGACGTCGAATTCTCGGTATTTAGCCAGTTTGGCGACGACGGCATAATCCAATGGCTCATTCATAGAATTTCCAGCATTGACGAGTCATTCGTAGAGTTCGGTGTCGAAGACTACCAGGAGTCCAACACCAGATTCCTATTGTTGAACAACAATTGGCGCGGCCTCGTGATGGACAGCTCTGATCGATACATCAAGGCCATCGGGCGCGACCAGATCTCATGGCGCCATGATCTTCAGAGCGTATGCTCGTTCATCACAGCCGAGAACATCGATGAGTTATTGCTCACGCACGGTTTTGAAGGTGATATCGGACTTCTCCATATCGACATCGACGGTAACGATTATTGGGTCTGGCGCGGTGTCACGGCGGTACGTCCTGCAATCGCGATCATCGAGTACAACAGCGTTTTCGGGGCAGAACGATCGATAACGATTCCTTACGACCCAAAATTTAGCAGGGGTGGGCCGATTAGCAACTTGTACTACGGAGCTTCCCTGCCTGCCCTCTGCGACCTAGCTTATTCAAAGGGATATGACTTTGTCGGGAGCAATAGTGCGGGAAATAACGCATTCTTCATCCGATCCGACGTAGATCACGGCCTCAAACCTCTGACGGCGGGGGAGGGCTACGTGACTTCCAGGTATGCGGAGTCTATGGATAGCAAGGGGCGGCTGACGTATCTCCGTGGTGAACGTAGGCTCGCGTCCCTCAGGGGATTGCCGGTAATTAACACACGGACAGGCGCCGAAGAAGAACTCTAAACGCCGGTCTTCGGGCCAAAGTGTTTGGGGCGGCACGCGCTATCAAGTCAAGCGCTTCTTTAGCGGGCTCGGGAGCGAACGCGGATGCCCAGATGAGCCGGCAAGAAGTCTTTCGCCCTAAACTATCTTGTACTTTGCGCTGAGTTGCCCGCGTGGCTTGGGTCGGCGATGCCTGTTGTATACGACACGCATTGTTTTGGCTAAGGCGAGAATTGGCGCGTTAACGTCCGGGGACTCGATACTCGCCGTTCGAAGGTAAGCGCCTGCCCAGCCTAGGGAATCTCGACGACTATCGAATCGAGGCCAGCACGGATGAGTGCAGCCGGAAACGCCGCGCGCGCAGCTGCCGTGATGGCATCGAGCTGCGGATACCCCATCAGCCCGGACCCGAACATTCGAAGATCGTCAATCACGACCGTGGTGCCCGCCGGTGCTACGTCGGCGAGGCGCCGGAGGGTTGACTCAGCTGGCTCCATCTCCGCGCCCTCCGCGGTACCGGCCCCAGAGAAATGTCCGTCGAGGAACACTAGAGGTGGCCCAGAGCAGTTCGCGACAATCTTCGGGATCTCTACGAGCGAGTCGCCGTGGATCAGCGTTACGTTCGGATTTTTTGCGAACCGCCGCTTCGCTTCGGCAAAGAGCCCGTCATGCAGTTCGACAGAAATCACTTGGTCCGCATGTCGCATGAAGTACGCGGCTGTTTCACCCTTGTAGGTGCCAGCCTCCACGAAGATCCGGTGCTTGCGCGCGTTCAAAATACGCAGCAGGTGGCGCCGCTTCGCTACGGCAGGTGGCGTAGCGACGAGGTACTCTCCGCGAAACCAGAGAAACGCGGCAGCGCGTCGCGTGGGCTCCAACGACTTCTTGTTGCGGCCCCAGTTGAGCACGGTGTAGATGAGGTCGGTCCGATTACGTGGGATCACCAACATAGTGGTCACAGTAACTGAACTGGCCACCCGTTGTGGTTGCCGCAGCCGGGCGCCGGCACCACGAAGCAGCCCGTTCCGCGTTAATCAGCTGATTGATGGATGCGAGACCCCGGCGCGATGGGTCCAGTTAGCCGCGCAAGGAGATGCCGGGCCAGCGCGGGCTACGGAGGAATGGCACAACGCGGTCACCTCCGGTGATCATATGAGTTCGCGGTAGATCTTTGCGCTCTCAGCTGCGCATCTGTCCCAGGAAAAGGCGTTAATTCGGGCGTAGCCGCGTACGCGTAGCGCATCCTGCAGCCCCTCGCTCGTTGCGACACGTTCTAGAACTGTGCGCAGTTGCTCGGCACTGTTTGGATCGAAATACACGCCGGCGTCTCCGACTACTTCGGGAATCGAACCGGCATTGCTGCACACGACCGGACAACCGTGGCTCATGGCTTCAAGCGGAGGAATCCCGAAACCCTCGTATTTAGATGGGTATACGAACACAGCAGCCGCCCGGTAGCGTGCTGCGAGTTGGCTATCAGAGCCGGATTCGAAATGTACTCGGTCCGTGATGCCCAACCGCCTCATTTCTTCCTGTTCTTCGGGCAGGGGTGGGAATCCGCCAAAGGCAATTAACTCGAATTCCCGCAACAAAGGCGAGCTGCCATAAGCCTGCAGCAGCGTCTTGAAATTTTTGTATCCCGTGCGATGCCCAACGTAGAGGAGTGTGGTCGGGTTTCCGCCGCTGCGAACCTGCACCGCATTCGGCTCCGCCGTCAGCGAATGCCCAAGGTAGACGACGCTGGTGCGTGCCGGGTCGGTGCCGTAGAGGCGCACGAGGTCCTGCCGTGTGTTTTCCGAAATGCAAATTATATGGTCAGCGCGAGCGACCGCGGCACGTTTGGCGGCGATCGTTTGCTTGACGAAGGGAAACTCCTCAGGAAATAGATCGTGGGTCATGTCATAAACCGTCACGACGCGGCGCTGCCCCTTACCTACAGGTTTAGTCGCGGAAAAGTAGGTCTGGTGAACGATATCGGCATTCGCTCCCCGCCATGCTACCGGCGCTACAGCCCGATTTATCACGTCGAGGAGCGGAAGGCACTGGCGAATCTGAATCCACGAGTCTCCGACGGTGCTGGCCACATACCTACCACGCGTTAAATGCCGGACGGAGTCAGCCGCGAGATAGTTGTTGATATGTAGTGGGGCGATGACGGACACGTCCGACACACCATGGGCGGGCAGGCGGTTCGCGAGTTCGACAATATAACGAGAAGCACCGCCGTAGCGCTGGAAAGTAAAGATCTGGTGGTCGAATGCGACTTTCATAGGGGAGTGTCCCCGGCGACCTGGGATTCAACCATGGCTTTGACGACGTCGCGCATCCGGTATGCAGGTGACCAGCCGAGGACGTCACGTGCCCTGGAGGCATCGCCGAGCCCTTCAGCCAGATCTGAAGGTCGCCGCAGCGCCTCGGAAAGATCGGTATGTTCGCGCCAGTCCAGACCGAGCTGTCCAAAAGCGGCTTCCGCGAACTCCTCGAGGGTGTTGCTTTCACCGGTGGCGATCACAAAGTCGGAGCCGGTGGGCTGCTGCAGCATGCGCCACATCGCGTCGACATACTCAGGCGCCCATCCCCAGTCGCGTTTGATATCGACGTTGCCCAGCATCAGTCGAGTCTGCTCGCCTGCGGCTATGCGAACCGCGGCCGTTACGATCTTCTTCGTCACGAAACGCGCAGGGCGCAAGGGGGATTCGTGATTGAACAATATGCCGGTGCTGGCATGGAGTCCGTACGCGGTCCGGTAGTTCGCGACCAGCCAGTGCGCCGTGCTCTTGGCTACGGCGTAGGGGCTGCAGGGGCGAAACGATGTGTGCTCGTCCGCCGCTTGGCCGTGGGTGTCTCCGAAGCATTCACCAGAGCCGGCGCTGTAGAAACGGATGGGCTTGTCCAAAAAACGTATGGCCTCAAGCAAATTAACAGTGCCGACGGCGATGCTTTCGAGGGTTTCCACCGGCTGCTCAAAGGACAGGCCGACTGAGCTTTGTCCGGCCAGGTTGTAGATTTCCTCAGGATCGGTTCTCCGCAGCACGTTGAGCACGCTGCGAAAGTCATTGGCCGCCATAGATTCCAGGTGTACATCGTCGCGAATCCCTAGCCGCACCAGGTTGGCAAAGCTACTGACCTGCGCGTCGCGCGATGTGCCGAAAACCTCGTAACCCTTTGCGAGTAGCAAGCGCGCGAGGTACGCGCCATCCTGGCCTGAGATGCCACAGACGAGCGCTCTCAATCAAACCCTCCTGAACTGTCTCCCGCGACATCAGCAAGTACGGAAGCAGGACAATCAGAACGTACGGCACGCCCCGCGCGATGAGCAAGTCAAATGGCTTCCATGCCTCCCGATGAATCGGCTACACCCGCCGTTACATGATTTCGCGATAGACTCGTGCGGTCTCGGCGGCGCATCTGTCCCAGGAAAATGCGCGGACCCGTGTGTAGCCACGCGTGCGCAGATCCGCCCGCAGATCCTCGGTCGTTACGACGCGTTCGAGAGCTATACGCAGTTCGTCGGCACTGTTGGGGTCGAAGTAGATGCCGGCGTCTCCCACAACTTCTGGAATAGCGCCGGCATTGCTGCACACCACGGGGCAGCCGTGGCTCATCGCTTCCAGCGGAGGAAGCCCAAAGCCTTCGTATTTCGATGGGTAGATGAACGCGGCTGCCTCGTGATAATGTGCCGCTAGCTGTTGATCGGACCCGGATTCGAAACGCACTCGATCGGTGATACCGAGGCGCCGAATCTCTTTCTGCTCTTCGGGCAACAACGGGTGCCCGCCGAAAGCGACCAAGTCAAATTCTCGCAATGTCGGAGAGCTGGCATAGGCCTGCAGCAGCGTTGTGAAGTTTTTGTATCCTCGACGATGCCCGACGTGCAAAAGTGAAGGTGTGCGCTTACCGCCGCCTTCGACCTGAGTCGCTTTGGCCTGCGCGGTTAGTGAATATCCAAGGTGTACAACGCTAACGCGTGCTGGATCAATACCGTGGAGGCGCACGAGGTCTTGGCGCGTGTTTTCAGAAATGCAAATTACGTGATCGGCGCGGTCGACGGCGGCGCGCTTGGCGGCGATCCATCGCTGGGCGAACGGAATTTCTTCGGAGAACAGCTCATGGGTCATGTCGAAGACCGTCACAACGCGGCGCCGGCCCTTGCCGCCAGGCCTGGCGGCGTAGTGGGTCTCGTGGACGATGTCCGGCACCGGTCCCCGCCAGGCTAGCGGCGCCGCAAACCGGTTTACGAGGTGAAGAACCGGAACGCATTGACGAAGACAAATCACGGCGTCTCCGAGTGCGTAAGGTACGTACCTGCCGCGCGTCAAGCGGTGCGCAGTGTCAGCCGCCAGGTAATTGTTGATGTGAAATGGGGCGATGACTGATACCTGCGACATTCCATAGGCGGGCAAGCGGCTTGCCAGTTCGAAGAAATAGCGTGAAACCCCGCCATATCGCTGGATGGTAAATATCTGGTCGTCGAATGCGACTTTCACCCGCGCTCGGCCTCCTTATAATAAGATGTGCCCCGCCGCGATCGGATCTCTTCCGTGGAAGGCTTGTAGCCATCGCTCAACGTCGGCCCGCCTCGGACCTCTACTATAAGTCGCAGCGAACCCGGAGCGATGTAGCACGATGAGAGCTGGGACGGCTCCGACGATGGGATGGGGGACATCTGGTGACGATCATGGACCGACAGAAGTAGGAATCGAGTGAAGCGAGCGCTCATAACCGGCATTACCGGGCAGGACGGCTCATATCTTGCTGAACTGCTGCTAAACAAGGGATATGAGGTCCATGGACTCATCCGCCGAGCTTCGACGTTTAACACATCGAGGATTGATCACCTCTATGTTGACCCGCACGAAGCTGGTGCACGACTGTTCTTGCACTTCGGCGACCTGACGGACGGTGCCCGTCTGGTTACCTTGCTGAGCACCATCGAACCCGACGAAGTGTACAACCTGGCCGCGCAGTCGCATGTGCGAGTGAGCTTTGACGAGCCCGTTCACACTGGGGACACCACTGGTATGGGGTCGATCCGCCTGTTAGAAGCTGTTCGCCTTTCCGGGGCGGACTGCAGATTTTATCAGGCATCCTCGTCGGAGATGTTTGGCGCATCTCCGCCGCCTCAGAACGAGCAGACACCGTTCTATCCGCGCTCACCCTACGGCGCGGCAAAGGTTTACTCGTACTGGGCGACGCGCAACTATCGAGAGGCGTACGGCCTGTTCGCGGTGAACGGCATCTTGTTCAATCACGAATCGCCGCGGCGCGGTGAGACGTTCGTGACCCGAAAGGTCACTCGAGCTGTGGCGCGCATCAGAGGCGGCTTGCAGTCATACCTCTACATGGGCAATCTCGATGCCGTCCGTGACTGGGGTTACGCACCTGAGTACGTCGAAGGGATGTGGCGGATGTTGCAAGCTCCTGATCCCGACGACTTCGTCCTCGCAACGGGACGCGGTTACACCGTCCGCGATTTCGTCCAGACCGCGTTCGACCACGCTGGACTCGACTGGCAGAAGCACGTGAAATTTGACGAGCGTTATCTGCGTCCCACGGAAGTGGATTCGCTGATAGGCGATGGGGGCAAGGCCGCCCAATCGCTCGGATGGAATGCTTCAGTACACACCGCCGAACTGGCTCGCATTATGGTCGACGCCGACATTGCTGCGCTGGAATGCGATGGGAAGCCGTGGACCGATAAGCCGGCCCTTCCCGGTTGGAGCTGAGCTAGGTGATGGACATGTCCATCGGCGTCCTCGATCGCTCATCACCGGTATACATCGCCGGGCACCGTGGGCTGGCCGGCGCTGCCCTGCTGCGCAAGTTTCAGGCAGCGGGATTCACCAATCTTCTTGTGCGATCACACAATGAGCTCGACCTGACGGATCGAGCAGCGACATTTGACTTCGTTTTGCAGACAAGCCCACACGTCATCGTCGATGCTGCGGCCAAGGTTGGCGGCATCATGGCCAATAGCACACACCCGGCCGATTTTCTGTCCGAGAACCTCCAGATCCAGGTCAATCTGCTCGACGCCGCTGTGGCTGCGCGGGTGCCGCGGCTGCTGTTTCTCGGGTCCTCGTGTATTTACCCGAAATATGCCGCGCAGCCCATCAAGGAGAGTGCGCTGCTCACTGGCCTCTTGGAGCCCACCAACGACGCATACGCGATCGCCAAAATCGCCGGCATCCTGCAAGTTCAGGCGGTTAGGCGTCAGTATGGACTGCCGTGGATCTCTGCAATGCCAACCAACTTGTACGGGCCAGGCGACAACTTTTCCCAGTTCGACTCGCACCTACTACCGGCGCTTATCCGCCGGTATGAAGAGGCTAAAGCTACCGGCGCCTCGGAGGTAGCAAACTGGGGCACCGGAACCCCGCGGCGCGAGTTGCTGCATGTCGATGATCTGGCCAGCGCGTGTCTTTACCTGCTGGAACACTTTGACAGTCCGACCCCCGTCAACGTCGGGACCGGTATTGACAACACGATAAGCGAGATCGCCAATATGGTCGCCGCCGCCGTGGGCTACACGGGTGAAACACTCTGGGACCCAACGAAACCGGATGGAACACCACGTAAGGTGTTGGATGTTTCGATATTGCGGGCGGCGGGGTGGCAGGCTGAAATCCCGTTGCGGGAGGGCATCCGAACAACGGTGGCGTGGTATCGCGCGAACGCCAGTGCGGCGAGGACTTGATGTCCGTATGACGGCAACTGTTTGGTGCGTAGTGTTGCGCTTTGGCGTTGAACCGCAGCTCGTAGCGCCCAAGCGTGCTCAATGGGGTTTCCACGGGCTAGCTAGACGTTGTCGTTCTGGCGGTTCACGCACCTAATCACGGTTCGTGACAGGGGGCTCTAGCGGGGGTCCTTGTGAACGAAGCGGCACACTCCGGGTTGACCGCTGCTAACGTGACTAAAGCCATGACTGCACCAATGTTTTCGATCGTCGTCCCCACATTCAATGCCGCGGCGACTTTGCCTGCCTGCCTTCGCAGCATCGCTCGCCAGACAGACAGCTCCTTCGAAATCGTCCTCATCGACGGCGGCTCGACAGACGACACCCTTGACATCGCGAACAAGTTCGCCCACACCCTTGGTCCACGTCTGGTCACTCATAGTGGGCCCGACCAAGGTCCCTACGACGCCATGAACCGCGGTGTTGGCATGGCAACAGGGGAGTGGCTGCTGTTCTTGGGTGCTGATGACACCCTCTACGAAATTGACACTCTCGCTCGCGTGGCCGCATTCATCCACAACCACGAGCACAGCGATCTGGTGTATGGCGATGTCATCATGCGCTCGACCGGGGCCCGTCACGCTGGCGTCTTCGATCTCGACCGATTGCTATTCGAGACGAATATGTGCCATCAGTCGATCTTTTACCGCCGCGGGCTTTTCGCTGGCATCGGTCCGTACAACCTGCGCTACCGGATCTGGGCTGACTGGGACTTCAACATTCGCTGCTTCTCCAACCCAGCGCTGGTAACTCGGTACATGGACATCATCATTGCGAAATACAACGACATGACCGGACTGAGCATGAGGGAGAGCACAGACAAGGAATTCAGAAAGCGCCTACCGATGTATTTCTGGGTTGCGGGTATGGAGACCTGCGGCCGAATGCTGGCATTTTTGAGGCATAAAGAGAACCGCCGAGTGGCGTTGCGTTCGAGGCTAATCCGATACAGGGCTGCCTCAAGTGCTCGCGTACGCAAGTAGAACCAGGCGCATCGCAGCAGTGGCGTGGACGGTGTGTTTATGTGCCAGACTCGGCGGCGGTCCGATAGCCGCGCACGGCAATCGGCGTGAAGATCGCGAACAGGCCGACTGCCCAAACAAGAGTCATTGCAATCGGCCGTATAAGTGGCCCGTCGTAGGCAAGGGCCCACATCGCTTCGATGGGTGGTGAAATCGGCTGCACGCGGACTAAGGGGCGAAGCCAATCCGGGAACAGGGCGATCGGGGTGGTGCCGGGATTCATAAACGCCAGTGCGACAACTATGCCTACCAGCCAGGTCATCACGGTCCGCGCATTCGCGCGGATTGCCAGCGCCATCACCAGCGCGGTGAAGCCCACCACCACCATGGACGGAATCAAAATAAACGCCAAGACCGACGGCCAGCCGTGCCTAAAGCGTAAGCCCATTGCCAGGCCGAGGGCGGTGATCAGAACCGTTCCGATCAGCGCGCGCACGGCCTCGGCCGTGAGCCGTCCGGTGACCGCGCTGGTCCGGTGGATCGGTAAGACCCACATGCGGCTGAGCAGCCCGGACTGGCGATCGGTCGTAATACCGACCGCATTGCCCATGGAGCCGAACATCGCGGACAGCACCGCGCTCATCGGAACCAGGCCGTAAAGGCTATCGACGCCGGTGACCTTGCGCACCTGATCACCCAGGACCATTTGGTAGACGAGCATGAGGCAGATAGGGAAGAGGAGCGAGCCAAGCAGCACCGTCCGGTCACGCCGCCACCGAAGGAGCAGTTGACCGGCCTGCACCCAGCTCTGGGTCAGTAGCGAACCTTGCATCCCGGGCTGTACGGTCACTTGCCTCGCCTCTGCATGCGTACGGTGATTGCGCCGAAAACCAGCACCATCCCCAGGCACCAGGCAAGGCTGGCCGCCAGGTTGGCAACCACCACATATCCGGAGGCAAGACCCCGTAGTGTCTCCGACACCTGCGATACGGGTTGGTAGCGCACGTACGGACGCAACCAACCCGGAAAGGTCGCCTCCGGTGCGATCCCGGTGGACAGCATGAATAGCAGTAGTTGGGGAACGAACAGCAAGTAGCTGATTCCCTCGAGAGTGCTCGCAGTCGACCCCAGCGCATCGGCGCCCAGCGCCACGCCCAGGCACAGTAGAAGCGCGATGGCCGCGAAGGCCAACGCATACCCCGGCCCGCCGGTCATCCTGAATCCGAACGCATAGCCGGCGACCATAGCAACCACGAGGACGATGGCGGCCCGTATCAGGGTGGCGACCATGCGCGCGCTCACGGGAGCAGCCGCGGAAATGGGCAGCGTCCCCAACCGCACGGCAACCCCATGCAGGTGATCACGCGCCGCGCGGTCCGCGGTGAGCACCGCGACAAAGACCATGGATTGGACGACCACCGCCGGCAGCAAATACTGCGAATAACTGGTGCGCCCGGTGTCAACCAGGCCATGCAGCGCGACGGTGAAGCCCGCCAAATACCCTACGGGGGAAAGGATTTCGAAGATCAGTCCACCATCTCGCGCCGAGGACATCAACGAGCGTTCGGTGAGGGCGGCGAGCGCGCTCATGACTGCCGGACGGTGCTTTCGGTGAGGTGCAGAAATGCCTCGTCGAGTGAGGGTTTGCGCAGCGAGATATCCGTCAGTTCGACGCCAGCCGCGTCGACCCGCCGAAACACCTCACCGAGCGTGCCCACCCCGTCGGGCGCAAATATCGACACCGAATTCATGTCGGCGTCGACCTCGATCCCGTCGAGCCCGGCCAGCGCCGCGGCCACCCGGGGTAGATCGACCGGATTCGTCGGGGTCACCTGGCAGTAACTGCCTCCCACCCGCCGTTTGAGGTCTTCCGCGGTGCCGCTGGCGATCACTTGGCCTTGGTCAATAACGACGATCGAGTCGCTCAGCACGTCGGCTTCTTCCAGGTACTGCGTGGTCAGGAGCACTGTGGTTCCCTGCATGGCCAGCGAACTCACCAGCGCCCATACGTCGCGTCGGCCGCGCGGATCGAGGCCGACCGTCGGCTCGTCGAGGAAGAGCACCTTCGGTGGCACCACCAGGGCCGCGGCGAGGTCGACGCGTCGCCGCATGCCGCCGGAATAGGTGAGAACAGCCCGATTGGCGGCTGCGTTGAGGCCGAACTGTTCGATCAGCTCGTCGGCGCGCCCCTTTGCATCGCGCCGATGCAGGCCTCGTAACCGGCCGAAAAGAACCAGATTCTCCCGGCCGGTGAGCACGGGGTCCAAGGCCGTGTACTGGCCGGCCATCGCTATTTTGGCGCGCACCTGAGCGGCCTGGCGGACCACGTCGTATCCGGCGACGGTGGCGCGGCCCGAAGTGGGGCGCATCAGCGTCGAGAGGATGTTAATCGTCGTCGTCTTGCCCGCCCCATTGTGGCCGAGCAGACCGCATACCGTGCCGGCGGGAACCGAAAAGCTCACACCGCGCAGCGCGGCTGTCTTTCCTCCGAACGTTTTTGTGAGGCCAGCTACCTCGATCGCCAGTGAACTCACGTTAGGCAGTATTTCACGATGGGTCCCCCGATGTTTGGAGTTCAGACGGTGCGGCCGACCCTAGAGGGACTGCCGTGGGATCTCCGCGGTTGGCATGTCATCTTCCAGGTCGTGGTGCAGCAGCAGGGAGCGCACCACCGGACGCGGCCCTTCCGACCGGAGCATTTTGCTCGCGGGCCGGGGACGCACGATCTGCGGCCACCAGAACCAGCGTCCGAGCAGCGCGGCGATGGACGGTGTCATGAACGAGCGGACGATCAAGGTGTCGAACAACAGGCCCAGGCCGATGGTGGTACCGACCTGGCCGATGATCCGCAGGTCGCTGGCCACCATGGAAGCCATGGTGAAGGCGAACACCAGGCCCGCGTTGGTCACGACCTTGCCGGTGCCCCCCATCGCGCGGATGATGCCGGTGTTGATGCCCCCGGCTAGTTCCTCTCTCATCCGGGACACCAGCAGCAGGTTGTAGTCGGACCCCACCGCCAGCAGGACGATCACCGACATCGGCAGCACCATCCAGTACAGGTTGATGCCGAGGATGTATTGCCAGATCAGTACGGACAACCCGAACGACGAGCCCAGCGATAGCGCCACCGTGCCGACGATGACCAGTGAGGCCACGAAACCGCGGGTGATGATCAACATGATGATGAAAATGAGGCAGAGCGCACCGACTCCCGCGATGAACAGGTCGTACGTGGAGCCGTCGCGGAAGTCTTTGAACGTCGAGGCGGTGCCGGCAATATAGATCTTTGCTGACTCCAGCGGCGTTGTCTTGAGCGCCTCCTCGGCCGCCGTCCGTATCTTGTCGATGCGCGCGAGGCCCTCGGGTGACGCGGGGTCACCCTTGTGGGAAATGATAAATCGGGCGGCTTTACCGTCCGGGGACAAGAACTGGCTCATCGCGCGCTTGAAATCTTCGTTCTGGAAGATGTCGGGGGGAAGGAAGAAGGAATCGTCGTCCCGCGCGGCGTCGAAGGTCGCCCCCATGGCGGTGGCATTCTCTTTCTGGTTCTCCATCTGGCCGAGCGTTCCGTTCATGGTGCTGTAGCTCGTCAGCAGCATGTTTCGCGCTTCCTCGGCGATCGCGATCGACGGCGGGAAGATTTCGAGCAGTTTCGGCAACAGCGCGTCCATTTTGTCCAAATCGACGATGAGTTCGTCGAGTTTGTCGCTCAGCGTGTCGACGCCGTCGAGGGTCTCGAAGATATTTCTCAGCGACCAGCAGATCGGGATGTCATAACAGTGCCGTTCCCAGTAGAAATAGCTTCGAAGCGGCCGGAAGAAATCCTCAAAATCGGACATGTGACCCCGGATATCCGATATCACGTCGCGCATTTCTTTGGTCTTGCCGATCGAGTCGTGCGTAATGGTCGTGATCTGCTTCTGCAGTGCGTACATGCGCTTCATCGTCGCGATTTGGTACGACAGGACGTCCGCCTGATGGAGCATGTCTTGTGTGCGGGCTTTCATGTAATGCTGATCCTGCTGCATCACCGAATACTGCATCTGCAGCAAGAATGGTATCGACGTGTGCTGAATCGGCGTGCCCTCGGGCCGGGTTATGCCCTGCACCCGAGAAATGCCGTGAACCTTGAATATTGCCTTCGCGAGCCTGTGCAAGACCAGGAAGTCTGCCGGGTTGCGCATATCGTGATCGGACTCGATCATCACGATTTCCGGCATCATTCGCGCTTGAGAGAAGTGGCGATCGGCGGCCGCGTATCCGACGTTGGCCGGAATGTCGTTGGGCATGTAGAACCGGTTGTTGTAGCTGGTCTGATAGCCGGGCAACGTCACCAGTCCGACGACGGCCACCGCTATGGTCGCGGCGAGAATGGGTACGGGCCAGCGGACGATGGCCGTGCCGATTCGGCGCCAGCGACCGAACGCGAGAACCCGCTTGGGGTCGAATAGCCCGAACCCGCTTCCAATGGTCAGAACCGCCGGAACCAACGTGAGCGCGATGAGGACCGCCGCGAGCATGCCCACGGCGCACGGCACACCCATGGTCTGGAAGATGGGCATGCGGGTAAAGCCCAGGCACAACATCGCCCCGGCGATCGTCAGCCCCGATCCCAAGACGACGGGAGCGACCGCGCGGTAGGTGGTGTAGAAGGCGGCTTCCCGGTCCTCGCCGGCCTGGCGCGCCTCCTGATAGCGACCGAAGAAGAAGATCGCGTAGTCGGTTCCGGCCGCCATCGCAAGGGCCACCAACAGGTTGACGGCGAAAGTCGAGAGCGCGACGAGACTGTGATCGCCGAGGAACGCAACGATTCCCCGAGCCGCAAGAACCTCGATCCCCACGGTGACCAACAACAGAATCACGGTGAGGATAGACCGGTAGACGAAGAGCAGCACAACAAAGATGATCAGCGCGCCCACCGCGGTCATTTTCAGGATGGACCGGTCCCCGGCCTGCTGCATATCGGATAACAGCGCCGACGGGCCGGTGACATAAACCTTGAGTCCCGGGGGTGGGGGATTCCGCGCAATGATGTCGCGGACCGAGGCAATCGAGTCCTGGCCCAGGGTGGTGCCCTGATTCCCCGCCAGGTTGAGTTGCACATAGACGGCCTTGCCGTCGTCGCTTTGCGCACCCGCCGCCGTCAGCCGGTCGCCCCACAGATCCTGCACGTGCTCGACGTGCTTCTGGTCGGCCTTCAGTGCGCGCATCAGTTTGTCGTAGTAATTGTGGGCGTCGTCCCCGAGGCGCTGCTGCCCCTCGAACACGATCATCGCGATGCTGTCCGAATCGGACTCCTTGAAGTCCTTGCCCATGCGTTGCATGGCCTGGACCGCCGGTGCGTCCTGCGGGGCCAGCGGCACGGAATGCTCGCGTCCGACCGTCTCCAACCAGGGAACGCAGAATGTCACCACCAGCGTCAGCGCGACCCACGCCAGCACGATGAGCACCGAAAGCCGGCGGATGCTCCGGGCGAAGAAAGGGGGTCGAGCGTGCTCGGTCGTCATGCGGCCCCCGACGGCCAACAGATAACGGCCCGCCGTGGGCGCGGGAAGCTCGTGGCTTTTACCGCTCCGTCCACGGCCGCGCAGCGGCGAATGCCGTCCCTGTTGTGCTGTGTCACGATGTTCCCCACGGTCGCGATGCCTGTTGCTGGAAGTGGAAGTCCGGCCGTTACAAAGGCTGTTTTAACAGCAGCGAGCGCACCAGCGGCCGGGGTCCCGACGGCCGGAGCATCGAGCTCGCGGGCCGCTGACGCACGCGTTGCGGCCACCAGAACCAGCGTCCCAGCAGCGCGGCGACCGACGGCGTCATGAACGCGCGCACCACCAGCGTGTCGAACAGCAGGCCCAACCCGATCGTCGTGCCCGTCTGCGCGACGCTGCGCAGATCGCTGACCCCCATCGACGCCATCGTGAAGGCGAACACCAGGCCCGCGTTGGTCACGACCTTGCCCGTGCCGGCCATCGCCCGGATGATGCCGGTGTTGATGCCGGCGGCCAATTCCTCCTGCATTCGGGAGACCAGCAGCAGGTTGTAGTCCGATCCCACCGCCAGAAGGACGATCACGGACGTCGACAGCACCGTCCAGTGCAGTTGCAGCCCGAGGAGGTACTGCCAGACGAGCACGGACAGCCCATAGGACGCACCCATGGACAACAACACCGTGCCGACGATCACCAGCGCGGCAATGAAGCTGCGCGTCATGATCAGCATGATGATGAAAATGAGGCAGATCGCGGCGACCCCGGCGATCAAGAGATCCCATTTGGAGCCGTCGACGATGTCTTTCGTGATCGCCGCGGTGCCGGTGAGGTAGACCTTGGCATCCTCGAGGGGAGTGCCCTTGAGCGCCTCTTCGGCCGCCGTCTTGATGGGCTCGACGCGCGAAAGCCCTTCCGGCGTGGCGGGATCGCCCTTTTGTGAAATCAACATGCGGACGTCTTTTCCGTCCGGCGACATGAAGATCTTCTCGACCCGCTTGAAGGCCTCCGAGTCGTTGATGATTCCCGGCGGCAGGTAGAAGGAATCCTCGTTTCGGGACTGGTCGAACGCCTGGCCCATCGCGGCCGAGTTGTTGCCCTGCGATTCCATCTGGCCCATCACGCCGGACATGGTGCTGTGCATCGTCAGCATCATGGTTCGCATGCTCTGCATGGATTCGATCATCGGCGGCAGCAGCACAACCATTTGCGGCAGCAGCGTGTCCAGCTGATCCAGGTCCGCCACCAGCTCCTTCAGCTTGTCGGTGATCTCGTCCACGCCGTCCAGTGCGTCGAAAATGGATCGCAACGAAAAGCAGACCGGGATGTCGTAGCAGTGCCGTTCCCAATAGAAATAGCTGCGAAGCGGCCTGAAGAAATCCTCGAAATCGGAGATCTTGTCCCGCAATTCGTTGGTGATCTCCTGCATCTCATGCGTTTTGCCGACCATGTGGTGGGTGGTGGCGACGAGTTCCTTCATCAGGCCGTACATGTGCTGCATGATGGCGATCATTCGCCCCAGGTCTTCGGCCTGCTTGAGCATGTCGTCCATGCGGTCCTTCTGGAACGCCATGTTTATCTGCTGGCTTGACTGCGACATGCTCACGATCCACGGGATCGTCGTGTGCTCGAGTGGGATGCCCTCAGGACGGGTCACCGACTGCACGGTGGAAACGCCAGGGACAGCCAGGACCCCCTTGGCCACCTTGTTCAACACGATCATGTCAGCCGGATTGCGCAAATCGTGATCGCTCTCCAGCAGCAGAATCTCGGGCATCATCGTTCGCGACTGCGGGAAGTGTCGCTGGGCGGCGGCATTTCCCACACTCGCGGGAATGTCGCTGGGGATGAATTTCTGATCGTCATAGCTGGGGTTGTAATTCGGCAGCGTTATCAGGCCGATGAGCGCAACCGCCAGCGTCGTGATCAGAATGGGTGCCGGCCACCGCACGATCGCGGTGCCGATCCGCCGCCACCGATGCGTCGTGATCACCCGTCTCGGATCGAACAGACCGAAACGGCCGCCGACCACCAGCAGTGCGGGCGCCAGCGTGAGGGCAACGAGAACCGCGACGGTGATGCCGATGGCGCAGGGGATGCCCAGTGGCTGGAAATAGGGCAACCGGGTGAAGTTGAGGCAGAAGACGGCCCCGGCGATCGTCAAACCGGACGCCAACACGACCTTGGCCACACTGCCAAACGTGGTGTAGAAGGCCATTTCCCGGCTCTCGCCGGCCTGTCGCGCTTCCTGATATCGCCCGACGAAGAAGATGCCGTAGTCGGTTCCCGTCGCGATGACGGCGGCGACCAGCAGGTTGACGGCGAAGGTGGTGAGGCCAAGCAGCTGGAGATGGCCAAGGAATGCCACGATTCCTCGCGCCACCTGCAACTGCAGCCCGACCATCAGCAACAACAGGATCACGGTCGTGATCGACCGGTAGACGATGAGCAGGGTGATGAAGATGACCGCGAGGCTGGTCACGGTGACCAGCATGACCGTCTTCTGGCCGGCGATGTTCATGTCCGCGACTGTCGGCGCGGGGCCGGTAACGTAGGCCTTCAGACCCTCCGGCGCGGGCGTCTTCGCAACGATCTGACGAACCGCCGCTACCGATTCGTCCCCCGACGCCCCGCCCTGGCTACCGGCAAGCTGGACTTGCACATAGACGGCCTTCCCGTCTGAGCTCTCCGCGGCTTTCGAGGTGACCGGATCGCCCCAGAAGTCCTGGACGTTCTGCACGTGCTTATCGGCGCGCAATTCGCGGATCAACTGGTTGTAGTACTTGTGCGCCGCGTCGCCCAGGGGTTGCTGGCTCTCCAGCACGATCATCGCCAAGGCGCCGGAGTTGGTCTCCTTGAAGTCCTGACCCAGGTGCTCCATCGCCCTAAACGACGGTGCGGCAACGGGACTCAGTGAAACCGCGTTCTCCGCCTCGACCTGCTCCAGTGGGGGAACGCCCACCGCGATGACGACGGCGATCCCCAGCCACCCCAAAATGATGGGTATCGCAAGGCGATGGAGCATCCGCGCGATCAGCGGTGGCTTCGCGCGCTCGGTCGTCGTATTCGGGTCACTCTGCACGTCGGTCATGTGGCCGTCAGCATGCAGTAGGTGAACGCGTTCAACTCGTGCGAAACCCTCTCGGCTTTGACGACACCGTCAACCACGATTCGGCAGCCGAGCATGTCGCCATTCCCTTGTGCCACAACGTTTCCCAATATCGACGGCAACGTGGTCGAGATGTCGAAAGACCACGGCACCGGTTGCCCGTTGACGTGCACCGGGTTTCCGTCGACGTCGAAGTAGCTGATGTCGGCCGTCGTCCCCGGCGGCCCGAAGATCTCGTACCTGATGTGCTTGGGGTTAAAGGGTTTGGTGTCTTTGATCCTGGTGTCCGCGTAGGACTCGCGCTTCTCCGAGCCGAAGATGCCGTGCAAACGTGAAACCGTCAAACCTCCCGCGAGGACCACGGCGACGATAAGCAGAGGGATCCAGAGCCGCTTGAGCGCGGCGAGAACTCCCGTTCCACGGGGATGGGTCTGATTCCGCCCGACGGGCCGCTGAGGTGCGGTCGAGGATCGGCGACCAAAGCGCATGAGGCCACGTCGCCCGGTGGGAGTCTGGCTAATGTCGCGGCCTTCCGTAGCGATATCGGGCCGGGCCCGCACGTCCGGTTCGGTCACCGCACCCCCTTCTACCCATTTCTGCGTCTCTTGTTATTCCGCCGGCCCGGGCAACCCGTTACACATTGGTCCCGATACGCCGGTGGGGGCACTCCGAATGGGGTGTACGTCGCAGACTAGTCGTGCTTCGGCACCTCATACGAGCCCCGCCCCCCGGGGAGCGCGACCGAGTCTTCATGAGTAAACCACGCCAGTGGACTCCGTATCAGTCCTTTGACATCGAGATACGGGATCGTAATGCATACCGCGTGCGTAACAGCACTTTTTGGATTGTCCGTCTCCGATGGCCGACCCGGCTCTCACCGGGTGCCCACCCGATCCGGAACGGCACACGCCCACCCACGGTCCGCCCGGACGCCGAAGCCTGCTGAGTGATCAGCAGCCCCAGTCAGCTAACGACGATCACCGCCCGTAGTCAATGGGTTCCGCCAGGCCTGTTTCGCGGCGCCCCGAGCGGCCTCCGGACGTTCGCCTCGTGGTGATTTTCGCGGGGGCTTCCAGGTCGGTACCCTGGGCGGTGACAACCACCCAAAATTTCATCGTCCATGAAGGCCGACCATGCCCAGTCGCGAGCCGCCCCGGCGAGCGATTGCGGCAGGTCACAGCAGCCAACGGCGGCAGCTGTGCAGCCCTGCTTAAGCCAATCTTGAGGCTGCGTTAAGAGCCTGACAGGTCACACGGGGAACTTTGTCCAAATCTCGGACGCACAGTGGTGCCTCCAGTAGGGTTTGGAACCGTTCCACTCGTGTCAACTAGGCATTCTGGAGAAATGTGAGCATCAATCCGTTCGACGACGACAACGGCAGCTTTTTCGTCTTGGTGAACGACGAGGAGCAACACAGCCTGTGGCCGGCCTTCGCCGACGTTCCAGCCGGCTGGCGAGTGGTGTACGGGGAGACCGACCGCGCTGCGTGCTTGGAGTACATCGAACAGAACTGGCCCGACATTCGGCCAAAGAGTCTGCGCGACAAGCTCTCAACGGGTCGGGGTTTTGACCAGTAACGAGTCGGGGTATGGGGCGGGTGGAGCTTTGGGGGAGTCGATGGGAGTTGGTGATCACACACTTCCGCTGACGCGCGGACAGCTGGACATCTGGCTTTCGCAGGAAACGGGCTTCGTCGGCACGGAGTGGCAGCTGGGCTTGTTGATCAAGATCGAGGGTCCGGTCGATCGCGATGCCCTCGGGCGTGCGCTCACCCAGACCGTCGCGGAGGCCGAGGCCGGCCGGGTCTCGTTCTTCGAGGTGGACGGCCAGGTGGTCCAGAAGCCGATCGACTACCCCGACGTCGAGCTCGCCTTCCACGATCTGACGTCCCTGCCCGACCCCGTGCAGGAAGCCCGCGCGATGGCTTCGTCGATCCAGCGGACGCCCATGGCATTGAACGGGCAGCTGTTCCAATTCGTGTTGTTCCAAACGGGGGCTGACGAGTTTTATTTGTTCGGTTGCTGCCATCACATCGCAATCGACGGATTGGGTATGGCGCTGGTGTCCCGCCGGGTTGCCACCATTTATTCCGCCATGATGGCCGGAAAACCCATTCCCGATGCGTATTTCGGCTCGGCGCAGGATTTAGTTGACCTGGAGTCCGAATACGAGGCGTCCTCCGACTACCAGGACGACAAGGCGTATTGGAGCAAGAACCTCCCCCCGGAGACCGCCTGGGTTGACCGGCCGACCGACAGCGCGAACGGCAAAGACCACTACTCGCCGTCCGCGTCCGTCCAGTTGGACCCGTCCGTCACCACCCGCATCAAAGAGCTGTCCAAGAAGCTGGGCATCCGCCGGTTCTCCGTCACCACGGCGGCGTGCGCGCTGCTGGTGCGCGCCTGGTCCGGGAGCGGCTCCGAGGTGGCGCTCGACTTCCCGGTGAGCCGGCGGGTGCGCCAGGAGTCGAAGACCCTTCCCGGGATGTTCGCCGGGGTGGTGCCGCTGGTGCTGAACACCTCGCCGACGGCCACGGTTGCCGACTTCTGCAAACACGTCGACATCAAAATCCGGGAGCTGCTGCACCATCAGCGGTTCCCGGTGCACACCCTGGAGAGCGACGGCCTGCGGCAGGCGGCCAATCGGGTCGGCATCAACTTCATCCCCATGCGACTCACGCTCGACCTCGCCGGTTCCCCGGCGACGGCGACGTACACCAACCACGGCCCCGTGGGGCACTTCAGCCTGTTCTTCCTGGGCGCTGGTGACCAGCTCTTCCTGAGCACCGCGGGCCCGGGGCAACCGTTTGCCGACTTCGGCGTCGCCGACCTGGCGGCCCGCATGCAGCAGGTGCTGGAGGAGATGACCGCCGACCCCGAGCGGTGGCTGTCCTCGATCGACCTGCTGGCCGCCGACGAGCCGGCCCAGATCGACGAGTGGAGCAACCGGGCCGCCCTGACCCAGCCGGTCCCGGCGCCGGTGTCCATCCCGGTGGCGTTCGCCGAACACGTGCAGCGCTCGCCCGACACCCCGGCGGTCACCTGCTCCGCCAAGTCGTTGACGTACGCCGAACTCGACGAGGCCTCCAACCGGCTGGCGCACCTGCTGGCCGATCACGGCGTGGGCCCGGGTGGCTGCGTGGCGGTCATGTTCCCCCGCTGCGCCGACGCGATCGTGGCCATGCTCGCGGTGCTCAAGACCGGCGCGGCCTACGTGCCGATCGACCCGGCGCACTCCGCGGCACGCATGGAGTTCGTGCTCTCCGACGCGGCGCCGAGTGCCGTGATCACCACCGCGGACCTGCGCTCGCGGCTGGACGGGCGCGACCTGTTGGTGGTCGACGTCCACGACCCGGCCGTCGACGAGCAGCCGAGCACCGCGCTGCCCGCGCCGGCCCCGGAGAACATCGCCTACATCATCTACACCTCCGGAACCACCGGAACCCCCAAAGGCGTTGCGATACCTCACCTGAACGTCACGTGGCTGATCGAGTCGCTGGACGCGGGCCTGCCCAAGGGGCAGGTGTGGACGCAATGCCACTCGTCGGCCTTCGACTTCTCCGTGTGGGAGATCTTCGGCGCCCTGCTGCGGGGCAGGCGGCTGCTGGTGGTCCCCGAGTCGGTCGCGAGCTCCCCGGAGGACCTCCACGACCTGCTGGTCGAGGAGAAGGTCAGCGTGCTCACCCAGACCCCGTCGTCGGTGGCGATGCTGCCCGCGGACGGCCTGGAGTCCACCGCCCTGGTGGTGGCGGGCGAGGCCTGCCCGAGCGACGTGGTGGACCGATGGGCGGCGCCCGGCCGGGTGATGCTCGACGCCTACGGCCCGACGGAAACCACGGTGTGCGCGTCGATCAGCAAGCCGCTGATCCCCGGGTCGGGCGTGGTGCCGATCGGTTCACCGATCGCCGGCGCGGCGATGTTCGTGCTCGACAAGTGGCTGCAGCCGGTGCCGGCCGGGGTGGTCGGCGAGCTGTACCTGGCGGGCCGCGGCGTCGGGATCGGATACGTGCGCCGGTCGGGGCTGACGGCCTCGCGGTTCGTGGCCAACCCCTTCGGCGGCCCGGGCGCCCGTATGTACCGCACCGGCGACCTGGTCTGCTGGGGCCCGGACGGACAGCTGCAGTACTTCGGCCGCTCCGACGAGCAGGTCAAGATCCGCGGCTACCGCATCGAGCTCGGTGAGATCCAGTCGGTGCTCAAGGGCCTCGACGGGGTGGACCAGGCGGCAGTGGTCGCGCGCGAGGACCGCCCCGGGGACAAGCGCCTGGTGGGCTACATCACCGGCACGGCCGACCCGGCCGCGATCCGGGCCGCGCTGGCCGACCGCCTGCCGCCCTATATGGTGCCGGCCGCCGTGGTGGTGCTCGAGGCGCTGCCCCTGACCGGCAACGGCAAGCTGGACAAGCGCGCCCTGCCCGCACCCGAATACGCCACCGCCGAGTACCGCGCCCCCGAGGACCCGGTCGAGGAGATCCTGGCCGACATCTACGCCCAGGTGCTGGGCCTGGAGCGGGTCGGCGTCGACGCCTCGTTCTTCGACCTGGGCGGCGACAGCATCCTGTCGATGCAGGTCGTGGCCCGCGCCCGCGCGGCCGGGATCCTGTTCCGCCCGCGCGACGTGTTCGTCGAGCAATCGGTGGCCCGGCTGGCGCGGGTGGCCGAGGTGGCGGTTGACGGCGCGGGCGGCGCGGGCGACGACGGCGTCGGGCCGGTGGTGGCCACCCCGATCATGCGCTGGCTGCAGAGCATCGAGGGCCCGATCGAGCAGTTCAACCAGACCATGGTGGTGCAGGCGCCGGCGGGCGCGACCGAGGCCGACGTGGTCGCGGTGCTGCAGGCCCTGCTGGATCGGCACGCCGCGCTGCGGCTGCGCGCCGACGACGACGGCGCGGGGGACTGGTCGCTGCAGGTGCCCGAGCCCGGCGCGGTCGACGCGCGCGGCTGCGTGCACGCCGTCGAGGCCTTGTCCGAGGAGGCGCTGGCCGAGGCGCGGTCGCGGCTGAACCCGGCCGCCGGCGTGATGGTCAGCGCCGCATGGGCGGAGTCCACCGGCCAGCTGGCGTTGATCATCCACCACCTGGCCGTCGACGGGGTCTCCTGGCGAATCCTGTTGGAAGACTTCAACATCGCCTGGGCCCAGCATCACAACGGACAGCCGGTGGCCCTGCTGGCGCCCGGGACGTCGTTCGCCCGCTGGTCGACGTTGCTGCAGGAGTATGCGCAACGCCCCGACGTGGTGGCGCGCGCCGACGAGTGGCGGCAGGTGGCGTCCACCCCGGCGGCGTTGCCGGCGGCGCGGCCCGACGCCGACACCTACGTGAACGCCGGCCAGCTGTCCGCCGCGCTGGACGTCGAGACGACGCGGCTGCTGCTCGGCGAGGTGCCGGCCGCGTTCCACGCCGGCGTGGGCGACATCCTGCTGATCGCCTTCGGCCTGGCATTCGCCGAATTCCTCGGGACCGGCGCGGCGCCGATCGGCATCGACGTGGAGGGCCACGGGCGGCAGGAGGAACTGTTCCCGCGGGTGGATCTCTCGCGCACCGTGGGCTGGTTCACCACCAAATACCCGGTCGCGCTGAAGCCTGGCCGGTTGAGCTGGTCGCAGGTCGTCGCCGGCGACGCGGCGCTGGGTCCGGTGATCAAGGCCGCCAAGGAACAGCTGCGCGGCCTACCCGACGGCCTGACCTACGGCCTGCTGCGCTACCTGAACCCCGACGTCGACCTCGACGGCTCCGACCCGGTGATCGGGTTCAACTACCTGGGGCGGCTCGGCGCGGGCGCCGACCTGTCCGACGAGCTGTGGCGGGTCAGTCACGACAGCCTGGCGGTGGCCGCGGTGGCGACGGCGGTGCCCATGCCGCTGGCGCACACGGTGGAGCTCAACGCCGGCACCATGGACACCGAGGCCGGCCCGCACCTGCAGGCCAACTGGAGCTGGGCGCCGTCGGCGCTGGACCACGAGCGCGTCGACCGGTTGAGCCAGTTGTGGTTCGAGGCGCTGACCGGGATCTGCGCGCACGTCCGCAGCGGCGGCGGCGGCCTGACCCCGTCGGACGTCGCTCCCGCTCACCTGAGCCAGCAACAGATCGACGCCCTGTGCCGTCAGGGCGGCGTCGCCGACGTGCTGCCGCTGACCCCGGTGCAGCAGGGGCTGCTGTTCCACACCGCCTTCGCGCAGGACATGGACGACCTGTACGCGGTGCAGCTGGGGATCACCGTCAGCGGCGGCCTCGACGCGGCCCGCCTGCGCGAGGCGGTCCACACCGCGGTCAAGCGGCACCCCAACCTGGTCGCCCGGTTCTCCGAAGACTTCGGTGAGCCCGTCCAGGTCATCCCGGCCGACCCCCAGATGGCGTGGCGCTACGTCGAGCTGGACGGCGGCGACGTCGACGAGCAGGTCGACCGGCTGTGCGCCGACGAGCGCGCCGCGGTGTGCAACCTGGCCGACAAGCCGTCGTTCCGGGCCGCGCTGATCCGCACCGCGCTCGACCGGCACCGGTTCGTGCTGACCATCCACCACATCGTGGTCGACGGCTGGTCGCTGCCGATCCTGCTGCAGGAGGTCTTCGCCAGCTACTACGGCGAGCGGCTGCCCGCCGCCCCGTCCTACCGCAGCTTCGTCACCTGGCTGACCAACCAGGACCGCGCCGCCGCCCAGGCGGCGTGGGCGCAGGCGCTGGCCGGTTTCGAGACCCCCACCCTGGTCGGGCCCCTCGGGCAGATCGGGCGGCGCGGCGTCGCCGCCTTCCACGTGCCCGCCGAGACCACGAAGGCGCTGGGCGAGCTGGCTCGCTCATGCCGCACCACCATCAGCACCGTGCTGCAGGGCGCGTGGTCGCAGCTGCTGACGTGGCTGACCGGCCAGCACGACGTCGCCTTCGGCACCGCGGTTTCGGGCCGGACCACCGAGCTGGCCGGCGCGGACGCGATGGTCGGCCTGCTGATCAACACGGTGCCGGTGCGGGCGAAGATCACCGCCACCACCACCGTCGCCGACCTGCTGGACCAGCTGCAGCGGCTGCACAACGACACCGTCGACTACGAGCACCTGTCGCTGCCGGACATCCACCGCGCCACCGGCCACGACCAGTTGTTCGACACCCTCTTCCTCTACGAGAACTACCCGATCGACGCGGGCGCGCTGCTGGGCGTCCACGAGCTGGCCGTCACCGACTTCAGCAGCCGCGAGTACAACCACTACCCGCTGTCGGTGGTGGTCTCGCCGGGCCACGAGCTGAGCCTGCGCGTCGAGTTCGACACCGAGGTGTTCGACCGGGCCGCCGTCGACACGCTGATCGAGCGGCTGCAGCAGGTGATGGTGGCCATGACCGCCGACCCCGCCCGTCGCCTGTCCTCGATCGACCTGCTCGATGCCGCCGAGCACGCCCGGCTCGACGACTGGGGCAACCGGGGGGTGCTCGCCGAGTCGGCGCGCAAGCTGGTCTCGATCCCGGAGCTGTTCGCCGCGCAGGCCGCCCGCGCCCCCGAGGCGGTGGCCATCACCGACGGCGACCGTTCGTGGACCTACGGCGAGGTCGAGGAATCCGCCAACCGGCTGGCGCACCTGCTGGTGAGCCGCGGCGCCGGGCCGGGGGAGCGGGTCGCGGTGCTGTTCCCCAGGACGGCTGAGGCCGTCGTGGCGATCCTCGCGGTGCTCAAGAGCGGGGCGGCCTACCTGCCCGTCGACCCGGCGGTGCCGGCCGCGCGGATCGAGTTCGTGCTCGGCGACGCCGCCCCGATCGCCGCCGTCACCACCGCGGACGTGCGGTCGCGGCTCGACGGGCAGAACCTGGACGTCATCGAATTCGACGACCCCGCCGTCGCGACCCAGCCCGGCGACGGGCTGCCCGCGCCGTCCCCGGCGAACATCGCCTACATCATCTACACGTCCGGCACGACCGGCACCCCCAAGGGCGTGGCCGTGCCGCACCGCAACGTCACCCAGCTGCTGGAGTCCCTGGACGCGCAGCTGGCGCTGGGGCAGGTCTGGACGCAGTGCCACTCGCTGGCGTTCGACTTCTCGGTGTGGGAGATCTTCGGGTCGCTGCTGTACGGCGGCCGGCTGGTCATCGTGCCCGACAACGTCGTCCGCTCGCCGGAAGAGCTGCACGCCATGCTGGTCCGCGAACAGGTCAGCGTGCTGAGCCAGACGCCGTCGGCGTTCTACGCGCTGCAGACCGCGGACTCGCTGCAGCCCGAGCTGGGGCAGCAGCTGAAGCTGCAGACCGTGGTGTTCGGCGGCGAGGCGCTGGAACCGCACCGGCTGGGCAAGTGGTTGCACAACCACCCCGGGCTGCCGCGCCTGATCAACATGTACGGCATCACCGAGACCACGGTGCACGCCTCGTTCCGGGAGATCGTCGACGGCGACGTCGACAACAGCGCCAGCCCCATCGGCGTGCCGCTGGCCCACCTGGGCTTCTTCGTCCTGGACGGCTGGCTGCGGCCGGTGCCCGAGGGCGTGGTCGGCGAGCTGTACGTGGCCGGGCTCGGCCTGGCCTATGGATACGTGGGCCGGTCGGGGCTGTCCGCGACGCGGTTCGTGGCCTGCCCGTTCGGCGGGTCCGGGGCGCGCATGTACCGGACCGGCGACCTGGTGCGCTGGGGCGCCGACGGCCAGCTGCAGTACATGGGGCGGGCCGACGAGCAGGTCAAGATCCGCGGCTACCGCATCGAGCTCGGCGAGGTGCACGCGGCCCTGGCCGCGCTGGACGGGGTCAACGAGGCGGCGGTGATCGCCCGCGAGGACCGCCCCGGCGACAAGCGGCTGGTGGGCTACGTGACCGGCACCGCCGACCCGGCCGCGATCCGCAACCAGCTCGGCGAGCGGCTGCCCACCTACATGGTGCCCACCGCGGTGGTGGTACTCGAGGCGCTGCCGCTGACGGTCAACGGCAAACTCGACACCCGCGCGCTGCCGGCGCCCGAATACTCCGACGCCGACCACTACCGCGCGCCCAGCACCGCGATCGAGGAGATCCTGGCCGGCATCTACGCCCAGGTGCTGGGCGTGGACCGGGTCGGGGTCGACGACTCGTTCTTCGACCTCGGCGGCGACAGCATCCTGTCCATGCAGGTGGTCGCCCGCGCCCGCGCGGCCGGCGTGGTCTGCCGCCCCCGCGACATCTTCGTCGAGCAGACCGTGTCCCGGCTGGCCCGGGTGGCCGGGCTCGCCACCGACGACGACGTCGTCGACGAGGGCATCGGCCCGGTGGTGGCCACCCCGATCATGCGCTGGCTGCACAGCGTCGACGGCCCGGTCGAGCAGTTCAACCAGACCATGGTGGTGCAGGCCCCCGCCGGGGCGGGCGAAACCGACGTGGTGGCGGTCCTGCAGGCTTTGCTGGATCGGCACGCCATGCTGCGGTTGCGGGTCGACGACGACGGCGCCGGCGGCTGGTCGCTGCGGGTCCCCGAGGCCGGCGTGGTGGACGCCGCCGGGTGCGTGCACACCGTCGAGACGCTGTCCGACGCGGCATTGGCGGCGGCGGTCTCGCAGCTGAACCCGGCCAGCGGCGCGATGCTGCGGGCGGTGTGGGTGCCGTCGACGGGGCAGCTGGCGCTGATCATCCACCACCTGGCCGTCGACGGGGTGTCGTGGCGAATCCTGTTGGAAGACTTCAACATCGCCTGGGCCCAGCATCACAGCGGGCAGCCGGTGGCGTTGCCGGTGGGCGGGATGTCGTTCGCCCGGTGGTCGTCGCTGCTTGCCGAGCACGCGCGCCGGCCGGAGGTCGTCGACACCGCCGAAGCGTGGCGGCAGATCTCGTCGACGCCGGCGCCGCTGCCGGCGGTGCGGCCCGACATCGACACCTACGTCAGCGCCGGGCAGCTGTCGGTGGCGCTGGACGCCGACACCACGCGGATGTTGCTGGGCGAGGTGCCCGCGGCCTTCCACGCGGGTGTGCAGGACATCCTGCTGATCGCGTTCGGGCTGGCCTGGGCGCAGTTCGTCGGCACCGGCGCGCCGATCGGCATCGACGTCGAGGGCCACGGCCGCCACGAGGAACTCGGCCCACAGGTGGACCTGTCCCGCACGGTCGGCTGGTTCACCACCAAGTACCCCGTCGCGCTTCAGGTCGGCGGGCTGTCCTGGGGACACGTCGTCACCGGCGAGGCCGAGCTGGGCGTGCTGGTCAAGGACGCCAAGGAACAGCTGCGCGCCCTGCCGGACACGCTGACCTACGGCCTGCTGCGCTACCTGAACGACGACGTCGACCTGGACGCGTCGGACCCGGTGATCGGGTTCAACTACCTCGGGCGGCTGGGCGGCGCGGGCGACCTGTCCAGCGAGCTGTGGCGGCTCGACCAGGACAGCCTGGCGTCGGCCGGCGCCGCGACCGCGGTGCCCCTCCCGCTGCCGCACACCGTCGAGCTCAACGCCGGCACCCTGGACACCGCCACCGGCCCGCTCCTGCAGGCCAACTGGACCTGGGCGCGCTCGGCGCTCGACGAGGGACAGGTGGCCCGGCTGAGCGAACTGTGGTTCGACGCCCTCAGCGGCATCTGCAGCCACGTCCGCAGCGGCGGGGGCGGGCTGACGCCGTCGGACCTCGCGCCCGCCCGGCTGACCCAGCGCGACATCGACGAGCTGTGCCAGCGCTACCCGATCGCCGACGTGCTGCCGTTGACCCCGCTGCAGCAGGGCCTGCTGTTCCACACCGGGACCGCGCACGGCAGCGACGACCTCTACGCGGTGCAGCTCGACATCAGCGTGAGCGGTGCCCTCGACCCGCACCGGTTGCGCGACGCGGTGCACACCATGCTCAAGCGGCACCCCAACGTGGTGGCGCATTTCGTCGAGGACTTCGGCGAGCCCGTGCAGGTCCTTTCGGCCGAGCCCCCGCTGTCGTGGCACTACGTCGAACTCGACGCCGACGACGCCGAACCCGAGGAGCAGATCCAGCAGCTCTGCGCCGGCGAACGCGCCGCGGTGTGCGACCTGGCGGAGCGGCCGCCGTTCCGGGCCGCGCTGATCCGCACCGCCGACAACCGGCACCGGTTCGTGCTGACCAACCACCACATCGTGCTCGACGGCTGGTCGAAGCCGCTCCTGCTGCAGGAGATCTTCGCCGCCTACTACGGGGTGCAGCTACCGGCCCCGGTGCCCTACCGCAAGTTCGTCGACTGGCTGGCCGCGCAGGACCGCGGGGCAGCCCAGGCGGCGTGGCGCCG
Organism: Mycobacterium scrofulaceum; assembly: GCF_002086735.1. Taxonomy (GTDB): domain Bacteria; phylum Actinomycetota; class Actinomycetes; order Mycobacteriales; family Mycobacteriaceae; genus Mycobacterium; species Mycobacterium scrofulaceum. The sequence continues at coordinate 16,477 of NZ_MVIJ01000034.1, read as the reverse complement.
GGTGCTGGCCGGGTTCGACACCCCGACGCTGGTCGGCCCGCCCGGGCGGATGAGCCTCGGGCCGCGGAGCGTCTCCTCGTTCCAGATGTCGGCGGAGACCACGCGGGCGCTGGGCGAGCTGGCGCGGTCGTGCCGCACGACCGTCAGCACCGTGCTGCAGGCCGCGTGGGCGCAGCTGCTGATGTGGCTGACCGGTCAGCACGACGTGACGTTCGGGACCGCGGTCTCCGGGCGGCCGACCGAGCTGGCCGGCTCGGACCAGATGGTGGGCCTGCTCATCAACACCGTCCCGGTGCGGGCCACGATCGGCGCCGAAACCACGATCGCCGACCTGCTCAACCAGCTGCAGAGCGCCTACAACGACACGCTCGAACACCAGCATTTAGCGCTGAACGATATCCATCGTGTAACGGGACACGACCAATTATTCGACACCATGTTCGTGTACGAGAACTATCCGATCGACACCGCCGCGCTGTCGGCCGTCGATGAGCTGGCCATTGATGGCTTCACCAACCGCGAATTCAACCATTACCCGCTCTCGGTCCAGGCCGTACCGGGTCACGAACTGGGTCTTCGGGTCGAATTCGATACAGAAGTCTTCGACCAGGGCAGAATCGAGAGGTTGGTCGAGCGGTTCCGGCGCGTGCTGGAAGCCATGACCGCAGATGTGGAGGAGCAGGCATGACCGTCGGCGCGGGGCGGCGATTGTTGTCGATCGACTTGCTCGATGGCGGCGAACACGACCGCCTCGACGAATGGGGTAACCGGGCGGTGCTGACCGCGCCGGCGACGGGGGCTGTCTCGATCCCGGCGTTGTTCGCCAAGCAGGTCGCCCGCGTTCCGGAGGCTCCGGCGCTGACGTTCGAGGGCCGCTCGCTGACCTACCAAGAACTCGACGAGGCCGCCAACCGGCTCGCGCACCTGCTGGCCGACCACGGCGCGTGCCCGGGCGAGTGCGTGGCGCTGCTGCTGTCCCGCTCAGCCGAGGCGATCGTGTCGATCCTGGCGGTGCTCAAGACCGGGGCCGCCTACCTGCCGATCGACCCCGCCGTCCCGGCCGCGCGGATGGAGTTCATGCTCGGCGACGCGGCGCCGGTCGCCGCGGTCACGACGGCCGAACTGCGGGCGCGGCTGGACGGGTTCGACCTGCTGGTCGTCGACGTCGACGACCCGGCGGTGGCCGACCAGCCCAGCTCGGGTCTGCCGGGGCCGGCCCCCGAGGACATCGCGTACATGATCTACACCTCGGGCACCACCGGAACCCCGAAGGGCGTGGCGGTCACCCACCAGAACGTCACCCAGCTGCTCAAGAAGCTGCCCGCCGACCTGCCGCAGGCCGGTGTCTGGTCGCAGTGGCACTCGTTGGTCTTCGACGTGTCGGTCTGGGAGATCTGGGGCCCGCTGCTGCACGGCGGCCGCCTGGTGGTGGTGCCCGAGTCGGTGGCCGGCTCGCCGGACGAGCTGCACGCGCTGCTGATCGCCGAGAAGGTCACCGTGTTGTGCCAGACGCCGTCGGCGGTGGGGATGCTCTCGCCGGACGGGCTCGACGCGACGGCGCTGATCGTGGCGGGCGAGGCCTGCCCGTCGGAGGTGGTGGACCGCTGGGCGCCCGGCCGGGTGATGATCAACGCCTACGGCCCGACCGAGGGCACCGTGTACGCCTCGATGAGCTCGGCGCTGAAGGCCGAGTCGGGGGCGCCGCCGATCGGCTCGCCGGTGCCCGGCGCGGCGCTGTTCGTGCTCGACAAGTGGCTGCGCCCGGCGCCGGAGGGCGTCGTCGGTGAGCTGTACATCGCCGGCCGCGGTGTGGCCTCCGGCTACGTGCGCCGGCCGGGCCTGACGGCCTCCCGGTTCATCGCGTGCCCGTTCGGGGCGCCGGGGAGCCGGATGTACCGCACCGGGGACCTGGTGCGCTGGGGCGTCGACGGCCAGCTGCAGTACCTCGGCCGCGCCGACGAGCAGGTCAAGATCCGCGGCTACCGCATCGAGCTCGGCGAAATCCAGACGGCGCTCGCCGGGCTCGACGGCGTGGAGCAGGCGGTGGTGATCGCCCGCGAGGACCGCCCCGGCGACAAGCGCCTGGTCGGTTACATCACCGGGACCGCCGACCCCGCCGAGATCCGCACCCAGCTCGGCCAGCGGCTGCCCGGCTACATGGTGCCCGCCGCGGTGGTGGTGCTGGACGCGCTGCCGCTGACGGTCAACGGCAAGCTCGACAAGCGGGCGCTGCCCGCCCCGGAGTACCAGAAGACGAACGGCGAGTACCGCGCGCCGACCACGGCCGTCGAAGAAACCCTGACCGCCATCTACGCCCAGGTCCTCGGACTGGAGCGGGTCGGCGTCGACGACTCGTTCTTCGACCTCGGCGGCGACAGCATCCTGTCGATGCAGGTGGTGGCCCGCGCCCGCGCGGCCGGCGTGGTGTGCCGCCCGCGCGACGTCTTCGTCGAGCAGACGGTGGCCCGGCTGGCCCGGGTGGCCGGCGTGGCCTCCGACGATGACGTCGTCGACGAGGGCATCGGCCCGGTGGTCGCGATCCCGATCATGCGCTGGCTGCAGCAGGTCGACGGCCCGACCGACCAGTTCAACCAGACCATGGTGGTGCAGGCGCCCGCGGGCGTCACCGGCGACGACGTGCTGGTGGTGCTGCAGTCGCTGCTGGACCGGCACGCCACGCTGCGGATGCGGGTCGACGACGACGGCGCCGGCGGCTGGTCGCTACAGGTGCCCGACGTCGGCGCGGTCGAGGCCGCCGCGTGCCTGCACACCGTCGACGCGTTGTCCGACGCTTCGCTGGTCGCGGCGCGCTCGCAGCTCAACCCCGCCGCGGGGACCATGCTCCGCGCGGTGTGGGCGGAATCCACCGCCCAGCTGGCGTTGATGATCCACCACCTGGCGGTGGACGGGGTGTCGTGGCGAATCCTGTTGGAAGACCTGAATATCGCCTGGGCGCAGCACCACAGTGGGCAGCCGGTGGCGCTGCCGACCGGCGGGACGTCGTTCGCGCGGTGGTCGGCGATGCTGGAGGAGCACGCCCAGCGGCCCGAGGTCGTCGCGCAGGCCGAGGCGTGGCGGGAGGTCGCCGCGACGCCGGCGCTGTTGCCGGCGGTGCGCCCCGACGTCGACACCTACGAGACGGCCAAGCAGCTGTCGGTGTCGCTGGACGTCGACACCACGCGGATGCTGCTGGGCGAGGTGCCCGCGGCCTTCCACGCGGGCGTCCAGGACATCCTGTTGATCGCGTTCGGGCTGGCCTGGGCGCGGTTCGTGGGCACCGGCGCGCCGATCGGCATCGACGTGGAGGGCCACGGCCGGCACGAGGAGCTGGGCCCGCACGTCGACCTGTCCCGCACCGTGGGCTGGTTCACCACCAAGTACCCGGTCGCACTGGCCGTCGGCGAGCTGGACTGGGCGGAGGTGATGGCCGGCGACCGGGCGCTCGGCGTGCTGGTGAAGAAGGCCAAGGAGCAGCTGCGCGCGCTGCCCGACCCGCTGACCTACGGGCTGCTGCGGTACATGAACGCCGAGGTCGACCTGGACGGGTCGGACCCGGTGATCGGCTTCAACTACCTGGGACGCCTGGGTGCGGCGGCCGACCTGCCCGGCGAGATGTGGCGGATCAGCCAGGACAGCCTGTCGTTCACCGGCGCCGCCAGCGCGGCGCTGCCCATGCCGCTGATGCACACCGTCGACCTCAACGCCGGCACCATGGACACCGAGGCCGGCCCCAACCTGCAGGCCAACTGGACGTGGGCGCCCTCGGCGCTGGACCACGAGCAGGTCAGCCGGTTGAGCCAGCTGTGGTTCGAGGCCCTGGCCGGGATCTGCGCGCACGTCCGCAGCGGCGGCGGCGGGCTGACCCCGTCGGACATCGCCCCCGCCCAGCTGAACCAGCAGCAGCTCGACGACCTCTGCCAGCAATACGCCGTCGCCGACGTGTTGCCGTTGACCCCGCTGCAGCAGGGCCTGCTGTTCCACGCCAGCTTCGCCAACGACCCCGGCGACGACGTCTACGCGGTGCAGCTCGGCATCACCGTCACCGGCGACCTGGACCCGCACCGGTTGCGGGAGGCCGTCCACGCCGTCGTCAACCGGCACCCCAACCTGGCGGCCCGGTTCTGCCCGCAGTTCGGCCAGCCGGTGCAGGTCATCCCGGCCGACCCGGCGATGGCGTGGCGGTACATCCAGCTCGGCGCCGAAGACCTGGACCCCGAGGAGAAGATCGAGCAGCTCTGCGCCGCCGAGCGCGCCGCGGTCAGCGACCTCGCCAACCGGCCCGCCTTCCGGGCCGCGCTGATCCGCACCGCCGACAACCGGCACCGGTTCGTGCTGACCAACCACCACATCGTGATGGACGGGTGGTCGCTGCCGATCCTGCTGCGCGAGATCCTCACCAGCTACTACGGGGAGCGGCTGCCCGCGCCCGCGTCCTACCGCAGCTACCTGACGTGGCTGGCGGCCCAGGACCGCACGGCCGCCCGGGCGGCCTGGGGTGAGGTGCTCGCCGGGTTCGACACGCCCACGCTGGTGGGGCCGCCCGCCCGGCTGAGCGTCGGACGCCGCGGCGTCGAGTCCTACCGCCTGCCGGCCGAGACCACCCGCGCGCTGGGCGAGCTCGCCCGGTCCTGCCACACCACGATCAACACCGTGCTGCAAGCGGCCTGGGCCCAGCTGCTGATGCGGTTGACCGGCCAGTACGACGTGGCCTTCGGCACCGCGGTCTCCGGTCGCCCGGCCGAATTGCCCGGCGCCGAATCGATGGTGGGCCTGCTGATCAACACGGTGCCGGTGCGTGCGCACATCACCGCCGCGACCACCGTGGCCGAGCTGCTGCAGCAGCTGCAGAACGCCCACAACAACACGATCGAGCACGAGCACCTGGCCCTGAACGAGATCCACCGCGTCACCGGCCACGACCTGCTGTTCGACACGCTGTTCCTGTACGAGAACTACCCGATCGACACCAGCGTCCCGCTGGGCTTCCACGAGTTGGCGATCACCGACGTCACCAACCGCGAGTACAACCACTACCCGCTGGCGGTGATGGCGCTCCCGGGCCGGGAGCTGGGCCTGCGCGTCGAGTTCGACACCAGCGTCTTCGACACCGCCGGCATCGAGTCGGTGATCGAGCGGTTCGAGCGGGTGTTGGGGGCGATGACCGCCGACTCCAGCCAGCGACTGTCGGCGATGGACGTGTTGGACCTCGGCGAGCGCGCCCGCCTGGACGAGTGGGGCAACCGGGCGGTGCTGACCGCGCCGGTGCGTGCCGCGGCGTCCATCCCGGCGCTGTTCGCCAAGCAGGTGGCCCGCGTCCCCGACGCGGTGGCGCTGACGTTCGACGGCCACTCGATGACCTACCGCGAACTCGACGAGGCCGCGAACCGGTTGGCCCACCTGCTCGTTGAGCACGGCGCCCGCCCGGGCGAGAGCGTCGCACTGCTGTTCTCCCGGTCGGCCGAGGCGATCGTGTCGATCCTGGCGGTGCTCAAGACCGGGGCGGCCTACCTGCCGATCGACCCGGCCGTCCCCGCCGCGCGGATCGAGTTCGTGCTGTCCGACGCCGCGCCGGTCGCCGCGGTCACGACCGCCGACCTGCGCTCCCGGTTGGACGGCTTCGACGGAGTGGTCGTCGACGTCGACGACGCGCCGGCCGACACCCGGCCCGCCACGGCGCTGCCCGGGCCGACGCCCCAGGACATCGCGTACGTCATCTACACGTCGGGCACCACCGGCGTCCCCAAGGGCGTCGCGGTCACCCACCACAACGCCACCCAGCTGCTGGAGAGGCTGCACGCCGACCTGCCGGACCCGGGCGTGTGGGCGCAGTGGCATTCCCTGGTCTTCGACGTCTCGGTGCACGAGATCTTCGGCGCGCTGTTGCACGGCGGCCGGCTGGTCGTGGTGCCCGAATCCGTCGCCGGTTCGCCCAAGGACCTGCACGCCCTGCTGGTCGCCGAGAACGTGACCGTGCTCAGCCAGACACCGTCGGCGGTGGGCATGCTCTCGCCGGAGGGTCTGGAGTCGACGGCCCTGGTGGTGGCCGGCGAGGCCTGCCCGCCCGAGGTGGTCGAGCGCTGGGCGCCGGGCCGGGTGATGATCAACGCCTACGGCCCGACCGAAGGCACGGTGTACGCGGCGATGAGCGCGCCGCTGAACCCGGACGCGGGGGCGCCGATCGGTTCCCCGGTGCCCGGGGCGGCGCTGTTCGTCCTGGACAAGTGGCTGCGGCCGGCGCCCGAGGGCGTGGTCGGTGAGCTGTACATCGCCGGCCGCGGTGTGGCGTGCGGCTATGCGCGCCGCTCGGGCCTGACGGCCTCGCGGTTCGTGGCGTGCCCGTTCGGGGCGCCCGGGGCCCGGATGTATCGCACCGGTGACCTGGTGTGCTGGGGCGCCGACGGCCAGCTGCAATACCTGGGCCGCGTCGACGAGCAGGTGAAGATCCGCGGCTACCGCATCGAGCTGGGCGAGATCCAGGCGGCCCTGGCCGGTCTGGACGGGGTCGAGCAGGCGGCGGTGATCGCCCGCGAGGACCGCCCCGGCGACAAGCGGCTGGTGGGATACATCACCGGGACGGCCGACCCGGCCGATGTCCGCGCGCGGCTGGGCGAGCGGCTGCCGGCCTACATGGTGCCGGTCGCGGTGGTGGTGTTGGACGCGCTGCCGTTGACCGTCAACGGCAAGCTCGACAAGCGCGCCCTGCCGGCCCCGGAGTACCAGAAGACCGGCGGCGAATACCGCGCACCGGCCACCCCGGTGGAAGAGACGTTGGCCGACGTTTTCGCCGGTGTCCTTGGCTTGCAGCGTGTTTCGGTCGAGGAGTCCTTCTTCGACCTGGGCGGCGATTCGCTCTCCGCGATGCGGGTGATCGCCGAGGTGAACACGGCGCTCGACGCCAACCTCTCGGTGCGCACCCTGTTCGAGGCGCCGACGGTTCGCCGCCTCGCCCAGCGGGCGGAGCACGACGCCAGCGGCGCGGACGAGCTCGAGGCAGGCGGTCCGAGCTTTGCCTCGGTGCACGGCCGCGACGCGACCCACGTCTACGCGAGCGACCTGACGCTGGAGAAGTTCATCGACGCCCCGACGCTGGGCAACGCGCCGGCGCTGCCGGGGCCGAGTTCGGAAGTCCGCACGGTCCTGCTGACCGGGGCGACGGGCTTCCTGGGCCGGTACCTGGCGCTGCAGTGGCTCGAGCAGCTGGAGCTGGTCGACGGGAAGCTGATCTGTCTGGTGCGGGCCGGTTCCGACGAGGAGGCCCGGCAGCGGCTGGAGAAGACGTTCGACACCGGCGACCCGCAGCTGCTGCGGTACTTCCAGGAGCTGGCCGCCGACCACCTCGAGGTCATCGCCGGGGACAAGGGCGCGGCCAACCTCGGGCTGGACGAGCAGACCTGGCAGCGGCTGGCCGACACCGTCGACCTGATCGTCGACTCGGCTGCCCTGGTCAACGGCGTGCTGCCGTATCGCGAGCTGTTCGGGCCGAACGTCGCGGGCACCGCGGAGCTGATCCGGGTGGCGCTGACCACGAAGCTGAAGCCGTACGCCTACGTCTCGACCTCCGACGTCGGCCGCCAGATCGACCCCGCGGTGTTCACCGAGGATGCCGACATCCGGGAGATCAGCCCCATCCGCAAGGTCGACGGCAGCTACGCCAACGGCTACGGCAACAGCAAGTGGGCCGGCGAGGTGCTGCTGCGCGAGGCCCACGACCTCTGTGGGCTGCCGGTCTCGGTGTTCCGGTCCGACATGATCCTGTCCGACACCAGCTACGCCGGCCAGTTCAACCTGTCGGACATGTTCACCCGGATGGTGCTGAGCCTGGTGGCGACCGGCATCGCGCCGCGGTCGTTCTACCAGCTGGACGCCGAGGGCAACCGGCAGCGTTCGCATTTCGATGCGCTGCCGGTGGAGTTCGTCGCCGAGGCGGTCACCACGCTGGGCGCCCAGGTGGTGGAAGGGTTCGAGACGTATCACGTGATGAACCCGCACGACGACGGCATCGGCATCGACGAGTACGTCGACTGGCTGATCGAGGCCGGCTACCCGATCGAGCGGATCGACGACTTCGGGGAGTGGCTGAGCCGGTTCGAGGCGGCGCTGCGTGAGCTGCCGGAGCGGCAGCGCAAGCATTCGGTGCTGCAGATGTTGCAGGTGCCGGGTTACAACCAGCTGCAGGCGCCGGAGCCGGCCACCGGTTCGTTCGCCCCGACCGACCGTTTCCGCACCGCCGTGCAGGAAGCCAAGATCGGCGCCGACAGCGACATCCCGCACATCTCCCCGCCGGTGATCGTCAAATACGTCACCGACCTGCAGTTGGTCGGACTGCTCTAAATCGCACGCTCGGTTCGGGACGGTCCTACGGGGCCGTCCCGAACCGTTTGCCCTCTTTAAGCAACTGAAACATTCTTCGCGTATCTTTTGGGTGCGATCTACGGGAGTCCTGATATGAAGCTGGGACTTTTTCGAAACCTCTAGCGCACTTTCGTATCCATCCGTTAACCTTGCGAACTGTTGCACTCATGTTGACTAATTTGACGGAGATACTGTGCGCGTCGGCCCGTTCGATGACGACATCAGCACTTCCGCCTCTTTAGTCGGCGCCGTGCGGCGACGGCGGCGAGGATTCCGACGCGGACTGCGCTGCGTTTCTGCGCCACCTCAAGCGGAACCGAACGGGCATTGCGGAGGAGTTCGGTCGAGCGGCTGTAGTCAACCGGGGGTTTTACAGGGTGAACCCTATGGTTGGGAAGTTGGATGGAGCTTGGAGATCAGGCACTTCCGCTTACTTGCGGACAACTAGACATATGGCTTGCGCAGGAGACCGGCCACTCCGGCACCGAGTGGCAGATCGGCCTCTTCGTCACGATCGACGGCTTGGTCCAGCGTGACGCCCTGAAGTGGGCGATCCGCCAGGCGCTGAAAGAAGCCGAACCGGCCCGGGCCTCGTTCGTCGAGACCGACGGCCAGGTCTTTCAGCGGGCGGTCGACTACCCGGACGTCGAACTGGCCTTCCATGACCTGACCGGCTCGTGCGACGCCGTCGAGGAAGCCCGGCGGATCGCGTTGGCGATCCAACGGACGCCCATGCCGTTCACCGGCCCGCTGTTCAGGTTCGCCCTGTTCAGGACCCGCGCCGACGAATTTCACCTGTTCGCCTGCTGCCACCACATCATCCTCGACGGCACCGGCGTCGCGCTCGTCGGTCACCGGATCGCCTCGATCTATTCGGCCATCGTCTCCGCCGCGCCGGTCCCCGCGCCCGTCTTCGGCTCGCTGCAGGAGCTGGTGGATTGCGAGTCCAGATACGAAGCGTCCGGCGACTACCGGAGGGACGAGGCCTACTGGATTCAGCACCTGCCCGCGGATGACGCATTGCCGCACCGGGCGCCGCGCGCCTCCGGGGAGCGCGACCCATGGCCGTCGGCGCCGGTCCCGCTGGACGCCGGGGTCCTGCGCCGGGTCGACAAGCTGTCCCGGGTGTGGGGCGTTTCCCCGACATCGGTCGTCACCGCGGCGTGCGCGCTGCTGGTGCGCGGCTGGAGCGGCGACGGCCCGGAGGTGGTCCTCGACTTCCCGGTCAACAGGCGCGTGAGTCCCGAGGCGAAGACCCTCCCGGGCATGGTTGCCGGCGTGGTGCCGCTGGTCCTGCGGGTCTCACCGGAGTTGACGGGCGCCGAGTTCTGCCGACAGGTCGACGCGCGGGTTCGGGAGGCGGTGGAGCACCAACGCTTTCCGGTGCAGGCGCTGGAGCGCAAAGCCCGCGGCCCGGCGGGGCCGGCCGAGCGGGTCAGCGTCAACTTCGTCCCGTCGGCCTTCACCCTCCCCTTCGGCGGTGTCACCGCCTCGGCCTCGTACACCAACTCGGGTCAGGCGAGTGGCTTCGGTCTGATCTTCTCCTCCGACGGCGACCGGCTGTTCCTCAGCACGGCGGGCGTCTGGGAGCCCTTCTCCGGCTTCGACGCCGCCGATCTGGCCGCGCGTCTGGAGCGGCTACTGGTCGCCCTGACCGCGGACACCACCCGCCGGTTGCTGTCCATCGACGTTCTCGACGATGCCGACCGCCCGGGCCTGGCCGGCTGGGGGAACTGGGCGGCGATCGGTAGGCCCGCGCCCGCGGGACGGACGATCCCGGAGTTGTTCGGCGTGCAGGCCGGCCGGTCGCCGTCGGCGGTGGCGGTGTCGTGTGAAGGGCGCCGGTGGTCGTATCGGGAGGTCGACGAGGCCTCGAACCGGCTGGCGCGTTGGCTGATCGGGCGGGGCGTCGGCCGGGGGGCGCGCGTGGGTCTGCTGATGGAGCGTTCGGCCGAGGCGGTGATCGCGGTGCTGGGCGTGCTGAAGGCCGGGGCCGCATACGTGCCGATGGATCCTGGGCTGCCGGCGGGGCGGGTGGAATTCATGCTGACCGACGCGGCGCCGGCGGTCGTGATCGCTTCCGCGGGACTGCGGCCGCGGTTGGGTGAGTTCGCCGGCGAGGTGGCCGACATCGACGATCCCGCGATCCGGCAGCAGCCGGCTGCGGGTTTGGCCGGGCCCAGCGCCGACGACGTCGCGCACGTGATCTACACGTCGGGCACGACGGGCGTGCCCAAGGGGGTGGCGGTCACGCATCGCAACGTGACGCAGCTGTTTGATGCGCTGGCCGGCGACGGCTTGCTGTCGCCGGGGCGGGTGTGGAGTCAGTGCCACTCGCTGGCCTTCGACTTCTCGGTGTGGGAGATCTGGGGTGCGCTGCTGCACGGCGGCCACCTGGTGGTGGTGCCCGACGCGCTGACGCGCCGCGCCGACGACCTGCGGGCGTTGCTGGTGGGGGAGCGGGTGTCGGTGCTGACCCAGACGCCGTCGTCGCTGGGGGCGTTGTCGCCGGAGGGCGTGGGGGCGGCGTTGGTGGTGGGCGCCGAGGCGTGTCCGGCGGCGGTGGTGGACCGATGGGCGCCGGGCCGGGCGATGGTGAACGTGTACGGGCCGACCGAGACCACGATGTGGGTGTCCAAGAGCGCGCCGTTGGCGGCCGGGTCGGGGCCCCCTGCCATCGGGTCACCGGTGGACGGGGCGGCGCTGTTCGTGCTCGACGGGTGGCTGCGGCCGGCGCCGTCGGGTGTGGTCGGTGAGCTGTATGTCGCCGGTGCCGGTGTCGGCGTGGGCTATCTGGGCCGCGCGGGGCTGACGGGTTCGCGGTTCGTGGCGTGTCCGTTCGGTGGCTCCGGGACGCGGATGTACCGCACGGGAGACCTGGTGTGGTGGGACCCGGATGGGCAGCTGCGCTACGTGGGGCGCGCCGACGAGCAGGTCAAGGTTCGTGGATACCGCATCGAGCTCGGCGAAATCCAATCAACCCTAACGGTTTTGGCGGGCGTGGAGCAGGCGGCGGTGATCGCGCGGGAGGACCGCCCCGGCGACAAGCGGCTGGTGGGCTACATCACCGGGACGGCCGACCCGGCCGAGGTCAGGGCGCGGTTGGCCGAGCGGCTGCCGGCCTACTTGGTCCCCGCGGCGATCGTGGCGCTGCCCGAATTGCCCATGACGCTCAACGGCAAACTCGACACCCGCGCGCTGCCCGCACCCGAATATCTCGGCCGTGGATATCGCGCCCCGGCCACCCTCACCGAGGAGGTCCTCGCCGGCGTTTACTCGCAGGTGCTGGGGCTGGAGCGCGTCGGCGTCGACGACTCCTTCTTCGACCTGGGTGGCGATTCGCTATCGGCGATGCGGCTGGTCGCCGCGGTGAACGCCCGCCTGGACGCGTCCCTTTCCGTGCGGGCGCTGTTCGAGGCGCCCACGATTCGCCGGCTGGCGCCACGGCTCGACGGGGGCGGGGGCGGGCTCGCGCGGGTGGTGGCCGGGGCGCGGCCCGCGGTGGTGCCGTTGTCGTTCGCGCAGTCCCGGTTGTGGTTCCTCGACCAGCTGCACGGCTCCTCGCCGGTTCACAACATGGCGGTGGCGCTGCGCCTGTGTGGAGGCCTGGATGCCGACGTGCTGGGGACGGCGTTCGCCGACGTGGTGGCCCGGCACGAGAGCCTGCGCACCGTCTTCGTCGCACCCGAGGGAACCCCCCGGCAGGTCGTCGTCCCCGCCGAGCACGCGGATTTCGGCTGGCGGATCGTCGACGCCGGCGGGTGGCCGGCCGGGCGGCTGGCCGAGGCGATCGACACGGTCGCCCACCAGCCATTCGACCTGACCACCGCGATTCCGTTGCGCGCGACGCTGTTTCGGGTGGGCGCCGGTGAGCATGTGCTGGTGGCGGTGGCTCACCACATCGCCGCCGACGGGTGGTCGATCACGCCGTTGGTGCGTGATTTGGGGATTGCCTATGCCAGCCGGTGTGCCGGTGAGGCGCCGGGGTGGGCCGAATTGCCGGTGCAATACGTGGATTACACGCTCTGGCAGCGGGCCCAGTTCGGGGATCTGGAGGACCCGCACAGCGCGATCAGCGCCCAGCTGGCGTATTGGCTCGGCGCGCTGGCGGGGATGCCGGAGCGTTTGGAGTTGCCGACGGATCGCCCCTACCCGTTGGTGGCTGATTATCGCGGGGCGCGGGTGGCCGTGGAGTGGCCCCCGGAGTTGCAGCAGCGAGTGAGGGAGGTGGCTGGTGAACACAATGCAACCAGTTTCATGGTGGTACAGGCGGCGTTGGCTCTCCTATTGGCCAAGCTGGGCGCGACTTCGGATGTGGCGGTGGGTTTTCCGATCGCCGGGCGCCGCGATCCTGCGCTTGATGAGTTGGTCGGATTTTTCGTCAATACACTTGTTCTGCGCACCGACCTGGGTGGAAATCCGACCGTGGCTGAGGTCTTCACCCAGGTACAACAGCGCAGCCTGGCCGCATACGAGCACCAGGACGTCCCCTTCGAAGTCCTCGTCGAACGGCTGCACCCCACCCGAAGCCTCACCCACCACCCCCTGATCCAGGTCGTCCTGGCCTGGCAGAACCTGCCCTGGCAGCACGACGGCCCGGCGGCCGGGCTGGCCCTGGGCGACGTGCGGGTGACCCCGGAACCGGTGGACACCCAGGTCGCCCGGATGGATCTGGTGTTCTCGTTGGCCGAGCGCTGGACCGGGGACGGCCGCCCCGCCGGTATCGGCGGGGCGGTGGAGTTCCGCACCGACGTGTTCGACACCGCCAGCGTCGAGGCGCTCGTCGAGCAGTTCCGGCGGGTGCTGGCGGCGGTCACGGCCGACCCGGCGCGGCGGGTGTCGTCGATCGATGTGCTCGACGAGGACGAGCACACCCGCCTCGGGGTCATCGGCAACCGGGCGGTGCTGCGTGGGCCTTCGCCCGCCGGGGTCTCGATCCCGGAGTTGTTCGCCGCGCAGGTGGACCGCGCCCCCGATGCGGTGGCGATCACGTGTGCGCGGCGTTCGTGGAGTTATGGCGAGGTGGACGAGGCGTCGAATCGGTTGGCGCACTTGCTGATCGAGTATGGTGCCGGGCCGGGGGAGTGTGTGGCGCTGCTGGCCGAGCGTTCGGCGCAGGCCGTCGTGGCGATGCTGGCGGTGCTCAAGACCGGGGCGGCCTACCTGCCCCTCGACCCGGGCCTGCCCGCGGCGCGCATGGAGTTCCTGCTGGGGGATGCCGCGCCGATCGCCGCCATTGTCACCCCCGGCATGCGCTCGCGGCTCGACGGCTCCGGCCTGGCGGTCCTTGTTGTCGACGATCCCGCCGTCGCGACCGGACGCAGGGACGGACTGCCCGCGCCGGACGCGGGAAACATCGCGTACGTGATCTACACCTCGGGCACCACCGGGGCGCCCAAGGGCGTGGCGGTCACCCACCGCAACGTCACCCAATTGCTGGAGTCGGTGGACCGAGAACTCGAACTGGGCCGGGTGTGGTCGCAGTGTCACTCGTTGGCCTTCGACTTCTCGGTCTGGGAGATCTTCGGCGCGCTGCTGCGCGGCGCCCGGCTGGTCATCGTCCCCGACGACGTCGTCCGCTCACGAGATGACCTGCAGGCCATGCTCGTTCGCGAACGGGTCAGCGTGCTCAGCCAGACGCCGTCGGCGTTCTACGCCTTATCGCCCGAGCCGAACGAGCTGAAGCTGCAGACCGTGGTGTTCGGGGGCGAGGCGCTGGAACCCCCGCGGCTGGGCAAGTGGCTGCACAACCACCCGAAGCTGCCGCGCCTGATCAACATGTATGGCATCACCGAGACCACGGTGCACGCCTCCTTCCGGGAGATCACCGACGCGGACGTCGACGACAACGCCAGCCCCATCGGGGCGCCCCTGGCCCACCTGGGCTTCTTCGTGCTCGACGAGTGGCTGCACCCGGTGCCCGCGGGCGTGACGGGTGAGCTTTATGTGGCCGGCCGCGGCGTGGCGTGCGGCTACGTGGGCCGGGCCGGCCTGACGGCGTCGCGGTTCGTGGCGTGCCCGTTCGGCGGGTCCGGCGCGCGGATGTACCGCACCGGGGACCTGGTGCGCCGGAGCACCGACGGCCAGCTGCAATACCTCGGTCGGGCCGACGAGCAGGTCAAGATCCGCGGCTACCGCATCGAGCTCGGCGAAATCCGCACCGCGCTCACCGCTTTCGACGATGTCGAACAGGCGGCGGTGCTCGCCCGTGAGGACCGCCCGGGCGACAAGCGGCTGGTCGCCTACGTCACCGGAACCGCCAACCCCGGCCTCCTCCGCGGCCTGCTGGGCGACCGCCTGCCCAGCTACATGGTCCCCGCGGCCGTCGTCGCGGTGGACGCCATCCCGCTGACCGTCAACGGCAAACTCGACACCCGAGCCCTGCCCGCACCCGACTACCAGGAAGGTGGCGAATACCGCGCACCGGCCACTCCGGTGGAGGAGATTCTGGCCGGCATCTACGCCCGGGTGCTGGGGCTGGAGCGCGTCGGCGTCGAGGAATCCTTCTTCGACCTGGGCGGGGATTCGTTGTCGGCCATGCGCCTGGTGGCGGCGGTCGCGACCGGCCTGGACGCCCGTCTGGAAGTGCGGACCCTGTTCGAGGCGCCCACGATTCGCCAGCTGGCGCCCCGCCTCGGAACGGGCGGCGGGGGCCGGCCCGCCCGAGTGGTGGCCGCGGCGCGCCCGGCCGTGGTGCCGTTGTCGTTCGCGCAGAACCGGTTGTGGTTCACCGACCAATTGCAGGGCCCCTCACCGGTTTACAACATGGCCGCGGCGATGCGGCTGGACGGGCACCTGGACGTCGGGGCGCTGCGCGCCGCGTTGGGCGACGTGGTGGCGCGGCACGAAAGCCTGCGCACGGTGTTCGTGGCACGGAAGGGGATACCCCAACAGGTGGTCGTCCCCGCCGAGCGGGCCGACTTCGGCTGGCGGGTGGTCGACGCCCTGGGCTGGTCTGCGAGCCGACTCGACGAGGCCATCGAGGCCGCGGCGCACCACCCGTTCGATCTGGCCAACGAAGTGCCGCTGCGCGCAGAGCTTTTCAGGGTCGACGCGAACCGGCATGTGCTGGTGGCGGTCGCCCACCACGTCGCCGCCGACGGGTCATCGCTGACGCCGCTGGTGCGTGACCTCGGGTTGGCGTACGCCAGCCGGTGCGCGGGCCACCCGCCGACGTGGGCGCCGCTGCCCGTGCAGTACATCGATTACACGCTGTGGCAGCACGCCCGCCTGGGGGACCTGGACGATCCGGGCAGCGCCATCGCCGGCCAACTACGGTACTGGCAGCACGCTTTGGCCGACCTGCCCGAGCATCTCGCGCTCCCCACCGACCGGCCCTATCCGGCGGTGGCCGACCACCGCGGGTCCAGCGTGAGGGTGGCGTGGCCGGCCGAGTTGCACCAACGCGTGCGCGAAGCGGCCCGCGCGCACAACGCCACGAGCTTCATGGTGCTCCAGGCCGCCCTGGCGGTGCTGCTGGCCAAGGTCAGCGCGACTTCCGATGTGGCGGTTGGCTTTCCGATCGCCGGGCGACCCGATCCGGTGCTCGACGAGCTGGTGGGCTTCTTCGTCAACACCCTGGTGCTTCGGGTTGACCTCGCCGGGAACCCCACCCTCGCCGAGGTGCTCGCCCAGGTGCGGCAGCGCAGCCTAGCCGCTTACGAACATCAGGACGTGCCCTTCGAGGCGCTCGTCGAACGACTCAACCCAAGCCGCAGCCTGACCCATCACCCGCTGGTACAGGTGATGCTGACCTGGCAGACCAACGGCCCGGCCGAGTTGAGTCTCGGCGAGCTGCAGGTCACCCCGCTGCCGGTGAGCACCCGCACGGCGCGGATGGATTTGGTGTTCTCACTCGCGGAGCGCTGGACCGACGACGGGCAACCGGCCGGCATCGGCGGGGCGGTGGAGTTCCGCACCGACGTGTTCGACACCGACACCGTCGCGACGCTGATCGGCCGGCTGGAGCGGGTGCTGGTCGCGCTGACGACCGATACCACCCGGCGGGTGTCGGCGATCGACCTGCTGGGCGCCGCCGAGCATCGTCTGCTGGATGAGATGGGTAACCGTGCGGTGCTGGTCGAGCCGTGGGTGCCGGTGTCGATTCCGGGGTTGTTCGCGGCGC
>NZ_MVIJ01000033.1 GCF_002086735.1 Mycobacterium scrofulaceum | reverse complement strand
CCCCCCCCCCCCCCCCCCCCCCGCCCCCCGCCCGCCCCCCCCCGCCCCCCCCCCCCCCGGCGCCCCCCCCCCCCCCCGCGGCTTGGGTGGGGGGGTTTGGCAGCGGGCTCGGCGGGGGCGGGGCGGTCGGCGGAACCCACGTCTGTGCGGTCTGGGAGACCGCTTCATAGATCGCCATCGTGGTGGCCGCCTGCAGCCACATCCGCAGATAGTCCATTTCGTTGAGCGCGATCGGAATCGTGTTCACGCCAAAGAAATTCGTCGCCACCAGTTGCGCGAAAGCGGCGTGGTTGGCTTCGATCTCCTGCAGGGTCGGCATGGCGGTCAGTGCGGCGGTATAGGCCGCGGCAACGGTCTCGGCCTCGCGGGCCGCGGCCGTGCTGTTGGCGCTGTTCTGCAACAGCCATGCCAGATAAGGCACATGGGCGGCCACGTAGGCCTCCGCGCTGGGACCCTGCCACGTCCCCGCCTGCACGGCCGCCAACAGGTCGCCGAGTTCCTGCGCCGCCGAATCGTATTCGGCGCTCAAGGCCTGCCACGCCTGCTCGGCCGCCAGCAGGGATCCCGGCCCCGGGCCGCTGGACAGCGCCGCCGAATGGACCTCGGGCGGGAAGGCGGCCCAGATCGGCATGGTCATCGGCGGCCACTCGCGGGCGTCCTTGCCGTCATGTTGCGCTCCTCCCGACGAACCGGTCAGCGGTCCCGCGTGGCCGGCGGGTGGCGGCCCGCTCAGCCACGCAACGAAGCGCTGAGCCCCGGCCCCCTGGTGGTTGGGGACCTAGTGGTCGTCAGCGCTTTCGCGATGCGGCGCGGGTCGACCAGAAATCCGCATGTACCGAAGGTTACGCCGGAAAAGTCCGCAAATAAGGATAAAAATCGCGCTTCACCGGAGATGTGAAGGGAACTGTCAGCCTTCGGACAGCCGGACCAGGAATCCGTTCAGGATCAACGTCTGCGCCAGCCCGACCTGCTGTGCGCTGCTCAGCCCCGGTAGCGCGCCGACCCGGAACGGCTCGGTGCTGGCGGCGAGGAACAGCATGGCCGCTTCGTGGTCGGCGCCGGCGGCCACCGACAGCTGCGCGAACCGTAGGACGACGCGGTCGTCGACGCGCGCCACCCGCGCATAGAGCGGTTCGTACTTCGCCACCAGCGTTCGCCCGTCGATCCCGACGGTGTCGCTGACCCGCCCGACCGGCGGGCATCGGCCCCGCCGGACCAAGACGTCGGCCAGCGTGTCGAGGCTTTCGGTGAGGATCGCGGGATCCTCGAGGGATCGCAGGCCATCGCGCACGAGCTCGCCCAGACCGGTGCGGGCGGTGGCGTCATCCAGGTGTCGTGGCGACAAGCGGGCGTGCATGCGGGGGTCGCGCAGACTCAGCGCGTGCAGCTGGTGGGTGAGCAGCGTGAGCACGGTCGGCGCATGCAGCCCGATCGTCAGATGGACCGACGGCTCGGACCGCGTTTCGGCCGAATGCACTTGGCCGCGCGGCAAATACAGCACGTCGCCGGGTTGCAGGCGCACGTCGGTCGACGACGTGAGCCCGTCCGTCCCGACGCCCTTGCGTCGTTGGATCTCCTGCGGTGGCACGGCAGCTGCGTCGGACACATGCCACGTCTTGGATCCCTCGACCTGCAGGACCAGCACGTCGTGCGGGTCGTAGTGCGGGACAAAGCCGGTCGACTCCGGGGGCGTGACGTAGGCGTTGACCCTGGTCGGGAAGTTCAGCTCGACCTCGATGGAATGCGACATCGATGCGATCGTGCGCAGATAGCGCTCGACACCGTTCACCACGATCGTGTAGCCGGCGGCCAGGCCGTCGTGTACCGCGACCGGGTCCAGCCCGCCGTCGGCGCGGCGGTACGTCGCCGGATCCTTATCCTGCCCGCCCTTGACCAGCCGCACCGCCGACGGTTCCGGCTGCACATGGTCCAGCAGGGCCTCGATGGCCGAGGGCCCGGGAAGCAGCCTGTCGAAGTAGCCCGGCCGGCGGCGCCGGATGTGGTGATACCGAATGGACCAGATCTCGTCGAGGAAGGTTTCGACGCCGACGGGCTGCAGCAACCAGGCTAGGGAAGACTCGACGGTGATCCCCCAAAGGTAGTGCCGACCGGTATGCACCACACTAGACCGGCTCCCGCACGCGCCCCGCCTTTCTGGGCGCCCCGGCGACGACCACTAGCCTGGATGAGTGCCCGATCCCGCCACGTACCGTCCCCCGCCCGGGTCCATCCCGGTCGAGCCGGGCGTCTACCGATTCCGGGACACCTACGGTCGCGTCATCTACGTCGGCAAGGCCAAGAGCCTGCGCAGCCGGCTGACGTCATACTTCGCCGACGTCGCCGGCCTGCACCCGCGCACCCGGCAGATGGTGACCACCGCCGCCAAGGTCGAGTGGACGGTGGTCACCACCGAAGTCGAGGCGCTGCAGCTCGAATACAACTGGATCAAGGAGTTCGACCCGCGCTTCAACGTCCGCTACCGCGACGACAAGTCCTACCCGGTGCTGGCCGTCACCCTGAACGAGGAGTTCCCCCGGCTGATGGTCTATCGCGGCCCGCGGCGCAAGGGCGTGCGGTATTTCGGGCCTTACTCCCACGCGTGGGCCATCCGGGAAACGCTGGACCTGCTCACCCGCGTGTTCCCCGCCCGGACCTGTTCGGCCGGTGTGTTCAAGCGGCACAAGCAGATCGACCGGCCCTGCCTGCTCGGCTACATCGACAAGTGCTCGGCGCCCTGCGTCGGCCGGGTCAGCGCGGAGCAGCACCGCCAAATCGTCGACGACTTCTGCGACTTCCTGTCCGGCAAGACCGACCGCTTCGCCCGCGAGCTCGAACAGCAGATGAACGCCGCGGCCGAGCAGCTCGACTTCGAGCGGGCCGCCCGGCTGCGCGACGACCTGGGCGCGCTCAAGCGCGCGATGGAGAAGCAGGCCGTGGTGCTCGGCGACGGCACCGACGCCGACGTGGTCGCCTTCGCCGACGACGAGCTGGAGGCGGCGGTGCAGGTGTTTCACGTGCGCGGCGGCCGGGTGCGCGGCCAGCGCGGCTGGATCGTCGAAAAGCCTGGCGACCCAGGCGATTCCGGGGAAGAGCAACTGGTCGAGCAATTCCTGACCCAGTTCTACGGCGAGCAGGCCGAACTGGGCGGGGCGGCCGACGAATCCGTCAACCCGGTTCCCCGCGAGGTGCTGGTGCCGTGCCTGCCGTCCAACTCCGAGGAATTGACCAGCTGGCTGTCCGCCCTGCGCGGTTCCCGGGTGGCGCTGCGGGTGCCACGTCGCGGCGACAAGCGGGCGCTGGCCGAAACGGTGCAGCGCAACGCCAAAGAGGCTCTGCAGCAACACAAGCTGCGGCGGGCAGGCGACTTCAACGCCAGATCCGCTGCCCTGCAGAACATTCAAGAGGCCCTGGGCTTGGCCGACGCGCCGCTGCGCATCGAGTGCGTCGACATCAGCCACGTGCAGGGCACTGACGTGGTGGGTTCGCTGGTGGTGTTCGAGGACGGCCTGCCGCGCAAGTCGGATTACCGCCACTTCGGCATCCGCGAAGCCGCCGGGCAGGGACGCTCCGACGACGTCGCCTCGATCGCCGAGGTCACCCGCCGCCGGTTCGCGCGGCACCTGAGCGAGCAGAGCGATCCCAATATGCTTTCGGCCGAAGGCAAGTCGCGGCGGTTCGCCTATCCGCCCAACCTCTACGTGGTCGACGGCGGCGCGCCGCAGGTCAACGCGGCCAGCGCCGTGCTGGAAGAACTCGGCATCACCGACGTCGCGGTGATCGGGCTTGCCAAGCGGCTGGAAGAGATCTGGGTGCCGTCCGAGCCGGATCCCGTCATCATGCCGCGCAACAGCGAAGGGCTTTATCTGCTGCAGCGGATTCGTGACGAGGCGCATCGGTTCGCCATCACCTACCATCGCAGCAAGCGATCCCGGCGAATGACCGCCTCGGCGCTGGATTCGGTGCCAGGATTGGGGGAACATCGGCGCAAGGCGCTGGTGACCCATTTCGGATCGATAGCCCGCCTCAAGGAGGCCACCGTCGACCAGATCACGGCCGTTCCCGGTATCGGTGTGGCCACCGCCACCGCCGTCCTGGAAGCGTTGCGGCCCGAGAGCAGCCCGGAGAAGCCGAATGACGGGTGAGTTGGCCGAGGGCCGCCCGATGGACACCCGCCCGGAGGGCGGGGCGGGCATCGACGTCGTTCTGGTGACCGGATTGTCGGGCGCCGGGCGGGGTACTGCTGCCAAGGTGCTCGAGGACCTCGGCTGGTACGTGGCCGACAACCTGCCGCCCCAGCTGATCACCCGCATGGTCGATTTCGGGCTGGCCGCCGGTTCCCGGATCACCCAACTGGCGGTGGTGATGGACGTGCGGTCGCGCGGCTTCACCGGTGATCTCGACGAGGTGCGCACCGAGCTGGCCACCCGCAACATCCGCCCGCGCGTGGTGTTCATGGAGGCGTCCGACGACATGCTGGTGCGCCGCTACGAGCAGAACCGGCGCAGCCACCCGCTACAGGGCGACCAGACCCTGGCCGAGGGCATCGCCGCGGAGCGCCGGATGCTGGCCCCGGTGCGCGCCACCGCCGACCTGATCATCGACACGTCGACGCTCTCGGTGCGGGGCCTGCGGGAGAGCATCGAGCGCGCGTTCGGCGGCGACGCCAGCCCGTCCATCAGCGTCACCGTCGAATCGTTCGGCTTCAAGTACGGCCTGCCGATGGATGCCGACATGGTGATGGACGTGCGGTTCCTGCCCAACCCGCACTGGGTCGACGAGCTGCGCCCGCTCACCGGACAGGACCCGGCGGTCAGCGAGTACGTGTTGAGTCAGCCCGGCGCCGCGGACTTCCTCGATGCCTACCATCGGTTGCTGTCGTTGGTCGTGGACGGTTATCGCCGGGAGGGCAAGCGCTACATGACGGTCGCCATCGGCTGCACCGGCGGCAAACACCGCAGCGTCGCGATCGCCGAGGCGCTGATGCGGCTGCTGAAGGCCCAGGAATTCGACGCTCAGCTGTCGGTGCGGGCGCTGCACCGGGATCTGGGTCGCGAATGAATGCGCCGGCGGGCCCCCCGAGCATCAACAGCATCGTCGCGCTGGGCGGCGGGCACGGCCTGTACGCGACGCTGTCCGCGGCCCGCCGGCTGACCCCGCACGTGACCGCCGTGGTGACCGTCGCCGACGACGGCGGATCGTCCGGGCGGCTGCGCAGCGAATTGGACGTCGTGCCACCGGGGGACCTGCGAATGGCGTTGGCGGCTTTGGCATCCGACAGCCCACACGGTCGGCTGTGGGCGACCATCCTGCAGCACCGCTTCGGCGGCACCGGGGCGTTGGCCGGGCACCCGATCGGCAACCTGATGCTCGCCGGGCTGTCCGAGGTGCTGGCCGATCCGGTGGCGGCCCTCGACGAGCTGGGCCGCATCCTGGGGGTCAAGGGCCGGGTGCTGCCGATGTGCCCGATCGCGCTGCAGATCGAGGCCGACGTGTCCGGCCTGGAGACCGACCCGCGGATATTCCACCTGATCCGTGGCCAGGTGGCGATCGCCACCACGCCGGGCAAGGTGCGGCGGGTGCGGCTGCTGCCGTCCGACCCGCCGGCGACCCGGCAGGCGGTCGACGCGATCATGGCCGCCGACCTGGTGGTGCTGGGTCCGGGCTCGTGGTTCACCAGCGTGATCCCGCACGTGCTGGTGCCGGGGCTGGCGGCGGCGCTGCGGGCCACCACGGCCCGCCGCGCGCTGGTGCTCAACCTGGTGGCGGAGCCGGGGGAGACGGCCGGCTTCTCCGTCGAGCGCCATCTGCACGTGCTGGCCCAGCACGCGCCGGGGTTCACGGTGCACGACATCATCATCGACGCGGAGCGGGTGCCCGCTGAGCGGGAACGGGAGCACTTGCGCCGCACCGCGACGCTGCTTTCGGCCGAGGTCCACTTCGCCGACGTGTCCCGACCTGGTACACCTTTACATGATCCAGGCAAACTCGCGGCGGCCCTGGACGGGGTCCGGGCGGCCCACAAGGGTCCGGTCACGGCCACCGCGGACATTCGGGTCGACGGTGCAAGTCCACACAACGGTGGGAATGGGCCGGCCGGCAGCGGACCGAGGAGTGACGACGCGTGGCGATGACGACCGAAGTCAAGGACGAGCTCAGCCGCCTGGTCGTGAAATCGGTCAGTGCGCGTCGCGCGGAGGTCACGTCGCTGCTGAGGTTCGCGGGCGGGTTGCACATCGTGGGCGGCCGGGTGGTGGTGGAGGCCGAGGTTGACCTGGGCAACGTCGCGCGGCGGCTGCGCAAGGACATCTTCGAGCTGTACGGCTACAGCGCGGTTGTGCATGTGTTGTCGGCCAGCGGGATTCGCAAGACCACCCGCTACGTGCTCAGGGTGGCCAACGACGGCGAGGCGCTGGCGCGCCAGACCGGCCTGCTCGACAACCGCGGGCGGCCCGTGCGCGGGCTGCCCGCCCAGGTGGTCGGCGGCAGCGTCGGCGACGCCGAGGCCGCCTGGCGCGGTGCGTTCCTGGCGCACGGGTCGTTGACCGAGCCGGGGCGGTCGTCGGCCCTGGAGGTCAGCTGCCCCGGCCCGGAGGCCGCGCTGGCGTTGGTGGGCGCGGCGCGCCGGCTCGGCGTCAGCGCGAAGGCCCGCGAGGTGCGCGGCGCCGACCGGGTGGTGGTGCGCGACGGCGAGGCGATCGGCGCGCTGCTGACCCGGATGGGTGCCCAGGACACCCGGCTCATCTGGGAGGAGCGGCGGATGCGCCGCGAGGTGCGGGCGACGGCCAACCGGCTCGCCAACTTCGACGACGCGAACCTGCGCCGTTCGGCACGGGCCGCCGTCGCTGCGGCCGCCCGGGTGGAACGGGCGCTGGAGATCCTCGGCGACACCGTGCCCGACCACTTGTCCTCGGCCGGCAAGTTGCGCGTCGAGCACCGGCAGGCCTCGCTGGAGGAGCTCGGCCGGCTCGCCGACCCCCCGATGACGAAAGACGCTGTGGCGGGCCGCATTCGCCGGCTGCTGTCGATGGCCGACCGTAAAGCGAAGATCGAGGGCATCCCGGACACCGAGTCGGCGGTGACACCGGATTTGCTGGAAGACGCGTAACGGGTCGCGCGAATCGCTGTTCGCAACGGGTAGACGGGGGCTACGGTCGGGGGATGAAACGGCTTTCGAGCGTTGACGCGGCGTTTTGGTCGGCCGAAACCGCGGGCTGGCACATGCATGTGGGGGCACTGGCGATCTGCGACCCGAAGGAGGCGCCCGAGTACAGCTTTCAGCGCCTCCGCGAACTGATCATCGAACGGCTGCCGGAGCTCCCGCAGTTGCGGTGGCGGGTCACCGGTGCGCCGCTCGGGCTGGACCGGCCGTGGTTCGTCGAGGACGAGGACCTCGACATCGACTTTCACATCCGGCGCATCGCCGTTCCTGCGCCGGGCGGTCGCCGTGAGCTCGAGGAGCTGGTGGGCCGGTTGATGTCCTACAAGCTGGACCGGGCCCGGCCGCTGTGGGAGATGTGGGTGATCGAGGGCGTCGAGGGGGGCCGGATCGCGTCGCTGACCAAGATGCACCACGCCATCGTCGACGGCGTCTCCGGTGCGGGCCTCGGCGAGATTCTCCTGGACGTCACGCCGGAACCGCGGCCGCCGCAACAGGAAACGGTGGGGTCGCTGGTGGGTTCGCGGGTTCCGGGCATCGAGCGGCGGGCGGTGGGGGCGCTGATCAACGTCGGCGTCAAAACGCCCTTCCGCATCGCGCGGCTGCTGGAGCAGACCGTGCGCCAGCAGGTCGCCGCGCTCGGGGTGAGCGGCCGGCCCCCGCGCTACTTCGAAGCGCCCAAGACCCGGTTCAACGCGCCCGTGTCGCCGCACCGGCGGATCACCGGGTGCCGCATCGAATTGGCGCGCGCCAAGGCCGTCAAGGACGCGTACGGCGTCAAGCTCAACGACGTGGTGCTGGCGCTGGTCGCCGGCGCCGCCCGCGAGTACTTGCAGAAGCGGGGCGAGCTGCCCGCCAAGCCGCTCATCGCCCAGATCCCCGTCTCCACCCGTACCGACGACAACAAGGACGACGTCGGCAACCAGGTGAGCTCGATGACCGTCTCGCTCGCCACCGATGTCGACGACCCCGCCGAGCGGCTGCGGGCCATCCACGAGAGCACCCAGAACGCCAAGCTGATGGCCAAGGCGCTGTCGGCGCACCAGATCATGGGGCTCACCGAGACCACGCCGCCGGGACTGCTGGGGTTGGCCGCGCGGGCCTACACCGCCAGCGGGCTGTCGCGAAACCTGGCCCCCATCAACCTGGTTGTCTCCAACGTGCCCGGCCCGCCGTTCCCGTTGTACATGGCCGGCGCGAGGCTGGATTCGCTGGTGCCGCTCGGCCCGCCCGTCATGGACGTCGCCCTGAACATCACCTGCTTCTCCTACACCGATTACCTGGACTTCGGCTTCGTGACGACGCCCGAGGTGGCCAACGACATCGACGACATGGCCGACCGCATCGAGCCGGCGCTCACCGAACTCGAAAAGGCCGCCGCCCGGGAGTGAGGGGCTCGGTTCGCTCCGCCCCTCTCCGCCGAGCGTCACACTAGCGTGGCCGCGGCAGGCGAGCGTCACGCTAGCGTGACGCTCGCCTGGCCAGCGCGGCTCGTACCCGGCCGACGATGGCGGTGGGGCGGTCGCCCACGACCACTCGGATGACGATCCAGCCCATGCGCTCGAGCGTTTCGCGCCGCCTGATATCCCACGTGTATTGCCAGCGGTCCCGACGATGCTGCTCACCGTCGTACTCGGCGGCGACTTTGCAATCCTCCCAACCCATGTCGAGGTAATACGTCAGTTCACCGAACTCGTCACTGACCGGGATCTGCGTTTGTGGTCGGGGCAGCCCCGCCCGGATCAGCAACAGTCGCACCCACGTTTCCTTCGGGGACTGCGCGCCGGCGTCCGCGAGATTGATTGCCTTACGCGCCGACTGAATGCCGCGTCGGCCCGGATACCGTTCGGCCAGCAACTGGAGCTCAGCCACCTTCGAGTCCGTTGCGCGAAGCAGGTCGTCGATCACGGCTACAGCGTCGTCGACCGGATACCAACATCCCAGGTCGACGGCCGTGCGGGCCGGCGTCGTCACGGGGACACCGTCGATCAGCGTGAATTCGTCATCTTCTAGGCGGCCACTGTGAATCCGCAATCCCGGCAACGGGTTTCTGTTGCTATGCATGATCTCAACCGGTGAAGTGGCGTCCACCCACTGGGCACCATGAACAGCGGCGGCCGACAACCCCGCGATAATGCCTCGCCGACGCGACCACAGCCATGCCGCGCGAGCGCGAATGAGCGGAGAGAGCTCGGCGCCCGGGTCGACATACACGTCGTGGAACAATTTCCTGTAGTGCGTTCGCAAAGCGCTCTTGACGAGTTCTCCGTTCGCGACGGCCTCGCTGCCGATGAATGGCTCTGCCATCGCGGCAGCGTCGCATAAACCGCAACGAACGTCAGCTCAGTCTGGCCGCTTATCCACATCCAGTCACGCTGGCGTGACGCCCGCGCGGGGGCGTCACGCCAGCGTGACGCTCGCTGCTGGCACCCATCCCGTCACGCTGGGGTGACGCTCGCGGCAACGAAAACGCTCGGCGCGATGTCGCCGCCCTAGTCGCGGTCCGGCGGGTTCGTCGCGTACACCCAGGACAGGAAGCGGGCGACGGCCTCCGCGGACCGATGCGCCCTGGGCGAGCTGAAGATGTCGAAAGCATGCTGCGCGCTGGGCAATTCGGCGTAGGCGACCGGGGACTTCGACACCGCCCGCAGCTCCTCGATGAACTCCTGGGCCTCGCCGACGGGGATCAGCGAGTCGTCGCAGCCGTGCAAAACGAAGAACGGCGGCGCGTCGGCACGCAGCCGCCGGATCGGCGACGCGTCGACGTACACATCGCGGTGCGCATCGTAATCCCGCTTCACCACGAACTTTTCCAGCAGCGAGACGAATTCGGGCCGGCCCTCGCCTTTGGTGGAGAACCAGTCGTAGCGGCCGTAGATCGGGACGGCGGCCGCCACCGACGTGTCGGCGTCTTCGAAGCCCGGCTGGAATTGCGGGTCGTTGGGGGTGAGCGCCGCCAGCGCGCACAGGTGCCCGCCCGCGGAGCCGCCGGTGACGGCGACGAAGTCGGGATCGCCGCCGTAGTCGGCGATGTTCTCCTTCACCCACGCGATCGCGCGTTTGACGTCGACGATGTGGTCGGGCCAGGTGTGGCGGGGTGAGACCCGGTAACCGATCGACACGCACACCCAGCCGCGGGCGGCCAGGTGGCTCATCAGCGGATAGGCCTGCGGCCGACGCATCCCGATCATCCACGCACCGCCGGGCACCTGCAGCAGCACCGGCGCCTTAGCGTCGCGCGGCAGGTCGCGGCGGCGCCAGATGTCGGCGAGGTTGGCGCGGCCGTTGGGTCCGTAGGACACCACGTTCGTCTTCTCGACGTAGCGCCGGCGCGCCACCGTGTTGCCCAGCGGCAGGCTGCGCCGGCCGCTGCGCGTGGGCTTGGCGTGGGGCAGCTTGGCCAGCGCCTCTTCGTAGTCGTGTCCGAGCTGCTCGCGCAGCCCCGCCTCCAGCACCGGTCCCGGGGTGGTGACGCCGCGGTAGCGGATCACCCCGAGGATCGCCCACGAGGCGGCGGTCATGGCCAGCGCCGCCTTGCCGCGCCGCCCCGCGAAGTGGCCGCGCCGCGCGCGCCGCACCGCATCCAGTAGCGAGACGGAGAAATAGATGCCGGGCACCTCCGACGTCGGCCAGCCGAACCAGAAGACCAGCACGGTGCTGTAGCCCTTGCGGGCCAGCGGCCGTAATCCGTTGGCGGCATTGGCCAATTCCAGGGCGGCCCGCGCCACCGGGCGAGGGCGTACGAGGCCGCGCGACAACCGGCGCATCAGCCGGTGACCCGGGACTGCAGTTCGTTGCGCTGGATCTTGCCGGTGCTGCCGCGGGGGAGTTCATCGAGCACGGTGATTTCGCGCGGCACCTTGTAGTTGGCCAGGTTCTCGCGCACGTGCTGCTTGAGGGTGTCGACGGTGGCACCCGAGCCCGGGTTCAACACCACGAACGCGGCCAGCCGCTGGCCGTATTGCTCGTCGTCGACGCCGATCACCGCGGCCTCGGCCACGTCGGGGTGCGCCGCCAGCGTCTTCTCCACCTCGATCGGGTAGACGTTCTCGCCGCCGGAGACGATCATCTCGTCGTCGCGACCGACCACGAACAACCGCCCGGCCTCGTCCAGGTAGCCGACGTCGCCGGACGACATGAATCCCGCGTGGAAATCCTTGGTGCTACCCGAGGTGTAGCCCTCGAACTGGGTGTCGTTGCGGACGTAGATGGTGCCGACCTCACCGGTGGGCAGCTCGTTGAAATCGCCGTCCAGGATCCGGATTTCGGTCCCGCCCGCCGGCCGCCCCGCGGTGTCGGGCGCCGCGCGCAGGTCCTCCGGGGTGGCGGTGGCGATCATCCCGGCTTCGGTGGCGTTGTAGTTGTTGTAGATGACGTCGCCGAATTCGTCCATGAACGCCGTGACGACATCGGGGCGCATCCGCGAGCCGGACGCCGCCGCGAATCGCAAAGACTTGCAGCTGTACCGCTTTCGCACCTCGGGGGGCAGCTCCATGATGCGGTCGAACATCACCGGGACCACCGCCAGGCCCGTGGCCTTGTGCCGGTTGATGAGGTCGAGGGTGGCCTCCGGGTCGAATTTGCGCCGGGTGACCACGGTGCACGCCATCGACGCGGCGAAAATCAACTGCGAAAAGCCCCAGGCGTGGAACATCGGCGCCACGACCACCACCGTCTCCTCGGCCCGCCACGGCGTGCGGTCCAGGATCGCCTTGAGCGTGCCGATGCCGGCGTTGCCGCCGGTTTGGTTGGCGCCCTTGGGTGTTCCGGTGGTGCCGGAGGTCAACAGGATCATCCGGCCCTTGCGGCCGGTGCGCTCGGGCCGTTGTCCGGCGTGATCGGCGATGAGCTTCTCGACCGTAAGCCCGTCCCGCTCGCCGGAGTGCCATGCCACGACGCGGGTGGCATCCGGCGTGTCGGCCAGCGCGCGGTCCACCGTCTCGGTGAACTCCTCGTCGTAGATGACGGCGTCGACGCCTTCGCGGTTGACCACCTCGGCCAGCGCGGGCCCGGCGAACGACGTGTTGAGGAGCACGACGTCGGAGCCGATCCGGTTGGTGGCCACCACCGCCTCGACGAAGCCGCGGTGGTTGCGGCACATGACCCCGACGACCTTGGGGGTCCCCGAGGGCAATCCCTGCAGCGCCGAGGCTAACGCGTTGATCCGCTCGTCGAGCTGGCGCCAGGTCAGCGTGCCGAGCTCGTCGATCAGGCCCGGCCGGTCGGGGCAGCGCTGGGCCGCGCTGGCGAAGCCCACGGTCATCCCCATGCCCTCGCGGCGCATGGCCGCGGCCATCTTCAGGTAGCGGTCGGGCCGCATCGGCGCGATCATGCCGGCGCGCCGCAGTGTGGTGATGACGCCGAGCGCGTCGCTGATGGGACTCAACGGAGAGGCCACGGCTCAGCCCAGGATCGGGAAACGTCGCTTGGCGGCCAGGTCCGTGAGGGCCTGCTGCATCACCGACCGCACGTGCTCGTCGACCTCGTCGATGTCCGGGTCTTCGCCGAATTCGGCGGCGACGTCGATCGGATCCAACACCTGCGTGACGATCTTGGTGGGCAGGGGCAGGTTCGGCGGGATCACCGCACTGAAGCCGAAGGGGAAGCCGAACGACAGCGGCAGGATGGCGCTGCGCAGCAAACGCTTGACGCCCAGCCTCTCGGCCAGCCAGGTGCCGCGCGACAGGTACAGCTGCGTCTCCTGCCCGCCGATGGAGACCGCGGGCACGATGGGCACGCCGGTCTCGATGGCCGTCCGCACATATCCCTTGCGCCCGTTGAAGTCGATGACGTTCTCCGAGAGCGTGGGCCGGTAGGCGTCGTAGTCACCGCCGGGGAAGACGATCACGACCCCGCCGGACCGCAATGCCAGGGCCGCGTTCTCCCGGTTGGCCCGGATGTATCCGGTGCGCCGGAATAACTCCCCGGTCGGGCCGGTCATCAGGATGTCGTGGCTCAACGTGTAGACCGGCCGGTCGTAACCGAACTTCTCGTAGAAGTGGACGCTGAAGATCGGGACGTCCATCGGGAACATGCCGCCGGAGTGGTTGCCGACGACCAGCGCCCCGCCGGGCGGGAACGAACCCAGGCCGCGCACCTCCGAGCGGAAATACGCCTTTAAGAACGGGCGCATCACGCCCACCATGCGCTGGGTCAATACCGGGTCGAACTTGCCGATGTCGCCGGCATCCAAGTGATCGCTGTCGGTCACGTTCCTCCCTTGACGCTCCCGCGGGGCCGCTTCACGTTGATCCAGCCGCGTCGAGTTCCTCGATGGTAGCGACCCGGGCGCGTCGGCGGTCATGGTGTTTATCTCTTACCGCGTCTGCGGATATGGTGCCGGCCGGGTCCTGGCGCTATTGTTACGACGCCCTTCAGCGAAATCTCGAGAATGGGAATCCGATGGACGTTGCCGGTTTGTCCCAGGAGCGCACCGCCCGCGCGGCCGCCGCACGCCCCATCAACTCTCGTGACCGGCGCCCCCGCCGTTCCCACGCCAACGTGGTCCGGCCCGAACCTGCCCATCTCGGTCAGGGGCGCTCCCCGCTGGCACCGCCGCGCGACGCCGACCCGGCCGTCCCGGACGCGGCGGACCAGAGCCAGGCCGACTACTTCGTGCGCTTGCTCTCGCAGAACCGCAGGCTCATCGAGCAGCGGCTCGACGACTACCAGAAGGCCATCATCGCCGCGCAGGCCGGCGGCGACGGCGACGCCGTCTGCAACCTTCGCCGCATGGCCGCTATCGACGAGCAGGACCGGGACAGTCTGGACGACATGCTCGAGAAGTTGCGCCGCCGGTTCGCCCGGCCGCAGGGCCAGCCGACCGGCCTTTCGCCGCGGCCGCGCTCCGCGGTCCGGTAGCTCGGACCGGATTGAGTTCGCCTGCGGCGCAACGGTTTCCGCCCCTCCGGCACCGCTGCCGCGCTGAGCCGCGCGAAATCGGCCCCACCCGCATCGCGGTGCCGATACATTTGACGGGCCAACTGGTTTCTTCCGACACCGAACGAGGCCGCCCATGGGATTCATGACACCGGACCTTCCCGACGTCGATCGCGAGACCTGGCCCACTCTGCCCCGGGCCACCCGGCTGCAGGTCGTGACGCGGCACTGGGCGGAACACGGCTTCGGGACACCGTCTGCCGTGTATCTGCTGTACCTGACCAAGATCGCCGTGTACATCGCCGTCCCCGCCGCTATCATCTCGCTGACCCCGGGCCTCGGCGGGCTCGGCCGCATCGCCGACTGGTGGACGCAGCCGATCGTTTACCAGAAGGTCATAGTCTTCACGCTGCTGTTCGAGGTGACGGGCCTGGGTTGTGGGTCCGGCCCGCTGACCGGACGGTTCATGCCGCCCATCGGCGGAATCTTGTACTGGTTGCGGCCCAACACGATTCGACTGCCGGCGTGGCCTGGAAAGGTGCCATTCACCGCCGGTGACAACCGCACCATCGTTGACGTCGCCCTGTACGCAATCGTTTTGGCCGGCGGGCTGTGGGCGCTGCTGTCGCCCGGCCACGGCGGGCCGGCCACCGCGGCCGGTGACGTTGGCCTGATCGACCCCGTCCGTGTCATCCCGACGATCGTCGCGCTGGCGGTGCTGGGCCTGCGCGACAAGACCATCTTCCTGGCCGCGCGCGGCGAGCACTACTGGCTCAAGCTGTTGGTGTTCTTCTTCCCGTTCACCGATCAGATCGCGGCGTACAAGCTCATCATGCTGTTGTTGTGGTGGGGCGCCGCAACATCCAAGCTCAACCACCACTTCCCGTATGTGGTGTCGGTGATGACGAGCAATAACGCGCTGCTGCGGCCCAAACTGTTCAACCCGATCAAGCACATGCTGTACCGCGACCACATCAACGATCTGCGTCCCACCTGGTTGCCGAAGGCGATGGCCCACGTCGGCGGCACCACAGCCGAATTCGTGGTCCCGACGGTGCTGGTCTTCTTCGCCGGCGATCACCCGTGGCGGTGGTTCCTGATCGGATTCATGGTCATCTTCCACCTCAACATCATTTCCAACCTCCCGATGGGAGTTCCGTTGGAGTGGAACGTCTTCTTCATCTTCTCGCTGTTCTACCTGTTCGGGCACTACGCCTCGATCCAGGCCACCGACCTGCGTTCGCCGCTGCTGTGGGCCCTCGTCACCGCCGCGCTGGCAATCGTGATCGCAGGGAACATGTTCCCCAAGAAGATTTCGTTCCTTCCAGCGATGAGGTATTACGCCGGCAACTGGGCCTCCAGCGTGTGGTGCTTCCGCGCCGGCGCCGAGGAAAGGGTCGACGCCGAGGTTGTCAAGAGCTCCGCACTCGTCATCAACCAGCTGGCCCGGCTTTACGACCCCGAGACCGCGGAGATCATGGCGGACAAGACCGCCGCCTTCCGGGCCATGCATGTGCACGGCCGCGCGCTCAACGCCCTGGTACCTCGC
The DNA here is from genome assembly GCF_002086735.1 of Mycobacterium scrofulaceum. Lineage (GTDB taxonomy): Bacteria > Actinomycetota > Actinomycetes > Mycobacteriales > Mycobacteriaceae > Mycobacterium > Mycobacterium scrofulaceum. Next base: position 53,805 of record NZ_MVIJ01000033.1, on the reverse strand, counting down.
GCCATCGACGACGAAGCCAATTACAAGATCCGCGAGGGCGAAATCGTCGCCGGGCCGCTCGTCGGCTGGAACTTCGGCGAGGGCCATCTGCACAACGAGCAGCTGCTCGAAGCCGTGCAGCGCCGTTGCCATTTCGAGGACGGCGACGTGCGGGTGATCGTCCTCGAGGGACAGCCGATCCACATCCAGAAGCAGTGGTACCGCATCTTCGACGCCAAGGCTGGACTGATCGAGGAAGGCTATGTCAACGTCGGGGACATGCTCGCGCGCCAGCCGTGGCCGGAGCCCGGTGACGAGTTGCCCGTGCATGTCATCGATGGCGGCGGCCGCCCGGCTTCGCCGCGCCTCGATGGCGGCGACCCGCCGCGCCCGGCTTCGCCGGGCTCGACCGAACGCAACGCCCGATGACCAGGGCCGTGGTGGTCGGCGCCGGCCCCAACGGCCTGGCGGCGGCCATTCACCTGGCCCGCAACGGCGTCGACGTGCAGGTGCTCGAGGCCCGCGACACCGTCGGCGGGGGAGCTCGCTCGGGCGAACTGACGGTGCCCGGGGTCATCCACGACCACTGCTCGGCCTTCCATCCCTTGGGCGTCGGTTCGCCGCTGTGGAAGCAGATCGACCTGCAACGGCATGGCCTGCAGTGGAAGTGGCCCGAGGTCGACTGCGCGCACCCGCTCGACGACGGCAGCGCCGGAGTGCTCTACCGGTCGCTCGACGAGACGGTGGCCCGGATGGGTTCCGACGGCACCCGGTGGCGGCGGGCGATCGGGGACCTGGCGGCGGGATTCGACGAGCTGGCCGAGGATCTGATGGGCCCGGTGCTGGGCATCCCGCGGCACCCGGTTCGCCTGGCCTCCTTCGGTCCGCGGGCGGTGCTGCCGGCCACCACCATGGCCCGCTGGTTTCGGACCGAGCAGGCGCGCGCGTTGTTCGGCGGCGCCGCCGCGCACATCTTCACCCGGCTGGACCGGCCGCTCACCGCCTCCCTGGGGTTGATGATCCTGGCCAGCGGGCACCGCTACGGCTGGCCCGTCGCGCAAGGGGGATCCGGCTCGATCAGTCGGGCGCTGTCGGCCGCCCTGACCGAGTGCGGCGGCACCGTCACCACCGGGGTGCGGGTCGCCGCCCGCAAAGACATCCCGGACGCCGACATCGTCATGCTCGACCTCAGCCCGGCCGCGGTGCTGGCCCTCTACGGCGACGCGATGCCGGGCCGGATCGCGCGGTCCTATCGCCGCTACCGCGAGGGCTCGTCGGCGTTCAAGGTCGACTTCGCGATCGAGGGCGACATCCCGTGGACGAACCCCGACTGCGCCCGGGCCGGCACCGTGCACCTCGGCGGCACGTTCGCCGAGATGGCGGACACCGAACGCCAACGCGCGCAGGGCAAGATGGTCGACCGCCCCTTCGTCCTGGTGGGGCAGCAGTACCTGGCCGACCCGTCCCGCTCGGCGGGCAACGTCAACCCGATCTGGGCGTACGCGCACGTGCCGTTCGGCTACGACGGCGACGCCACCGCCGCCGTCGTCGCGCAGATCGAGCGGTTCGCGCCGGGGTTCTCCGAGCGGGTCGTCGCGACGGTCAGCAAGGGGACGGCCGAACTGGAGGCCTACAACGCCAACTTCATCGGCGGTGACATCATCGGCGGCGCGAACGACGGGCTGCAGGTCATCTTCCGCCCCCGCATCGCCGTCGATCCCTACGCGATCGGCGTGCCGGGCGTCTACCTGTGCTCGCAGTCCACCCCGCCGGGGGCGGGCATCCACGGCCTGTGCGGTTACCACGCCGCCGAGTCGGCGCTCAGGCGGCTGAAGAAGGGCGGCTGAGCAAGCCGCGTCGCTGACGTCACCAGCGCTGGCGGGAACCGGGGCGGCAACGGCGCAGGTTGCTGATCTAGGCTGACCACGAGCGCGTAATCAGCAGGCTCAGTAAAGACATCGCCAAGACAGGGAGAGATCAAGTGACGGTCCGAGTGGGCATCAACGGCTTCGGTCGAATCGGACGAAACTTCTACCGGGCCCTCCTGGCCCAACAGGAGCAGGGCACCGCCGACATCGAGGTGGTGGCGGTCAACGACATCACCGACAACCACACGCTGGCGCACCTGCTCAAATTCGACTCGATCCTGGGGCGGCTGCCGTTCGACGTCAGCCTGGAAGGCCAGGACACCATCGTGGTGGGCCCGCGCAAGATCAAGGCGCTCGAGGTCCGGGAGGGCCCGGCGGCGTTGCCCTGGGGCGACCTGGGTGTCGACGTCGTCGTCGAGTCCACCGGGCTGTTCACCAACGCGGCCAAGGCCAAGGGCCACCTGGACGCCGGCGCGAAGAAGGTGATCATCTCGGCGCCGGCCACCGACGAGGACATCACCATCGTCCTGGGCGTCAACGACGACAAGTACGACGGCAGCCAGAACATCATCTCCAACGCGTCGTGCACCACGAACTGCCTCGGGCCGCTGGCCAAGGTGCTCAACGACGAGTTCGGCATCGTCAAGGGCCTGATGACCACCGTCCACGCCTACACCCAGGACCAGAACCTGCAGGACGGGCCGCACAAGGACCTGCGCCGGGCACGCGCCGCGGCGCTGAACATCGTGCCGACCTCGACCGGTGCGGCCAAGGCCATCGGGCTCGTGCTGCCGGAACTGAAGGGCAAGCTCGACGGGTACGCGTTGCGGGTGCCGATCCCCACCGGCTCGGTGACCGACCTCACCGCGGAGCTGTCCAAGGCCGCCAGCGCCGACGACATCAACGCGGCCTTCAAGGCCGCCGCCGAAGGCAAGCTGAAGGGCATCCTGAAGTACTACGACGCCCCGATCGTCTCCAGCGACATCGTCACCGATCCGCACAGCTCGATCTTCGACTCCGGCCTGACCAAGGTGATCGACAACCAGGCCAAGGTGGTGTCCTGGTACGACAACGAGTGGGGCTACTCCAACCGCCTCGTCGACCTCGTCGCGCTGGTCGGCAAGTCACTGTGAGCCCAAGGCAGTCGTGACAGTTCAAACTCTCAAAGACCTGCTGGCCGAAGGGGTTTCGGGACGGAGCGTGCTGGTGCGCTGCGACCTGAACGTCCCGCTCGACGAGGAAGGTGTCATCACCGACCCGGGGCGGATCACCGCATCGGTGCCGACGTTGCAGGCGCTCGTCGACGCCGGCGCCAAGGTGGTGGTCAGCGCCCATCTCGGCCGGCCGAAGAACGGGCCCGACCCGAAGCTGTCGCTGGCGCCGGTCGCCGCCGCGCTCGGTGAGCAGCTGGGCCGGCACGTGCAGCTGGCCGGTGACGTCGTCGGCGGCGACGCGCTGGCCCGCGCCGAGGGCCTCACCGACGGCGACGTCCTGCTGCTGGAGAACATCCGGTTCGATTCGCGGGAAACCAGCAAGGACGACGGCGAGCGGCTCGCGCTTGCCCGCCAATTGGCCGAATTGGTCTCGCCCGGAGGGGCTTTCGTCTCCGACGGCTTCGGGGTGGTGCACCGCAAGCAGGCCTCGGTCTACGACGTGGCCACGCTGCTGCCGCACTACGCCGGCACGCTGGTGGCCGACGAGATCCGGGTGCTCGAGCAGTTGACCAGCTCGACCACCCGTCCCTACGCGGTGGTGCTCGGCGGGTCGAAGGTGTCCGACAAGCTCGGAGTCATCGAATCGCTGGCCACCAAGGCCGACAGCATCGTGATCGGCGGCGGGATGTGCTTCACTTTCCTTGCCGCGCAAGGCTTTTCGGTGGGTAAATCGCTGCTCGAAGAAGAGATGGTCGACACCTGCCGCCGGCTGCTGGACACCTACGTCGACGTGCTGCGGCTGCCGAAGGACGTCGTGGTGGCCGAGCGGTTCGCCGCCGACTCGCCGCCGCGGACGGTGGCCGCCGACGCCATCCCGGACGACATGATCGGCCTGGACATCGGTCCGGAATCGGTCAAGCGTTTCGGGGCGCTGCTGTCCAACGCCGGCACGGTGTTCTGGAACGGCCCGATGGGCGTGTTCGAGTTCCCGGCGTTCGCCGCCGGCACCCGGGGTGTGGCCGAAGCCATCGCCGCGGCGACCGGCAAGGGCGCGTTCAGCGTGGTGGGCGGCGGTGACTCCGCGGCGGCGGTGCGTGCGCTGGGCATCCCGGAGGGCGACTTCTCGCACATCTCCACCGGCGGCGGCGCGTCGCTGGAATACCTCGAAGGCAAGACGCTGCCGGGCATCGAGGTGCTCGGCGAGCCGCAACCAGGTGGAGGAGACGCGTGAGCCGCAAGCCGCTGATCGCCGGCAACTGGAAGATGAACCTCAACCACTTCGAGGCGATCGCGCTGGTGCAGAAGATCGCGTTCGCGCTGCCGGACAAGTACTACGACAAGGTCGACGTCACCGTCCTGCCGCCGTTCACCGACCTGCGCAGCGTGCAGACCCTGGTCGACGGTGACAAGCTGCGGCTGACCTACGGCGGCCAGGACCTGTCCCAGCACGACTCGGGCGCCTACACCGGCGACGTCAGCGGCGCGTTCCTGGCCAAGCTGGGCTGCAGCTTCGTCGTGGTGGGTCATTCCGAGCGGCGCACCTATCACAACGAGGACGACGCCCTGGTGGCCGCCAAGACCGCCGCGGCCCTCAAGCACGAGCTGACCCCGATCGTGTGCATCGGCGAGCACCTGGACGTCCGCGAGGCCGGCGGGCACGTCAACCACTGCGAGGAGCAACTGCGCGGCTCGCTGGCCGGCCTGTCCGCCGAGCAGATCGGCAAGGTCGTCGTCGCCTACGAGCCGGTGTGGGCCATCGGCACCGGGCGGGTGGCGAGCGCGGCCGACGCCCAGGAGGTGTGCGCGGCGATCCGCACAACGTTGGCGTCCCTCGCCTCGTCAAAGGTCGCCGACACCGTGCGGGTGCTCTACGGCGGCTCGGTGAACGCCAAGAACATCGGCGACATCATCGCCCGCGAGGACATCGACGGGGCGTTGGTCGGCGGGGCGTCCCTGGACGGTGAGCAGTTCGCGACGCTGGCGGCGATCGCCGCCGGCGGGCCGCTTCCGTAGGGCTTCAGCCGCGGCGCGGGCCGATCCGCAGATGGGCGGTCAGGAGGATGTCGTCGTACGCGGACCGGAGCGGGTGGATGTCGCGCCGTGACAGCGCCAGGAATTCGCTGACGATCTGTCGCGCGAGCGGGCGCAGCTTGACGTTGCTTTCCTGGGATCGCCATTTCAGCAGGACGAACGCCGTCGACTCGTCGATCGCGTAGATCACCATCAACATGCCCTTGGCCCGTTCGATGACGGCTCGGTTCTTGCTGAACTTCTCCACCTCGGCGTTCAGCGCCTGCTGCTGCTCGTGGTCCAACGGCGTCACGTCGACGTAAAAGCCCTCGGTGCCAACGACTTCGCCCGCCGCATCGAGCAGCTGGTTGGCGACGACGACCACCTGGTGGATGTTGCCCTGGACGTCGACGATGCGATGACGGGTGCTGAACGCCCCGTGGTTGCGCCGGATGTCGTCGAGGGACGCGGCGATCTGGTTACGGTCGTCGGGATGTTTGTGCGCGAGCACCAATTCGGTCGTCGGGGTCACGGTGCCCGGTTCGTAGCCGTGCAACCGTGCCACCTGGTCGCACCACTCCCAGCGCTCGTCCTCGAAGTGGAAGCGAAATATCCCCATGCGCTGCGGTGCGCCACCCACCAACGCCTGCGCGACCGGGTCTTCGCCGTTCAGATCTTCAAAATTGGTTACCATCGCCACGTCCCCGTGCCGGGCACGTAGCAACTGTGCGCAAATTCAATAGCGACTGTAGCGAGGAATCGCTCGATGCCAGGCGCTTCACGGCTCGGCCGAGCATCTCACTGCTGACCCTAACACACGCCCCCGGGGCCAAGGGATGGCACCGCGTCGCGGCGATCGGCACCCGGTAAACTGCCTGTCATGGAATTGGCCCTGCAGATCACCCTCGTGGTCACCAGCGTGCTGGTGGTGTTGCTGGTGCTGCTGCACCGCGCCAAGGGTGGCGGCCTGTCGACGCTGTTCGGCGGCGGTGTGCAGTCCAGCCTTTCCGGCTCGACGGTGGTGGAGAAGAACCTGGACCGGTTGACGCTGTTCATCACCGGCATCTGGCTGGTCTCCATCATCGGAGTGGCCCTGCTGATCAAATACCGGTGACGCGTCGGCGGGCGGACCACGTGATCCGCACCGATACTGGGACACATGGTTGACGTTTCCGACATCGCGCTGGAACCGATCGGCGCCGTGCAACGGACGCTGGTCGGTCGCGAGGCCACCGAGCCGATGCGTGCCGACATCAGGCTGCTGGGCGCCATTCTGGGCGACACCGTGCGCGAGCAGAACGGGAACGAGGTCTTCGATCTGGTCGAGCGCGCCCGGGTGGAGTCGTTCCGGGTGCGCCGCTCCGAGATCGACCGGGCCGAGCTGGCGCGGATGTTCGATGGCATCGACATCCACCGTGCGATCCCGGTCATCCGCGCGTTCAGCCACTTCGCGCTGCTGGCCAACGTGGCCGAGGACATCCACCGCGAGCGCCGCCGCGCGATTCACGTCGCGGCGGGCGAGCCGCCGCAGGACAGCAGCCTGGCCGCAACCTACGCGAAACTCGATGGCGCCGAACTCGATTCGGCCACGGTGGCCGATGCGCTGCGCGGTGCCCTGATCTCACCGGTGATCACCGCCCACCCCACCGAAACCCGCCGGCGCACCGTGTTCGTCACCCAGCACCGGATCACCCAGCTGATGCGGTTGCATGCGGAGGGGCACACCGAGACCGACGACGGCCGCGACATCGAGCGCGAGTTGCGCCGCCAGGTCCTCACCCTGTGGCAGACGGCGCTGATCCGGCTGTCCCGGCTGCAGATCACCGACGAGATCGAGGTGGGGCTGCGCTACTACGCCGCCGCGTTCTTCCAGGTCATCCCGCAGGTCAACGCCGAGGTCCGCGACGCGCTGCGGGCGCGCTGGCCCGACACCGGCCTGCTCGCGGCGCCGATCGTGGCGCCCGGTTCCTGGATCGGCGGTGACCGGGACGGCAATCCGAACGTGACGGGCGACGTGGTGCGCCAGGCCACCGGCAGCGCCGCTTTCACCGCGTTGTCGCATTACCTGGCCGAACTGACCGCGCTCGAGCAGGACCTGTCGATGTCGGCAAGGCTGGTCGCCGTCACGCCCGCGTTGGCGGACCTGGCCGAGGGCTGCGGCGAGAAGGCGCGCGCCGACGAGCCGTACCGGCGGGCGGTGCGGGTGATCCGCGCCCGGCTCACCGCGACGGGCGCCGAGATCCTGGACCGCCGCCCGCAACACGAGCTGGACCTCGGCCTGGCGCCCTATTCCGCCCCGGCCGAACTGCGGGCGGACCTGGACACGATCGACGAGTCGCTGCGCGCCCATGGCAGCGCGCTGCTGGCCGACGACCGCCTGGCCCTGCTGCGAGAAGGCGTGAGCGTCTTCGGGTTTCACCTGTGCGGTCTGGACATGCGGCAGAACTCCGACGTGCACGAAGAGGTGGTGGGGGAGCTGCTGGCGTGGGCCGGGGTGCACCCGGACTACGCCTCGCTGCCCGAGGACGAGCGCGTCGCGCTGCTGGCGGGCGAGCTGGCCACCCGCCGCCCCCTGGTCGGTGATCGCTCCCAACTGACCGACCTGGCCCGCAAGGAACTCGAGGTCGTCGGCGCGGCCGCGGACGCCGTCGGGCGGTACGGACCGGCCGCCGTACCGAACTACGTCATCTCCATGTGCCGCTCGGTGTCCGACGTCCTGGAGGTGGCGATCCTGCTCAAAGAGGGCGGGCTGCTGGATGCCTCGGGGCCGCAACCGTACTGCCCGGTGGCCATCTCGCCGCTGTTCGAGACGATCGACGATCTGCACAACGGCGCGGCCATCCTGGAGGCGATGCTGGAGCTGCCGCTGTACCGGGCGGTAGCCGACGCGCAGGGCGGCCGGCAGGAGGTGATGCTCGGCTACTCCGACTCGAACAAGGACGGCGGTTACCTGGCGTCGAGCTGGGCGGTCTACCGCGCCGAACTCGCCCTGGTCGAGGTGGCCCGCAGGACCGGAATCCGGTTGCGGCTCTTCCACGGTCGCGGCGGGACCGTCGGCCGCGGGGGTGGGCCCAGCTATCAGGCCATCCTGGCGCAACCGCCGGGCGCGGTGAACGGCTCGCTGCGGCTCACCGAGCAGGGCGAGGTGATCGCCGCCAAGTACGCAGAGCCGCAGGCGGCCCGGCGCAACCTGGAGAGCTTGGTGGCGGCCACGCTGGAGTCGACGCTGCTCGATGTGGAGGGGCTGGGCGACGCCGCCGAACCGGCCTACGCGGTGCTCGACGAGGTGGCCACCCTGGCGCAGCGCGCCTACGCCGAATTGGTGCACGACACACCGGGTTTCGTCGAGTACTTCATGGCCTCCACGCCGGTCAGCGAAATCGGTTCGCTCAACATCGGCAGCCGCCCGACGTCGCGCAAACCCACGTCGTCGATCTCGGACCTGCGTGCCATCCCCTGGGTGCTGGCGTGGAGCCAATCCCGCGTCATGCTGCCCGGCTGGTACGGCACCGGGACGGCGTTCGAACAGTGGATCGCCGCCGGACCCCAGAGCGAGGACGAGCGGGTGGAAATCCTGCACGAGCTGTACGAGCGCTGGCCGTTCTTCCGCAGCGTGCTGTCCAACATGGCGCAGGTGCTGGCCAAGAGCGACCTCGGCCTGGCGGCCCGGTACGCGGAACTGGTCGAGGACGAGGAGCTGCGGGACCGGGTGTTCGACAAGATCGTCGACGAGCACCGGCGGACCATCGCGATGCATAAGCTCATCACCGGTCAGGACGATCTGCTGGCCGACAACCCCGCGCTGGCGCGGTCGGTGTTCAACCGCTTCCCCTACCTGGAGCCGCTGAACCACCTGCAGGTGGAGTTGCTGCGCCGCTACCGTTCCGGCGACGACGACGAATTGGTGCAGCGCGGCATCCTGCTGACGATGAACGGATTGGCCAGCGCGTTACGGAACAGTGGGTGACGGGCATACCTAGGCCATGTCGGACATCGTGTCGCCTGGCACCGCGGCCGAATTGGCCCAGAACGGCGTCTTCGAACGGCTGGCCCGCGTCGGCTACGTCGTCAACGGGGTGCTGCACCTGATCGTCGGCTACCTGGCCATCCGCGTCGCCTGCGGCGACGGCGGCACGGCCGACCAGACCGGCGCACTGGCCACCCTGGCGGCCAAACCGGGCGGCCCGCTCGCGCTCTGGATCGCCGCGGGCGCCCTGTTGGCGATGGGCCTGTGGCGGCTGGTCGAGACCGCCCTCGGCCGGTCATGCGACCGCGACTCGACGGGCTCGTCGTCGGACGCGTCGTCGCGGGCGAAGGCGCTGGGACTGGCGGCGGTCTACCTGGCCTTCGCGTACTCCGCGTTCGGGTTCGCCCGGGGCGCGGGAAGGCCTGCCGATCAACAGAATTCGAGTATCAGCGCGCGCCTGATGGCGACGACCGGCGGCACCGTCGCGCTCGTCGCCGGCGGGGTGGTCATCGTCGCGGTCGGTGGCTACCACATCTACAAGGGGGCCAGCCGCAACTTCGTCGACGATCTCAAGGGGGAGTCGGGTGACCTGGTGCGGCGGGTCGGCGTGGCCGGATACATCGGGAAGGGCGTCGTGATCGCCCTGACGGGTGCCCTGGTGATCGTCGCGGCCTGCCGCTCCGAACCGAAGAAGGCGACCGGTCTCGACGGCGCGCTCAAGACGCTCGGGGCTCAGCCCTACGGCGCCGCGCTGCTGATCGCCGCCGCCGCCGGGATCATCACCTACGGCCTGTACAGCTTCGTGATGGCCCGGTCCACCAAGATGTAGGGCGGATGTAAGGCGGCGGCTCAGCGGTTGCGCAGCCGGTGCAGAGCACCACGCACCGCGTGCTCGGTCATCGCGAGCGGGGTCATCATCGTCTCGCCCACCTTGACCATCTCGTCGATCCGGCTGACGATCGCCTCCACCGGCTCGACCAGGACGATCAGCCGCCGCGCCAGGTCGTCGAGCCGCGACAGGGTGCCGTCCAGGTGGTCCAGCCCGCTCTCCATGCGTTCGACCGTGGCGTTCAGGGCCGACAGGGATGCGTTCAGCTCCTTCATGGTCGTGCTCAGGCCATCGAGGACGTCTTCGACCTGCTCCACCGTCTTGTCGGCGTTCAACGCAGCCTGGGTGAGGGTCTTGATCCGGCTCCGCTCTTGGCCGCCGCGCACGGTTCTGTCTGCCATGACCGTCATTATGACCCGGACGCGACCGGGCGGGGGTCAGCCGGGGCGGGACGGCAGCTTGGCCGCGGCCTCCTCGTCGAGCAGCCAGAGCGTGGTTTCCCGGCCGATCGCCCCGGCGGCGGGCACCGAGACCGGCGCGGCGCCGCCGATGGCCGCGGCCACCGCGTCGGCCTTCGCGGAACCGGACACCATCAGCCAGACTTCGCGGGAACGCTGAACCGCGGGCAGGGTCAGCGTGATTCGCTGCGGCGGCGGCTTGGGGGAGTCCTCGACCGGGACCACCATGCGGCCGGTCTCCAGCACGGCCGGGGTGTCGGGGAACAGGGAGTTGATGTGGCCCTCCGGGCCCATGCCCAGCAGGTGCACGTCGAAATTCGGAACCGGTTGGCCGGGCGCGGCATTGGCCGCCAGGAGCTGTTCGTAGGCCAGCGCCGCGGCGGCGAGGTCGGTGCCGAACTCCCCGTCGCTGGCGGGCATCGTGTGCACATGGCTGGACGGGATGTCGATGCGGTCCAGCAACGCCTCCCGCGCCTGCTTGTCGTTGCGTTCGTCGTCGTTCTCGGGCACGTAGCGTTCGTCGCCCCAGAACAGGTGCACCTTGGGCCAGGCGATGTCATGCCCCGCCAGGGACTTGAGCAACCCGATGCCGTTGCTGCCGCCGGTCAGCACGACCAGCGCCCGGTCCCGGGCCGCCACCGCGGTGCGGATGCTGTCGGCCAAGCGGCTCGCGGCGGCCTCGACGAGGGCCTGAGCTTCCGGAAAAACCTCGATGATGGTGCTCACACGTACTGCACTTTCTCAATGCCTTCTAACGCTGTCTGGTAAATCTCGTCGGGGTCCAGCCGCCGCAGGTCTTCGGCGAGGCACTCGCCGGTTTCCCTGCGCGCCAAGGGAAGCAGGGCCTCCGGCTTGGCGGTGCGACTCAGCGTCGCCGTCCTGCCGTCTTGGGGCCGGCTCAAGACGATGGTCTCGCTCTTGCGCACGAGTTCCACCTTGAGCTCGCCGACCGCCCGGCGCACCGGGCCGTCGATGCTGCTGGCCAGCCAGCCCGCCAGAATGTCAAGCGCCGGTTCGGTTTTCAGGCCGGACACCAGTGCCGACTCGATCGGTTCGTGGGGCGGCAGGTCGACCGCGGACGTCAGCAGCGCCCGCCAGTAGGTGATGCGGGCCCAGGCCAGATCGGTGTCGCCGGCGGTGTACCCGGGCAGCCGGCCCTTGATCGCCGACAACGGATCGCTTCCGTTGGTGGCGTCGGTGATGCGCCGGATCGCCAACCTGCCCAACGGGTCCTGGGCCGGAACGGCCGGAGCGATGTCGGGCCACCACGCCACCACCGGGATGTCGGGCAGCAGGAAGGGGGTGACCACGCTGGCTGCGTGTCCGGCGAGCGCCCCGGACAGGTTGAGGATCACCACCTCGGTGGCACCGGTGTCCCCGCCCGCGCGCAGCTGCGCGTCCAGGCGGGGCTCGTCGGCGTACGGGTCGCCGCGCATCGTGACGATGATCCGGCTGGGATGTTCGTGGCTGGCGTTGTTGGCCGCCTCGAGCGACTCCTCGAGGATGGCGTCGCTGTCCGGCGCGATGATCAGCGTCAGCACCCGGCCCATGGTCACGGCGCCGACCTTCTCCCGCAGTTCGTCGAGCTTCTTGTTGACCGCGGTGGTGGTGGTGTCGGGCATGTCGATAATCACGTGCGCCGCTCCTCGTCACGCGGTTCTGCATCGTCGACGGCGGGAATCATCACGGCCGCCGCCATTCGCGCCCGGTCCGGCGCAGCATTTCGAACGCGGACTCCGGTCCCCAGGTGCCCGCCTCGTACGGCTCGGGTTTGCCGTCGGCCGCCCAGTTGTCCAGCACGGGATCCAGGATCTGCCAGGCCAATTCGACCTCTTCGTTGACCGGGAACAGGGACGGCTCGCCCAGCAGCACGTCGAGGATCAGCTGTTCGTAGGCCTCCGGCGACTCTTCGGCGAACGCCGAGCCGTAGGAGAAGTCCATGTTGACGTCGCGGACCTCCATCGCGGTGCCCGGCACCTTGGAACCGAACCGCAGCGTGATGCCCTCGTCGGGCTGCACCCGGATCACCATGGCGTTGGCGCCCAGCTCGTCGGTCATGGTGGCGTCGAACGGCAGGTGCGGGGCGCGTTTGAAGACGAGCGCGATCTCGGTCACCCTGCGGCCCAGGCGTTTTCCGGTCCGCAGATAGAACGGCACGCCGGCCCAGCGGCGCGTGTCGACCTCGAGCGTGATGGCGGCGAAGGTCTCGGTGGTGGAGTCCTTGGCGAACCCCTCCTCGTCGAGCAGCCCGACCACCTTCTCGCCGCCCTGCCAGCCGGCGGTGTACTGGCCCCGGCTGGTGGTCTCGTCGAGGGGCTGGGCCAGCTGGGTCGCCGAGAGCACCTTGATCTTCTCGGTCTGCAACGCCGCCGGGTTGAAGCTGACCGGCTCCTCCATCGCGGTCAGCGCCAGCAGCTGCATCAGGTGGTTCTGGATGACGTCGCGGGCGGCGCCGATACCGTCGTAATAGCCCGCGCGCCCACCCAATCCGATGTCCTCGGCCATGGTGATCTGGACGTGGTCGACGTAGTGCGAATTCCAGATCGGGTCGAACAGCTGATTGGCGAACCGCAACGCCAAGATGTTGCGCACCGTCTCCTTGCCCAGATAGTGGTCGATGCGGAACACCGCCTCCTCGGGGAAGACCGCGTTGACGGCATGGTTGAGGGCCTGCGCGCTCTCCAGGTCGTGCCCGAACGGCTTCTCGATGACCACCCGGCTCCACCGATCGCCCTGCGGGCGGGCGAGCCCGGACCGGTGCAACTGGTCGCACACCACCGGGAAGGACTTCGGCGGGATCGCCAGGTAGAAGGCGTGGTTGCCGCCGGTGCCGCGCTCGGCATCCAGCTTGTCCAGGGTCTCGGCCAGCCGGGCGAACGACTCGTCGTCGTCGAAAGAGCCCGGGACGAAACGGAATCCCTCGGCGAGCCGCTCCCAGTTCTCCTCCCGGAACGGCGTCCGGCAGTGATCCTTCACGGCCTGGTAGACCACCTTGCGGAAATCCTGGGTCTCCCAGTCCCGGCGGGCGAAGCCCACCAGGGAGAAACTCGGCGGCAGCAGCCCGCGGTTGGCCAGGTCGTAGATGGCCGGCATCACCTTCTTGCGGGCCAGGTCGCCGGTGACGCCGAAGATCACCATGCCGCACGGGCCGGCGATCCTCGGCAGCCGCTTGTCGCGCTTGTCCCGTAGCGGGTTATGCCATCGTGCTGCGGTACGAGCCGGACTCATTTCGAGGCGGAACCCAGCTGCTTCTGTGTCTCCTCCAGCAGCTCGGACCACGACTCGACGAACTTCTCCACGCCCTCGTTCTCCAGCGCGATGAACACGTCGGTCAGGTCGATCCCGACCGCGTCCAGCTTGTCGAACAGCTCCTGGGCGGCCGACGCGGTGCCGGTGACGGTGTCACCCTTGATCTCACCGTGGTCGGCGACGGCGTCGATCGTCTTCTCCGGCATGGTGTTCACCGTGTTCGGCGCGACCAGTTCGGTGACGTAGAGGGTGTCGGAGTAGTCGGGGTTCTTGACGCCGGTGGACGCCCACAGCGGACGCTGGACGCGGGCCCCGGCGCCCTTGAGCGCTTCGTAGCGATCGCCGCCCTCGAACACCTCCTGGTAGGCCGCGTAGGCCAGCCGCGCGTTGGCCACCCCGGCCTGGCCGCGCAGCGCCAGCGCCTCCTCGGAGCCGATCTTTTCCAGCCGCTTGTCCACCTCGGTGTCCACTCGCGAAACGAAAAACGATGCCACCGAATGGATCTTGGACAGGTCGTGCCCCGCCTCGCGGGCCTTCTCCAGGCCGGCGAGGTAGGCGTCCATCACCTGGCGGTGCCGCTCGACCGAGAAAATGAGGGTGACGTTGACCGAGATGCCTTCCGCCAGAACGGCGGTGATGGCCGGAATGCCGGCCTTGGTGGCCGGGATCTTGATGAACAGGTTCGGCCGGTCGACGATCTTCCACAGCTCGACGGCCTGCGCGGTGGTCTTGTCGGTCTCGGCGGCCAGGCGCGGGTCCACCTCGATGGACACCCGGCCGTCGACGCCGTCGGAGGCCTCCCACTGCGGGCGCAGCACGTCGCATGCGTTGCGAACATCGTCGGTGGTGACCGTGCGGATGGTGGCGTCCACGTCGGCGCCCCGCTCGGCCAGCTCGGCGATCTGCTCGTTGTAGGTATCGCTGTCGGCCAGCGCCTTCTGGAAGATCGACGGGTTGGTGGTCACCCCCACAACGCTTTTCGTGTCGATCAGCTCCTGCAGGTTGCCCGACTGCAGCCGCTGGCGCGACAGGTCGTCCAGCCAAACGGATACTCCCGCGGCGGACAGCGCCGCGAGGTTAGGGTTCTGAGTCATGTGAATCACCCTTTCTCAGTTATCCACTACCTGTTCCGCGGCGGCCGCGACGGCTTCTGCGGTGAAACCGAATTCCCGGAACAACGTTTTGTAATCGGCAGATTCGCCGTAGTGCTCGATCGAGACGATCCTGCCGGTGTCGCCGACCAGCTTGTGCCAGGGCTGCGCGACGCCCGCCTCGACGGCCACCCGGGCCGACACCGACGGCGGCAGCACGCTGTCGCGGTAGTCCTCGGGCTGCGACTCGAACCATTCCACGCACGGCATGGACACCACCCGCGCGACGATGTCCTTGTCCGCCAAGAGCTTCTGCGCCTCGACCGCGAGCTGAACCTCCGAGCCGGTGGCGATCAACACGACGTCTGGGTCCTCGGTGCCCTCGTCGCCGAGGATGTAGCCGCCCCGGGTGACGCCCTCGTAGTCGGTGCCTTCCAGGATCGGCACGCCCTGACGGGTCAGGATCAGCCCGACCGGGCCGCTGCCGTTGCCGCGGGCCAGGATCGTGCGCCAGGCGTAGGCGGTCTCGTTGGCGTCGGCCGGGCGCACCACCGAGAGCTTCGGGATGGCGCGCAGCGCCGCGAGGTGCTCGATCGGCTGGTGGGTCGGCCCGTCCTCGCCGAGCCCGATCGAGTCGTGCGTCCACACGTAGATGGTGTCGATGTCCATCAGCGCGGCCAGCCGCACCGCCGGGCGCATGTAGTCGGAGAACTGCAGGAATGTGCCGCCGTAGGCCCGGGTGGGGCCGTGCAGCACGATGCCGGACAGGATGGCCCCCATCGCGTGCTCGCGCACTCCGAAGTGCAGCGTCCGTCCGTACCAGTCCGCAGTGTAGTCCTTGGTCGAAATCGACGGCGGGCCAAAGGATTTCACATTATCCATGGTGGTGTTGTTGCTGCCGGCCAGGTCGGCCGAGCCGCCCCACAACTCGGGAAGTTTCGGCCCCACGGCGTTGAGCACCTTGCCGGACGCCGCGCGGGTGGCCAGCGCCTTGTCGCCCGGTTCCCAGCGCGGGACGTCGGCGTCCCAGCCGTCGGGCAACTCCTCGGCGGTCAGCCGGTCCAGCAGAGCCTTGCGGTCGGGTTCGCGCTGCGCCCAGGATTCAAATTCGACTCGCCAGCGCTCCTGGGCCTCTTTGCCCCGGTCCACCAGCTTGCGGGTGTGCGCGATGACCTCGTCGCGCACCTCGAACTTCTTCTCCGGATCGAAGCCCAGGATCTGCTTGACGGCCGCGACTTCCTCGTCGCCCAGCGCCGCGCCGTGCGCCTTGCCGGTGTTCATCAGCTTGGGCGCCGGGTAGCCGATGATGGTGCGCAGTTCGATGAACGACGGCCGGTCGGTGACGGCCCTGGCGTTGGCGATGGCCTCCTCGATGCCGACGACGTTCTCGCCGCCCTCCACCCGCTGCACGTGCCAGCCGTAGGCCTCGTAACGCGCGGCGGTGTCCTCGCACAGCGCGATGTTGGTGTCGTCCTCGATCGAGATCTGGTTGTGGTCGTAGAACACGATCAGGTTGCCCAGCTGCTGCACGGCCGCCAGCGACGACGCCTCGGACGTCACGCCCTCCTCGATGTCGCCGTCGGAGGCGATCACGTAGACGAAGTGATCGAACGGGCTGGTGCCCGGGGCCGCGTCGGGGTCGAACAGGCCGCGCTCGTAGCGCGACGCCATCGCCATGCCCACCGCCGACGCCAGGCCCTGCCCGAGCGGACCGGTGGTGATCTCAACGCCCTTGGTGTGGCGGAACTCCGGGTGCCCGGGCGTCTTCGAACCCCAGGTGCGCAGCGACTCGATGTCGGACAGTTCCAGGCCGAAGCCACCCAGGTAGAGCTGGATGTACAGCGTCAGGCTGCTGTGCCCGCACGACAACACGAACCGGTCGCGGCCCAGCCAGTGGGTGTCGCTGGGGTCGTGTCGCATCGTTCGCTGGAACAGGGTGTAAGCGAGCGGAGCCAGGCTCATCGCCGTTCCGGGATGTCCGTTTCCGACCTTTTGGACCGCGTCGGCGGCCAGCACCCGAATGGTGTCGACGGCGGTCGAGTCGATCTCGGACCAGTCGTCGGGGAGGTGCGGTTGGGTCAGCGTCGAGATCTCTTCGAGTGTGGTCACAGACTCAGTCCTTGTGGGTCATCAAGCTGATCAATCCCACCCTAGTGCGGGAGGGCCGGCTCTTGCAGTGCAGGATTTCGGGTACCCGCCGCCGGCTGGTGTGAAAATTACGCGGTGCTTGTCGGCCCGTAACATTCAGTTCGGATATCTGGGAGAAACCTGGGTGAATGGACCCTGCGGGCGGGCCATCACCGGCCCGCGGTCTACCATCGTGTGTAGTAGATGCTGCGCGCTGCTGCGACCCCAAGGAGTTATTGCGTGAGCGTTCGCGGGCGCGTCGCCCCGAGCCAATTACCGAGCCGAGTGGCAAGTGCCGCCCGGCGGCGATCCGGGCCGGATGCCGCCCCGCGGACGAACCGGGCTATCGGCACGGTCATGGCCTATTTGGCGCTGACCAAACCCCGGGTCATCGAACTGTTGCTGGTGACCGCGATACCCGCCATGCTGCTGGCCCACCGCGGGACCGTGAACCCGCTGTTGATCCTCAACACCTTGATCGGCGGGATGCTTGCCGCGGGCGGAGCCAACACGCTCAACTGCGTGGCCGACGCCGACATCGACAAGGTGATGAAGCGCACCGCGCGCCGTCCGCTGGCCCGCGCGGCGGTGCCGACCCGAAACGCGTTGGTGTTCGGACTCGCGCTCACGGTCGCCTCGTTCTGCTGGCTGTGGTGGACGACCAACCTGTTGTCCGGTCTGCTGGCGCTCGCCACCATCGCCTTCTACGTGTTCGTGTACACGCTGCTGCTCAAGCGCCGCACCTCGCAGAACGTGGTGTGGGGCGGCGCGGCCGGCTGCATGCCGGTGATGATCGGCTGGTCGGCGGTCACCGGCACCATCGGCTGGCCTGCTTTGGTGATGTTCGCGATCATCTTCTTCTGGACGCCGCCGCACACCTGGGCGCTGGCGATGCGTTACAAGGAGGACTACAAGGCGGCCGGTGTCCCGATGCTGCCCGCCGTGGCGACCGAGCGTCAGGTCACCAAGCAGATCCTGATCTATACCTGGCTGACGGTGGCGACGACGCTGGCGCTGGCGCTGGCCACCGGCTGGCTGTACGCGGCGGTCGCGGTGGTCGCCGGGGTGTGGTTCCTGGCGATGGCCCACCAGCTCTACGCCGGGGTGCGTGCCGGCGAGCCGGTCAAGCCGCTGCGGTTGTTCCTACAGTCGAACAACTACCTCGCGGTGGTGTTCTGCGCGCTGGCGGTCGACTCGGTGATCGGGCTGCCGCACCTGTTCTGACGCCGTTCCCGCCGACCGTGGGCCCTAGGTACGAGATCCGCCTCGAATCCGTCCCCACGCCCCACACTCGGCGTCACTGGCAACGGTCACTGACAACGGTTCAGGGCAGCAGCACGATAGAGCCGGCGGTCTTGCGGCCCTGCAGGTCCTGGTGGGCGCGCGCGGCTTCGGCGAGCGGATAGCGCCCGCCGACCTCGATGTTGATCGCACCGCCGGCGATCGCGTCGAACAATTCCTCTGCGCGCCAGCTGAATTCCTGGCCCGTACGGATGAAGTGGGCCAGCGACGGCCGGGTCAGGAACACCGAGCCGGCGGCGTTGAGGCGCTGCGGGTCGAACGGCGGGACGGGTCCGCTGGCCGCGCCGAACAACGCGAGCGTGCCCCGCACGGCCAGGCTGGCCAGGCTGGCATCGAAGGTACTGGCGCCGACGCCGTCGTACACGGCCTCGACGCCCGCTCCGTCGGTGAGTTCGCGAATCCGCCGGCCGAATTCGTCCGCGTCGTCGGGGTAGGACAGCACCTCGTCGGCGCCGGCCGCCCTGGACATCCGCGCCTTCTCCGGCGTGGACACCGTGGTGATGACCCGCGCGCCGAGCAGATGCGCCCACTGCGTCAGGATCAGCCCCACCCCGCCCGCGCCGGCGTGCACCAGCACCGTGTCGCCCGCCTGCACCGGGTACACCGACTTCAACAGGTAGTGCGCCGTCAGGCCCTTCAGCAGCACCGACGCCGCCACTTCCGAACTCACCCCGTCCGGCACATGAGCCGTCAAGGACGCTGGGGCAGCGGCGAACTCGGCGTAGCCGCCGGACGCCGACGCGCTGACCACGCGGTCGCCGATGCGGAAGCCGTCGGCGCCGTCACCGATCTCGGCGACGGTGCCGCACAGCTCGGATCCGAGGATGAACGGCAGCTCGCGCGGGTACTGGCCCGAGCGGAAGTAGGTGTCGATGTAATTGACGCCGATCGCTTCGGCCTTGATCAGCACCTCGCCGGCCCGCGGGGCGGGTCGGGGCGCGTCGACGTAGCGCAACACCTCGGGGCCGCCGGTTTCGCTGACTTCGATTGCGTGCATGTGCTTATCATGCCCGGGCATGAAACTCGCCCGTCCGGACGTCTTCCATCCCCGCATCGTGCTGGCGGGGGCGGGCGACGATGCCGGGCTGGTGCCCGCGCTGCGCGCGCGTGGGCTGCACGCCCGCTGGTTGGCCTGGGACGACCCGGAAACCCTGGACGCAGACCTGGTGATCCTGCGCGGCATCGGGAACGCCGTCGGCCGGCGCGACGAGTTCGTGGCCTGGACCCGGCGCGTGCGCCACCTGCTCAACCCGCCCGGCGCCGTCGCGTGGAACCTCGATGCGCGGTATCTGCGGGACCTCGAGCACGACGGGGTGCCGACGCTGCCCGACGGGCCGGCGCAGGCGGCCTTGATCTTCCTGGGCGGCGACCAGTCACACGCCTGGCCGGTCGAGCCGGAGTTCGAGGCGTGGGACGTCGGCCGCGCCGCGCTTGCGGCGGCCGCCAGCCGCGCCGGCATCACCGCGCGCGAACTGCTCTACGCGCGTGCCGATGTGGCCGGGGACCGGCTGGTGGGGCTTGACCTCGTCGCCCCGTCGCTGGGCTGGTCACGCCTGGACGCCGGCACCCGCGAGCGCGCCGAGCGCGACTTCGCGCTGGCCGTGGAGTCAGCCTGCGAACGGCTCGGGCTGGGCCCGCTCTCGCATCGAGGCCCATAGCGCGGCGGTCGCCGCGGTGCACGCCGCGGCGCCGGCCACGTGCAGCGCGACCAGCGCGGCGGGCACCCCGGTGAAGTACTGGGCGGTGCCGACGGCGGCCTGCGCGCAGACGAGGGCGAGCAGCACGGTCAGCCGCCGCAGGATGGGCCGCGCTGCGTGCACCGCCAGCAGCCCGAAGCCCAGCCCGACCACCAGGGCGAGGTAGGCGATCAGCAGCGACGAATGCGCGTGGACCAGGGTCTCGACGGCCACCTCGAGCCGCGGCACCGTCCGCGTCGGGCTGCGGTCGCCCGCGTGCGGGCCGGCGGCCGTCACCAGCGTGCCGGTGACCAGCACCGCGGTCAGGTCCAGCCCGATCAGCGCCGTCAGCGCGCGCAGCGGCCTGGGCACACGCCGGTGCACCACTCCGTCGTCCGGCTCGCCGACCTTGACGTAGAGCAGCACCGACAGCCACACCATCGTCATCGAAGTGAGCAGGTGGATGGCCACCGTCCACCACAGCAGCCCGGTGCGCACGGTGATGCCGCCGATGACGGCCTGCATCACCGTCGAGATCGGCATCAGCCACGCGTACACGAGGATCTCCCTGCGCCGCCGGGCCCGGGTCACCGCCAGCACGGCCAGCGCCGCGGCGATGACCACCGCGAAGGTGATCATGCGGTTGCCGAATTCGACCGCCTGGTGGATTCGCGGCACCTCGGCGTGAGCCACCGGGGTGAAGCTGCCCGGGAAGCACTGCGGCCAGGTCGGGCACCCCAGCCCGGACGCGGTGACGCGGACGATCGCCCCTGTGACGGCGATGCCGCCCTGGGTGAGGATGACGGCCGCGGCGATGAGGCGCTGGACGCGCACGCTCGGGTGGGGGAGCAGGTCCACCAGCCGCATCAGCGTTCGTCCGAGCATGGCCCGATGGTAGGCCAACGAAAACTACGCCCTGTAGTAAGCCCTGCCGACGTCGAGATTGCCGTCATGGCTGTTCTCGCGACGCCAACCACGACCATGGCGGCAATCTCGCCGGCATCAGGTGAAGCGGAACCAGCGCAGCGCGGCCAGCGCCGCGACGGCGCCCCACACCGCCAGCACGACGATCCCGAACCAGTCCACCGACAGGGCCATCGCCCGCGACAGGGCCTCGGTCAGCGCGCCCGACGGGGTCAGCCGGGCGGCCCACTTCACCCCGGTGGGGATCATCCCGCTCTCCACCGTGAGCGCGCCGAGCCCGGCGAACACGAACCACAGCAGGTTGGCGACCGCGAGCACGATCTCGGCCCGCAGGGTCCCCCCGAGCAGCAGGCCGAGCGCCGCGAAGCAGGCGGTGCCCAGCGCGATCACCGCCGCGCCCAGCGCCAGCGCCGCCGGGGCGGGCCGCCAGCCCAGCGCGAACCCGATGGCGCCCAACAGGATCGCCTGCAGGAACACCACGGTGACCACGGCCAGCGACTTGCCGGCGATGATGCCCCAGACCGGCAGCGGGGTCGCGCCCAGCCGCTTGAGGGCGCCGTAGCGGCGGTCGAAGGCGACCGCGATGGCCTGGCCGGTGAACGCGGTCGAGATCACCGCGAGGGCCATGATGACCGGGACGAAGGTGGCGGCCCGGTTGTGGCCGAAGGAACCGAAGGGCAGCAGCGTCAACCCGACCAGCAGCGTGATCGGGATGAACATGGTCAGCAGCAGCTGCTCGCCGTTGCGCAGCAGCAGCTTGAGCTCCAGGCCGAACTGCGCGGCCAGCATCCGCGGCACGGCGTTCGGCCGCGGGTCGGGGGTGAAGGTCCCCGCGGGGAAGACGTTCGATTCGGTCACTGCCGCAACTTCCTGCCGGTGAGGTCGAGGAACACATCCTCGAGGCTGCGCTGCTCGACGCGCATGTCGGTGGCCAGCACGTCGATCCGCGCGCACCACGCCGTCACGGTCGCCAGCACCTGCGGATCCACCCGGCCCTCGACCAGATACTCGCCGGGCGTCACCTCGCTGGCCCGGTAGTCCTCCGGCAGGGCGGCGGTCAACAGGGACAGGTCGAGCCGCGGCGGCGCGGTGAACCGCAACTCGTCCTTGGCGCCGGTGCGCATCAGCTCGGCCGGTGTGCCGGCGGCCACCGTCGCGCCGTGGTCGATGATGACCAGCCGATCGGCGAGCTCCTCGGCCTCCTTGAGCTGGTGGGTGGTCAGCAGCACCGTCACCCCGTCGCGGCGCAGCGCGTTGATCAGATCCCAGACCAGCAGCCGGGCGTGCGCGTCCATGCCCGCGGTGGGTTCGTCGAGGAAGACCAGTTCGGGGCGGCCGACCAGCGCACAGGCCAGCGCGAGCCGCTGTTGCTGCCCGCCGGACAGCCGCCGATAGGTGGTGCGGGCGGCGTCGGTGAGGCCGAGGGTGTCCAGGAGCCACGCCGGGTCCAGCGGGTCCGCGGCGTACGACGCGACCAGGTTGAGCATTTCGCCGGCGCGCGCGCTGGGGTAGCCGCCGCCGCCCTGCAGCATCACGCCGATGCGGGTGCGCAGGCGCGCGTTGTCGGCGATCGGGTCCAGCCCGAGGACCTCGATGGTGCCGGCGTCCGGGCGGACGAAGCCCTCGCACATTTCGACCGTGGTGGTCTTGCCGGCGCCGTTGGGACCCAGCAGGGCGAGCACTTCGGCGGCGTGCACCTCGAGGTCGAGATCGTCGACGGCCGTGGTGGTTCCGTAGCGCTTGCTCACCCCGCGCAGTCGCACGACTGTTTCAGGAACGGCCGAGCTCACGAGCGCCGCTCCTCCTCATCGCTTCGTCCCCCGCAAGCGGGCGGTACCCCCACTGCATCGTCGTCGGCGCGGCTCACGTGGAATCAGCGTAGGCGTCAGGTACCGCCTCTGAACGAGGGGTGGCTCGGGTGGTGTGAGCTGACTCGGCCGCCGGCTCGCTCCCGGCGGGCTCCGGAGGCGTTTCGGCGTCCTCGGCCGGGAGCCGCCGCCACGGCAAGCGGGTATACGTCAGCGCGATGAGCGCGACGACGATGACGGTGCTGGCCAGCGTGGCGTCCACGATCTGAAACAGCGCGAAGCGGTCCCCGTTGGCCGTCGGGCCGAAGATGCCGACGACGAGGGTGATCACGATGACCGCCGCCCGGAATCCGCTGCGGGTCGCCCAGGCGGCCAGCGGGATGATCGCCCAGAGCAGATACCAGGGCTGCACGACCGGAAACAGCAGCACGGTGACGCCCAGGGCCACGCCCAGCCCGCCGATCGGGTGCAGCCGCCCGCGGAAGACGGCGATCAGCAGCCAGCCCACCATCACCATGATGATCAGCACGCCGATGGCGCGGGTGAGCCCCAGCACCGCGGTGGTGTGATCGCCGAGCCCCAGCAGGATGCCGACCTGCCCGGTCCCCAGCGCCAGCAGCGTCGGGGGTGACATCCAGCTGCGCACCACGTTGGCGGTGCCCAGCGTGTAGATCCAGCCGAACCCCAGCCCGCTGGCCCAGCCGACGGCGGCCATCACCGCCAGGGAGAGCGCCGACATCGCGCCGCCCGAGAGCAGCAGCGCCTTCAGCGTGCCCCCGCAGCGGCAGGCCAGGGCCATCGTGACGAAGCCCAGCGCCAGTAGCGAGGGCAGCTTCACCTGCGACGACAGCGTGATCAGGATCGCCCCGGCGACCAGCATGCCCAGCGGTTCCCAGTCGGGGCCGGGCTTCCACGACGCGGGCAGCAGCCGCGGGAAGCGGGACGGGTCCAGGCCGCGCAGCGCGAACTCGGCGCCGGCCAGCATCAGCCCGAGCATCAGCGCCTCGTTGTGGACGCCGGCGACCAGATGCATGATCAGCAGCGGGTTGGCCGCGCCCAGCCACAACGCGCTGACCTCGGCGACGCCGCAGCGCCGCGCCAGCCGCGGGGTCGCCCACACGATCAGGCCCACGCCGATCAGCTCGACCAGCCGGTGACACAACACGGCGGCGACGATGTTCTCCCCGGTGATCGCGGAGATGCCGCGGCCGATCCACAGGAAGAGCGGCCCGTACGGGGCCGGCGTCTCGCGCCACAGCGTGGGGACCGACAGCGTGAAGACGTGCGACAGCCCGAGCCCGGACGCCGGACCGACCCGGTAGGGGTCGAGGCCCTCCAGGGAGATCTGGCTCTGGGCCAGGTAGGAGTAGACGTCCTTGCTGTACATCGGCGGCGCGATCAGCAGAGGCAGCGTCCACAGCAGCAGGGTGCGGTCCAGGTCGCCGCGGGACATCCGCCTGCCGCCCAGCGCGAACCGGCCGAGCATCAACCAGGCGAGCGCCATCATGACCGCGCCCGTCGTCGTCATCGTCAGCGAGACCGTCTGGATGCGGGACGGCAGGTTGAGCAGCCGCACCCCGAAGGTGGGGTCCTGCACGACGGGCCGGGCCCCGGCGCCGAGCGCGCCGATGGCCATCAGGATGGTGCCGGTCGCGCCGAAGAGGCGGGTCCGCTGCAGCGCGGTGAGTTCGGTCTCGTTCAGCGGCGTGCCCACCGCCTGCTCGTCGCCATGCAAGCTGGCGATCGACGAGCTCAGCGCGTGGTGGCGGGCTGCCATCAGAGCAGCGTAGCCGCCGGGGTCGCCGGGCTCGGTTTCCAACCCGACTGTGACCAGCGCAACGCCCGATCAGGGCACCCTTGGTAGACCGATCCCCGGAATTGCGTCACACTGGTGTTGTGAAAATCCATACCGGCTTCGACGACGCTGCCGTGGGCGCGGCGGCCGCCGCGGCGCGGGATGGTCACACCCGTCGCGCCATCGTGCGCCTGCTGCTGGAGTCCGGGACGATCACCGCCGGCGAGATCGGCGATCGGCTCGGGCTGGCGGCGGCCGGCGTCCGGCGTCACCTCGACGCATTGATCGAGGCGGGCGACGCCGAGTCGGTGCCCGCCGCGGCCTGGCAGCAGGTGGGTCGCGGCCGCCCCGCCAAGCGGTTCCGGCTGACCGCCGCGGGACGGGCCAAGCTCGACCACGCGTACGACGACCTGGCGTCGGCGGCGATGCGGCAGCTGCGGGAGATTGGCGGGGAGGACGCCGTGCGCGCATTCGCCCGGCGCCGCATCGACGCGATCCTGGCCGGTGTGCCGGCGGCGGACAGCGCCGGCGACACCGAGGTGGAGGCGGCCGCCGAACGGGTTGCCGGCGCGCTGACCAAGGCCGGCTACGTCGCCACCACGACACGGGTCGGCGGCCCGATCCACGGCGTGCAGATCTGCCAGCACCACTGCCCGGTGTCGCACGTCGCCGAGGAATTCCCCGAGTTGTGTGAAGCCGAGCAGCAGGCCATGGCCGAGGTGCTCGGAACCCACGTGCAGCGGTTGGCGACCATCGTCAACGGGGACTGCGCCTGCACCACTCACGTGCCCCTCACTGTCCCTAGTTCGAAGGCGCCCAGCCCGCGCCGCACCGACACCACGAGCATCGAAGGAGCGTCGCTATGACCCTCACGCCAGAGGCCCAGAAGGCAACGGCCGAGCCGTTGACCCAGGAGCAGACGATCGCCTCGTTGGGCCGCTATGGCTACGGCTGGGCCGACACCGACGTCGCGGGGTCCAGCGCCCAGCGCGGGCTGTCCGAGGCGGTGGTCCGCGACATCTCGGACAAGAAGAACGAGCCCGACTGGATGCTGCAGACGCGCCTGAAGGCGTTGCGCATCTTCGAGCGCAAGCCGATGCCGACGTGGGGTTCCAACCTCGGGGGCATCGACTTCGACAACATCAAGTACTTCGTGCGCTCCACCGAGAAGCAGGCCGCCTCCTGGGATGACCTGCCCGAGGACATCCGGAACACCTACGACAGGCTGGGCATCCCGGAGGCCGAAAAGCAGCGCCTGGTCGCCGGTGTGGCCGCCCAGTACGAGTCCGAGGTGGTGTACCACCAGATCCGCGAGGACCTGGAGGCCCAGGGCGTCATCTTCCTCGACACCGACACGGGACTGCGGGAACACCCCGAGCTCTTCCAGCAGTACTTCGGCACCGTCATCCCGGCGGGCGACAACAAGTTCTCCGCGCTGAACGCCGCGGTGTGGAGTGGCGGATCGTTCATCTACGTCCCGCCCGGCGTGCACGTCGACATCCCGCTACAGGCCTACTTCCGGATCAACACCGAGAACATGGGCCAGTTCGAGCGCACGCTGATCATCGTCGACGAAGACGCTTACGTGCACTACGTAGAGGGTTGCACCGCGCCCATCTACACGTCGGACTCGCTGCACTCGGCGGTGGTGGAGATCATCGTGAAGCCCGGCGGACGTTGCCGTTACACCACCATCCAGAACTGGTCGAACAACGTCTACAACCTGGTCACCAAGCGGGCCCGCGCCGAAGCGGGCGCCACCATGGAGTGGGTCGACGGCAACATCGGCTCCAAGGTGACCATGAAATACCCGGCGGTCTGGATGACCGGGGAGCACGCCAAGGGCGAGGTCCTGTCGGTCGCCTTCGCCGGCGAGGGCCAGCACCAGGACGCCGGCGCCAAGATGCTGCACCTGGCGCCGAACACGTCGAGCAACATCGTCTCCAAGTCGGTGGCCCGCGGCGGTGGCCGTACGTCCTACCGCGGCCTGGTCCAGGTGAACAAGGGCGCGCACGGGTCCCGATCCAGCGTGAAATGCGATGCGCTGCTGGTCGATACGATCAGCCGCAGCGACACCTACCCCTACGTCGACATCCGCGAGGACGACGTCACGATGGGGCATGAGGCCACCGTGTCCAAGGTCAGCGACAACCAGCTGTTCTACCTGATGAGCCGTGGCCTGACCGAGGACGAGGCGATGGCGATGGTGGTGCGCGGCTTCGTCGAGCCGATCGCCAAGGAGCTGCCGATGGAATATGCCCTCGAGCTCAACCGGCTGATCGAGCTGCAGATGGAAGGTGCGGTCGGCTAGTGACGGGATTTACCGAGGCGGTTGAGGGTTCGGCCCTCGCCGCGGCCAACAAGGGCGAGCTGTTCGCGTCCTTCGACGTGGACGCCTTCGAGGTGCCCAGTGGGCGCGACGAAATCTGGCGGTTCACCCCGCTGCGCCGGCTGCGCGGCCTGCACGACGGCTCCGCGCGGGCCACGGGCGTGGCGCGGATCGACGTCAGCGAACAGCCCGGCGTGCGGGTCGAAACCATCCGGCGCGGCGACGAGCGGCTGGGCCGTGGCGGTGTGCCCGCCGACAGGGTTGCCGCGCAAGCGTTTTCGTCGTTCAATTCCGCGACGCTGGTGAGCGTCGGGCGCGACACGCAGATCGCCGAACCGGTCAACATCACCGTGACCGGCCCCGGGGCCGGCGCGGTCGCGTACGGGCACCTGCAGATCAGCGTCGCCGAACTCGGCGAGGCGGTCGTGGTGATCGACCATCGGGGGAGCGGAACCTACGCCGACAACGTCGAATTCATCGTCGACGACGCCGCCCGGCTGACCGTGGTGTGGATCGCGGACTGGGCCGACGACATGGTGCACCTGTCCGCACAGCACGCCCGGCTGGGTAAGGACGCGGTGCTGCGGCACGTGGCCGTCACCCTGGGCGGCGAGGTGGTGCGCATGTCGGCCAACGTGCGGTACACCGGTCCGGGCGGGGACGCGGAGCTGCTCGGGTTGTACTTCGCCGACGACGGGCAGCACCTCGAGTCGCGGCTGCTGGTCGACCACGCGCAACCCAACTGCAAGTCCAACGTGCTGTACAAGGGTGCGCTGCAGGGAGATCCGGCTTCGCAGCGCCCCGACGCGCACACCGTCTGGGTGGGCGACGTGCTGATCCGCGCCGAGGCCACCGACACCGAAACCTTCGAGGTCAACCGCAATCTGGTGCTCACCGACGGCGCGCGCGCCGACTCGGTGCCCAACTTGGAGATCGAAACCGGTGAGATCGTCGGCGCCGGGCACGCCAGTGCCACAGGGCGATTCGACGACGAGCAACTGTTCTACCTGCGTGCCCGCGGCATACCCGAAGACCAGGCCCGCCGGCTGGTGGTGCGCGGCTTCTTCGGCGAGATCATCTCCAAGATCGCCGTACCCGAGCTCCGGGAACGCCTGACCGCGGCCATCGAACACGAACTGGAAATCACGGAGAAGAAAACAGCCCTATGACCACACTCGAGATCAAAGACCTGCACGTCAGCGTCGAAGACCCCAACGCCCCCGAGGGCAGCCGCGAGATCCCGATCCTCACCGGCGTCAACCTCACCGTGAAGTCCGGCGAGACGCACGCGGTGATGGGGCCCAACGGCTCGGGCAAGTCCACGCTGTCCTACGCGATCGCCGGTCACCCGAAATACCGGGTGACGTCCGGGTCGATCACGCTGGACGGCCAGAACGTGCTGGAGATGAGCGTCGACGAGCGCGCCCGCGCCGGGTTGTTCCTGGCCATGCAGTACCCCGTCGAGGTGCCCGGCGTGTCGATGTCGAACTTCCTGCGCAGCGCCGCCACCGCCGTCCGCGGCGAGCCGCCGAAACTGCGGCACTGGGTCAAGGAGGTCAAGGCCGCCATGTCGGACCTCGACATCGACCCGGCGTTCGCCGAACGCAGCGTCAACGAAGGGTTTTCCGGCGGCGAGAAGAAGCGCCACGAGATCCTGCAGCTGGGGTTGCTCAAGCCCAAGATCGCCATCCTCGACGAGACGGACTCCGGGCTGGACGTCGACGCGCTGCGGGTGGTCAGCGAGGGCGTGAACCGCTATGCGGAGTCCGAGCACGGGGGCATCCTGCTCATCACGCACTACACCCGGATCCTGCGCTACATCCGCCCGCAGTTCGTGCACGTGTTCGTCGGCGGCCGGATCGTCGAGTCCGGCGGTCCGGAGCTGGCCGACGAACTCGAGGAGCACGGCTACGTGCGCTTCACCCAGACCGATGGCGACGACCCCCTGCGCCCGGCTTCGCCGCGAGCGGCGGCCGCGGGGGCGTAAGCATGACCCCGACACCCCTGGACGTCGACGCCATCCGCGCCGACTTTCCGATCCTGAAGCGCACCATGCGCGGCGGAAAGCAGTTGGCGTACCTGGATTCCGGGGCGACGTCTCAGCGCCCGCTGCAGGTGCTCGATGCCGAGCGCGAGTTTTTGATCACCTCCAACGGGGCGGTGCACCGCGGGGCGCATCAGCTGATGGAGGAGGCGACCGACGCCTACGAGCAGGGCCGCGCCGACATCGCGGCGTTCGTCGGCGCCGGTGCCGACGAGCTGGTGTTCACCCGCAACGCCACCGAGGCGCTCAACCTGGCGTCATATGTGCTGGGGGACAAGCGGTTTGACCGTGCCGTCGGCGAGGGTGACGTCATCGTCACCACCGAGCTCGAACACCACGCCAACATCGTCCCGTGGCAGGAGCTGGCCCGTCGCAGCGGCGCCACGCTGCGCTGGTACGGCGTCACCGACGACGGGCGCATCGACCTGGACTCGCTGGAACTCGACGAGCGCGTGAAGATCGTTGCCTTCAGCCATCACTCGAACGTGACCGGCGCGGTGGCGCCGGTGGCCGAACTGGTCGGCCGCGCCAAGGCGGTGGGCGCCGTGACGGTGCTGGACGCCTGCCAGTCGGTGCCGCACCAGCCGGTCGACCTGCACGCGCTCGACGTCGACTTCGCCGCGTTCTCCGGGCACAAGATGTTGGCCCCCAATGGGGTCGGCGTGCTCTACGCCCGACGTCAGGTGCTCTCGGAGCTGCCGCCGTTCCTGACCGGTGGGTCGATGATCGAGACGGTGACCATGGAGTCGTCGACGTATGCGCCGGCGCCGCAACGGTTCGAGGCCGGCACACCGATGACCTCCCAAGTGGTCGGGTTGGGCGCGGCGGCACGCTATCTCGGCGCCATCGGCATGGCGGCGGTCGAGGAGCATGAGCGGGCGCTGGTCGCCGCGGCCATCGACGGCCTGTCAAGCATCGACGGCGTGCGGATCGTCGGGCCGACCGCGATGGAAAACCGTGGCTCGCCGGTCTCTTTCGTCGTCGACGGTGTGCACGCGCACGACGTCGGGCAGGTGCTCGACGACGAGGGTGTCGCGGTGCGCGTCGGGCATCACTGCGCGATGCCGCTGCATCGCCGGTTCGGCGTGGCGGCCACCGCCCGGGCGTCGTTCGCGGTGTACAACACCGCCGAGGAGGTCCAGCGTCTGGTGGCCGGCGTGCGGCGGGCCCTCGAATTCTTTGGGAGAGACTGACAGTGCGCCTCGAGCAGATGTATCAGGACGTGATCCTCGATCACTACAAGCATCCGCAGCACCGCGGCCTGCGGGAGCCGTTCGGCGCGCAGGTTTCCCACGTGAACCCGGTCTGCGGTGACGAGGTGACCCTGCGGGTCGCGCTCTCCGACGACGGGCGGCGCGTCGCGGACGTCTCCTATGACGGGCAGGGCTGCTCGATCAGCCAAGCGGCCACCTCGGTGCTGACCCAGCAGGTGATCGGTCAAACGGTGCCCGAGGCGCTGCGCACCGTCGCGGCGTTCACCGACATGGTGTCCTCCCGCGGCACCATCGAGGGCGACGAGGACGTTCTGGGGGACGGGATCGCGTTCGCGGGCGTCGCGAAATACCCGGCCCGGGTGAAATGTGCGCTGCTGGGCTGGATGGCGTTCAAAGACGCGCTGGCCCAAGCCTGCTCGGACAGGGGCGCGGACTTCGAGGAGGAGAAGGATGAGCGAGACCGCCGCACCGGGTGACGAATTTCTTGCCGACCTCGAGGAGGCGATGCGCGACGTCGTCGACCCCGAGCTGGGCATCAACGTCGTCGATCTCGGACTGGTCTACGGCCTCAACGTGGAAGAGGGCGACGACGGGACCGTGGCCCTGATCGACATGACGTTGACCTCGGCGGCCTGCCCGCTGACCGACGTCATCGAGGACCAGTCACGCAGCGCGCTGGTCAGCAGCGGGCTGGTGGACGACCTGCGGATCAACTGGGTGTGGAACCCGCCGTGGGGCCCGGACAAGATCACCGACGACGGCCGCGAACAACTGCGCGCCCTCGGCTTCACCGTCTGAGGCTGATCCAGGCCCCCTCCGCCTAGTGGTGCTAAAGGTGGAAGGGCAGGTGCGGCAGGTGGAGGTGGTGGTGGTGCGGATGCCCCATCGGCGGGCACGTCTGGAGGCTGATCGTGGCCGCGTGCAGCACGCCGGCGTCCTGAATTCCCTGCGCCCCCATGCATTTCCCGTGGGCGATCGCCTGGACGCCCGTGGGCGTCTGCCGCTGGTATGACGTCGAGTTGGCGACCGTCACGTTGGTGGGGGCCGCCTGCGGACCGATGCCGCTGACCCCGATGGTGTCGCCGGAGACCGAGGTGACCGTGCCGTAGAAGCCGGCAGGCGGCGGACACCTGCCGTCGACGGCGGAGGTGATCGTCACCGACTGCGCCGTGATCGCGCCACCGGTCGGAGCGCTCTGCGGGGCGGCGCGCACGTTGACGCAGCTGCCCGGGGTGACGTCGGTCAGCTTGGCCGGGGCGACCTGCACGACCCGCGTGGACGGCGCGAAGTCCACCGTCGCGCTCCCGCTTCGGGTGCGGAGCTCGATCGTGCCGCCCGACACCGACTCGATCAGCCCCTCGACGTGGTCCTTGCCCGCGGGCGGGGGCGCGGGCGGCGGCGCCGCGTTCGGCGCCGGCGCGGCGGCCGCCGGGGTCACCGCCGGCTTGGCGGGACTCGTGGGTTTTGTGTCGTTCGAACGGCACATTGCGACGCACAGCGCGATCACCGCCACCACGGCCACGAGCGCGAGCCGGGCGAGCCGGGGGCTTACCGAACTGGCGGGCATCGTCACGTCTCCGATCGCGCGGTCAATCGACAGCGGATACCCAGGTGAGCGCGGTTGTCACAACCGCGCTCACCTGGTGTGACGGTGATCTCAGCGTCCGGGGCCGCGATCAGCCGCCCTGCCCGGGAGGCTTGGGCTTGCCGCATTTGCCGTCGGTGGCCTGCCGGACGTTGATGCTGGTGGCCTGCAGCGCGCCCCCGTTGTCCATCGTTCCGCGCGCCCAGACGCACTTACCCTGCGCGATCGCGTCCGTGGTGGCGGAGGACTGCTTCATGTACTTCGTCTTGTCGTCGACCGTCACGGCCGTCTGCGTCGTGTTGCCGCTGGGGTCGGTGCCGGTGACGTTGATCGTGTTACCCGCCACCGAGGCGACCGAACCCCGGATGGCGGCCGGTTTCGGGGCCGGCGCCGGTGACCCCGGGGGCGGCGGCGTGGGGGAACTCGGACTCTGCGCCGTCGGCTTGGCCGGGCACGCCCCATTGACGGAGGGGCTGACCTTCACCGACGCCGCGGTGACGGGCTGACCGCCCTGGGCTTCCCGGGCGGGCCGCACGGTCACGCAGCTGCCCGAGGTGACGTCGGTCAGCGCGGCGGGCGTGGTCTCGGTGACCTTGGTGGTGGAGGTGAAGTTCACCGCGGCGGTGGAGTTGTCCTGCTTGGTGACCTGCATCGAGTTGCCCGCCACCGACGCGATCATGCCGCTGACCTTGGCTTCGCCGGTGGCCGGTCCCGGCGATGTGGTCGTCGACGTCACCACCGACGTGGACGTCGACGTCGACGTGGTCGGACTCGACTTGTTGGACGAACCGCACGCGGCGAGGGACAGCGCGGCGACCCCGGCGACCCCGAGGACTGCGACCCGGGTGAGCCGGGGGGTTGGACAGCTGGCAGACATCAACGTTTCTCCCATCGTGGTTGGACCCGACGGAATGGGTATTACCGGTTGAAGCTGTACGTAACCTGTGTGTAACGCGCGGGACGGTCAGAACGCCTGCTCGGGAACGCGCATGACGTCGTCGTCGATGGACTCGATGACCTTGCGCAGCGACGCGAGCCTCGGCAGCACGTTCTTGGCGAAGAACGCCGCGGTCGCGACCTTGCCCCGATAGAACGCCGCGTCGTCTCCGGCAGCGTCCGCCAGTGCGGCGTGCGCGACGCCGGCCTGCACCAGCAACCGCCAGCCGATGAGCAGATCGCCGACCGCGAGTAGGTACCGCACCGACCCCAGTCCGACCTTGTAGATCTCGGTGGGGTGCTGGGCGGCGGACATCAGGTAGCCGGTCAACGCGCCGGTCATCGCCGTGACCTCGTCGAGCGCGGTCTGCAGCAACAGCGCCTGCGGATTGAGCGCCTCGTCGCAGGCGTCGATCGTCGCGGTGATCTGGGCCGTCACGAACTGCAGGGCCTGGCCGCGGTCGCGGACGATCTTGCGGAAGAAGAAGTCCAGCGCCTGGATGGCCGTGGTGCCCTCGTAGAGCGAGTCGATCTTGGCGTCCCGGATGTACTGCTCGAGGGGATAGTCCTGCAGGAAGCCCGAACCGCCGAGCGTCTGCAGCGACTCGGTCAGGACTTCGTAGGCCCGCTCCGAGCTCACGCCCTTGACGATCGGCAGCAGGAGGTCGTCCACGCGGTGCGCCATCTCGTGATCGGCTCCCGAAACATGTTGTGCCGTCGTGTCTTCCTGGTGTGCGGCGGCGTACATGTACAACGCCCGCAAACCTTCGGCGTAAGCCTTCTGCGTCATCAGGCTGCGGCGGACGTCCGGGTGGTGCATGATCGTCACCCGCGGCGCGGTCTTGTCCGCCATCTGCGTGAGGTCCGCGCCCTGCACCCGCTCCTTGGCGAAGGCCAGCGCGTTCAGGTAGCCCGTGGACAGCGTCCCGGCGGCCTTGACGCCGATCGTCATGCGCGCGTGCTCGATCACGGTGAACATCTGCGCGATCCCGTTGTGCACGTCGCCGACGAGGTACCCGACGGCGGGGACATCGGTTGCGCCGAAGGTCATTTCGCATGTCGGGGAGGACTTGATGCCCATCTTGTGTTCCAGCCCGGTGGCAAAAACCCCGTTGCGGGGCCCGAGTTCGAAGGTGTCGGGGTCGAACAGGAAGTTCGGCACATAGAACAGGCTCAGCCCCTTGGTTCCCGGTCCGGCGCCCTCCGGCCGTGCCAGCACCAGGTGGAAGATGTTCGCGGCGGTGTCGCCGACGTCACCACCGGAGATGAACCGCTTGACCCCCTCGATGTGCCAGGTGCCGTCGGGTTGCTCGATGGCCTTCGCGCGGCCGGCGCCGACGTCCGAGCCCGCGTCGGGTTCGGTGAGCACCATGGTGGCCGCCCAGCCGCGTTCCACGCCCTCGGCCGCCCAGCGCCGTTGCTCTTCGTTGCCCTCGACGTAGAGGGCCTGGGCCATCAACGGTCCGAGGCAGAAGAAGTTCGCGGAAGGGTTGGCGCAGATGATCATCTCGTTCACCGCCCATGCCAGCGGCGGTGGGGCGGCCATGCCGCCGATCTGTTCGTCCAGCATCAGCCGCCACCAACCGGCCTCCTTGATCGCGTGCACGGTCTTGGCCAACTCGTCCGGCACGCTGATCGAGTGCTCGGCCGGGTCGAAGACCGGCGGGTTGCGGTCGGCGAAGGCAAAGGTTTCCGCCACCGGGCCCTCGGCCAGGCGGGCGGCCTCTTCGAGGATGGTTCGAGCGGTTTCCTCGTCGAGGTCGCTGAAGCGTCCGTCGCCCAGCACGGCGCCCACGCCGAGCACTTCGAAGAGGTTGAACTCGAGATCACGGACGTTAGCGATGTAGTGGCCCAACGCGATTCCCTCACTGGTCTCCGAGGCGGCGGATCGTCCGTCTCAGTGTGTCCGACGTGGGAAAACGTACGCAACCGTAACCTACGGCGGGCCGCGGGCGGGTTACGCGCCGATGTCGTCGCGGCGAACCGGGCGCATGCCCGCTTCCGTTGCGCGCGAGGCATACCCGGAAACGGGGCCCGGCTGAGCCCGGCCCCCCGGTCTGTGTGCCGGCGTCGCCCGAGCGCGGCGGGTTCCTGCCCGGGAACATCACGCCGCGTTCCGGCGTTACGGCAAATGTGACAACACTCGATCTCACTGCTGAGAAGTTCAACGAAACCATCGAGGGCAACGACATCGTGCTCGTCGATTTCTGGGCGTCCTGGTGCGGCCCGTGCCGCCAGTTCGGGCCCACTTTCCAGGCGTCCTCGGAGAAGCACCCCGACATCGTGCACGCCAAGGTCGACACCGAGGCCGAACAGCAGTTGGCCGCCGCCGCCCAGATCCGCTCGATCCCCACGCTGATGGCCTTCAAGAAGGGCAAACTGCTCTTCAACCAGCCGGGGGCGCTGCCGCCGGCCGCCCTCGAAGACCTGGTGCAGCAAGTCAAGGCGTTCGACGTCGACGCGGCGATCGCCGAGCAAGGCGAATAGAACCGTCCCGTGGCGACCCGCCGTCCCAGTGGACGGTCACGGGGTCGGAAGTCGCGTGCCCTCTGCCGCCGTGACGCGCGCCGAATCGTGCGACCGCAAGGCATGCGGCTGGCGAGCGCGCGGCGTCCAAGCCGCCCCGTTCGTGGGAGTGGCAACCCACGCGCCCACCGCGGCCGACAGCGCCTCGCCGGAAGCGGACCCGCTGCGAGGTCCCTCGGTCTCCGCCCTGGTGGCGGCGCACGATTTGAGGCCCAACTGTGACGCGGGCAGAGCGGCCAGCGCGCCCACGAACAGCAGGCAATCCTCTTTGAAGCTGTCGATGCGTGCTCTGAGCATGAGCTTCCTTAAAAGCTAAAGCGAGGGGCGGTCATGATTACCCGGCCGCCGTCGCCGGCAAACTTGGAGCCCTCTCCAAACCGTGAGCCCGAAACTAGAGGATCCCGCCAGCGGCCGGGCCGTCCGCCGGCACGCGCTAGGTTGCTTGAGTGAGTCTGGTACTGGTAGAGCACCCGCGGCCCGGCGTCGCGCTGATAACCCTCAATCGGCCCGAGCGGATGAACTCCATGGCGTTCGACGTCATGGTGCCGCTCAAGGAGGCGCTGGAGAAGGTCAGATACGACAATTCGGTGCGCGTCGTCGTGCTGACCGGGGCGGGGCGGGGGTTCTCGTCGGGTGCCGACCACAAGTCCGCGGGCTCGGTGCCGCACGTCGAGGGGCTGACCCGCCCGACGTATGCGCTGCGCTCCATGGAGGTACTCGACGAGGTCATCCTGGGGCTGCGGCGCCTGCACCAGCCGGTGATCGCCGCGGTCAACGGCCCGGCCATCGGCGGCGGGCTGTGTCTGGCGCTGGCCGCGGACATCAGGGTCGCCGCCACGGGTGCGTACTTTCGCGCGGCCGGCATCAACAACGGGCTGACCGCCAGCGAACTGGGGCTGAGCTACCTGCTGCCCCGGGCCATCGGCTCCTCGCGGGCGTTCGAAATCATGCTGACCGGCCGCGACGTCACCGCCGAGGAGGCCGAGCGCATCGGGCTGGTGTCGTGCCAGGTGCCCGACGAGCAGCTGCTGGACACCTGCTACGCGATCGCGGCGAGGATAGCCGCGTTCTCGCGGCCGGGAATCGAGTTGACCAAGCGCACACTGTGGAGTGGCCTGGACGCCGGTAGCCTGGAAGGGCACATGCAAGCCGAAGGCTTGGGTCAGCTGTTCGTTCGTCTGCTCACCGCCAACTTCGAAGAGGCGGTTGCCGCGCGCGCGGAGCGACGCCCGCCGGTGTTCACCGACGACAAGTAGCCACGACACGAGGGAGACGATGTGATCACGGCCACGGACCTCGAGGTCCGCGCTGGTGCGCGCATCCTGCTCTCACCCGACGGCCCGGACCTGCGCGTGCAGCCCGGCGACCGGATCGGGCTGGTCGGCCGCAACGGCGCCGGCAAGACCACGACCCTGCGCATCCTGGCGGGGGAGACCGAGCCTTACGCCGGGTCGGTCGCGCGCGCCGGTGAAATCGGTTACCTGCCACAGGATCCCAAAGAGGGCGACCTCGAGGTGCTGGCCCGCGACCGCGTGCTCTCGGCCCGCGGCCTCGACGTTCTGCTCACCGACCTGGAAAAACAGCAGGCGCTGATGGCCGAGGTCGCCGACGACGACGCCCGCGACCGCGCCATCCGCCGCTACGGACAGCTGGAGGAGCGGTTCGTCGCGTTGGGCGGCTACGGCGCCGAGAGCGAGGCCAGCCGCATCTGCGCGAGCCTTGGCCTGCCGGACCGGGTGCTGACCCAGAAGCTGCGCACGCTCTCCGGCGGCCAGCGCCGCCGGGTGGAGCTGGCGCGCATCCTGTTCGCGGCGTCCGACACCGGTGCGGGGTCCTCGACCACCCTGCTCCTCGACGAGCCGACCAACCACCTGGACGCGGATTCGATCGGCTGGCTGCGGGACTTCCTGCGGTCGCACACCGGCGGGCTGGTGATCATCAGCCACAACGTCGAGTTGCTCGCCGACGTGGTGAACCGGGTGTGGTTCCTGGACGCCGTGCGCGGCGAGGTCGACGTCTACAACATGGGCTGGCAGAAATACCTCGACGCCCGGGCCACCGACGAGCAGCGGCGCCGCCGGGAGCGCACCAACGCCGAACGCAAGGCCGCCGCGCTGCGCACGCAGGCCGCCAAGCTGGGCGCCAAGGCCACGAAAGCCGTTGCCGCCCAGAACATGCTGCGCCGTGCCGACCGGATGATGGCCGCGCTCGACGACGAGCGGGTCGCCGACAAGGTGGCCCGGATCAAGTTCCCCATCCCGGCACCGTGCGGGCGCACGCCGTTGGTCGCCAAGGGGCTGAGCAAGTCCTACGGGTCGCTGGAGGTGTTCAGCGGTGTCGATCTGGCCATCGACCGCGGCTCGCGGGTGGTGGTGCTGGGGCTGAACGGCGCCGGCAAGACCACGCTGCTGCGCCTCTTGGCCGGCACCGAGGAGCCCGACACCGGCGGCCTGGAGCCCGGACACGGTTTGCGGATGGGCTATTTCGCGCAGGAGCACGACACCCTCGACAACGACGCCAGCGTCTGGGAGAACATCCGCCACGCCGCGCCCGACTCCGGCGAGCAGGACCTGCGCGGCCTGCTGGGCGCGTTCATGTTCAGCGGACCGCAACTCGACCAGCCGGCGGGCACCCTGTCGGGCGGCGAGAAGACCCGGCTCGCGCTGGCCGGCTTGGTGGCGTCCACCGCCAACGTCCTGCTGCTCGACGAACCGACGAACAACCTCGACCCCGCCTCGCGCGAGCAGGTCCTCGACGCGCTGCGCAGCTACCAGGGTGCGGTGGTGTTGGTGACGCACGATCCCGGGGCGGCCGAGGCCCTCGACCCCCAGCGCGTCGTGCTGCTGCCCGACGGCACCGAGGATTTCTGGTCCGCCGAATACCGGGACCTGATCGAGCTCGCCTGATTTGTTCGAAATCGCCCGCGGCCGGCGGCGGGTTCCTACTCTGGGTGCTTGCGATCGTGTTCGGGCGCGGAGGGCATCCATGAAAAGGACACTGCAAAGGTCGAAGAAGACCCGCGAGCAGCTGTTGTTCGAGCTGCGCAACGCCTACGAGGGCGGGGCCAGCATCCGCACGCTGGTCGCGTCCACCGGCAGGTCATACGGATCGATTCACAGCATGCTGCTGCAGGCGGGCACCACGATGCGCGCCCGCGGTGGTCCCAACCACACCTCGCGATCCGCGCGGGTGTAGCGCCGGGGCGCAGCTATTCCTGCGGCCCAGAATCGTTGCGGCGCACCGACTTCTCCACCAGGTCGAGGACCGCCGACAGCCGCCGCGGGTCTTCGCCCGAGGCCAGCCGGGCCACCAGCCCGTCGAGCACCAACTCCAGATAGCACTGCAACACGTCGCCGGGAACGTCGTCGCGCACCCGGTGCGCCTCCTTCTGCCGGCGCAACCGATCGGTCGTCGCCGCGGCCAGTTCCGCCGACCGCTCCGCCCAACCGCGGCTGAAGTCCGGGTCGTTGCGCAGCTTGCGTGCGATCTCCAGCCTGGTGGCCAGCCAGTCGAATTGATCGGGCGCGGCGAGCATGTCGCGCATCACCTGGATGAGGCCCTCGCGCGACGCCACGTCGGCCATCCGCTCGGCATCCTCGTGCGCCAGCGCGAAGAACAGCGCGTCCTTGTCGCGGAAGTGGTGGAAGATCGCACCCCGCGACATTCCGATGGCCGTCTCCAGCCGCCGCACCGTGGCCTTGTCGTAGCCGTATTCGGCGAAGCAGCGGCGAGCGCCGTCGAGGATCTGGCGGCGGCGCGCCGCCAGATGGTCCTCGCTGACTTTGGGCACCGGCGGTGACGGCTAAGACTTCAACATGTTGCGCAGCACGTACTGCAGGATGCCGCCGTTGCGGTAGTAGTCGGCCTCGCCGGGGGTGTCGATGCGCACCACGGCGTCGAACTCCACCGGATCGCCGGACTCCTTGGTTGCCGTGACGCGCACCGTCTTTGGCGTCTTGCCGTCGTTGAGCGCCTCGATGCCGGTGATGTCGAACACCTCGGTGCCGTCCAGCCCCAGTTCCTTGGCGGACTTGCCCTCGGGGAACTGCAACGGGATCACGCCCATGCCGATCAGGTTGGAGCGGTGGATGCGCTCGAACGACTCGGCGATGACCGCCCGCACGCCCAGCAGCAGCGTGCCCTTGGCCGCCCAGTCCCGCGACGACCCGGAGCCGTACTCCTTGCCGCCCAGCACCACCAGCGGAATGTTCTGCGCCGCATAGTTTTGCGCCGCGTCGTAGATGAACGCCTGCGGGGCGCCGTCCTGGGTGAAGTCGCGGGTGTAGCCACCGGAGACGTCGTCGAGCAATTGGTTACGAAGCCGGATGTTGGCGAACGTTCCGCGGATCATCACCTCGTGGTTGCCGCGCCGCGAACCGAAGGAGTTGTAGTCCTTGCGCTCGACGCCGTGCTCGTCGAGGTACTGCGCGGCCGGGGTGCCGGGCTTGATAGCGCCGGCGGGGGAGATGTGGTCGGTGGTCACCGAGTCGCCCAGCAGCGCCAACACCCGGGCGCCTTCGATGTCTTTGACCGGCTCGGGGTCGGCGGACATCCCCTCGAAGTACGGGGGCTTGCGAACATACGTCGAATCCTGGTTCCACTCAAAGGTATTGCCGCTCGGGGTGGGCAGGTTACGCCACCGCTCGTCGCCCTTGAACACGTCGGCGTAGTTCTTGGTGAACATCTCCTGGCTGATCGCCGAGGCGATGGTGTCCGAGACGTCCTTCTGCGACGGCCAGATGTCCTTCAGGTAGACGTCGTTGCCCTCTTTATCTGTCCCGAGCGGCTGCTGATCGAAGTCGAAGTCCATGGTTCCCGCCAGCGCGTAGGCGACCACCAGCGGCGGCGACGCCAGGTAGTTCATCTTCACGTCGGGGTTGATCCGGCCCTCGAAGTTCCGGTTGCCGGACAGCACCGCGGCCACTGACAGGTCGTTGTCGTTGATCGTCTTGGAGATCTCGTCGGGCAGCGGCCCCGAGTTGCCGATGCACGTGGTGCAGCCGTAGCCGACCAGATAGAAGCCGAGCTTCTCCAAATACGGCCACAGGCCGGCCTTGTCGTAGTAGTCGTGGACCACCTGGGAGCCGGGCGCCATCGTGGTCTTGACCCACGGCTTGGAACTCAGGCCCTTCTCGACGGCGTTGCGGGCCAGCAGCGCCGCACCCAGCATCACCTCCGGGTTGGAGGTGTTGGTGCACGACGTGACCGCGGCGATGACGACCGCGCCGTGGTCGAGTTCGAATTCGCCGCGGTCCTCGGACTTGACACGAACCGGGCTGCTGACTCGGCCCTTGGCATGTGCCGCGGCCGATTCGAACTTCGGTGCGTCGTCGGCGTGACCGTTCTCCAGCGCCCCGGGGTCACTGGCCGGGAAGGACTCGTCGACCGCCTCGTCGAGCTTGGAGTACTCCTTCTTGTCGGGGTCGTCACCGACGTAGTCGCCGATCTGACCGCGGAAGGTGGACTTGGCGTCCGACAGCGGAATCCGGTCCTGCGGGCGCTTCGGCCCGGCGATCGACGGCACCACGTCGGACAGGTCGAGTTCGAGGTATTCGGAGAAGGCGGGCTCGTGCTTGGGGTCGTGCCACATGCCCTGCTCTTTGGCGTACGCCTCGACCAGCGCCAGCTGCTCCTCGGAGCGGCCGGTGAACCGCAGGTAGGAGATGGTCTCCTCGTCGATCGGGAAAATCGCTGCGGTGGAGCCGAATTCGGGGCTCATGTTGCCCAGGGTGGCGCGGTTGGCCAGCGGCACCTCGGCCACGCCCTCGCCGTAGAACTCGACGAACTTGCCGACCACGCCGTGCTTGCGCAGCATCTCGGTGACGGTCAGCACGACGTCGGTGGCGGTCACGCCGGCCTGGATCTCACCGGTCAGCTTGAACCCGACGACCCGCGGGATCAGCATCGACACCGGCTGCCCGAGCATCGCGGCCTCGGCCTCGATGCCGCCGACGCCCCAGCCCAGCACGCCCAGGCCGTTGACCATGGTGGTGTGCGAGTCGGTGCCCACGCAGGTGTCCGGGTACGCCACGCCGTCGCGCTCCATCACCACGCTGGCCAGGTACTCGATGTTGACCTGGTGCACGATGCCGGTGCCCGGCGGCACCACCTTGAAGTCGCGGAAAGCGCCCTGGCCCCACCGCAGGAACTGGTAGCGCTCGCCGTTGCGCTGGTACTCGATCTCGACGTTGCGCTCGAAGGCGTCGGCGGTGCCGAACAGGTCGGCGATCACCGAGTGGTCGATCACCAGGTCCGCCGGCGCCAGCGGGTTGACCTTCTCCGCCTTGCCGCCGAGGTCGCCGATGGCCTCCCGCATGGTGGCCAGGTCGACGATG
The DNA here is from genome assembly GCF_002086735.1 of Mycobacterium scrofulaceum. Taxonomy (GTDB): domain Bacteria; phylum Actinomycetota; class Actinomycetes; order Mycobacteriales; family Mycobacteriaceae; genus Mycobacterium; species Mycobacterium scrofulaceum. The sequence goes on along the minus strand of NZ_MVIJ01000033.1, from coordinate 12,599 downwards.
CACGGCACCCCGGTGAAGTCCTGCATCACGACCCGGGCGGGCGTGTACTGGATCTCGATGCTGGGCTCCGCCTTGGGATCCCAGTTCGCGATGGCCTCGATGTGGTCTTTGGTGACGTTGCTGCCGTCCTCGTTGCGGAGCAGGTTCTCGGCGAGGACTTTGAGGCTGTAGGGGAGTTTCTCGGTGTTGGGGACGGCGTCGAGACGGTAGATCTGATAGCTCTTGTCGCCGACCTCGAGGGTGTCGCGTGCTCCGAACGAGTTCACAGAATCTTCTTTGGTCACTTCAACTCCCGGGATTAAGTTCTCCCGCCGACGGGCCGTGCCGGCGGTGCGGTGCTACTTTAACAGTACGCTTGTCCTGCATTATGACGGGGCGCCCGTAGGTCCAGTCTTGTCGCCTGAGTCGGTGGTTTAAACCCCCCGCGACCCCCGAATGCGCGGCGACCGTCACGCTAGAGTGACCGCGGTGGCCGAGCGCCACGCCAGCGTGACGGTGGAGCAGGAGGGAACCATGACGTCGCACCCGGTGCTACCCGTCTACATCCCGCAAGACGTCGACATGACCGCGGTCAAGGCCCAGGTCGCCGCCACCGGTGTCAGCGCGCCCGCGGCGGATATGCCGGGTCTGCTGCACATCGTCGACGAGGCCCACGCCAAGGGCATCAACCTCAAGATCGTGCTGCTCGACCACAACCCCCCGAACGACACCCCGCTGCGCGACATCTCCACCGTCGTCGGCGCCGACTATCACGACGCCACCGTTCTGACGCTGAGCCCGAGTTACGTCGGCTGCTACAGCACCCAGTTCCCGCGCGTCACCCTGGAGGCCGGCGAGGACATCGCCAAGACGGGCAATCCGGTGGTCTCGGCGCAGCACTTCGTGAACGAGCTCAGCACGCCGGAATTCCCCTGGACCGGGCTGACCATCTTCCTGTTGCTCGCCGTGTTCGCGGCGGCCGTCGCGACGCGCGTCCTGCAGGTGCGCTGCCGGCGCCCAGCAACGCCGACGGATTCGCCGGGAGCGCAGGAAGTGACGCCCACCAACACGGCTTAGCCACCCGTATCCGGCTCCGCCGGTCCGGTCGGCCGTCGCTGGGGCGGGCTCAACGGCAAACACGGTAGGTCACCGTTCGGTCACATTAAACGCACGTAGAGAGTGCGATTTCTGTGGAGCGTTTGCACGCCCAATAGTGTGACGTACGGAGCAAATGATGCTGGTGTTGTCTTTGGCGCCGTTAGTGAACTCTGTGGCCGGCGCCGCCCGTCGCGTTGAGCCGTAGGAGACCTGAGTCGAATGAGACGCACACGCCGGGGCTCCGCTGCGCGGCCGGTCGCGAGGCTGGTCCGGCCGGTCGTGCCCTCGGTCCTGAGCGTGGCACTGCTGCTCTGCACGCCGGGCCTGGCGCACGGTGATCCCGCCGCCGACAGCCTGGCCGGGCTGATCGCCAACGTCGCCAAGGCCAACCAGCGGCTGGAAAATCTCGGCGCCGAAATCCAGACGGAACAGGAGAGCGTCAACAAGGCCCTGGTCGACGTCGAGACCGCGCGGGACAACGCCGCCGCGGCCCAACACGACCTGGAGGCCAGCCAGCAGGCGGTCAAGGACGCCAACGCCGCGATCGCCGCGGCGCAACAGCGGTTCGACACCTTCGCGGCGGCCACCTATATGAACGGCCCGTCGAGCAGTTACCTGACCGCCGCCAGCCCTGACGACATCATCGCCACCGAAGCCGCCGCCAAGACCCTTTCGGCGAGCTCCCAAACGGTGATGGCCAAGCTGCAGCGGGCGCGGACCGAACAGGTGAACAGGGAGTCGGCGGCACGGCTGGCCAAGCAGAAGGCCGACAAGGCCGCGGCCGACGCCAAGGGCAGCCAGGACGCCGCGGTGGCGGCACTGACCGACTCCAGGCGCAAATTCGACGAACAGCGCCAGCAAATCACCCGCCTGGCCGCCGAGCGCGACGAGGCGCAGGCCAAACTCGAAGCGGCGCAACGGGAATGGTCGGCCGGCCGGGGCGGGCCCGCCGCACCGGCGTCGGGGGACCGGTGGGAGACCGGCTCGTCGGGCGCCCCGGCGCCGCAGGGCGGGGCGCGCCGGTGGGACGGCGTCTGGGACCCGACCCTGCCGATGATCCCCAGCGCCAACGTTCCCGGCGACCCGATCGCGGTGATCAACCAGGTGCTGGGCATCTCGGCCACGTCGACCCAGGTCACCGCCGGGCTCGGCCGCAACTTCCTGCAGCAACTCGGCATCCTCAAGCCCGACGACACCGGCATCACCAACGCGTCCCCGGGAGCGACGGCCGGGCGGATCCCGCGGGTGTACGGGCGGCAGGCCAGCGAATACGTGATCCGGCGCGGCTTATCACAGATCGGCGTGCCCTACTCCTGGGGCGGCGGCAACGCGGCCGGCCCCAGCAAGGGCATCGACTCCGGCGCCGGCATCACCGGCTTCGACTGTTCGGGCCTGGTCCTCTACTCGTTCGCCGGGGTGGGCATCAAGCTGCCGCACTACTCGGGCTCGCAGTACAACCTGGGCCGCAAGATCCCGTCCTCGCAGATGCGCCGGGGCGACGTCATCTTCTACGGGCCGGGCGGGTCCCAGCACGTGACGATCTACCTGGGCAACGGCCAGATGCTCGAGGCGCCCGACATCGGGCTGAAGGTCCGCGTCGCGCCGGTGCGCACCAGCGGCATGACCCCCTACGTCGTCCGCTACATCGAATACTGAACGGGGAGCCATGCGCCGCAAGCGGATTCGTCTCATCAACTTCGCCTGGATCACCGCGGTGGTGGCCGGGCTGACGCTGTCTGTCGCCGCCCCGACGCCCGTCGCCACGGCCGACCCCGGCGGGTGGGACCCCACCCTGCCGGCGACCATCAGCGCCGGCGCCCCCGGGGACCCGCTTGCCGTCGCCAACGCCTCGCTGCAGGCCACCGCGCAGGCCACCCAAACGACGATGAACCTGGGCAGGCAATTCCTGGGCGGCCTCGGAATCAACATCCTGGGCGATCCCGCGCCCACCGCGGCCGCCCCCACCAACCCCGGCGGCAAGATCCCGCGCGTCTACGGCCGGCAGGCCATCGAGTACGTGATCAAGCGGATGGGATCGCAGATGGGTGTCCCGTACTCCTGGGGCGGCGGATCGCTGGACGGCCCCAGCAAGGGCGTCGGCGAGGGCGCCAACATCACCGGGTTCGACTGCTCGGGCCTGATGCGGTACGGCTTCGCCGGCGTCGGGGTGCTGATCCCGCGGTTCTCCGGCGACCAGTACAACGCCGGCCGGCACATCCCGCAGGACCAGGCCCGGCGCGGCGACCTCATCTTCTACGGCCCGAACGGCGGCCAGCACGTGACGATGTATCTGGGCAACGGCCAGATGCTGGAGGCGTCCAGCCTGGCCGGTCACGTCACCGTCAGCCCGGTTCGCAAGCCCGGCATGACGCCGTTCCTGACTAGGATCATCGAGTACTGATCCAGGTCCGCCCGCCCGGCCGTATCCCGGGGGCGAACCACCAGCGTCGACGGAATCCGGCGGGCCTGGAATAGTTGGACGCGGGCACGTCGCGGCCCCACGACAGTGGTGGTGCAAGCAGTCGTGTCCGAATGAGCTGTGGAGGGTTATTGATGACAGCAGCAGGTGGGCCGCCTCCGGGCGCCAGCGGTTACTCGGGCCCGGGAGGTCCTGCCGGCGCGCCGGCCCATGAAGCGCCGTCCGGCGGCGGCAACGGCCTGGCCGCCGAGGTGCACACCCTGGAGCGGGCCATCTTCGAGGTCAAGCGGATCATCGTCGGCCAGGACCAGCTCGTCGAGCGGATGCTCGTCGGCCTGCTCTCCAAGGGGCACGTGCTGCTCGAGGGTGTTCCCGGCGTGGCCAAGACGCTGGCCGTCGAGACCTTCGCCAAGGTCGTCGGCGGCACGTTCGCCCGCATCCAGTTCACGCCCGACCTGGTGCCCACCGACATCATCGGTACCCGCATCTACCGGCAGGGCAAAGAGGAGTTCGACACCGAGCTCGGCCCGGTGGTGGTGAACTTCCTGCTCGCCGACGAGATCAACCGCGCGCCGGCCAAGGTGCAGTCGGCGCTGCTGGAGGTGATGCAGGAACGGCACGTGTCGATCGGTGGCAAGACCTTCGACCTGCCCAACCCGTTCCTGGTGATGGCCACGCAGAACCCGATCGAGCACGAGGGCGTGTACCCGCTGCCCGAGGCGCAGCGCGACCGCTTCCTGTTCAAGATCAACGTCGGGTACCCCTCGCCCGAAGAGGAGCGGGAGATCATCTACCGGATGGGCGTGCGGCCGCCGGAGCCCAAGCAGATCCTGAACACCGGCGACCTGTTGCGGCTGCAGGACATCGCGGCCAACAACTTCGTCCACCACGCGCTGGTCGATTACGTGGTGCGCGTCGTGACCGCCACCCGCCATCCCGAGCAGCTCGGCATGAACGACGTCAAGAGCTGGATCTCGTTCGGTGCGTCCCCGCGTGCCTCGCTGGGCATCATCGCCGCGTCCCGCTCGCTGGCGCTGGTGCGCGGCCGCGACTACGTCATCCCGCAGGACGTCGTGGACGTCATCCCCGACGTGCTGCGGCACCGCCTGGTGCTCACCTACGACGCCCTCGCCGACGAGATCTCGCCGGAGATCGTCATCAACCGGGTCCTGCAGACCGTTGCCCTGCCGCAGGTCAACGCCATTCCGCAGCAAGGGCAATCGGTGCCCCCGGTGATGCAGCCCGCCGGCGCGGCCAGCGGTCGGTGACGCAGCCCCAGCAGCCGGCGGTGTCACATCCGCCATCGATGCAGCGCGGGCAGATCGTGGACCCGAAGCTGGCGGCGGCGCTGCGGCAACTCGAACTGACGGTCAAGCGCAAGCTCGACGGCGTCCTGCACGGCGACCACCTCGGCCTGATCCCGGGGCCGGGCTCGGAGCCGGGGGAGTCCCGCGAATACCAGCCCGGCGACGACGTCCGGCGGATGGACTGGGCCGTCACCGCGCGCACCATGCACCCCCACGTCCGGCAGATGATCGCCGACCGCGAGCTGGAGACGTGGCTGGTGGTGGACATGTCGGCGAGCCTGGACTTCGGCACCGTCGGGTGCGAGAAGCGCGACCTGGCGGTGGCGGCCGCGGCGGCGATCACCTTCCTCAACAGCGGCGGCGGCAACCGGCTCGGGGCGTTGATCGCCAACGGCCAGACCATGGTCCGGGTCCCGGCGCGCTCCGGGCGCCAGCACGAGCAGACGCTGCTGCGCACCATCGCCACCACCCCCAGGGCGCCGGTCGGGGTGCGCGGGGATCTGGCGACGGCCATCGACGCGCTGCGGCGACCGGAACGCCGCCGCGGCATGGCGGTGATCATCAGCGACTTCCTGGGTCCGATCAACTGGATGCGCCCGCTGCGGGCGATCGCGGCGCGGCACGAGGTGCTGGCCATCGAGGTGCTCGACCCCCGCGACGTCGAGCTGCCCGACATCGGCGACGTCGTGCTGCAGGACGCCGAGTCCGGCGTCACCCGCGAGTTCACCATCGACGCCCAGCTGCGTGACGACTTCGCCAAGGCTGCCGCGGCGCACCGCGCCGAGGTGGCGCGCACCATCCGCAGCTGCGGGGCCCCGGTGCTGACCCTGCGCACCGACCGGGACTGGATCGCCGACATCGTCCGCTTCGTCGAGTCCCGCCGGCGCGGTGCATTGGCGGGGCGGCAGTGACATTGCCGCTGCTGGGCCCGATGTCGTTGTCGGGCTTCGAACATGCGTGGTTCTTCCTGTTCCTCTTAATCGTCGCCGGGCTGGCCGCGCTCTACATCGTGATGCAGCTGGCGCGGCAGCGGCGGATGCTGCGGTTCGCCAACATGGAGCTGCTGGAAAGCGTCGCCCCCAAGCGGCCGCCCAAGTGGCGGCACGTGCCGGCGATCCTGCTGGTGGCGTCGCTGGTGCTGCTCACCATCGCGATGGCGGGGCCGACCAACGACGTCCGCATTCCCCGCAACCGCGCGGTGGTGATGCTGGTGATCGACGTGTCGCAGTCGATGCGCGCCACCGACGTGCAGCCCAACCGGATGGCGGCCGCGCAGGAGGCGGCCAAGCAGTTCGCCGACGAGCTGACCCCGGGCATCAACCTGGGGCTGATCGCCTACGCGGGGACCGCGACCGTGTTGGTGTCGCCGACCACCAACCGCGACTCGACCAAGCGCGCCCTGGACAAGCTGCAGTTCGCCGACCGCACCGCCACCGGCGAGGGCATCTTCACCGCGTTGCAGGCCATCGCCACGGTCGGCGCGGTGATCGGCGGCGGCGACGCGCCGCCGCCCGCGCGCATCGTGTTGTTCTCCGACGGCAAGGAGACGATGCCGACCAACCCGGACAACCCGAAGGGCGCCTTCACCGCGGCGCGCACCGCCAAGGACCAGGGCGTGCCGATCTCGACGATCTCGTTCGGCACGCCGTATGGCTTCGTCGAGATCAACGACCAGCGCCAGCCGGTCCCCGTCGACGACGAGACGCTGAAGAAGGTGGCCCAGCTCTCGGGCGGCAACGCCTACAACGCGGCCTCGTTGCAGGAGCTGAAATCCGTGTACGCGACGCTGCAGCAGCAGATCGGCTACGAGACGATCAAGGGCGATGCCAGCGTGGGCTGGGTCCGGCTGGGTGCGCTGGTGCTGACGTTGGCCGCGCTGGCGGCGCTGCTCATCAACCGCCGCCTGCCGACTTAGCGGTTTCTCTCGCCGAGTGTGCAGCTATTGCGAGATTCGGCCAGATTTTTCGCGGTAGCTTCACGCTCGCTGCCTCGAGCGTCACGCTTGCCCCCCAGCGTCACACCAGCGTGACGCGGGCGACATCCCAGGGGGAGATTTCAACCAGGCCAACCCCAGGCGATAGGTTGACGGGGTGACTGACACGGCCACCGAGAACACCACCGAAAGTGCCGCCGACGGCGGCAAACCCGCCTTCGTGTCCCGCTCGGTCCTCGTGACGGGCGGAAACCGGGGGATCGGTCTGGCGATCGCACAGCGGCTGGCCGCCGACGGCCACAAGGTGGCCGTCACGCACCGCGGCTCCGGGGCGCCCGAAGGGCTGTTCGGTGTCGTGTGCGACGTCACCGACAACGAGGCCGTCGACCGCGCGTTCAAAGAGGTCGAGGAGCACCAGGGTCCGGTCGAGGTGCTGGTGTCCAACGCCGGCATTTCGAAGGACGCCTTCTTGATCCGGATGACCGAGGAGCGCTTCACCGAGGTCATCAACGCGAACCTCACCGGGGCATTCCGGGTGGCCCAGCGGGCCTCGCGCAGCATGCAGCGCAAGCGGTTCGGCCGCATCATCTTCATCGGGTCGGTGTCCGGCATGTGGGGCATCGGCAACCAGGCCAACTATGCGGCCGCCAAGGCCGGCCTGATCGGGATGGCCCGCTCGATCTCCCGCGAGCTGTCCAAGGCCAACGTGACCGCCAACGTCGTCGCCCCGGGTTACATCGACACCGAGATGACCCGCGCGCTGGACGAGCGGATCCAGGCGGGCGCACTGGAATTCATCCCGGCCAAGCGCGTCGGCACCGCCGAGGACGTCGCCGGGGCGGTCAGCTTCCTGGCGTCCGAGGATGCGGGCTACATCGCCGGCGCGGTCATCCCGGTCGACGGCGGCATGGGCATGGGCCACTGAGTTCAACCACGACAAGGACGTCAACCCCGACATTGAAGGACGGACATGGCAGGACTGCTCGACGGCAAACGGATTCTGGTCAGCGGGATCATCACCGACTCGTCGATCGCGTTTCACATCGCCAAGGCGGCCCAGGAAGCCGGGGCGCAGCTGGTGCTGACCGGATTCGACCGGCTGCGGCTGATCCAGCGCATCGCCGACCGGCTGCCGGAGAAGGCCCCGCTGATCGAACTCGACGTGCAGAACGAGGAGCACCTGAAGACCCTGGCCGAGCGGGTCACCGCCGAGATCGGTGAGGGCAACAAGCTGGACGGCGTGGTGCACTCCATCGGCTTCATGCCGCAGACCGGGATGGGCATCAACCCGTTCTTCGACGCGCCCTACGAGGACGTCTCCAAGGGCATCCACATCTCGGCGTACTCGTACGCCTCGCTGGCCAAGGCGTTGCTGCCGATCATGAACCCCGGCGGGTCGATCGTCGGGATGGACTTCGACCCCAGCCGCGCCATGCCCGCCTACAACTGGATGACGGTGGCCAAGAGCGCGCTGGAATCGGTCAACCGGTTCGTCGCCCGCGAGGCCGGCAAGTTCGGGGTACGGTCCAATCTCGTTGCGGCGGGGCCTATCCGAACGCTGGCGATGTCGGCGATCGTCGGCGGTGCACTCGGCGAGGAGGCCGGCGCCCAGATGCAGCTGCTCGAAGAGGGCTGGGACCAGCGCGCGCCGATCGGCTGGAACATGAAGGACCCCACCCCCGTCGCCAAGACGGTGTGCGCCGTGCTCTCGGACTGGCTGCCCGCCACCACGGGCACCATCATCTTCGCCGACGGCGGCGCCAGCACCCAGTTGCTCTAAAAGCGGAATTGCGCTAGCCCAAATGGAATTCGACGCCGTCCTGCTGCTGTCCTTCGGCGGGCCGGAAGGGCCCGACCAGGTGCGGCCGTTCCTGGAGAACGTCACCCGCGGGCGCAACGTGCCGCCCGAACGCCTGGACGACGTCGCGCAGCACTACCTGCATTTCGGCGGGGTGTCGCCGATCAACGGGATCAACCGCGCGCTGATCGCCGAGCTACGGGCGGAACTCGACCTGCCGATCTACTTCGGCAACCGCAACTGGGAACCCTATGTCGAGGACACGGTTGCGGCCATGCGCGACAACGGCGTTCGCCGCGCCGCGGTATTCACCACGTCGGCGTGGAGCGGCTACTCCGGCTGCACGCAGTACTCCGAGGACATCGCCCGCGCGCGCGAGGCCGCGGGGCCGGGCGCACCCGAGCTGGTCAAGCTGCGACGCTATTTCGATCACCCGCTCTTCGTCGAGATGTTCGCCGAGGCCGTCGCGGCCGCGGCGCGGACCGTGCCCGCCGGCGCGCGGCTGGTGTTCACCGCCCACTCCGTCCCGGTGGCCGCCGACCAGCGCCTCGGCCCGCAGCTCTACAGCCGCCAAGTCGCTTACGCCGCAAGGCTTGTCGCGGCCGCCGCCGGGTACGCCGACTACGACCTGGCGTGGCAGTCGCGTTCGGGACCGCCGCAGGTGCCGTGGCTCGAGCCCAGCGTCGAGGACCATCTCGCTGGGCTGGCCGCCTCGGGCACCGAGGCCGTGATCGTCTGCCCGGTCGGGTTCGTCGCCGACCACATCGAGGTGGTGTGGGATCTCGACGAGGAGTTGCGGGCGCAGGCCGACGCGGCGGGGGTGGCTTTCGCCCGGGCCGCCACGCCCAACGCCGACCGCCGATTCGCCCGGCTGGCCGCCGATCTCATCGACGAGATGCGCACCGGGCGCCCGCCGGCGCGGGTGAGCGGCAGCGACCCGGTGCCCGGTTGTCTGGCCGGCGTGAACGGCGCGCCGTGCCGTCCGCCGCACTGCGTTGCGGCCCAATGCGCCTAACGGGTCACGACCAGTCGGCCCAGGCCGAGTGCAGGATCGCGGTGACGGCGGCCATGCGTGCCGAACGCACCACGGCGGTCAGCGGCCGCAGCGCGTCGCTGGCGATGCGGGCCTCCGAAGACGATTGAGTCCCGAACGGTTCGGGCCCCGCGACGATGGGCGCGGTGAACCGCTCGGGTGAGTCGGGTGACCGGCTGAGCCCGGCGCTGACCGCGATGATGGCGTCGACGTGCGCGGCGTTCTCCAGCACGCGCAACGCGCGCGACGGCGCATGGTCGGGAACGCGGTGCTGCCGTGCGGATTCCAGCAGCTGCTCGACGAGCCCGCGGGGATCGTCGATGTCGGCGGCGGCCGAACCCAGCCCGACGGCGCCGAGCGCGTCGGCGGCCGACCGCACCGCCGACCGCAGCGAGTATTCGGCATCCCCGAGCTCGTAGTGGTCGAGCACCGGCGCGCCCGGCAGCGAATACACCGTCCAGGACAGCGCGCACAGTTCGGGGAAGTCCTCCTCGTCGTCGTAGCAGAACTCGGGGACCAGCCCGACGGCGGCGGCGGGATCGTGGGGGTTGGCGATGATGATCGCCTCGCCGGCGGCCAACGCGTCACGCTCGAATTGCGTGCCGGGCGCCAGCCCGCGCACGTCGCCGGGCACCGGCAAAAGCACGTTGATCGTCCCGCACAGGCGGCCCCACCCGTCCGCGCCGGGTGCCGACCGGCCGACCGCGGCGCGCAGCGTCTGCAGCAGCGTCACCGCCCCGGCGTCGTTCACATCGGGCCACGGCAGCCCGGTGTGGCCGGCGGCGACCGCATCATACGCGGTGACCGATTGCTTTGGCGCCCATACTGATAACGCGTCGAGGACGTCGTCGGGCGCGGCCTTGCCTGCGAGCCAGGCGTTGGCCCACAGGGACAGCGAGACACTGGGACACCACACGATTCCGCAGTGTAGTTGTTTTGCCCGGCAAAGGCGGATCACGCGTATTCTGGCCGCATGCACGCCGCGGTGCTTTGGCTAATATTCGCGCTGGTGCTCGCCGGTGCGGAGGCCCTTACCGGGCATCTGTTTTTGGTGATGCTCGGCGGCGGTGCGCTGGCGGCGGCAATCACCAGCTGGCTGACGGACTGGCCGGTCTGGGCCGACGGAACCGTGTTTTTGATCGTCTCGGTGCTGCTGCTGGTGCTGGTTCGGCCCGCGCTGCGCCGCCGCCTCACACCGGCGCGCGTGCCGCAGGTGGGCATCGAGGCGCTGGAGGGCAGGAACGCACTGGTGCTGGAGCGGATCTCCCGGGACGAGGGCCAGGTGAAGCTCGACGGCGAGGTGTGGACGGCGCGGCCGCTCAACGAGGCCGACGTGTACGAACCGGGGGAGTCGGTGACCGTCCTGCAGATCGACGGCGCCACGGCGGTGGTGTTCAAGAGCGGTCCTTGATGGCCGCGAGAGACGCTGTGAGAGAGAGGAACTCGGGTGCAAGGTGCGGTTGCTGGTTTGGTGTTGCTGGTCGTCCTGGTGATCTTCGCCATCGTGGTGGTGGCCAAGTCCGTCGCGCTGATTCCGCAGGCGGAGGCCGCGGTGATCGAGCGGCTGGGCCGATATAGCCGGACGGTCAGCGGTCAGCTGACGCTGTTGGTGCCGTTCATCGACCGCGTCCGTGCCCGGGTGGACCTGCGGGAACGGGTGGTGTCGTTCCCGCCGCAGCCGGTGATCACCGAGGACAACTTGACGCTGAACATCGACACCGTGGTCTACTTCCAGGTCACCAATCCGCAGGCCGCCGTCTACCAGATCAGCAACTACATCGTCGGCGTCGAACAGCTGACCACCACCACGCTGCGCAACGTGGTGGGCGGCATGACGCTGGAGCAGACGCTGACCTCCCGCGACCAGATCAACGGCCAGTTGCGCGGCGTGCTCGACGAGGCGACCGGTCGCTGGGGCCTGCGGGTCGCGCGGGTCGAGTTGCGCAGCATCGACCCCCCGCCGTCCATCCAGGCCTCGATGGAAAAGCAGATGAAGGCCGACCGCGAGAAGCGGGCCATGATCCTGACCGCCGAAGGCATGCGCGAGGCCGCGATCAAGGAGGCCGAGGGCAACAAGCAGGCGCAGATCCTGGCCGCCGAGGGCGCCAAGCAGGCGGCGATCCTGGCGGCCGAGGCCGAGCGGCAGTCCCGCATGCTGCGGGCCCAGGGCGAGCGCGCCGCGGCGTACCTGCAGGCGCAGGGGCAGGCCAAGGCCATCGAGAAGACATTCGCCGCGATCAAGGCCGGCAGGCCCACCCCGGAGATGCTGGCCTACCAGTACCTGCAGACGCTGCCGGAGATGGCCCGCGGCGACGCGAACAAGGTCTGGGTCGTGCCCAGCGATTTCAACGCGGCGCTGCAGGGCTTCACCAAGCTGCTGGGCGCCCCGGGCGAGGACGGTGTGTTCCGGTTCGAGCCGTCGCCGGTCGAGGACGCACCCAAGCGCAGCGCCGACGACGACGCCGACGTCGCCGACTGGTTCTCCACCGAGACCGACCCGGCGATCGCGCAGGCGGTGGCCAAGGCCGAGGCGATCGCCCGCCAGCCGGTGGACGGCACACCGCCGGGGGCGCCGCCGCAGTTGGGCCAATAGGATTGCTCCATGAGCGTTTTCACTTCGCCGAAGACCTACGCGGCGCTCGGCGTCTTCCACGCCGTGGACGCGGTGGCGTGCGGTGTCCAGGTGGCCCCCATCAAGAAGGTCCTCGACGACGTCGGGCTGCCGGAGAACGTGCGGCCCGTGCTGCCGGTGGTGAAGGCGGCCGCCGCCGTGGGCCTGCTGTCGGTCACCCGCTTCCCGGCGCTGGCGCGGGTGACGACGGCGATGCTGACGGTCTATTTCGTTCTCGCGCTGGGTGCGCACATCCGGGTGCGCGACAAGGCCGTCAACGCGCTCCCGGCGGCGGTTTTCCTGGCCACGTTCGCGGTGATGACGGCGAAGGGGCCCGACCGCGGCTAGACGGTATGGGGGGCGGCGTGAGGCCGAAGGCCTCGGGCTGCAATCGGACGTGGGTTGCCTGTATCGAGTGAAC
>NZ_MVIJ01000032.1 GCF_002086735.1 Mycobacterium scrofulaceum | reverse complement strand
ACCTTGTGCCCCAGCACCCGCGCCCCCTCGGCGACCCGCTGACGGATGTTGATCAGCTGAATCTCATACGCGTCGACCACGTCGATGTCCGGATGGGCGGCGGTCAGCGGCGCGATCGGCTCGCGGCTCCGCTCAGCCTGCGCCAGCTGGACAGCCAACTGGCGGCGTAATTCCCTGCTAAGCACGAGAACTGGTTTCCTCACCATGGGCAGGCGAAGTCATTGCCTTGGCGTCCATCCCGCCGAGTGGGCCGGTCCCGATCTCGGCGTTATGGGCATGTGCGAAGTGGTGAAGACCGAAGACAGCCTCCATGCCGTTGCGTAATCCCATGTGGTCTTCGCATTGGTTGACGGCTCGCTTGGCCAGGGCGAGCCCGAATTGGGGCATCGCCGCAATACGCGTTGCAAGGCTGAAGGTTTGGTCTCGCAGTCGCGGCCGGGGGACGACTCGATTGACCATACCGATTTCGTAGGCGCGCTGTGCGCTGAACCTCTCGCCTGTGTACAGGATCTCCTTGGCAAACCTGGGCCCGAGCACCCAGGGATGTGCGAAGTACTCGACGCCCGGAATGCCCATGCGGACAACGGGATCACTGAAGAAGGCATCATCGGCGGCAACGATCAGGTCGCAGGCCCAGGCCAGCATCAGTCCACCGGCCACACACGCGCCTTGCACCATCGCAATAGTGGGTTTGGGGATCTCGCGCCACCGTCGGCACATCCCGAGGTAAACCTCCGCCTCCCGCGCAAAACGTTGGTCGCCGGCTGGCTTGTCAACGTGGTCCCACCACAACACCGCCCGATTCTCGTAGCGCACATTGTGGTCACGTTCGGGGGTACCGATATCGTGGCCGGCGCTGAAGTGCTCGCCGGCCCCGGCCAGCACGATCACCTTGATGTCGTCATCGTTGACTGCGCGGCTGAACGCGGCATCCAGGGCGTAGGTCATCGCCGAGTTCTGCGCATTGCGGTAGCGCGGACGGTTCATGGTGACCACAGCGACCCCGGAAGTCACTTCATAGGTGACCACCTCGTCTACATCTGGCGTGTCCATGTTGATGCCTTCCGTCATCACGCATTCCGGTTCGGACCATCATCAGCGCAGTCGACCCGCAGACAGGTAGTCGGTGTCCATACACCGGGAGTCATCTCGCTCACAGCTGGTGGGATGCACCCCAGCAATCAGTGCGGCACCGCCACGTCACTCGGAGCATCCCGACTGTCGGGAAACCGAACCGGTACAAGCACCCTGATCCCGTAGGGTCAACGCGATGCGCTACTCCTGCCGCTTCGAGCGGACATCCGCCGCGTCAGCGCAAATCGTTTATGACCTGCTCACTGACGTCGCGCGATGGCCGCAGTGGTTAGACGGTGTACGGGCCGCCGACTGGGAGTACCCAGGAACGGCCGGCTCCCGGATAGGGGCTATCCGCCGAATCACGGTGAGCGGCTTGACCATGCGGGAGAAGATCCTCGTTGCCGATCGGCCGTACCACCACGCCTATACCATCCTGTCGGGAATCCCCGTCACCGATCACCGCGCCGATGTTCACATATCCACGACCCCTAGCGGATCTCGCATCGTGTGGAAGGCGACGTTTCGTCCACGCGTCCCGCTCACGGGGCCGCTGATCTGGCTGATGCTGCGCGCGAGCATGCCCACAATGGTGACCGCTCTAGCCCGGGGGGCCGAATCGCAACCGACGTAACACCGTGCCGGTGATCATGAATTGCAACCGGTCTCGGCTACAGGATCAAGATGGCCCAAAGCCAGTTACGGCCAGCCTCCTTGGTCGTTGCACGCAGCCCGATGACACGCTGGGTTTGGTGCCCCACGGGCGGACAGAATTAGGCCGTCGTCTTCGCATCGCCGATCACCGCTACCCGCACGGGCGGACCGGTGAGCGAAAGTCGTTGATGTCAGCCGCTCGCCGCGCGGGCGACGGGCGTTAGGCTGCACGATCTACATGCGCACCAGGGTGAACGGGTACGTGTAGGTTCCCGCCGGCGACCCGTTGCAGCCGGAGGAGAACGAGGAGTCCAAAGAGCCAGCAAGGGTGGACGCATCCCATGCGTAGACGTCGTGGGTGGGTATGACGGGGCCGTAGTAGATGTCACCACAGCGCAGACCGTCGGGAACGTCGACACTCAAGGTATAGCGGCCATCGGCGAGCCGAGCGCTGCCGTTGTACTCGAATGCCCTTGCTACCGGTTGGGGTATCGCGCTCACGCGGACACAGTCACCGCTGCACGACGAAATCGCCCAGATCCAGGTATGGAAGTCATACCTGCCGGTGATCAAAAGCTGGTAATTGCCGGTTCGCATCTCCGCGTGGGCCACGGGCGCGAGCCCTAAGGCCGCCGGCGCCAGGCAGAGGCCCAGTATGAGCGCCTTCAAGTTCGTTCCATTCTGCTTGGGGCCGAGGATCAGACAACATGCCGTTACCCACCGCAATGGCGGACTGCTCATGGCGGGGCCGCCGGGTTCGGCTCACATATGCGAGCCGCCGTCGACACGGACTTCGGTGCCGGTGATGAAATAGGCGTCGGGGCAGCCCAGCATGGCCACCACGGCGGCTACGGCGTCCGGTCTGGCGAAGATCGCGCCGTCGGCCAGTGGAAGCACGGGCTGAACCTTGCCGAACAGGGAAAAGTCGACGTCAGCGGGTAGGCCCGGGCCGATGCTCTGCTTCGATTCTCCTGTGCCATCGGTCATTCCGGAGGAGATCGAACCCGGCTGCACCGAGTTGAACCGGATTCCCTCTCTGCTGAACTCCATGGCCAACGCATGTGTCATCGCCTGAATTCCGCCCTTGGATGCGGCGTAGGCCGACATATAGGGGTGAGCGAAGGCCGCCGAGGTGGAGCTGAAGTTGACCACCGCTGGACCGACGCCCTGGCGTAGGGCCGGGATCGCCTCGCGGGTCATCAGGAAGGTGCCGACCAGGTTGATCCGGAGCACCTGCTCAAAATCGGCCGCGGTGGTGTCCAGGAAATGGGCCGAGCGCAGAATGCCCGCCGCGTTGACCAACGTGTCGAGACCTCCCAGCGCTGCGAGCGCCCGGCCGACACCGTCGCGGACGGACTGCTCGTCCCCGACGTCCAACGTCACCGTGGCGAGTCGGTCCGCATACGTGTCGGCCTTCGCCACCGTGTCCTTCAACCCGGACTCGCTGATGTCGGCGGCCACGACTCGTCCGCCTTCCTCGAGCACGCGCAGCACAGTTGCCTGTCCGATGCCCGAGCCACCCCCGCTGATCAAGACGCGGCGATTCGCATATCTCTGAGGACTGTTCACAACGGGGATGGTGCTCCGCGGAATCGACAATGTCAGCCGCGTGTCCCGGTGGGTGGTCCTCTCCTCGGCGCGAACGGCCCGGTATGGACCCGGTTCGGGTGCCCTCGCGCGGGGATCCGCAGCGATGGATAGGCGTCCCGGTAAGCGGGACATCGTGTGGTCCACGTCTCACCCGACTGGGAGGGTTCTGCTCGACGCAGCTCGGACCGATGTGGTGCAGGGCGTGACCCGAGCTGCGATGTCTGCTGTCGATGAGGTGAAGGAGCCACAGCCGGTGATCACGAAGGCGCCCGACCGCTGGTCGCCGGGGCTTTCGTCGTTTGGCGCCAAGCTGGCCGGGCCCATGCAGGCTATCGGGGGGCTGGCCGCGATGGCGGCCGATGCGGCGAAGTTCGCTGTCCGCAGGCCATTTCAGGGACGAGAATTCCTGGACCAGTCGTGGTTTGTCGCGCGCGTCTCGCTGATGCCCACGCTGCTGGTAGCCATTCCGTTTACCGTGCTGGTCAGCTTCACGCTCAATATCCTGCTGCGCGAGCTGGGTGCGGCCGACCTTTCGGGGGCGGGTGCGGCCTTCGGCGCGGTCACCCAGGTCGGCCCCCTGGTCACGGTGCTGATCGTGGCCGGCGCCGGCGCCACGGCGATGTGCGCCGATCTGGGTTCGCGCACCATCCGCGAAGAGATCGACGCGTTGGAAGTGTTGGGAATCAATCCCGTTCAACGACTGGTTACCCCGCGCATGCTGGCATCGGGACTGGTGGCACTGCTGCTCAACAGCGTCGTCTGCATCATCGGCATCCTGGGTGGCTACACGTTCTCGGTGTTCGTCCAGGACGTCAACCCGGGTGCATTCGCAGCGGGCATCACGCTGCTGACCGGGGTGCCAGAATTGATCATTTCCTCGGTCAAAGCGCTGCTGTTCGGTCTCATCGCCGGCCTGGTGGCCTGCTACCGCGGGCTGACGATCACCGGTGGCGGCGCCAAAGCTGTGGGCAACGCCGTCAACGAGACGGTGGTATACGCGTTCATGTCGCTGTTTGTCATCAACGTCGTGGTGACGGCTATCGGTATCCAGATGACGGCGAAGTAGGCAGACGGTGACGCTGCGAGCGGCATATCCGGGCCTGGCCCGAGAAATCAACAGACCGATCACGGCGTTGACCGGCATCGGTGACCACGTCGCGTTCTACGGGAAAGCGATCGCCGGGGCCCCGTTTGCGGCCACCCGCTACCGGCGAGAAATCATCCGCTTGATCGCCGAAATCAGCATGGGCGCTGGCACCTTGGCGATGATCGGCGGGACAGTGGTCATCGTCGGGTTCCTCACCTTGGCGACGGGTGGGACGCTGGCTATCCAGGGATACAGCTCGCTGGGCAACATTGGCATCGAGGCGTTGACCGGCTTTTTGGCCGCGTTCATCAACGTCCGTATCTCGGCGCCGATTGTCGCTGGCATCGGCTTGGCGGCCACCTTCGGCGCCGGCGTGACCGCCCAACTGGGCGCCATGCGCATCAATGAGGAAATCGATGCGCTCGAAAGTATGGGGATCCGGCCCGTTTCCTACCTAGTGAGCACACGGATCGTCGCCGGGATGTTGGCGATCACGCCGCTGTACTCGATCGCGGTCATCTTGTCGTTTGTGGCTAGCCAATTCACCACCGTGGTCGTGTTGGGGCAATCCGGTGGTCTCTACGGTCACTACTTCTCGACCTTTCTGAACCCGACCGACCTCTTGTGGTCATTTCTGCAGGCGATCCTGATGGCCTTGGCCATCCTGTTCACCCACACCTACTACGGCTACTTCGCCAGCGGGGGACCCTCGGGTGTCGGGGTCGCAGTGGGCACTGCGGTGCGCACTTCCCTGATCATCATCGTGTCCGTCACCCTGCTGGTTTCGCTGGCCATATACGGCGCCAACGGCAATTTCAACTTGTCGGGCTAGGGGAAGAAAGCTGATGTGGAACAACGCAGTCCGCCCCTTGCTAGGTCTGGCCACCGTCGGGGTGATAGGCGCGATCGTCGCTGCCACCGTCGTGTTGTTTGAAGGCGGTGCCATCGAATCGGTACCGGTCACGGTGCTGTCGCCCCGGGCGGGACTGGTGATGAACCCCGACGCCAAGGTGAAGCTGCATGGTGCACAGGTGGGCAAGGTCTCCTCGATCGACAACCTGCCCGACGGCCGGGCGGCGATTCACCTGGCGATCAATCCCTCCTGGCTGCACCTGATTCCCGCCAATACCGGCGTCGACATCGAGTCCACGACCGTCTTCGGGTCGAAATTCGTGCAACTCATCCCACCGCCCGATCCCTCCCCCCAGTCGCTGAAGGCTGGCCAGATCCTTGACTCCGAGCATGTCACCGTCGAAATCGACACCGTATTCGAGCAATTGGTGTCGGTGTTGTCGCAGATCGAACCCGCAAAGCTCAACGAGACCCTTGGCGCCCTCGCGCAAGCGTTCAGCGGTCGCGGTGACAAACTCGGCCACACCCTGGCCGATCTGGACACCCTGTTGACCAAGATCGACCCGAGCCTGACCTCCCTGAGCCACGAACTCTCCGTGGCCCCACAGGTGCTCAACGCCTACGCGGACGTGGCCCCCGACCTGGTCAAGACAATCCAGAACGCGACCCGGCTGAGTGACACCGTGGTCGACCGGCAGCGTGATCTGGACACCGCACTCATCAGCGCGATTGCGCTGGCCGACATCGGAAACGACGTCCTGGCCGGCAACGCGCAGGCGTTCACTGCCGTCCTTCATCTGCTGGTCCCCACCACGAACCTGACCAACAAATACAACCAGGCCATCACCTGCGCCCTGGGTGGCCTCAAGCCGCTGGCCACCGGTCCGCCCCTGCCCGTACCGGGTGTCCTGTTGCTGGATTCGTTTCTGCTGGGCACCGAACGTTACCGGTACCCGCAGAACCTCCCCAAGGTCGCGGCGACGGGCGGTCCGCAATGCATGGGGCTACCAGACGTGGGCTTCGGGCACCGCCCGCCCTACCTGGTCACCGACATTGATGCCAACCAGGCGCAGTACGGAAACCAGGGAATCCTGTTGAACTCCAATCGCCTCAAGCAATGGCTGTTCGGTCCGATCGACGGGCCGCCGCGCAACACCCCACAGATCGGGATGCCGGGATGACGGGCTCGGTTGGGACGACCGTCAAGTTTGGGGTGTTCGCGGTGGTGACCATTGTGCTGACGGCTGCCCTGTTCGCCATCCTCGGCCAGTACCGCACAGGTTCGACATATGGCTATTCCGCGGTGTTGAGCGATGCCTCCAGCCTGAAGGCCGGCGATTCGGTACGTGCCGCCGGGATCCGGGTCGGCACAGTCAACGATGTTGCGCTGCAATCGAATAACACCGTGCTGGTGAGTTTCGACGCGAACCGCGAGGTCAGGCTCACTACCAGCACGCGAATCGCGGTGCGTTACCTCAACCTGGTCGGGGATCGCTACCTTGACCTGCTCGACGCGCCCGGTTCTGCCGGGATTCAGCCGCCCGGATCGCGGATTCCGATAAGCCGCACCGAGCCGGCGCTGGATCTCGATTTGTTGTTGGGCGGGCTCAAACCGGTGATTCAGGGGCTCAACCCCCAATCGGTGAATGCGCTGACCAATTCGTTGATCCAGATTCTGCAAGGCAGCAGCGGCGATGTGGAGTCGTTGTTCGCCAAGACCTCATCGTTCTCCAATGCCTTGGCCGACAACGGGCAAGTGGTGCAGCAATTGATCGACAATCTCAACGAGGTGGTCGCCACGGTGGCCAAGGACGGCAGCAAATTCTCGACGACGGTCGGGCGCCTCGAGCGGCTCATCACCGACTTGTCGGCTGACCGTGATCCGATCGGAGACGCCATCACCGCGCTCGACAAGGGAACCGCATCACTGGCCGACCTGCTTACCCAGGCCCGTCCGCCGCTGGCCGGTACCGTCGACCAACTCAATCGGCTGGCTCCGTTGCTCGACAATGACAAGTCGCGGCTGGACCTCGCGCTGCAGAAAGCCCCCGAAAACTACCGCAAACTCGTGCGGTTGGGCGCCTACGGAAGCTTCATCAACCAGTACCTGTGCGGCATCTCCATTCGCGTCACCGACCTTCAGGGCCGCACGGCCGTCTTCCCGTGGATCACCCAAAACACCGGACGATGCGGGGAACCCTGATGCTGAAATATCGCGGCGCACAACTCATCCGGGCCGGATTCATCGCGTTCGTGCTGGTCACGCTAGTCATCATCATCGGCCTGCACCCCCAACAGCTGTTGTCGATGGCCACCTCCATTCGGTACCAGGCGCTGTTCACCGAGGCCGGAGGCCTAACTGCAGGCAACGACGTCCGAGTGTCGGGCGTGAAAATGGGAACGGTCTCCGACGTCACGCTCAGCCATGGCAAAGCATTGGTGACGTTTAGCCTCGACGCCAAGGTGCACCTGGGATCGAGCACCACGGCCCACATCAGGACGAGCACCCTGCTGGGTGCGCGGATGCTGGCCTTGGAGCCCGCAGGCACCGGCAGCATGCACGCCTCCGATGTCATCCCGGTACATCGGACGTCCTCGCCATACTCCCTGACCGACGCCGTCAGCGACTTCACCGCCAACACCGCCGCCACCGACACCGGCGCGCTCAACGCATCCCTGGACACCTTGGCCGAGACGATCGAGCGGATCACACCACGACTGGGGCCCACGTTCGACGGCCTGAGCAGACTGTCGCAATCGCTGAACAGCAGGAATGAATCGCTGGCCCATCTGCTCAAAAGCGCAGCCGACGTCACCGGCATCCTGTCGGAACGCAGCCAGCAGGTCAACACCATGTTGCTCAATGCCAACGACCTGCTCGGAGTTCTGAACCAGCGTCGCTACGCGATCGTCAACCTGCTGGCCAACACCTCGGCGCTGGCCCAGCAACTCTCCGGCATGGTGGCAGACAACGAGAAAGAACTGGCGCCCACGCTGACCAAACTCAACTCGGTCACCGCGATGCTGGAGAAAAACCGCGACAACATCGCCAAGGCGATCGTAGGTCTAGCCAAATACCAAGTAACCCAGGGCGAATCGGTCAACAACGGCTTCTATTACAACGCATTCGTCGGCAATCTGATCCCGGCGCAGGCCCTGCAACCGTTCCTGGACTACGCGTTCGGATTCCGGCGGGGCGTCAACGCGGGTCAACCGCCCGACAACGCCGGCCCGCGCGCGGAATTCCCCTGGCCGCACAACGGCATTCCCGGAGGACGATGATGGCAACCGGGGCGAACAAGGCGTGGTACACCAGGGCGCTGCTGGTGACATTGGTGGGACTTGTCGCTGCGGGCACGGCTTTCGTGGTACATGCCGAAGTCTTCGGGCCCAAGGTGATTACCGCATATTTCCGTTCCGCGACCGCCATCTACCCCGGCGACGAGGTGCGCGTGGTGGGGGTCAAGGTGGGCACCATCAAGTCCATCGAACCCCAAGGGACCCAGGCTAAGATGACACTGGCCGTCGACCGTGATGTGCCGATCCCGGCCGACGCCAAGGCCGTGATCGTGGCACAGAACCTGGTGGCGGCACGGTATGTGCAGCTGACCCCGGCTTACGAAGCCGCGGGAACCGGCGGTCCGACGATGGCCGATGGCGCGGTGATCGGCGTGGAGCGAACCGCGGTGCCCGTCGAGTGGGATCAGGTCAAAACGCAACTGATGCGGCTGGCCACCGAATTAGGTCCCGCAAGCGGCCTTTCCACCAGCTCGCTCGGGCACTTTATCGACAGCGCGGCCAATGCCATGGCCGGCAACGGCGACAAGCTTCGGCGGACGATCACCGAGCTGTCTCAGGTTGGGCGCATCCTCGCCGGCGGTAGCGGCAACATCGTCGACATCATCAAAAATCTCCAGACCTTCGTTACCGCCCTGCGCGACAGCAACGTCCAGATCGTCGAATTCCAGGACCGCCTCGCAACGGTGAGCAGCGTCGTGGACGGTAGCCGGTCAGACCTCGACGCCGCGCTGACCAATCTATCCTCGGCGGTCGGCGAGGTACGCCGATTCATCGCCGGAAGCAGAGACCAGGCCGCAGAACAGATTCAACGGCTCGCCAACGTGACGAAAAACCTCGCCGACAACCGCATGGCGGTGGAAAATCTTCTGCACGTGGCGCCCAACGCAATCGCCAACGGGTACAACATCTATAGTCCGGACTCCGGAACGGCACGGGGAGCCTTCGCCATGTCGAACTTCGCCAATCCGGTGGCACTGGTGTGCTCGGCGATCGGCGCGGTCAAGAATGCCACCGCGACCGAAACGGCGAAGCTGTGCGCCCAATACCTGGGCCCCGCACTGCGTTTGATCAACTTCAACTACCTGCCGATCCCGTTCAACGCCTATCTCGCCAAATCGCCGAGCCCGGACAACCTCGTCTACTCGGATCCGAACCTGATGCCCGGCGGGCCGGGCGGAGTCCCCCCCATCCCGACCGATCCACCCGCGGTGTCGGCGTACACCGGCGCGGGCGACATACCACCCCCTCCGGGATGGGAATTGCCTCCGGGTCCCCCGGGAATCTACGCCCCCAACGGATTACCCGCGGACCCGTCGCCGGCGTTGTTCCCCCGTGCGCCCATCCCACCGGGAGTGCCCCGGCCAGCCCCAGTGGCCCCCGGACCGGCCAACCTGCAGGACATGCTGCTGCCGGCTGGTCCGCAACCACCGCTGCCGGCCGCACCGCAGCCCGCCGGGGGCACACCATGACGGGATCGCGATCAACGCGTCGTCTGGCGGCGATCGCGTCATGGGTGGTGTTGACGGCGACCGGATGCGCCTTCGATGGCCTCAATTCACTGCCTCTGCCCGGCACTGTCGGGCGCGGCCAGGACGCGGTGACCTACCACGTCCAAATCGCTAACGTCGGCACGCTGGAATCCAATTCGCCGGTCATGATCAACGACGTCGTCGTTGGCAGCGTGGGCAAGATGACGCTGCGCGACTGGCACGCCGACGTGGATATCTCGGTGCGTCCCGACACCGTGGTGCCGGCCAACGCTATCGCCAGGATCGGCCAGACAAGTCTGCTGGGCTCGATGCACCTGGAACTGAACCCCCCACCGGGCGTGCCCGCGGCCGGCAGGCTCGCACCCGGGGCGACCATCGGTCTGCAACGCTCCTCGACCTATCCATCCACCGAGCAGACCCTGTCTTCGCTGTCAGTTGTCGTCAACGGTGGGGGACTGGGCAAGGTCGGCGGCCTCATCAACGAGTTCAACGCGGCACTGGGCGGGCGCGAGGACAAGATCCGCGATCTGCTGACGCATCTGAACGACTTCGTCGGTGTTTTGGATTCCCAGCGTGACAACATCAACGCATCCATCACGGCATTGAACGCCCTAGCCGGCACCCTGGCCGGACAAAGCGGCGTCATAACCCAAGCACTGCAACGGATTCCGCCCGCACTGGACGTTCTGATCAAAGAGCGGCCCAGGATCACAACCGCGCTGGAAAAATTCCGGGTGTTCAGCAACACCGCCACCGGATTGATCAATGCCACGCATGCCGATCTGGTCGCCAACCTGAAAAACCTGGAGCCGACGGTGCGCGCACTCGCCGACGTCGGCCCGAGCCTCGACACCGTCCTGGCCTTCGCGCCGGCCTACCCCTACCCGCAGAACTTCATCGACCGCGCGATCCGGGGCGACTACTTGAACGAGTTCATCACCTTCGACTTCACCATCCCGCGGCTGAAGAGGGGACTGCTGCTGGGCACACGATGGGGGCAGGAAGGAGCCACGCTGGTGCCCGCCCCGGGAGACCCCTGGTATGCCACCTTCACCAAGGATCCGCTCAACGCCCCCATCACGGCCCCGCCCAACGCGGTGGCCACGCCGCCCATGGCCGGTCCGCCGACGCCAGCCGGCGCCCCGCTGACCACCCAACAGCTCAGCCAGCCACCGATCCCGGCGCCCACCGACTTCGTGCCACAGGATGTGGGGGACCGCTGATGTTGACGCGCTTCGTCCGAATTCAGCTGACCATCTTCACCATCGCGTCGGTCATCGGGATGACCGTGATGATCGTCGAGTACCTGCAAGTGCCCACCCTGCTGGGCGTCGGCCGCATGCGCGTCACGCTGGAATTGCCGGGCACCGGCGGACTCTACCGGTTTTCCAACGTGACCTATCGAGGAGTGGAGGTCGGAAAAGTCACCGACGTCCGGCCCACCCGCGCCGGCGCCGTGGCCACACTGTCGTTGAACACCAGCCCAGAAATCCCGGCGGATCTGCGCGCAGAAGTGCTCAGCGTATCGGCGGTCGGAGAGCAATATGTGGACCTGCAGCCGGCGACGGCGGCAGGACCTTACCTACACGACGGCTCGATCATTCCCGCGGCACACACCTCGATCCCACAGGCCGTCGGACCGATGTTGGATCAAGTCAGCACACTGATCGACAGCGTCCCCAAGACCAAGATCAGCGGCCTGCTCAACGAAACGTTCAAGGCCTTCAACGGGTCCGGGTACGACGTCGGGTCGCTGCTGGACTCCTCGTCACAACTCATCGGCGACGCCAACGCCAACGCCGAGCGGTCACGCACCCTCATCGACGACAGCCGGCCCCTGCTCGACGGCCAGGCGCAGTCCGGCGACGCCATCCGCACGTGGGCACGCAGCCTCGCCGGCATCAGCCAACAACTTGTCGCCGACGACCACCAGACGCGGACGCTGCTGCGCGCGGCACCAGGGGCCGCCGATGAGGCGTCACGCCTGTTCAACCAGGTCAAGCCGACGCTGCCGATGCTCCTGGCGAACCTCACCACGCTGGGCCAGGTCGGTGTCACCTATCACCCCTCCCTCGAGCAGCTGCTGGTGTTGCTGCCGCCCACCATCGCCTCCACTCAGTCCTACGGCGCCCCCAAGAACAATCCCACCGGATTCTCGCTGGGCGACTTCACCCTTACCATCGGCGACCCGCCGGCCTGCACGGTAGGGTTCTTGCCGCCGTCGTCGTGGCGGTCACCGGAGGACACCACGGTGATCGACACTCCCGACGGCCTGTACTGCAAACTGCCGCAGGATTCACCCATTGGGGTGCGCGGCGCCCGGAACTACCCGTGCATGGGCCATCCCGGCAAGCGCGCGCCCACGGTCGAAATCTGCAACAGCGACAAACCTTTCGAGCCGTTGGCAATCCGCCAACACGTCCTGGGTCCCTACCCCATCGATCCGAACCTCGTCGCGCAGGGCGTTCCGCCCGATGACCGCGTCAGCTTCGGAGACCAAATCTTCGGACCACTCGAGGGCACCCCGCCGCCGGGACCGCTGCCGCCAGCGGCCGGCCCCGCGCCCGCGCCCCTGCCGGATTCGCCGCTGCCCGCCCCGGCCCCAGCGCCGCCACCTGACGGTTCCGAGGGGCCGCCCCCGGCTGCCGCGCCGAGTGCCTACACACCCGAGCGGGCCGGCCCATCGGTTGCCGTCGCAACTTATGACCCCCGAACCGGCCGGTACGCCGCCCCCGACGGCACCGTGTATCGGCAATCGGACCTGGTCCCCCACGCCGGTACGCGGTCCTGGAAAGACCTCTTCCCCACATGAGCAAGCGCACGCGCCCAGGTCTCCAGACCGCGGCCCTCATCGGCGCCGTCGTGATCGCGTCGCTGAGCACTGCGCCACCTGGCGACGCGGCCGGCGACTGGGGCCTGAACGGCACCTACACCGCGACATCGAACGGGGAGTGGGCCAAGACCAACGAAATCTTTCACAACGAGGCCAGCATCCGAAGCATCTGGACCATCAACACGACCTGCAGCTATCCCACCGAGTGCACCGGCACGGTAGTCAGTGACTGGGGCTGGCGAGCACCGATCTATCAAACCGGCGGTGTCTGGTTCGTCAAGCACATCGTCGACAACTGGCAGCCCTGCCCGGACGGAACCGCGTCTCAGGGATTCCAGGTCTTCAGGTTCGCCCCCACCAACCCCGACGGAGATGCCGTCGATCCAAGCTCGCCCGTTCTCACCGGCGCCGACGAGACGACCGGCGTCAGCGGCGCCTGCGGACGCAGTAAGACATGGTTCATCAGCATGCCGTTCAAGCTCGTCAAGGCGGGGTGAGGGTCGAGAATGAAACCGTCCATACCCCGGCAACCTGCGGGTCTTGTCGCATCCCCACGTTTGAAAACTCTTGCGGTGCGAGCGATCCTGCCCGCGGCCATGGCGGTGACGGCCCTCGTTGCGTGCACACCCGTCCACGCGTGGGCCGGACCGTCCGCATGTGACGACCCGTCCTGCGTCCCGGGTATCACCGGAGGTGTCGTGCTGGGCGCGCCGTGCCCGGACACCACCCACTTCGTGTTCGGCACCACCTCGTGGGGCAGGTTGGTCTTCTGCGGATCTCCGCGGCGTTATGAACCCCGGTACTTCCGTTCGCCCTCGATGTGGGGAATCAAAGATGAGAACTCCAACTGCGAGGGCTTCGAGAACTCGGTCGCACAAGCCCCCGATGGGCTGTTCCTCACCTGCCTGTCTGTCGACGGTGCACCCCGGTGGGTTCGTGGCGACACCTGAATCACCCGAGGTGACCGTGGCGAACAACATGCTCAGGCGCGCCGCGCAGTCCCTCGCCGGGCTGGCGGCGACAATCGTCGTCGCGACGGTCGTAGCCGCGACGCCGGTTGCCCGCGCCGACGAGCCGGTGCTGCACCACGTCACCTACACCGTTACCGCGCAGCGCCGCGTCAACGCAGCCATCTACTTCCGGGACGCCGATCCACCCGGCTGGGCCGAATACAGCCACGACCCCTACCAATTCAGCCCCAAGGTCGAAGCCGACGTGGGTCCAGGCACACGGTGGATCCGGGACGTCTGGTTGGCAGCTCCCGATGAATGGGCCATGGTCATCGCCACCGGCGGGATGTCGCCGGCCACGGCGGACTTTCACTGCGAACTCGCCGTGGATGGGACAGTCGTGGCCACCAACAACGGTGCCAGAGGCGCGTTGTGTTCGGTGCGCCACTGGTAACTCCGCGGTCACAGGTACACGAGGTGAATGCTCACTGAGCGGGAACCACAGTCCGCGACCGCCTCGCCGGGGCTTACCGTGTGCTCTATTAGCCGCTGGTATCAACCAACCGCCGGGTCAGCTTCGCTCACACCTGGCGGAAACGGAGAGAGGGACGGCAATGCCCGCCGCGAATTCGTTCGAGAACCGGGACGCGAGCTCTCTCGATGTCACCTCGGAGCGGCACGACGATGCTCACCTCATCGAGGCGGCGGAGGCGGAAGCTGCCGAAGCCGAAGCACTCGCCGCCGCCGCCCGGGCGCGCGTCCAGGCCATCCGCCGGCGCCGACAGAACGAGGCGACCGACACGCGGTCGGCGGAAACCGCTGAGACACCGGCCGACGATAGGGCAGCAACTCCCGCTGACGAAGCTGATGAACTGGACTGCTCCGCGACTCTAGTCGCCGAACCGACGATCACCGATGCCACTGAACTGCCCGATCAAGGCGGCAAGGCGCGCTGGCGGCAGAGAAAGACATACTTCCGCCGACCGAAACGAACCACAATGGTGGCCGCCGTCGGGATGCTCTGCACCGCAGCGCTTCTCGCCGCGAGCGCTGTCATGGTCCGACACCACGATCAGCTGCTGGACAAGCAACAGCGCGCCGCGGAATTCACAGCCGCCGCACGACAAGTCGTCGTCACCCTGATGTCGATCAGCGCCGACAGCGCCAAAGACGATGTACAGCGCATCATCGACAGCTCGACCGGCCAGTTCAGGGATGACTTCCGCGGCGCGGCCGCGGAGTTCGTCAAAGCCGCGCAGACTGCGAAGGTCTCGACCAAGACGACCGTGCAAGCCGCATGCCTGGAATCCATGACCGAGGACACCGCAGCCGTGGCCGTTGCCGCCAGCTCCACGCTCTCCAATACCGCCGGCGCCCCCGAGCAGCCACGCTCCTGGCGGTTGAGCGTCAAACTGGCCCGCGACGGTGGGAAAATCAAGATGTCGAGCATGGAGTTCATCCCATGACGATCGGGCAGCTCGAAAGCCACGACCTCAACGTGGAACTCGCCGCGGCGGCGTCCGGTGGGGGCCAGCGCAAGGACATTTGCGGTGACAACCGATTGCCGCCCACAGACGACGACACCGAGACGCCCCGCAGCCGGATACGGCGCGCACTATCGCATTGGCCGCTACTCATCATCGGTTTGCTGTTGGTGGCGGCCGCCACCGGAACCGCCATACTGTACTTCGGCCAGTATCGACACGACCAGCAGACCAACGACGCCACGGCAAAGTCGGTGATCGGTGCTGCAACCGAGGGAACCGTCGCGCTGCTGTCCTACACACCCGACAAACTGGAAAGCGACCTGGCTGCTGCAAAGTCACACCTGACCGGTGACTTCTTGACGTACTACGGCAAATTCGCCGACCAAATCGTGGCGCCCGCAGCCAAGCAGAAAGCCGTCAACACCCAAGCCACGGTCAAGCGCGCCGTCATCAGCGAACTGCACCCAGACACCGCCAGGGTGCTGGTCTTCCTCGATCAGATCACAACGAGCAAGGATCAACCTGAGCCGGTTCAGACCGCCAGCAGCGTCATGGTCAGCATGACCAAAAGCCACGGCAGCTGGCTCATCTCGGCATTTGATCCCATCTAGCCACATTGCATTTGGTGATTTGTGAAGAGCGGCCTTCTTCGGGAGGGGCGTTGATAACGCTGAATGAAATTTCGATCATGCATAAACTATCGGCCAGGCAATGATGACCGGTGCCGCATTCTCATTGAGGAGATGATTGATGGCCACCCCTGAGACCCGATCCCGCTACACCGTGATTTCGGCGGATACCCACGCCGGTGCCGACCTCCTCGAATACAAGCCGTATCTCCCGCAGGCTTTGCACGACGACTTCGACGCGTGGGCCAAGACGTATGCCAGTCCTTTCGATGACTTGATCATCGCCACCGCAAAGCGCAACTGGGACCATGAGTTGCGCATTTCCGAGATGGACGCTGACGGGATTGCAGCGGAGTTGTTGCTGCCCAACACCGTTCCTCCCTTCTTCCCGACGTCTCCCAACATCACCATCTCGTTGCCCCAGAACCGGGCAGAGTTCGAACACCGCTGGGCGGGCGTGCAAGCGCACAACCGATGGCAGGTCGATTTTTGTTCGCGCGCACCCGCACGCCGACGAGGACTGATCCAGGTATTCCCCAACGACGTCGACGCCGCGCTGGACGAGATTCGTTGGGGCAACGAGCAAGGCTGCTTCGGTGGGGTGCTGCTGCCCCCGGTATCGCCGGGCGACCCCAATGTCGCCCCGCTGTTCCACACTCGATATGAGCCGATTTGGCAGCTGTGCAGCGAACTGGATCTGACGATCGTGCAGCACGGCGGGCCGGGAAGTCCGGCAATGCCCATGGACCAGCCGGCATCCAACGCCGTGCTCATCACGGAAATGGCGCTGTGGGCCCAGCGCACCCTGGGACATCTCATCCTGGCCGGGGTTTTCGAGCGTCACCCCACGCTACGGTTCGCCCCGACCGAGCAGGGCACACTGTGGGTACAGCAGCAACTGATGATGCTCGATGCGATGGTGCCGACGATGAAATCCGAAGCCGGCAACCGCACGTACGGCATGTTCGGTGGTTCCTCGGTCGATGGGCTTACCCTTACGCCGAGTCAGTACGCCCAGCGGAACTGCTACCTGGCCAGCGAATTGGCGCCCTTCGAATCAGCCATGATCGATTTCATGGGTGCAGACCACATTCTGTGGGGAAGCGACTACCCGCACGAGGAGGGCTTCGCTCCGCAATCCAGGCTGGCCATCCGGTGGGCGCTACACAACAGATCGGAAAGCGAGTGCCGAAAAATCCTGGCGGAGAACGCGGCCCGGCTGTACCGATTCGACCTCGACGCGCTGGCACCGATCGCAGCCGAGATCGGGCCGACCGTGGCCGAAGTGCATACGCCCCTTGACGACACCGGGTACCGCGCCCCAGCCGCATTCGGCTACCGCCCCTTCGAAGGCGGACTCGCGTTGAAGCGCCTCGCTCCCCAACGCCAGTAAACGCGGTCTCTCACGGCAGCTCCGGGGGCGGCGGCCACCTAGGCCTCGGCTCCGCTACATCTGATCCTTCGCGGGCGCACAGACGGTCCACTTGCCGGCATTTTTGCGAAAGTACATCGTCTGCGTTTGGTTGTCTTGGAATGTCAGAGTGGCCGACGCCGCGTCGCCGTGCACGACGACGTCACCGATCCTGAATTTCGGTTTTGGCGCGTTGGCAAGTTCGCCCCCGGGGTCCGCGGCCGCATCGAGATACGGTTCGGCTTCCTCGCGGCACATGAGGGTGGCGATTTCTTGCGGGTTTCCCCGGCTGACCGAGTCGGAGAAGGCGCCGATCAACGCCTTGATCTTGACGGGGTCGCTGTTCTGGTAGTGGTCGTAGGCGGCGATCGCCGCGACGGCGCTGGCGACGGTGATCACGATGACCGCCAGCACGGCGTACAGCCAGCCCTGCTTGCGGCGGCGCGGCGGCACCGGTGGTGGTGGTCCCCACCAGGCGCCCGCCGGCGGCATCCACGGGCCGGGCTGCGGTGGGGGTGCGGCATACGGCGGCGGCACCGGCGGGGGGCCATAGGGCTGCTGCGGCGGCCAGGGCCGTCCATACGGGTTACCGGGATAGGGCGTTGTCATATTGCGGCTCAGGCAAATTCATCGAGTTGGGCGGTCATCGTCTCGTCAAGCAGGGCGCCGAAGTCCTCCGGGGCCTCGGGTACTCCTCCGTACACGGTCAAGGCCTGTCCCGGGGGAAGGTCGGGTGACACGCACAGGTGCGCGTCCGCGGTGGTGGCCAGCAGCAGCAGCCGCGTGGCGTCCACCGCGTCGGGCGGCCAGTTGCCTTCCGGCAGTCCTTCCGGGCAGCCCAGGTATTCGGCATAAGTCTGCAGGTGTCGAGGCTGGATGGGGCCGTTGGACATCCAGTCGGGCGCGACGAAGCCGGCGTGCGTCTCCCGGTAGAAGCGGCGCACGGCATCGGGAATTGCTTCGGCGAACCGCAATTCGGTGTCGGCGGCGAGGACCGGATCCCAGCCGATCCAACAGACCACGTGCCGCTCGTCGTCGTAATGCTCGAGGGCATAGACCAGGACGGCCTCTCCGGCCAGGTGGCCGATCCGGACGTCGGCGAGTTCGGTCTCGAGCGCTTGGGCGAAGTCGGGCACCAGTTGCAAAAAGTCGCTGTTCCACAGCGACAAGGCCGCCATGCGCCGGGCTTCCGCCGCGTCGGAGCGCGCGATCGGCTGCCAGGATTCGGGCACGTCGGCGCCGGATCCGGTCGCGGCGAGGACGACCGGCTCGGAATGCGCGAAACGGCCGAGAACCCGTTCGATATGGATGTTTTCGACGGTCATCAGCTGGGCGGGATCGTGGTGAGTAACTGGTTGATCAGGTCTTGTAGCGTCGCGCGGGTGTCGTTTTCCAGTTGCACCTGCTCCTGGACCCACTTGGGATCGGCATTGCCGATCCGGGCGACGCTATCGGAGTTCTTCATGCCATTGGCGTAGGCCGACATCCATTGCAGGTTGCGCGGCGAGTTGGCCACGATATACATGTACTCGGCGGGCAGGTTGAGAAACCCCGGCACATACATCAGCGCAGCGATCGGAACGATGTGATCGACGACGACCGCGGGCCGCGAGGGATCGCTGGCCATGCCCGGTATCGGAGCGCCGTTGCGCGCCGGGTCGGGATCGCCGACGCCCGGCTTGGCCTGCCCCTGCAGTATCAGGTCGTCTGACCACGGCCCTTTCTGACGCAGCTGCTTGAAGACCGGCTGCATCGGGGGCGCGACCGCCACCCCGCCCAGCGAATTCCGGGGCGGTGGCGCAGGCGGCGCGTACCCCGACGGCAGCCGGGCCTTCGCCGCGTTGATCTTGTCGATCCTGTCTTGCGACGGTTTAGGCAGCGTTCCGTGATCGGCCAATTTGGCGACGACGGCCGCGCAGCTGTTGAGATTCGCTTGCGCCTGAGTGCCACGGGCGTTGAGCTGGGCGGCTTCGGCGTCATAGGCGTCGGCCGCGGCCTGCTGCCTCGGCACGATGAAGTCGTGCGGTTGGGCATTGTGGCGGGCGATCTCGGCGTTGATCGAATCGAGCGCCTGCTGCTGCGACTCGCAGCCCTGCGCAGGCCCCGGCGCGGCGCCACTGGTAGCGACTGGCACCGCACACGCCAGGGTCAACAGGAGGAGGAGCGCCGCCAGCACGAGGTTCGGCGACCGGCCCGTCGCCGCCGGCGCCCCCATCGGCTTGTGGCGTTTCATCTCGATACGGATTCCCCAGTTTATGACGAGCGGCCGCGGCCACGTTGCCCGAAGGCGCTTCTTCGCCGCATCCTCGACGGCGCCGCTTCGCGGACGCGGATTCGCGCCCGATACCGCGACGCACTAGTTTTCCTATCGTGATTGCGTCAGCGACGAGTGCCTTCGCGCGGTGTATTGCTCCCTTCCTGGCTGCCACGGCCGTCGCGTGGCTGGGTCTATCCGCCGATCCGCCGCAGGCCGGTCGCGCCCCGGCGGTGCGCCTGGTCGATAGCGGCAACCCGTTGGCCGGCGCGCCGTTCTACGTCAACCCGAATTCGGCGGCCATGCGCGCCGCGCAGAAAGCCGATCCGCCGAGCGCAGAATTGACCGCGATCGCCAACACGCCGCAGGCGTACTGGATCGTTCCGGGGTCGTCGGCGTCGACGGTCGGCAAGTACGTCGGCGACGCGAATGCCGCCGGCGCCATCCCGGTGCTGGCGCTCTACGGCATCCCGCATCGCGACTGCGGCAGCTTCGCCGCGGGCGGCTTCGGGTCGGGTGCCGACTACCGAGGCTGGATCGACGGCATCGCTTCGGACGTGGGCGCCTCGCGGGTGGCGATCGTGGTCGAACCCGATGCGCTCGCGATGGCCGACTGCCTCTCGGGTGATCAGCGTCAGGAACGCTACGACCTGGTCCGCTACGCCGTCGACACGCTGACCCGGGATCCGAACGCGGCCGTCTACGTCGATGCCGGGCACCTGCGCTGGCACAGCGCCGAGGACATGGCCGCGCGGCTCAAGCAAGCCGGTGTGGACCATGCGCGCGGCTTCAGCGTGAATACGGCGAACTTCTTTACCACCGAGGACGAAATCGGTTACGGGGAAGCGATTTCGGGGCTGACGAATGGGTCGCACTACGTGATCGACACGTCACGCAACGGTGCCGGGCCGGCGCCCGACTCCGAGCTCAACTGGTGCAACCCGAGCGGCCGGGCACTGGGCACTGCGCCCACCGCGGCGACCGCTGGCGCGCACGCCGATGCCTACCTGTGGATCAAACGTCCCGGCGAATCCGACGGGACGTGCGGCAAGGGCGACCCGGCGGCGGGCACCTTCGTGAGCCAGTATGCGATCGACTTGGCCCAGAGGGCGGGCCAGTAGCCCGGGGCTGCGGAGCATCGCGCAGCCTGATTCCGGCGAGCGCTCGCAGGGGTTGTGGTGTAGAAAGTGCGTACACGAAAGCCCTGCCAAGCAGCGAGCGGGATTCGACTGGCTTCGACGAGAGGGCTCGAGTTATGCCCGCAGGGAAACGCCGCAGCGCTGAAGCCGACGGCAGCACGATCGACGCCGGCCGCAGCGTCGGCGTCGAAATCGAAGTCGAGGTCACCGAACCGACGGTGTTGGATTTCCAGATCGCGGTCAGTCAACAGCCGGGCATCGAGGTGGATGAATCCCTCACGATCGAGCGAAACGGCACGGCTGTCGAACCGCGCGAGATCGTCGGCCCGCACGATTCGCGCATCCATGTCGTGGCGGCCGACAAAGGGACGGTCACCCTGTCGTACTCGGCGACGGTCGGGGGTCAAGCGGACCCTACGCCGGTGAACGACATCGATGCCATCACGTATCTGCGGCCTAGCAGATACGCCGAAGCCGACAAATTCTTCGGTTTCGCCGCAACCGAATTCGAGCAGTACGCCAAGTCGGCCGCATTGCTGGAGAATGTCTCGTCGTGGGTGGGAACTCGGCTCAGCTACGTCCCGGGATCAAGCGATCCGATCGACGGGGCCACCGACACATTGCTCGCCGGTGCAGGGGTGTGCCGCGACTACGCCCACCTGGTGATCGCGCTGTTGCGCGCGGTGAACGTCCCGGCCCGACTGGCGGCGGTGTACGCACCCGGATGCCAGCCGATGGATTTTCACGCCGTCGCCGAGGCGCTGATAGACGGCGTCTGGCGAGTGGTCGACGCCACCTGCCTGGCGCCCCGGCAATCCATGCTCCGCATCGCCACCGGCCGCGACGCCGCCGACACCGCGTTCCTCGACAACCACGGGGGCGCCATCACCATGCAGAACATGTCGGTCACGGCGGTCGTCGACGGTGAGCTACCCAAGGACTCGGTCGAGCGACTGGTCAGTCTGCGATAGGGACGCCGCCGCGATTCAACGGAAGCGGATCTCCGCCGTCGCCAGCCCAAAGATCTTCCTACCAGCGCACTTTGCGACGACAATGACCATCCCCGCGCGGGTAGCCGGGTCCAGCGACTTGATCCGGCCGCTGTATTCGATGTCCGCACCGTCGGTGGCCGACACGATCGCGGGCTGGGCCAGTCGTACCGCGTACCGGCTCACCGCGCCGGGGTCGCCCGACCACTTCGAGACGAACGCGGCGCCCAAACCCATGGTGAGCATGCCGTGGGCGATCACGTCGGGCTGGCCCGCCAGCTTGGCGACGTTCTCGTCCCAGTGCAACGGATTAGCGTCGCCGGCGACGCCGGAATAGTTCACCAGGTCGCCGCGCGACAGGCGGGCGTGGTGCACCGGTAGCTCGTCGCCGACTTCCAGGTCGTCGAAGCACGGAGTGCCAGGGATGCGGTCCGCAGCACCGCGGGCTATCCGGACGTCACTCGCCGGGCGCACAGTCTTTCGGTAGGCCGCTTCTGAGGTGTCGATTCCGGCGAGGTTCACGTCGTGCATCACCACGTTCTTCGCGGCCACCAGCATCGCCGGATCGACGTCGTCCGCGGTGACGCCGACGACGGTGGTGTGCATGGTATGAACCCGCTCGCCGGCGGCGTCGGTGAACGTGTTGGTCACGGTGATCAGGTCGCGGCCCGCGACTCTGCGGACCGATGAAAGTTCGACGTCGGTGTGCAATTCGTCGCCCGCCACGATCGGTCGGTGCTGCTCGAAGACTTCCTCGGTCTGCAGATACATGTCATAACCGACGACGACCGATTCGAACAGCCGGCGATTGGCAACCATGCCGGGAATTGACGTGAACGTCAGCGGCGCCACCAGGCCCGAATATCCCAGCTCCGCGGCGGCGGCGACGTCCCAGTGCGCGGGGTGGTAGTCCTGCACCGCTCGCGCGTACTCCCGCACCTTTTCGCCGGAGACCCGGTACGGTTCGTCGACCTGGTAGTAGTGGCCCACGCGGGATTCGAGCGTGGGCGTCTCGACTGGTGCGGTCATCAATTGCTCAACATTTCTATCGGCAGGTTCGCTGCGGCCGACCAGGGCACCCTAACGCGCGGATATCCGCGACCGTTGAGGCGGGCGGTCGGCGCGTTGCTGCCGAGGTGAAGGCACGGGTCCGCCGACGCGCATCGGCCACCTAGTGTCGATGACCATGACTGTTTATGCCTTGAATCTGTTCGATGTCGCCGATGCCGACGAGTACCGCGCCTACTCACGACGATCACCCGCTGAGGTGGCCAAGCATGGTGGTCGTGTCGTGGCACTCGGCAGTTTCCAGGATGCGATTGTCGGCGACATCGAGCCGCGGCAGGTGCTGATCCTCGTGGAGTGGGAATCGCGCGAGGCCTTCGACGGCTACTGCAACGACCCGGAACTAGCCGATCTGCATCCGCACCGCGAGAACGGGTCGTCGAAATACATCTGGCACCTGTTCGACCGTCTCGACGATCTCAGGCCCGTGCTGAATCGGTGAGCGTGGCGGGCCGACCTTGATTTGCGGATTACGATATTCGTCGATATCAATCCCTGAGGGCGCCGGGCAAGACGGTCAGATCTTCAAATAGCCCTTGTCGGCAGGGATTTGGGCTGCGGTGATCAAAGACGAAGCGTCGCCGGCAAGCCAGACCACGATGTCGGAGACCAGGTCGGGTGCCGCCAGCGATTCGGTGGGCAGCGCGCCCGGCGAGAAGCTGTGGATGTAACGCGGATGGTCTTGGAACGTCTGGTACATCGACAGGTCGTTGCCCATCGGGGTGTCGGTGCCGTACGGGTGCACCGAGTTGACCCGGATGCCGAATTCGCCGAGCTCGACCGCCAGCGAGTTGGTGAGCCCGACGACGCCGAATTTGCTTGCGCAGTAATGCCCGCAGCCCGGAACGGCTTTGATCCCCGCCGCGGAGCTGATGTTGATGATCGATCCGCCGTTACCGGCCGCGATCATCGGCGGCACCACCGCTTTGATCGTGTTCCACAACCCGGTCAAATTTGTGTCGATGGTCTCCTGCCACTGCTGAGCCGAAATCTCCCACAGCCGCCCCCAATTCAGCACGCCGGCGTTGGCCACCACGATGTCGAGCCGGCCGAACTGCTCGATCGCGTTCGCCACCACCCGCTGCTGGGCGGACAGATCGCGGACGTCGACCTCGTCGGCGAGGATCTTGCGGCCCTCGCCCTCGACCAGGTTGACGGTCTCGGCCAGGTCGTCCGGGAGTGCGGGGGGATAACCGTTGTGTTCGGCGACCGGCGCGCAGGCGTCTATCGCGACGATGTCGGCGCCCGCACGCGCCAGCCGGACACAGTGCGAGCGGCCCTGACCGCGGGCGGCCCCCGTCACGTAGGCAACTTTGCCGGCGAGCGGGGCGACGGGATCGGTCATGCCGATACCTCCTCTGCTTGCCCCGTCGGATCGGGGCGCTTCGCCGCCGATGATAGACAGCGTCGTTCCGGGAGTTGACGAAATGGGCGAAAGCGGCATCGCATCTCGGGACACGGACCGTGTCCGACACGCGCCGTGCGACAGTTGCCGGATGACAAACGTCGCCGTGGTCGGCGCCGGACCGGGCGGGTTGGTGGCGGCGCGCTGGCTGTTGTCGCAAGGGTTCGAGCCCACGCTCTTCGAGCAGGGTTCGACGCTGGGCGGGCAGTGGGCGGTGTCGGAGCAGTGTAGCGGCGTCTGGGCGGGCATGTACACCAACAGCAGCCGCACCATGACCGCCTTCAGCGACCTCGATCACGACGGTGACCTCGTCTACCAACCGAATCGCGACATTCTCGACTATCTGCATCGGTACGCCGCCAAATTCGGTCTGACGGCGCGCATCCGGCTACGCAACCGGGTAAAACTGGTCAGCCGAGACGACAAACCCGGCTGGCTGGTGTCGCACGCCGACGGTATCGACCGTTTCGAGCGCGTGGTGGTGGCCAGCGGCAGGTTCAATGCGCCGGCGGTGCCGGCCATCGCGGGCTTGGAGACGTTCTCCGGCTGCGCCGGTGCGACGGCCACGTTCGGCTACCGGGACGGCACCGCGTATCGCGGCAAACGCATCTTGGTTGCCGGCTGTGCGATCAGCGCGCTCGAGATCGCCTCGGAGATAGCGCAACTCGGAGCGGCGCGAGTGGTTGTGACGCAGCGGCGACAACGATACGTCGTCCCCAAATTCGTGTCCGGCGTCCCGACCGACCATCTGCTCTACACGCGCTACGGCGCCCTGGCGGAAGCAACGCTCCCGGTCGAGGACGTCGAGGGGCAGTTGAAGGAGGTTGTGCTCAGGGCGGCGGGAAGCCCCGAGCAGTACGGTGCCCCGGCGCCTGACCCCTCGCTCTTCGCGGCCGGCGTAACCCTCAGTCAGAACTATCTCCCGTTGGTGGCCGAAGGCCGAATAGCGGTGCGGCCGTGGATGACAGGTGTGTCGGGTGCCAAGGTGGGCTTCGCCGACGGCCGCGCGGAGGAGTTCGACGGGATATTGTTCGGGACCGGGTTCAATTTGCGTCTACCGTTCCTGAGCGAAGAGGTCCAGAAGATTCTGGACCTCGACGCGGTGCATCTGGACGCGGACCGGTACACCTTTCATCCGGACCTCCCAGGGCTGGCCTTCGTGGGGATGTGGGACCAGGCGGGCGGTTACTTCGTGCCGCTCGAGCTCCAGGCCAGATGGATCGCCTACGCATGGGGCGGCGCCATCCCGCCCGTGAGCGACAGCGACCAGCGGCTGGCGATCGATGCCTACCGCGCCCGTCGGGGCTTGGCGCAGAAGTCGAGGTTGAACCTCGTCGCCATCGCCTTCGCGCGAGCCGCGGGCGTGGAGCCGCGACTGGACAACTGGCCGAACCTGCGCCGGGCGTTGTTGTTCGGCCCGCTGGCGCCGAGCTGTTTTCGGCTGGAGGGACCCGACGCGCTGCCTGACGCGCCGGAGCGGTTCGCGCGAGAGGCTGCGCGGTTCGGTGCCATCACTTCGAATGACCTGACTGAGCGCGAACAACGGTATTGGGAGGCGCTGGACGACGGCCGGCCCCAGTCGGCGGCGGGGATCGCATCTGGAGGACATCGCCGCCGCCGTCGGGATCCCGGTGGCCAGCATTTACCAATGCTTTCCGAGTAAGGCCGCGAGACCGGCGGTTTCATTTCGGCGCGGCGCCGACCAACTCTACCGGTGATCTGCGGCCATCGTGGCCGCCGGCGATCCGGCGCGGTCGCTGGTGGCGGGGGCGCTGCCTAGCGCGTGCTCTCGTCCGGTAGGTCCCGCCGGGACTGGTGCAATCCCGGCGCGTCCGGGTCAACGTCCTGATGTTCCAGTTTTTCCTGCAACCTGCGCTGTTCCTCGGTCGCCTGCCGGGCGTCTTCGGGTGCCGGTGGCGGGTCGATATTGGCTTGCGGATCCACGTGATCTCCTCTGACCGTCTGCGCTGCTCCCGTCAGGGTCTCCCGAATGCCGCGCGGCGAAACGTGGCCGGCGCGACTTCCGCCGAACGCTGCGGTCAGCCCAGGTGAGCGGACAGCAACCAGGCCCCTATCGACTTGCGGCCGTTGCCCTCATCGCGGATGTCGGCGCCGGCGAAGGCCTGGAAGCCTTCCACGGCGCTGTCGGGAACGTTGGCGTGGATGCGGGCCGGCCGGATCTCGTCGATCACCCAGTACTTGGAGACCACGTCGCGCAGTTCCTCCTCGGTGACCGCATTGACCGGGCCGTCGACGGGCATGCCCGCGCGGTCGAAGACGAGGACGAAGTAGGAGGCACCCGGCGCTGCGGCCCGCACGATCGACTGCTGGTAGCCCTCACGCAGCTCGACGGGCATCGAGTGGAACAGGGTGCTGTCGACGATGGTGCCGAAGCGGCGGTCGTAGCCGGCGAACGCGCTGATGTCGGCGACATCGAAGGTGGCATTCGTCAGGCCCCGCCTGGCGGCCTTTTCGCTCGCCAGCTTGATGGCCGTGGGCGACTGGTCCAGGCCCACCGTGGTGAAGCCGCGCTCGGCCAGGAACAACGACACCGCGGCTTCCCCGCACCCGGCATCGAGGACGTCGCCATGGAACTTCCCGGCCTCGATAAGGGCCGCAATCTCAGGCTGCGGCTCGCCGATGCTCCACGGCGGCCGATTGCCCTCACCCATCTCGGGGGCCTCGCCCCGGTAGGCGGATTCGAACATTTCTTGAGTTGGCTGAGACATACCATCCGTTATATCAATGCAACTGATATATGTCAACGGGGTTGATACTGCAGCTGGAGGCGGCCTAGCGAAGGGTGGCGGTCAGGTAGCCGGAGTCTTCGCCGAAGGAGGCCAACTCATCCTTGGGCACTTCGAACCCGTGGACGGCGAAGGCATCGTCGGTCGTGCGGATGTCGACCGCCCAGCCATGTGCCGCCAGGTATTCGGCGGCGGTGTTGCGGTCACCGGTGTAGAACAATTCGGCGAGATTGATGTCGGAACCCAGGCGTTGCGATCGCTGCGTGAGCTTCTGCGCCCAGTCCGACGGGATGTTGCGCAGGTCCATGTGCTCGGTCGCGATCCGGCTGCCCGGAGCCGACAACGCGACGATGTTGTCGAACAACCGGTCCTGCGCCTCCGGCGGCAGGTAGACGAGCAGGCCTTCGGCGCTCCAGGCCGTGGGCGCGTGCGCATCGAAACCCGCCTCGCGCAGGGCGGCCGGCCAGTCGTCGCGCAGGTCGATCGCCACCGTGCGCCGCTCGGCGGTGGGCTGGGCGCCAAGACCGGCAAGTACCCGCGTCTTGAACTCGATCACCTCCGGCTGATCGATCTCGTAGACCACCGTGCCGGCCGGCCAGGCCAGCCGATAGGCCCGCGTGTCCAGGCCGGACGCCAGGATCACCGCCTGACGGACACCGGATTCGGTTGCCTGCACGAAGAAGTCGTCGAAGTATCGGGTGCGCACCGTGATCTGCTCGTTGACGGCCCGGCGATTCAGCAGGGGATCGTCTGACCGGTCGATCTGGTTGTCGAGGAGTTTGACGAAGACGTCGCTGCCCACCGCGCGCACGAGCGGATCGGCAAATGGGTCGTTGAGCAGCGGGTTGGGCCCTTGCGAGGCGATCGCCCGTTGGGCGGCCACCGCCGTTGCGGTCGCTCCCACGCTGGAGGCCAAATCCCAGGTGTCGTTCTCGGTGCGGCCCACTGCCGGCCCCTCTCCCTCATTAGTTAGCTCGTTTAAGCGACGACGCCCACTCTACGCGCCTGGCGCGGACCGTCCCGTCCGATAACGGGCCCGGGGGGTGACGACGACGCGGCGACGTGCTGAGATCGGGTATGGCCGAAAACACCGAACTGAGCCCGACGGACTGGGTGCGCGAGCAGACCGAGCGGATCCTGCAACAAGGCACCACCGACGGGGTCGAGATCTTCGATCGGCCGGTCGTTCTCCTGACCATGACCGGAGCGAAGTCAGGCAAGAAGCGCTATGTACCGCTGATGCGCGTCGAAGACGGCGGCCGTTACGCCATAGTCGCGTCGAAGGGCGGGGCCCCCGAGCATCCCGTGTGGTACTTCAACCTGAAGGCGAACCCGGAGGTGACCCTGCAAGACGGCGCCAAGGTCGTCACGCTGAGGGCGCGCGAACTGGAAGGGGCCGAGCGCGCGCAATGGTGGCAGCGGGCCGTCGACGCCTACCCTCCCTATGCGGAATACCAGACCAAGACATCGAGGCAGATACCGGTGTTTGTCCTGGAGTAAATCGGCTACGCGCCAATCCATTCCGCTGATCCACGCGCGGCTCGGGATTCCCGCGGCCTCAACGCCGGTACGCGCCAGAAGATTTGCATTCGATATGCGCCCGGCCCGTCGGGTTGCGACCCTTCTGACCGGCCCATACCTTCGGTATCCATAGGCGAGACGCGCCAGCGGAACAATGACGTTTTCGGCAATTTGTGATCGCTTGTGCCGCAGGTTTTTCCATCGCAATACTCGGCGCGTTGCGGGCGATATCCGACGCGCTGTTTGTGCGTAACCCCAGGGAGGGTCGATGCAACACGCCGAGCGGGTAGCTGAACGCGCCGCAGGGAAGGGCGAACCGACGCGGATCGACCGGTTGCGGGCGGCCCTCCCGTACGACCTGCCGGCCTCCTTGGTGGTTTTCCTGGTGGCGCTTCCGCTGTCACTCGGAATCGCGATCGCCTCGGACGCCCCCGTACTTTCCGGCTTGATCGCGGCGATCGTCGGCGGCATCGTCGCCGGATGTATCGGTGGGTCGCCATTGCAGGTCAGCGGTCCGGCGGCCGGGCTCACGGTGGTCGTCGCCGACGTGGTCTCCCAGTTCGGCTGGGGCGTAACGTGTTTGATCACCGTCATTGCCGGAGCCCTGCAAGTCATGTTGGGGATCAGCCGAATCGCGCGGGCCGCCTTGGCGATCTCTCCGGTTGTCGTGCACGCCATGCTGGCCGGCATCGGAATCACCATCGCCTTGCAGCAGGTGCACGTCCTGCTGGGCGGCAAATCGCAAAGCTCGGCCTGGACAAACGTCATCGGTCTGCCCGCGCAGATCGTCGGCGCGCACCGCCCGGGCCTCGTCCTTGGCCTGCTGGTCATCGCCATCTTGGTCGCGTGGCGCTGGGCGCCGGCCCGGGTCGCCAAGATCCCGGGTCCGCTGGTCGCGATCGTGGTCGTCACGGTCGTCTCGGTCGTTGCGCCGTTCAACGTCTCCCGCATCAGGCTGGAGGGCTCGGTGCTCGAGGCGCTGCAGTTGCCGCAGCTCCCGCACGGCGACTGGAGCGCGGTCGCGGTCGCGGTCATCACCGTCACGCTGATCACCAGTGTGCAAAGCCTGCTCACGGCGGTTTCCATCGACCGCATGCACAACGGCCCCCGCACAGACTTCAACCGCGAGCTGATCGGGCAGGGCGCGGCGAACATGGCGTCGGGGGCCATCGGTGGGCTTCCGATCGCAGGTGTCATCGTGCGCAGCGCGGCTAACGTCAATGCGGGCGCCAAAACTCGCGCCTCGACGATCATGCACGGGATCTGGATCCTGGTGTTTGCCGTGCCCTTCGCGGGACTGGTCGAACAGATCCCCACCGCCGCGCTCGCCGGCTTGCTCATCGTCATCGGAATCGAACTGCTCAAGCCCGCACACATCGAGACCGCCCTGCGCAACGGCGATCTCGCCGTCTACCTGGTGACCATCGTCGGCGTCGTCTTTCTCAATCTGCTGCACGGCGTCATGATCGGGCTCGCGGTGGCGGTCGTCGTGACCGGATGGCGGGTGGTTCGGGCCAAGGTGGAAGCGAAGCCCGTTGGCGACGAATGGCACGTCGTCATCGAAGGCGCGTGCACCTTCCTCGCCCTGCCCCGGCTGACGGGCGTGCTGGCGTCGATCCCCGAGCGCACCACGGTGACCGTCCACATGTTGGCGAACTATCTCGATCACGCCGCGCACCAAGCGATCAGCGACTGGCAACGTCGGCACTGCGCCACGGGCGGAACGGTCAAGCTCCACCGCGATTCCGACGGACGGACCGAGCAGCCGCCGAAAGCCCACCGTCGCGCAGTGCACCTCAGCTTGGTCGAGGCGAACGCCGGCTAGCCACGGGGCCGCTACTTCAGGTCGGCGGCGACCCGCTCCAGCGCGGCGAGGTGGTCGTCGACTGTCGCGAGCCCGGCGTTCATCGTGTTGACCGACAGGTGGGTGGCGCCCGCCGCCCGCCAGGCGGCGATGCCGGCGGCGGTCTTGTCGGGGTCGCCGGTCCAGCTGACGCGGCCCTCCATCCCGAGGCTCGCGGGGTCCCGGCCGACGGCCGCGGCTGCCCGCCGCACCTGTTCGCGGGCGTGCTCGAGGCCGGGTCCGGGAGCCGTCATCGGGAACCAGCCGTCCGCGAGCCGCCCCGCGCGTTCCAACCCGCGGTCGGAGGCCGCGCCGATCCATACCGGGATCGGGCGCTGGACGGGCGGCGGGGCCAGGCCCGCAGCCGTCACGGTGTGGTACCGCCCGTCGAAGGTGACCGATCGTTCGGTCCACAGCCGGCGCATCAGTTCGATCTGCTCCTCGGAGCGCTTGCCGCGATTGCCGAACTTCTCGCCGAGCGCCTCGTATTCGACGGCGTTCCAGCCCAATCCGACGCCGAGTCGGAACCTGCCGCCGGTCAACAGGTCGACCTCGGCGGCCTGCTTGGCCACCAGCGCCGTCTGTCGTTGCGGCAGGATGATGACCCCGGTGACGAGTTCCAGCGACGTGATCGCGGCCAGATAACCGAACACGACGAACGGCTCGTGGAAGGTCGAGTCGATGTCGTAGGGTCCGTCCCAGCCGCGGTGCACGGTCGGATCGGCGCCCACGACGTGGTCGTAGGCGAGGATGTGGGTGAATCCGAGTCCCTCGACGCCCTCGCCGTACGCGCGCACGACCGCCGGGTCGCCGCCGAGTTCGGTCTGGGGGAACACAACTCCAATGCGCACCGGCGGTGCAACCGCGCCGCGGCGGTATTGCTTCCCGCGCAAGCGGAAAAAGTTTTCCGACGGTGCCGTCTTCGCGCCTCTCGGCAGGTGGTCGCTCGAAGCGACGGTTTTGAGGTGGTACCCGGGGGAATGTCCGACACCGTCGCGTCTGACAACGCCGCCGCCCGCCCGGGTATTTCATCCGGCCGCGATGATGGACGGGTGACGACGAAAAAGATCAGCGGCGCGCTGCGGGTCGGCGACTTCGAGCGGACGTTCGAAGCGGAGCTGGCCGCGCGCTACGAGATTCCGCGGCTCCCCGAGGGTTCGGGACGGGCGGAGTTCCTGGCCGAGCACGGGGCCGACGTTCGGGTGGTGCTCACGTCCGGTTCGCCCGGCGTCGACGCCGAGACCATTGCGGCGCTGCCCAACCTCGAGGTGATCGTCAACAACGGCGCCGGGGTGGACCTGATCGACCTGCGGGCGGCGCAGCACCGCGGCATCGGCGTGAGCAACACGCCCGACGTGCTGTCGGACACAGTGGCCGACACCGCCCTGGGGCTGATCCTGATGACCCTGCGCCGGTTCGGCGCCGCCGACCGCTACGTGCGGGCGGGCAGATGGGTGCGCGACGGCCCGTTCCCGTACGCCCGTGACGTCAGCGGGCTGCAGGTCGGGATCCTGGGGCTGGGCCGCATCGGTTCTGCCATCGCGAC
This sequence comes from Mycobacterium scrofulaceum, assembly GCF_002086735.1. Classification (GTDB taxonomy): domain Bacteria; phylum Actinomycetota; class Actinomycetes; order Mycobacteriales; family Mycobacteriaceae; genus Mycobacterium; species Mycobacterium scrofulaceum. The sequence goes on along the minus strand of NZ_MVIJ01000032.1, from coordinate 39,917 downwards.
CCGGCTGCTGGGGTTCGACTGCGCCGTCGCGTACCACAACCGCCGCCGCGTCGACGGATCGCCGTTCCGCTACGCCGAATCCCCGGTGGAGCTGGCCGAGTCGGTCGACGTCCTGGTCGTGGCCACCACCGGCGACCCCAACGCGCGCCACCTGGTCGACCGCGCCGTCCTCGAGGCGTTGGGGCCCGAGGGTTACCTCATCAACATCGCCCGCGGCAGCGTCGTCGACCAGGACGCGCTGGTGGAGTTGCTGGCCGGCGGCGGCCTGGCCGGGGCGGGTCTGGACGTCTTCGTCGACGAACCCCACGTGCCGGCCGAGCTGTCCGAGCTGGACAACGTGGTGCTGTTCCCGCACATCGGCAGTGCCACGGCCCGGACCCGCCGGGCGATGGCGCTGCTGGCGATCCGCAACCTCGATAGTTATCTCGAAACCGGCGAACTGGTGACACCCGTGTTGAAACCGCGGCGCTGACGGCAGGATCAGCTCATGTCAGATGCCTCACACCGCATGGTCCGCCTGCCGAATTACGGGTATCAGGCCTTCCACTATGAGTGATACGACCCGGCGTCAGCTCGGGCAGACCGACAGTCCGATCGAGGACGAACTCGAGGACGCCTTCAGCAGGATGTTGAGCGAGGGCACCCAGCGCCTGCACCGCACCTGGCGTGGCGTGCTGGTCACCGGCTTTTTCGGCGGCACCGAGGTGGGGATCGGGGTGCTCGCCTACCTGTCGGTGCTGGACGCCACCCACCGCCCGCTGCTGGCCGGGTTGGCGTTCTCCATCGGCTTTCTGGCCCTGCTGCTGGGCCGCAGCGAGCTGTTCACCGAGGGCTTCATCATCCCCGTCGTGACCGTCGCCGCCAAGCGCGCCAGCCTCCCGCAGCTGCTCAAGCTGTGGGGTGGCACCATGTTCGCCAACCTTGTCGGCGGCTGGGTGATCATGGGGCTGATCATGACCGGCTTCCCGGAACTGCATGCGCAGACCATCGAATCCGGCACGCACTTCGCCACCGCGCCGTTGTCGGGGCAGAGCATGGCGCTGGCCGTTCTCGGCGGCATGGTCATCACGCTGATGACCCGGATGCAACACGGCACCGATTCGGTGCCCGCGAAGATCGCCGCCGCGGTCGCCGCCGCGTTCCTGCTCGCCGGGTTGCGGTTGTTCCACTCGATCCTGGACTCGCTGCTGATCTTCGGCGCGTTGATCACCGGCAAAGCCCCGTTCGGATACCTGACCTGGCTGGGCTGGTTCGGTTACACCGTGGTGGGCAACATGATCGGCGGGCTGCTGTTCGTCACGCTGTTGCGGCTGCTGCGCAGCAAGGACCGGCTCGAGGAGGAACGCGCCGACGCCGAGTCGTCGTGAGCCTCAACGGAGTTGCGGCATAATCTCGTTCGCGACGAGTTCGAGGTGAGCAAGGTCGGTGATGTCCAGGAGCTGGGTGTAGATCCGCTGCACGCCGATCCCCCTCCACGCCCCCAGGTTGTCGACGATCTCTGCGGGGGTGCCGACCAGCGGGCTATTCGAGCGCAGCTCGCCGAGGTCGCGGCCGATAGCGGCGGCGCGGCGGGCCAGCTCGCTGTCGTCCCGGCCGGCGCAGAGCACGAAAGCGCTCGAATAGACCATGGATTCGGGCGGTCGGCCGGCCTCGTCGACCGCCTGCGCCACCCGCTGGTACTGCTTCTCGGTCGCGTCCAGGGGCGCGAACGGAACGTTGAACTCGGCCGCGTACTTCGCCGCCAGCCGCGGCTTGCGGTGGGCACCGAGGCCGCCGATGACGATCGGCGGATGCGGGCTCTGCGCCGGTTTGGGCAGTGCGGGCGATCCGGCGATGGTGTAGTACCTGCCGACGTAGTCGTACGCCTCACCGGGCTTTGTCGTCCACAACCCGGTGACAATCGCCAACTGCTCACCGAGCCGGTCGAACCGCTCCCGCAACGGCGGAAAGGGAATGCCGTACGCCAGGTGTTCCTTCTCGAACCAGCCGCTGCCCAGGCCGAATTCGACGCGCCCGCCGCTCATGTCGTCCACTTGCGCGACGGCGATGGCCAGCGGGCCCGGGTGGCGAAATGTGGCAGACGTCACCAACGTGCCCAATCGGATGCTCGACGTCTCGCGCGCGATCGCGCCCAGGGTCACCCACGAATCGGTCGGGCCCGGCAGCCCGTCGCCGCTCATCGCCAGGTAGTGGTCGGACCGGAAGAATGCGGAAAAGCCCAGTTGCTCGGCGGTTTGGGCAACGGCGACCTGTTCGGCGTAACTGGCGCCCTGCTGCGGCTCGACGAATGCACGGAAGTCCATAGGATCGATCCCTCGCTATCTCGTTGTACGGCAACTGATTCCGAGCCTGTACCCGCCTGTGGCCAAAGCGAGACGGCGAACGGGTTAGCACCCGGCCCGTAACTGGGTATGCGCTTAGCATGACCTCACTTCTTCCACCCACGGTCGTGACGCCCGCGCGATTGACCTGCGCCGGTGCCGCCGACGCCGTCACGGCGGCGGAATGGCGCCGCGTCCTGCGCCGGTGGCTTCAAGAGGCGACTGAGGCCCCCGCGGAGGTTCGCGACGACATCATTCTGGGCGTCAACGAGGCGCTGGCCAACTGCGTCGAGCACGCGTATCGGGCCCACCGGACCGTCGGCACCATGAAACTGCAGGCCAGCCATGATCTCGCCGCGCAGGCGATCAGCGTGTGCGTCAGCGACCGCGGATCGTGGCATCACCCGCCGGTGCAGCGGCTCAGCGATCCGCGGCGGTCGCGCGGCATTGCGCTGATGCATGCGCTCGCCGACCACTGCACCATCAACGCCCGCCCGACCGGCACGACGGTGTGCCTGGACTACACGACGAGGCCCTGACGGCGGCCCGCCTACACCCCGACCGCGCGCTCGAGGTCCTTCAGTGACGTCTCCAGATGGCCGAGCAGCCGTTGCAGGTGCGGGACGCTGCGGCGACAGCCCACGAGCCCGAAGTCGAGATTGCCGGCGTTGTTGGTCAGGGTGATGTTGACCGCCTGGCCGTCGAGCGGGATGGACAGCGGATAGTTCCCGTCCAGCCGTGCGCCACGCCAGTACAGCGGTTCGGACGGGCCGGCCGAAACGTTGGAGATGACGATGTTGAAGGGCGGTGACGCCGCCGACAGGTAGCCGGGGATCAGCCCGAAGAACAGGCCGCCGATGTTGAACGCCGACAGCGCCAGCTGCTGAACGGGCGGCAGTTGTTGGAACACCGCTTTGGTGTCGCGGATGGAGCTGCCGACGATCTCGAGCCGCCGAGCCGGGTCGTCCAGGTCGGTCGCCAGGTTGCACAGGAACGTACCCACCAGGTTGCCGCCGCGGTCGTCGTCGGACTTGCGGAGATTGACCGGCACCATCGCCGTCAGCGGGGCGTCGGGCAGGGCGTTCTGCTCGAGGAGGTAGGCCCGCAGGGCGCCGGAGCACATGGCGAGCACGACGTCGTTGACCGTCACCCCGGCCGCCGACTTGACCGCCTTGATCCGGTCCAGCGACCACGACTGCGCGGCCACCCGCCGGGCACCGCCGATCCTGACGTTGAACATGCTGCGCGGCGCCCGGAACGGCATCGTGAGCTGCTGTTCGAGCAGCGCGGCGCGGGCCAGCTTCAGCGTGGACGGCGCGAGGGCGAGCGCGGACCCCGCCGTGCGGCCGGCCCGCTCCAGCAGCGACTGGCGTTTCTGTTCTCCGCCGCGCTTGCGGGGCCCAAGGCTCCACGGGACGCGCACCTCGTCGTCGTCCGGGTCAGGGGTGAAGGCGCGCTGCACCAACCGCATCGCGGACACGCCGTCCATGAGCGAGTGGTGGTACTTCGTGTACACGGCGTACCGGCCGTCTTGCAGCCCCTCGACGAGGTGGGCCTCCCACATCGGCCGGTGGCGGTCGAGCAGGCTGCCGTGCAGCCGGGACGCCAGCTCCAGCAGATCACGCACCTGCCCCGGCTCGGGCAGTGCCGAACGGCGCAGGTGATAGTCGAGCTCGACGTCGTTGTCGAACGACCACGCAAAGTTGGTCAGACCACCGAAGAAGGCCGGGTGCTTGCGGAACAGCGGCTGCACGTCCGTGCACTCGAGCATGGCCTGGTAGGACTCGCGGACGAAATGGGGCCCGGCGTCCTCGGGCGGTTCGAAGAGCTGCAGCGATCCCACATGCATCGGATGTTCGCGGGACTCCCCGATGAGGAACAGCGCGTCCGTCGGCGATATCGGTTCCATGGTCAACCCCAATCCTTCGCTGCGCCGTCCTGGCGGCACACGCCCATCTCGTAGTAGCCGAAGTGAGCGTTTGCTAATCCGAAAAGACGGTGCCGACCGAAGCGCTTGCGGCCGCGATCGTTTGGGTACATGCATGCGAACACTGGCGCTCGAGGAGTGAAGATGTCGGCGGGTCCGGAGTGTCCGAAGCGGATGGAGTTCGGGCCGTGCGGCGGGGTGCGCCCCGACGGCCAGTGCGAAATGCGGCCGGGCGCGTGCGCGTTCGACCACGTGGTGGCTTGGTCGGGCCACCAGCCCGCGCCGCGTCGTGTGCGCGCACCGATGGTGCTGACCGACTTCAGCTGCACCCCGTTCGATCGCGACGACCTCGCGGCGACCGCCGCCGTTCTGGCGCCGGGATGCGACGCGGTCCTGGTCGGCGAGCACCAGAACAAACCCGACTTCCCGCCCACCCTGCTGGGGTCGCTGCTGCTCGACGCCGGCGTGACGCCGTGGATCACGTTGTCGTGCCGCGATCGCAACCGCGTGGTCCTCGAGCAGGAACTGCGCGGGTTGCGCAGCGTCGGCGTCGAGACGGTGCTGTGCGTGACCGGCGACGGGCGCGGCTATGACGTGCGCCCGGACGTCACGCAGACCTTCGACCTCGACGGCCCCCGGCTCGTGTCGCTGGCCGCGTCGACCGGAGTTGTCGCCGCGGTGCCCGAAACACCGACCGCCCCGCCCGTTCATGCCCGGCCGGCCCGGCTGGTCGAGAAGCAACGGGCCGGGGCGAGCCTGGCGGTGCTCAACCATGTGCCCTTTCCCGACATGGTCGCCGGTTTCATGACGACGGCGCGCGCGGCGGGGCTGACGATCCCCGTGATCGCGGCGGTCGCGGCGTTCACCGACACCGTCTCAGCGGCGGTGCTGCAGGGCTTGCCCGGGCTGGAACTCGATCAGGCCGTGACGGATCGGGTATTGAGCGCGGCGGATCCGGTGGGCGCCGGGATCGCCGCGGCGGTGGACGAGGCCCGGGCGCTGCTGTCGATCGACGGCGTCGAGGGCGTCAACGTGTCCGGCCCGGGGTCCGCGTCGGGCCCGCGCATCGGCGCGGAGATCAAGGCCGAGATCGGGCGGCGGATACGGGAGGAGTACCGATGACAGAAGCGATGGAGGCGGAGTTCGACACCGTCGCGGAGTGGACGGCGCGGGTGGCCGCCGACCTGGGGCCGGAATACCACGTGCCCGCCGGCTGCCGTGGGAGCGGCAGTCCGAACGCCCTGGACTGGCTGATCGAGCGGATGGGGCTGGCGTCCGGCGCCACATTGCTCGACTCGGGGGCGGGCGTCGGCGGGCCCGCCGCCTACGCGGCGCGCGCCAGGTCGGTGGTGCCGGTCCTGGTCGAGCCCGAAGCCGGTGCCTGCCGCGCGGCGAGGAAACTGTTCGGCTTTCCGGTGGTGTGCGCGGAGGGGGCGGCCCTGCCCATCGCGGAATCGAGTTTCGACGCGGCGTGGGCGCTGGGCGTGCTGAGCACCACCCCGGATCAGCTCGCGGTGCTCGAGGAGTTGCGGCGCATCGTGCGGCCGGGCGGGCGCATCGGCTTGCTGGTCTTCCTCGCCCACGCCGACATCGCGGACGAGGTACTGGAGGGCAACCATTTTCCGAGGCCCGAGGGGCTGCTCGAGCTGGTGGCCGAAGCCGCGCTGCGCGTCGAGAGCCGGCTCGGCACCGCGGAGCTTCCGGCGATCTCCGATACGTGGAACCAGCGGATCGACACCGTGACGCAGGCCCTGAGCGACCGGTACGGGGACACCGAGGCCTGGCAGCTGGCCGAACGGCAGAGCGCGCAGATCGGGCGGCTGCTCGACGACGGGACGCTGACGAGCGAGCTGTTGGTGCTGCGGTCCGCCTGAACGGCGACATCGGTTATGGCGCCTCGCGGAACGCGGCGGTGATCTCGGCGACCCTCGGGTCGGCGCGCAGCTCCTCCAGCGTCTTCGGCAGCGGCAGCCGCCAGTTCGGGTACTCGTCGACCGTGCCCGGAAGGTTGGGTTGGCGGGGTTCGCCCAGCACGTCGTAGGGCGAAATCAACTTGAGGCGGCTCGGTGTCGCGGCCAGCAAGCGGTGCATCGCGGTGATGATCGCCGCTTCGTCCGGGTCCGGGCCCGACAGCAGCCCCTCGGAACGCAGCAGCTCCACCCACTCGGCGCGCTCCTTGTCGGCCACCGACTGCTCGCCCGGCACGTCGTCGAGCAGGCCGAGGTCGGCGCGGACGCGCACGTGTTCGCCGCGCAGGAAACCCGCCGCCGTCGGCAGGTCGTGGGTGGACAGGCTGGCTGCCGCCCGTGACGGCCACTTAGCCGGCGGGAGCAGCGGCTCGCCCGCCGCGGATTCATCGCGGGTGAACCAGGACACCGCGCACCCCAGCATCTCGTTGTCGGCCAGCGCCCGGGTCACCTCCGGTTCGACGGTGCCCAGATCCTCGCCGACGACGGCGGCTCCCGCCCGGTGCGCTTCCAGCGCCAGGACAGCGAGCATGACGTCGGCGTCGTAGTGCACGTAGGTGCCGCGATCCGGGCCGTCCCCCGGGGGAATCCACCACAGCCGCCACAACCCGGCGACGTGGTCGATCCGCAGCCCGTCGGCGTGCCCGAGCACGGCACGCAGCATGTCCCGCAACGCGGCGTAACCGGTCGCGGCGAGCCGGTCGGGCCGAAACGGCGGCAGGCCCCAATCCTGTCCGCGCGGCGTGAAGTTGTCCGGCGGCGCCCCGATGCTCACGCCGGTGGCGAGCACGTCGGCCAGCGCCCACGCGTCCGCGCCGTCCGCGTCCACCCCGACCGGCAGGTCGTGCAGCACGCCGAGCGCCATGCCCGCATCGCGGGCCGCGTCGCGCACCGCAATCAGCTGCTCCTCGCAGCGGTGCTGTACCCAGGCGTGGAACGCCACCCGCGGCGCGAGTTCTCGCCGGGCCGCCGTCACCGCCGTCCCCGCGACGTCACGCAGCGGGGTGGGCCAGCGGGTCCACCGGCCACCGTGCCGCTCGGCCAGTGCGCAGTAGGTGGCCCAGTCGCGCAACCCCGCGCCGGGGGCCGGGCCGTCCAGCGGGCTGGGCCGGCCCTCGGCGCGCCACAGCAGCTCCAGCGCCGACCGCTTGGCCGCCCACACGAGGTCGTAGTCGATGGGGTCGGTGGCCGACGAGACCCGCAGCGCGTCCACCTCGGCGCGGGTGTCGGAGTCGGCTCGGCGATAGGCGTCGAGATCCTCGACGCGCAGCGCCAGCGGATTGGCGAACCGCCGGCTGGAAGGGGTGTAGGGCGACGGCTGGACGGGATGCGTCGGGCCGGGCGCGTGCAGCGGGTTGAGCAGCACCGCCCCCGCCGCGTGTTCGGACGCGGTCCAGTTGAGGAACTCCTTGAGGTCACCCAGATCGCCGACGCCCCAGGACCGCGACGAGCGCAACGCATACAGCTGCAGCATCCAGCCCCAGGTCGCCGGTGTCGGCGGCACCCGCGGCGGGGCGGCCACCACGGTGGCCTCTTGCCCGTCGCGCAGGTGCAGCCGGTACCAGCCCGGGGTCAGGTCGGTGGGCAGCTCATCGCGCAGCTCGGTCCGGTCGCCGTCCTCGCTCACCAAGAGGGCGGCGCCGGGCAGGGGCCGGGGGCGCCCAGCGACGCGCACGGCGATGGTGGGCGCCAGGGCACCCGCACGGTCGCGCTCGGCGAGCCTGGCCAGCTCGCGGCGCCGGTCGGCTTCGCCGGCGGCGTCGACGTCGAACAGCGCCAGCACCCGGATCACCACGTCCGCGTCGACCTCGACGGGCTCGCGCCGCTCGTTGCGGTAGGACGTCGCCACCCCGTGTGCCGCCGCCAGCCGGCGCAGGTCATCGGGAACCGGCTTGGGCCGCGCCATCAGCGCGCCGGGCCGACGGGGGCGACGGGATGACGACGACGGACAAGCACAACGCATATATACCCACCGCGCCGATTCTCACACGGAATTCCGAAAAACGTTCCAGGTCAGCAGGTTTCGCTCAACGACCGGTGGCCTGGAAAATGACCCGCCGAGCGATCTGCACGGCATGGTCGGCGAAGCGCTCGTAGAACCGGCCCAACAGGGTGACGTCGACCGCCGCGGCGACGCCATGGGTCCACCCGGGATCCATCAGCTCCGCCAGCAATCCGTGGTGCAATTGGTCCATCGCGTCGTCGTCTCGGCGAATCTGAGCCGCCCGGCGAGGATCCTGGGACAGCAACACTTCTCGCGCACCGCCGGCCAATTGCCCGGCCGCCGCGCCCATCTCGGCGATCTGCCGACGCACGTCGTCGGGCACGGCGGGACGCGGATGGCGCATGCGCGCGATCTCGGCCACGTGCACGGCCAGCGCGCCCATCCGCTGCGCGTCCGCGGCGATCCGAATCGCGCTGACCACCGCCCGCAGGTCGGTGGCCACCGGTGCCTGTAACGCCAGCAGCGCGAACGCGGTCTCCTCGACGCGGGCGTTGACGGCGACCATGTCCGCCTGGCCCGCGATGACGCGTTCGGCCCGCACCAAGTCGGCGTTCAGCAGCGCCTCCGTGCCGTGCGCGACAGCCTCCCCGGCCATCGCGCACATCACCCCCAGCTGCTGGGTGAGGGTCCCCAACCGCTGGTGAAAAGCGCTCCTCATGCCCTTAGAGATTGGCCGGGACACGCAAAATAAACGTGACGAAGTGCTGATTGGCCGTTTCGCGAAAGGCCACCCGAATGCGCGCCCTGGTCAACGTGTTTCGTTGACGCCGGCACTACCTCACGTCGTCGGCCAGCGCGCGCGCCTCCCGCTCACTTTCCACCGCGGGCCCCGACCCCGGCAGCGGCTTCCCGGCCACCTCGGGGGTGAACAGCAGCGTGACGGCGCCCACCAGGCCACCGAAGATCAGCATGTAAGCGGGCGCCATGACATTGCCGGTGCCGGAGACCAACGCCTGGGCGATCAGCGGTGTGGTCCCTCCTACAGCCGATATCGAGATGTTGTAGGAGATCGCCAGCGATCCGTAGCGCACCTTGGTGGGGAACAGGGCGGGGAGCATGGCGGGCGCGGTGCTGTCGAAGCACAACTCCATCAATCCGATCAGCAGCACGCCGATGAAGATCACCGGATAGATGCTGCCGAAGCGGATGAGCAGGAACGCCGGAATGGACCCCACGACCAGCAGTGCGCAGCCCGTCCACATGATCGGTTTGACCCCGATGCGATCGGACAGCGCCGCGACGAGCACAACGGTGGCCATCAGGATCGCCAAGGTCACCACGATCATGACCAGACCGGCGGTGTGGCCAACGCGCACGAACAGCTTGAGATATGTCGGCAGGTAGCCGGTCAGCATGAAGTCGGCGACCTGAGAGGTGAGCACCAGAGCCGCGCAGATCAGCAGGCCCCGCCACTGGTCGACGACCGTGCGCCGGAATTGCTGCCGGCGCCCGCCCGACGGCTGCGCGTCCTGGGTCGCGTCCTGGTACGCGGACGACTCCTTGAGTCGCAGCCGCAGAAAAAGCGCGAACAGGCCAAAGGGCGCGCCAAGGAGCAGCGGGATCCGCCAGCCGTAGGCCAGCATGGCGTCGTCCGGCAGCCAGGTTTGCAACCCGGTCACCATCATCCCGGCGAGGACGAACCCGACCAGGTTGCCCATCGGCAGGAAGCCGACCATCATGCCGCGCTTGTGGTCGGGCGCCTGCTCGACCAAATAGGTCATGGCGCCGACGTATTCACCGCCGGTCGACAGGCCCTGGAAGACGCGGGCGATCACAAGCAGGATCGGCGCCCAGATCCCGATGGCGCTGTAGCCGGGCAGCAAACCCGTCACGGTCGTGCTCACCGTCATCATCAGGATGGTGACGACGAGAACCCGATGTCGTCCGATGCGGTCCCCGAGCGGACCGAAGATGAACCCGCCCAGCGGGCGCACCACGAAAGCCGCCGCCAGCGTGCCGAACGTCGCGATGAGGTGGACGCCGCTGACGCTCTTACCGGGATAGAAGACCTGGGCGATGGTGGTGGCGATGTAGCCGTAGACCCCGAAGTCGTACCACTCCATGAAGTTGCCGATCGCGGTCCCCATGATGGTTCGGCGCATGGCCGGGTCGGCGACTCGGATGTCGTCGCGTGCCCACTTCTTCCGGCGGCCCCGTGCAGTCATCGACAGATTGCGTACCCAGAAGTCTCGTGGGCGGAACAAAGCGCACTCCCAACCGGCTCTATCGTCTCCATCGGCCGGTGGCCGATCGTAGCGACCGGGCCAGGTCGACGGGAACTCACTGACCTTTGAGGCTGCCGATGCGGAGCGAAAAGTCCGGGGGCCCGGACCGCCCCCGAGGTACCGACGGGTTGCCGGCCCCGATCTCCTCGACATAGCGCTGCGGGTCGCGGTCGACGATCGGCAGCCCCTCGGTGGTCGGATGTTCGGCCATGAAATCGCTGTACTGCTGCCCCAGCGCTTCGCGAAGGCCGATGGGGGCGGTCCGCCGGAAATCGGACAACCCTTCCCGCTCCTCCTCGCTCATGTGGTCGTCGTTGGCCTCGCGGGTGCGGCCCACCGCCGCCCACCACTGCTCGGTGCCGACGCGGGCCGCGTTGGCGTCGCGCACCCCATCGCGAATGTCGTTGTGATCCCCGATCGCGTCGAGCGTCTCGCCCTCGGCGTCGTCCGAGCCCCGCTGCAGCAGTTGCGGGTAGAAGATCTTCTCTTCGATGTAAGCGTGCACGTCGAGCTTGTCGGCGAGGGGACGCCAGACCCGGGCCAGCGCGGTTTCGTCGGTCGGCGTCCGCGCCTGCAGATAGTCCAGCGCGGCGAACTGTTCGCGGAACCACTCGTGGTCGGCCAGGATCAGCATCGTGATGTCAGTCATACCGACGCCCCGCCTCCCTCACCGCTACGGTCCGCGGCCATGGTGTCCCATGGTGGCGGACCAGTCAACCGGCCGGGAATGCGCCATCGGGGCGGCGTACACCGGGCGGATACACTAGGGCACCGGCATGTCGATCGAACTCGCTCGCATGCCGCTGAACCCCACCGACGTCAGAGGTTGTTTGTGCCGGAAAACCGCAGCGAGCCCGCAAGCCTAGAGCCGCACTTCGAGGACGTGCAGGCGCACTACGACCTGTCCGACGAATTCTTCGCGCTCTTCCTGGATCCGACGCGGACCTACAGCTGCGCCTACTTCGAACGCGACGACATGACCCTCGAAGAGGCGCAGCTCGCGAAGGTCGACCTGTCGCTCGGCAAGCTCGGGCTGCAGGCCGGTCAGACGCTGCTCGACATCGGCTGCGGCTGGGGCACCACGATCGTCAGGGCGCTCGAGCGTTACGACGTCAATGTCGTCGGCCTGACGCTGAGCCGCAACCAGCAGGCGCACGTGCAGCAACGTCTGGACCAGCATCCGAGCCCGCGCAGCAAGCGGGTGCTGTTGCAGGGCTGGGAGCAATTCGACGAGAAGGTGGACCGCATCGTGTCCATCGGCGCCTTCGAGCACTTCGGGCGCGACCGCTACCCGGACTTCTTCAAGATGGCCTACGAGGCGCTGCCCGCCGACGGCGTGATGATGCTGCACACCATCATCCAGCCCAGCCGCGAGGAGTTCGCCGAGCGCGGGCTGCCCATCACCATGACCAAGCTGCGGTTCATGAAGTTCATCATGGACGAGATCTTCCCGGGTGGGGACCTGCCCGCCGCCGAGACCGTCGTGGCGCACGCCGAGCGCGTCGGCTTCGGCGTCAAGCTCGTCCAGCCGCTGCGCCTGCATTACGCCCGCACGCTCGACACCTGGGCCGGCGCGCTCGAGGCGCGCCGCGACGAGGCCATCGCGATCCAGTCGCAGGAGGTCTACGACCGGTACATGAAGTACCTGACCGGTTGCGCCGACCTGTTCCGCGAGGGCTACACCGACGTCGCGCAATTCACCCTCGCCAAGGGCTGACCCACCCCGCCACCGATCCGGCCGCCCGGTGACCCGTCGCCGGATCGGTTTATCAGCCGTGCGGCCGGGGTAAAACCACGAGCAACAACCTGTCTCGGTGTGCGCCGACCTTCGTCGGCGCAAAACCGCAGGGAAGGATTGATCGTGAGTGCCAGGCATCGAATGAGCGCGACCGCTGAGCAAAGAAGGACGGTGGATCGACGCGCGGGCCGCGGGTCGGGCGTTGCGGCGGCATGCGAGATGTTTTCCGGCTCGGTGCTGTGCGCCGCGGCGTGTGCGGCCCTGGTGCTCAACGCGCCGCACAGCGAAAGGCGCATGGTCGAGGCGAGCCAGGAGCCGCCGGCCGCCGCCCAGCCCGTGCGCCAAGAGGGCACCGTGATCGCGGTGTCGGCGGGCTCGGTCACCGCGCGCAGCACCAACGGGTACACGCAGACCTACCTGGTCACCCCCGACACGGCCCTCATCGGACACGGCGGTCAACCCGCCGGCAGCGCAAAGCATTTCGCGGTCAACGACCACGTGGACATCGTCGGGACCATTCAGGACGGGACGGCCATGGCCACCGCGGTGGCCGACCGTGACGCCGGCCGGGGGGATGGGCCGCCGATGGATTACCTTGACGGGCAGATAGTTCCGGCCGGCCGCGGCTGACAGCCCGGCGACGCGAAAAACCCGCATCGCGCGGACTCCGCTGCGTCCCTGCGCCCCATCCCGCCTTTCGAACCCGCCCTCTCCGGCCTAGTCTCTATGCCATCCAGCCAGAGGAGGCCGATGAGCGAGCACGAAGTGAAGATGGTCATTCTGTCGACCGATGACCTCGACGAGTCGATCCGGTTCTACAGCGAGACCCTCGGGATGTCGCTGAAATTCCGCGACGGGGCGCACTTTGCCGCCCTCGACGGCGGGCCGGTCACCCTCGCGCTGGCGACCGCCGTGGACCATCCCATCCCCGGTCAGGTCGTCGTCGGCATCAAGACCGCCGACGTCGACGCCGCGGCGAAGGCGGTGGAGGCCAGCGGCGGCGGCATCGTCAAGGGGCCCTATGACGACGCCCACGAACGCCGCGCCGTCGTTTACGACAACAAGGGCAACGGCCTGGTCTTCTACCAGCCGCTCGCCCGCTGACAGGCGCTATTTGCCGGTGCGCTCGCGGTGCCTGCACCCGGGCCAGCAGCACGGACGGCGCTTGCCTTCCTCCAGTTCCTCCTGCGTCCGGCGAATGCGGCGCCGGCGGGTCGCCTCCTGCTTGGCGTCCTCGACCCAGCAGATGAACTCGTTGCGCGCCAACGGCGTGATGTCCTTCCACGCTGCGAGTGCGGCGGCGTTGCCGACCAGCGAATCGCGCAGGTCCTCGGGAAGCTTGTGCACCACACCGCCGGGTATCCGCTGGCTGCTCATGGGCTCAGGCTAACCCGCCGCTGATGACGCGCAGCTGCGCGCAGTCCCCGACGCGCCGCGTGGCTAAGAAGGCAAATGCGCGCTGTCGTCATGCAATTCGTTCCGGCGCAGGGTCATCGGTGTGAGAGCCGGCACATCGCCGCCGGCGACCACGGCACGGGTGATCGGCGTGAGCGCCCGGAAAAGCGCCTCCACCTCGTCGTCGCCGAGCGCGTCGAGGGCCGACAGGGCGAGGGCATCGGTCGACCGTTCGATGTGGTCCTTCAGTTCCCGGCCGGCGGCGGTGAGTGAGCCGTCCTCGCCAAGCAGGCCCCGAGCGGCCAACCGGTGCTCGTGGTGCCGCCACGCCGCCTCGTCGTAATCACGGGTGCGCGCGATGTACTCGCGCGGAACGCCGCCGGCGGCGGCATGCAGGACGTTGGATTCCCGCCCCGAGATGCCCGCGGCGGCCAGCACCGCCACGTGCCCGTCGCCGCGATGTTCGCGCAGCAGCGTCGTCGCGTGCCACAGCGCGGCCAGCGGATCGTCGGGCCACGGCAGCGCGAGGTTCGCGGCGAACAGCGGCCTGGCGTCGAGCGGTGCATGCCGCGCCGCCTTGCCAACCAATTCCGCTGCGGTTACGACGTTTTCATCGACACCGTAGCGACGCAGCGCCGCGACCGCGGACTCCTGCCGGGCGCGTAACGCCGCGCCGGGGCCGGCGACCTCCCACGCCGCGGGCAGCGCCTTGGCGACCCGCTCGGGCGCGAAGTTGTAGAAGATCGCGGCCACCACTTCGCGCGGCACCATGCCCAGCGGCGCGGAACGGGCCGCGAAGTAACCCATCCAGAAACCCCGGTAACCCAGCCCGTCCAACGCCGCCCGCGCCTCCGGCGCGAAATACGTCACCGCATGCACCGGCTCGAAGCGATCGAAGAAGCGCCGCGCCAGCTCCGGTTTCCTCTGCACGGTCGCAGTTAACCACACCCGTCCGGCCGGGCGGCCCTGATGACGGCACGACGGATCGCCTCGTACCCCGTGCAGCGGCACAGGTTGGAGGTCAGCAGTTCCCGCAGCCGCTCCGCGTCGTCGACGATGCCGGGGTCGGTGGCCAGCGCGCCCGCCGCCAACATCAGGAAACCGGGTGTGCAGAAGCCGCACTGCAACGCGTGCTCGGCGGTAAACGCTTGCTGCAGTGGATGATCGGTGCCGTCCGGCGCGGCGAGCCCTTCCACTGTGCGGATCTGCCGCCCGTCGCATTGAACGGCGAACATCAGGCAGGAACGCACCGCTTCGCCGTCCACCAGAACCGTGCACGCCCCGCACACACCGTGTTCGCAGCCGAGATGGGTGCCGGTCAGTCCGCATTCTTCGCGCAGCGCGTCGGCCAGGGTGCGCCGCGCCGGCACGTCGATGACGTACCGGCTCGCGTTGACGGTCAACGCGACGCGCACGCCGTCATCCATGGGCCCTGGCCTGGCCGAGGGCGCGGCGGGTGAGCACACCCACCGCGTGCCGCTGGTAGGCGACGTCGGCATACGGGCGGGGGAGCGGGTCGGCGTCGCGTTCGGCAGCGGCACGCCCCGCCGCGGCGATGCTGGCGTCGTCGAACGGTCGCCCGATCAACGCCGCCTCGGCCGCCCCGGCACGCACCGGGCGGTCCGCCGCGTTGACCAGTCCGACGCGGGCGGACGCGACCTGGCCGTCAGCGATGGTGACGGCCACGGCCACGGCGAGTTCGGCGAAACTGGCGTGGGTGCGCCGATGTTCGACGAACCCGACGGCCGTGCCGGGCGGGAGCAGCGGCAGGCGCACCTCGGCGAGCAATTCGTCCGGGCTCCGGATGGTGGCGAACGGGCCGGTGAAGAAATCCGCCGCGCTGACCGTGCGGCGACCCCGCGAGCCGGCGAGCTCGAGTTCGGCTCCCAACGCGACGGCGATCGTCGGCCATTCCGCGGCGGGGTGGGCGTACGCGAGACTGCCGAGCATGGTGCCCCGGGCGCGGATCGGGGGGTGGGCGATGTGGTGGGCGACGCGGCGCAACAGCTCCCCGAGCGGGCCTGGCGTGAAACGGGATTCGAACGCGCGGTGCCTGACCAGCGGCCCGACCCGCAGCGCGGTACCGTCGCAGGCCAGGCGATCGAAGCCCGCCACGCCGTTGATGTCGACCAGCCGGCGCGGCCGGGCGGCGCGGAAGTTCATCTCCAGCACCAGGCTTTGACCGCCGGCCAGCACGCGAGCGTCGCCGTCGGCCAGCGCGGCCACCGCCTCGTCGACGCCGCGCGCCGCGACGTAGTGAAACGGCGCCGGCTTCATCGAGCCGCCCGCCAGCAGGTGTAGGGGGTCAGCGGCATCTGCAACCGGGTGGGGTCGTCGATGCCGAGCGCGTCGACGACGGCGTTGACGATCGCGGCCGGGGCGCCGATGCAGCCGGCCTCGCCGGCCCCTTTCGCGCCCAACGCGGTGTTCGGGTTGGGCGTGCAGGTTTCCGCGAAGCGCAGCGGCGGCAGCTCGGAGATGGTCGGGATCAGGTAGTCCAGCAGGCTGAGCGCGGCCGGGTGACCGTCGGCGTCGTAGTGCACCTGCTCATACAACGCCTGCCCGATGCCTTGCACCGTGGATCCGTACCCCTGTCCGTCGACGATCAACGGATTCACCACGACGCCATAGTCATCCACGGCGACGAGCTTGAGCACGGTCACCTCGCCCAGCTCGGTGTCGACCTCGACCACGGCAACATACGCGCCGAACGGGAACGCCTCCGGCGGCGCGAAGATATCGTCGGCCCGTAGCTGCCCGGCCGCGGCCAGGTCGGCCAGGCTCATCGCGCGGCCGCCGGCGTGCACCTGGCCCTTGCGGTATTCGACGTCGGCGACCGGCACCGCGCACACCTCCGCCATGCGCCGCCGGGCGGCGTCGATCAACCTGCCGGCCGCCCGCTGCAACGCCGCGCCGCCGGTCTGCATCGACCGGCTGGCGAAGGAGCCGATGCCCTGCGGGATCACGGCCGTGTCCCGCTCGACCAGCTGCACCCGTTCCACATCCACCTCCAGCACGGCGGCCACCACCTGAGGGAACGACGTCTCGTGCCCCTGCCCCGTCGAGCAGCACCCGGACAGCGCCAGGAACGTGCCGTCCGGGCAAGCCTCGACCGCACCGAACTCCTCGCCCGCGCCGGAGCGCTCGACGTAGGTGCACAGCCCGACGCCAATCGGCGGCTCGCCGGATGCGCGCCGGCCCGCCTGCTCGGCTCGCCACCCCGCATAGTCGGCCTCACGCACGGCCACCCGCAAGGCGCCCGCATAGTCGCCGCTGTCGTAGGTGTAACCGGTCGGAGCGGGATACGGAAATGCTTCGGGTGCAACGAAATTGAGGAGGCGCAGGGCTATCGGGTCCATTCCGAGCCGACGGGCCAGCGAGTCGACGGTCCGCTCGATCGCCGAGGCCGCCTCGGGACGCCCGGCGCCGCGGTACGGGCTGGTCGGCGCGGTGTTGGTGACCACGGCCCTGGCGCGCACATGCACGTGTGGAATCGCATATGCGCCGGTCGCCATCAGCGACGTCGCCGTCGGCACGAACGACCCGGTGTGCGGGTAGCCGCCGACGTCGGCGTCGACGTGCAGCTCGTAGGCGAGGATGCGCCCGTCGGCTGTCGCGGCCATGCGCACGCGCTGGTTCTGGCCCCGGCCGTGCGGCGGGCCGGTCAGCGCCTCGGCGCGGTCCTCCAGCCAGCGCACCGGCCGGTTCAGGCGGCGGGCCGCCGCCACCACCGCGAGATACTCGGGCCAGGTCTCACTCTTGCCGCCGAAGGCCCCGCCCACGTCGGGCACGATGACGCGGACTCGCTCGGGCGGCAGCCCGAACGCAGCGGCCAGGTCTCGGCGGAGCCGGTGCGGTGCCTGGTGCGAAACCCACACGGTCAGACCGGCGTCCGGCTCCGGCCGCACCAGAATGGCCCTGGCTTCCAGGAACATGTGCGAGATCCGCTGCTGACGGTATGCGGCCTCGACCACCACGGCCGCTTCTCGCCACACCGAGTCGTCGATGGGATCACCAAACTCCTTGTCGGTGGCCACATTCGTCATGCCCGGGAACAGTTGCACCGCGCTGGCGGCGGCCTCGGTGGGGTCCAGCACGACGGGCAGCGGCGCGATGTCGACCCGCACCGCGTCACGGGCGTCCTCGGCCAGATAGCGGTCGGTCGCGACGACGACGGCCACCGGCTCCCCGACGTAGCGCACCCGTCCCGCGGCCAGGGCCGGCCAGGGCCGGCCCCGAACGGAGTCCGGGTCCAGCATCGGGGGAGCGTCCGGAAGAGACGGAAGGTGGTCGTGTGACCAGACGCCGGCCACGCCCGGCAGCGCCCGCGCCGACGCCAAATCGGCGCCGCGTAGTTCACCGTGCGCGACCTCGCTGCGGACGAAGACGGCGTCCAGGCAGCCGGGGAGACGCAGATCGCCGACATACGAGCCGGCGCCGCGCACGAGTCGCGCGTCCTCGCGGCGCTGCAGCCGCGCACCGATCATCCGGCCCATTTACCCACCTATCCGCGGGAACAAACGAATCACCAGGCGACTCAAAGCCTCAGCAGACGCTCGGCGTTGCGGTGGGCGATCTTCTCCCGATCGTCCTCGCCGATGGGCATCCGATCGAGGAACTGCCGGCAGGCCCCGATGTTGCCATAGGGATAGTCGGCGGTGAACACGACGCGGTCGATGCCGATGACGTTGACCATCGCCAGGTAGGCGTTGAAGGACAGGCTCCAGCTGGGGTCCATCGTGCCGGGCTCCTGGGTGAAGAAGTCGCCGGCGAGGATGCCGCCGTAGAAGTTCTCCCGCAGGTACTCCTTGACCGTGCGTTTGAGCCCGGTCTGCTCGGTTGGAAACGAGTAGTCGGTCCGCCAGCCCATCCAACTCAGCGCCTCGAAGTGGTGGCCCACGATGACTTGCAGCCGCGGGAAACGGTCGAACACCCCGCCCAGGATCAGCCGCAGGCAGTGCACGCCGGTGTCGATGTGCCAGCCGACCCCGGCGCCCGCCAACCGCGCCGAGACCTTCGGGTCGAAGCCGGCGTAGTAGGCGTCGATCACGGGCCGCGGCGGAATGGTGGGATGCAAAAAGATTGGCACGCCGAGTGTTTCGGCGGACTCGAAGACCGGCCAGAAAAAGGTGTCATCGAGGTAGCGGCCGTTGACGTGGCCGTTGATCAGGGCGCCCACGAAGCCGTGGTCGCGCACTGTGCGTTCGAGCTCGGCGGCCGCCGCGGCGGGGTCGCGCATCGGGAGGGTGGCGAAGCCGCGGAACCGGTCGGGATATTGGCCGATCGCGGCGGCGACCGCGTCGTTGGCCCGCCGCGCCAACTCGACCGCGGCCGCGGGATCCAGCGTCTCGGGGCCCGGGACCGAGTGCGAGAGGATCTGCATGTCGACGCCCGCGGCGTCCATCGCAGCGATCCGGCCCTCGCCCAGGTCGTTGATGCCGGGCGGCCATTCCCCTTCGGCGCCGGGGGACCCATAACCGGCCGCCTTCAGCAGCGCGGTCGCCGAGTCCTGCCCCTCTTTATGGTGTTCTTCGCCGATGGCCGGAAGTTTGTAGTGCTCTTCGATGCCGATGACCTTCATCCGTCTCCTTCCATCCGTGGACAGCCACGAGGCCGGCGCGCAGGGCGTTCAACCGGGGTACCCCCTGCCGGCGGGCCGCGCCGTTTTGGACGCCGAATCGTGGCGCGCGGGCGGCGTCCGCATAGTCTCGACCCGTGACCATGCCGTACGACGAGGCGCTGCGCGAGCGGATCCGGGACCATCTGGCGGCCCATGACCGCCGCGAGGCGACCGACCCGACGAAGCGGCACGCGGCGGTCGCCGTGGTGCTGGTCGATTCGGTCCTCGGCGAGGACCGCGTCGACCCGGTGCCGGTGGACGAGTGGATCGGTGACCGCCCGATGCCCGAGCCCGGCCTGGACGGCCGGATGATCGGCGTGTCCGGTGGCGCTGCTTTCCTGTTGTGCCGCAGAGCATCCCGTCTCAGCTCCCACGCGGCGCAGTGGGCGTTGCCCGGCGGCCGGCTCGACCCGGGCGAGACCGCCGTCGACGCCGCGCTGCGGGAGTTGCACGAAGAGGTCGGCATCGCCCTGCCCGGCTCGACCGTGCTCGGCCTCCTGGACGACTACCCGACCCGGTCCGGGTACGTCATCACCCCCGTCGTCATCTGGGGCGGCGGACGCCTCGACCCCCATCCGGCACCCGACGAGGTGGTGGCGGTGTACCGAGTGGGGTTGCACCAATTGCAGCGCGACGATTCGCCGCGATTCATCACCATCCCGGAGAGCCCACGCCCGGTCGTGCAGATTCCGTTGGGGAACGACCTGATTCACGCACCCACCGGCGCCGTGCTGCTGCAGCTGCGGTGGTGGTGCCTGGAAGGGCGCCACGACCCGGTCGACGAACTGGAGCAACCTGTCTTCGCCTGGCGATGACCGGCCTACTCCTCAACATGCGCGGACAGCCGGTGGTCGACGACGGCCAGCGCACGCTCGGCCCATCGAATGTTCTCTTCCTCGAACAAAATTCCGCGCAGCAGCGTCAGGTACGGACCGATCCGCTCGGCGTGCAGCAGAAAGTCCTGCTCGTCGCGTCCGTCGAGGAGCCTCGCCCGCAACCGTTCGTAGCGTTGCAGTTTCGCCGTCGCCCAGCGCAGGCGCTCGGCGACGAACTCGCGCACGGCGCCCGCGTCGCCGGCGTCCGCGGCCTGGACCTTCACCAGCAGTTCGTCGCGGATCGCCGACGGCTTCGGCGCCCGTGCGGTGAACTCCCGAACCGCGTCGCGGCCGGCCTCGGTCAGCGCGAACAGGCGCTTGTTGGGCCGGCGTTGCTGGTGCACGATCCGCGCGGAGATGAGACCCTGCTCGGCGAGCCGGTCGAGTTCGCGGTAGAGCTGCTGCGGGGTGGCCATCCAGAAATTGGCCACCGAGGCGTCGAATTCCTTGGCCAGGTCGTATCCGGACGACTCGCCCTCGAGGAGCGCGGCCAACACCGCATCGCGCAGCGACATCGGAAAAGGCTACAACATGGTGAGTATTCAACAAAGTGATTAATCACACTATGGACACGCAAGGGTTGGCGGCATAGCGTCAACGGCGCTGCTGAAACGAATCCACGAGGTGAGGTGTCGGATGCATCCGTTCCGCAAGGCGGTCGAAGAACGCGACGAGAAGGGCATCCAGGCGCTCCTGGCCGACGGCGTGGTGTTCACCAGCCCGGTGGCGTTCAAGCCCTACGTCGGCAAGCCGATCACCGCGGCGATCCTGCGCGGCGTCATGCGCGTCTTCGAGGACTTTCGCTACGTCCGCGAGATCCACGACGGCAGCGGTCGCGACCACGCGTTCGTGTTCGAGACCGGGATCGCCGGGGCACCGGGGCTCAAGATCACCGGGTGCGATTTCCTGCACTTCGACGAGGACGGTCTCATCGACGACTTCATGGTGATGGTGCGGCCGCTATCGGGCGCCAAGGCGCTGTCCGAGGCGATGGGCGCCCAGTTCGACCGCATCCAGCGGGAGGCGCTCGAACTGGCCGACGAGTTCACCACCGCGTAGGGGCGGACGACCATGCGAATCGGACTGGGCATCAACTACGCGGGCGGCTTCAAGGACGTGGCCGCCGAAGTGGCGGACCTCGAGCGCGCGGGACTCGACATCGTCTTTGTCCCCGAGGCGTATTCGTTCGACGCGGTGAGCGCGCTGGGCTACCTGGCCGCCAGCACCGACCGGGTCGAACTGGCCTCGGGGATCCTGCAGCTCTACACCAGGACGCCCACGCTGACCGCGATGACCGCCGCCGGCCTCGACTACGTCTCCGACGGCCGGTTCACCCTCGGCCTGGGCGCTTCCGGTCCGCAGGTCATCGAGGGCTTCCATGGCGTCCCCTACGACGCACCGATCGCCCGGACCCGCGAAGTGATCGATATCTGCCGCCAGGTGTGGCGGCGCGAACCGGTCAAACACCAGGGCAAGTACTACACCATCCCGCTGCCCGCCGGGCGGGGCACCGGACTGGGCAAGCCGCTCAAGCTCATCAATAAGCCTGTCCGGGAACGCATCCCGATATTGGTGGCAGCACTGGGCCCCAAAAATGTCGAGCTGGCGGCCGAGGTCGCCGAGGGCTGGCAGCCCATCTTCTACCTGCCCGAGAAGGCGCAGCAGGTGTGGGGCGAGGCGCTG
The DNA here is from genome assembly GCF_002086735.1 of Mycobacterium scrofulaceum. Classification (GTDB taxonomy): domain Bacteria; phylum Actinomycetota; class Actinomycetes; order Mycobacteriales; family Mycobacteriaceae; genus Mycobacterium; species Mycobacterium scrofulaceum. The sequence goes on along the minus strand of NZ_MVIJ01000032.1, from coordinate 18,161 downwards.
GCCACCGGTCGGGCCAAGCGCGATCCCGCCCTGGGTGCGCTCGACATCTACGCCGGACCGGTGCTGGCTATCGGCGAAAACGTGGAACCGCTAAGGGATTTCGTCAAACCCCACCTGGCCCTCTACATCGGCGGAATGGGCGCCAAGGGAAAGAACTTCTACCACGCGCTGGCCACCAAGTACGGCTACGGCCCGCAGGCCGACCGGATTCAGGAACTGTACCTGGCCGGCGACAAGGACGGCGCCGCGAAGGTGGTGCCCGACGACCTGGTTCGCGACGTGAACTTGATCGGCAGCCGCGAGTTCGTCAAGGATCGCCTGGCCGCGTTCCGGGAGGCCGGCGTCACCACCCTCAACGTGTCGCCCATCGCCTCCACGCCCGCCGAGCGCGTCAAACTGATCGAGGTCCTGCGCGAACTGGTCTGAGCGCCGGGCGGTTACGCCTCCGTCGCCGCCGTCCCCGCGCGCGTCGGCGACGGTCAGCCGCGGCGGTGGGCGTCGCCCCGGAGGCGAACCGCTCGATTGAGGGCCGTCAGCAACGCCATCACGGCCAGCGCGGCGAGGATGCCCGTCGACACCGCCGGCCCGACCGTCGTCAAGATCAGGGGCAGGCCGAAGCCGACATAGGTCACCACGTAGAACGCGCCAACGAGCGCACCGCGCAAGCGCTTCGGCGCGGCGGCCTCCAGGTCGATCAGGCCCTCACGCAAACACAGTCCGGACGCGCACCCCAGCACCAGGAACAACGGCACACCCAGCGCCGGTGAGATGGTCGGCGGCGCCAGCGCGGTGACCCCATAGCCGATCGCGGCCAGCACCGCGCCCGCCGTGCCGGCTTGCGGGCCCCACCGGCGCGCGCGGGCGAGCACTTGGATCAGCCCGCTGACGCCGTTGACCAGCAGCGTGGCCACGCCCGCGGCCATCGGAGCCGCCAGCCCGGTGTGCACCCGCCCGGGGATCGTGATGAACCCGAGCGTCGCCGAGGCGAACACCCACGGCGCCAGCGGCATCGCCCAGGTCAACGCGCGCCCCGCGCCGCGGCCCGCGGCCGTCGGCGGCTCCCAAACCCGTGCGGTTGCCGGCGTTCCGGGTGCCACCCGCCGTGCCACGACGACCGCGGCCGCCATCGCCGCCAGCCCGACGGCGGCCGCGATGCCGAACGACAAGCGAATGCCGGATGGGCCGGCGCCGGCGATCAACCCGCCCGCGAACGGGCCGATTGCGAAGCCCCCCATCAGCACGGCCCCGGCGGTGGCCGCGCCGGCGGGACCTTTCAAGTCTGAGGCCCACGCGGTGCAGGCACTCATGGCCAACCCCACTCCGAGACCGACGATCAGGCGGCCCAGCAGCAGGACGTCGTAGTGCTGCGAGCACAGCATGGCCACCGTCCCTACCACGGCGGTCGCCGAACCGGTCAGCGCCACCGAGCGGCGTCCGAACGCATCCGACGCGCGACCGCCGGCGAGCAGACCCGGCAGCAGTCCGAGCGCGTAGACGCCGAAGATCGCCTCGAGGGTGGCCGGGCTGAGATGTTGCCGAACGCTCAGCAAGGGCATCAACGCGACGAAGTGGTTGGCGACCCAGCCGATCGACAGCAACAGCACCAGCACACCGGCGAACACGCGCCGGTCCGGATCCGGGCGGTCACCCGAGTCCCGGGCGGCCACCGGCGACGGCTGAGTGGACCCGTTGGACCAGGACACCGGCGTTTCCCCCTTCGGGTTCGGCTGCGTTCGGAGCGACGACCCCTAGAAGACCGTGCGGACCGGGCAGTTATTCCCGTTCGCCGGGGGCAACCGGGCCGGGGGGTTTCAATTCGGCCGATTTGGTGTACTGATACCACTACTGAAGCTCCAGGAAGGCAAACGATGAAGCAAATCGCGGCCGCCACGTTCGCGATCGCCGTGCTGCTGTCCAGCGCGTGTTCGGCCTCACAGGTCATCAACACCGGCGGCGACACCAAGTGCAAGGACTTCACCTCGCAGGACGAGAAGAAGCAGAACGACGAAGTCAGCAAGATGTTGAAGGACAAGAACGGCACGGACCCGTCCAATGCCGAGATCTCGGCCACCCGACTGTCGGCGCTGACGTACTGCCAGACACTGGGCAAGCCCGATACCAAGATCTCCGAGGCGCCGCACGGCTGACGGTCCTCGACCGGTGCGTCGGGCGCACGTCTCCGATGGACCGGACTGGCGAGCTCATCGCCGCGCGTGCGGTGCGACTGCGCCCGAGTCGGGTGTCCCGCTCGCGACTTGACGGCGGCCGACGTAGGCCTCGGCTCGCAGCCGCTCCACCATGTGCGGGTAGTGCAACTCGAATGCCGGGCGCTCCGAACGGATTCGGGGCAGCTCGGTGAAGTTGTGCCGCGGCGGCGGGCAACTCGTTGCCCACTCCAGCGAGTTGCCGTGACCCCACGGGTCGTCCACCAAGACGGGTTCGCCGTAGCGCCAGCTCTTGAACACGTTCCACACGAACGGCAGCACGGAGGCGGCGAGGATGAAGGCTCCGATGGTGGAGACGAGGTTGAGGGTCTGGAAACCGTCGGTAGGTAGGTAGTCGGCGTAGCGGCGCGGCATCCCGGAGTTGCCCAGCCAGTGCTGGACCAGGAAGGTGGTGTGGAAGCCGACGAAGGTCAGCCAGAAGTGCAGCTTGCCCAGCCGCTCGTCGAGCAGGCGCCCGGTCATCTTCGGAAACCAGAAATAAATGCCCGCATAGGTGGCGAACACGATCGTGCCGAACAGCGTGTAGTGGAAGTGCGCCACCACGAAATAGGTGTCGGTGATGTGGAAGTCGAGCGGTGGGCTGGCGAGCAGCACGCCCGTCAGCCCGCCGATCAGAAACGTCAGCAGGAAGCCGATCGCGAACAGCATCGGCGTCTCGAACGTCAACTGCCCCTTCCACATGGTGCCGATCCAGTTGAAGAATTTGATGCCGGTCGGCACTGCGATCAGGAACGTCATGAACGAAAAGAACGGCAGCAGTACGGCTCCGGTGGCGTACATGTGGTGGGCCCAAACGGCTATGGACAGCGCGGCGATCGCCAGCGTCGCATACACCAGCGTGGTGTAACCGAACAGCGGCTTGCGGGAGAACACCGGGACGATCTCGGAGATGATGCCGAAGAAGGGCAGCGCGATGACGTACACCTCGGGGTGCCCGAAGAACCAGAACAAATGCTGGAAGAGCATCACCCCGCCGTTGGCCGGGTCGTAGATGTGCGCGCCGAGGCGCCGGTCGGCCTCCAGGGCGAACAACGCGGCGGTCAGTAGCGGGAAGACGATCAGGACCAGCACACTGGTGACCAGGATGTTCCAGGTGAAGATGGGCATCCGGAACATGGTCATGCCCGGCGCGCGCAGGCACACCACGGTGGTGATCATGTTGACCGCACCCAGGATGGTGCCCAGGCCCCCGACGCCCACCCCGAGAATCCACAGGTCCCCGCCCGCGCCGGGGCTGTGCACCGCATCGGACAGCGGCGTATAGGCGGTCCACCCGAAATCGGCCGCGCCGCCGGGAATGATGAAGCCGCCCAACGCGATCAACGCTCCGCAGACGAACAGCCAGAACGACAACGCATTGAGTCGTGGAAATGCCACGTCGGGTGCGCCGATCTGCAGGGGCAGCACGAGGTTGGCAAACCCGAAGACGACCGGCGTCGCATAGAACAGCAACATCGCCGTGCCGTGCATGGTGAACAGCTGGTTGTACTGCTCGTTCGACAAGAACTGCAGCCCGGGCCGGGCCAGCTCGAGGCGCAGCAGTAACGCCATCAGGCCGCCGATGAAGAAGAAGACGAAGCACGCGACCATGTACATGATGCCGATCATCTTGTGGTCGGTCGTGCTGATGACTTTGTAGATCAGGTTGCCCTTGGGTCCGATCCGATCGGGAAACGGCCGACGGGCCTCGAGGGCGGGGGTGGGCGGCGCCTCAGCGGTCATGCGTAACCTCCACACGTCCGGATGCCGGACCGGTAATCATCAAGCCGCCCAAGTATTCCGAGACGACGTCGCACCGACCTAGGGCCGAACGTCCCTAAATCCAGGCGAATCGTGAAGCGATGTGCCCGTAGGAAGGAAAGCCTTTCCAATGCCGGCGGCCGAATTCGCGCGATCGTGAAATGTGGTGTTGACCGGTGACTGTCGAGCGACGAACATCGACCCGACGCGGCGATCACCGCCGGCCCAGGAGGGGCGGAAGCCCTGATCGGCAACCGCACCTGAGGAGAACCATATGGGTACCCGGATCATGGACGAGGCCGCGCGGGTTCTGGCCGACCCATCGGCCTACGCCGACGAGAAGCGGTTGCACGATGCGCTGACTTACCTGCGGGCCCACGCGCCGGTCTCCTGGGTCGAAGTCGAGGGCTACAAACCATTCTGGGCGGTCACCAAGCACGCCGACGTCATGGACATCGAACGGCAGAACGACCTGTTCACCAACAGTCCGCGCCCGCTGTTGATGGTCTCCGAAGGCGAAGACGTGCTGCACGCCCAGATGGAGGCCGGCATCGGCCTGCGCACGCTGATCCACATGGACGACCCGCACCACCGCGAGATGCGAAAGATCGGCGCCGACTGGTTCCGGCCGAAGGTCATGCGTGACTTGAAGTCTCGCGTCGACGAGCTGGCCAAGATCTACGTCGACAAGATGGTGGAGAAGGGACCCGAGTGCGACTTCGTCCAGGAGGTCGCCGTGAACTACCCGTTGTACGTGATCCTGTCGCTGCTGGGGCTGCCGGAGTCCGACTTCCCGCGCATGCTCAAGCTCACGCAGGAGATGTTCGGTGGCGATGACACCGAGTTTCGACGCGGCGCCACCACCGAGGACATGCTCGCCGTGCTGCTTGACTTCTTCAACTACTTCGCCGCGCTCACCGCGTCACGCCGCGAACACCCGACCGAGGACCTGGCCTCCGCGATCGCCAACGCCACGATCGACGGTGAGCCGTTGTCGGACATGGACACCGCGTCGTACTACGTGATCGTGGCCAGCGCGGGCCACGACACCACCAGCGCGGGCATCGCGGGTGGCATGCTGGCGTTGCTGGAAAACCCCGGAGAGTTGGCGCGGCTGCAGGACGACGTGGGACTGATGGGTACCGCGGTGGAGGAGATGATCCGCTGGGTGGTGCCGGTCAAGGAGTTCATGCGCACCGCGCAGGCCGACACCGAGGTGCGGGGGGTGCCGATCGCCAAGGGCGAATCGGTGTTGCTGTCCTATGTTTCGGCCAACCGCGACGAGGACGTGTTCACCGACCCGTTCCGCTTCGACGTCGGGCGCGATCCCAACAAGCACCTGTCGTTCGGCTACGGGGTGCACTTTTGCCTGGGCGCCGCGCTGGCCCGAATGGAGATCAACAGCTTCTTCTCCGAGCTCGTCCCGCGGATCAAGTCGATCGAGCCGGCCGGTGCGCCGGAGCTGATGGCCACGACCTTCGTCGGCGGCCTCAAGCACCTGCCAATCCGCTACTCGCTGAGGTGAACTCCGGCCGACTCAAGCGATGACCAGCTCGCGGGGCGGCTCGTCTTCGAGCGCCGCCCGCGCGAGGAGTTCGCCCAGCAACGGACCGAACTTCATCAGGTTGCTGCCGACGAACGCGACCACGCGGCCGCGGCGCGCCACGGTCCAGCCGTCACCCCCCGGGTCGAGCCACGGCGCGCGGATCGTCACGCAGTCCACCCGCCCCACCGGCGAGAGCGCCGGGAAGAGCGCGCGCACCGTCGCGGGGTTCGGCACCTCCTGCCCGAACGCCCACCGGCCCGTGCTGCCGAGGGGCAGCCCGTAACCCTCCGGTGCCGACAGGCAGGCCGCGCCCGTCGCGTCGGCGCCCGCGTACGCGAACCGGGTGTGCGGGGCGAATTCGGCGCCGAGCGAACCGAAGAGCGCAGGCGTTCGCACCCCGGCGCAGATCAGCACGCGGTCGCCCCGCAGCACGGTGCCGTCGGCGAGCGTCGCCTCGCCGTGGTCGGCGACCGTCACAACATCGCCGCGCCGGACATCGACCCGCCGCGCCAGCGCTGACAGCGCCCGGCGGATGCGCAGGCTGCCGCCGAGCGGGTCCAGCACACCCGCCTCCCACGGCGGCGCGGCGAACGGGATCCGGGCGGCGATCTCTGCCCGATCCACCCAGCGAAACTCCGCGCCGGCCGCCGTCATGGCCGCCGCGGTCTCGTCGCAGGCGCCGGCCGTGATGAACCCCTCCGGACCCAGCAGCCGGCCCGCGCCCAGCTCGCCCTCCCAACGCAGCCAGCCGGCGCGGGCCCGCAGCGCGAGGTGGCACAACGCCGGCCGGCGGTGCGCGGTCCGGAAGATACGGGCCGACCCGGCGGACTGCTCGCCGAATGGCCGCCCACGTTCGAGCACGATCGCGGGCTCGCCGCGCCGCGCCAGCTCGTAGGCCGCGGCCAACCCACACACCCCGGCGCCGACGATGACGATCACGCGGACCGCATACCCGCGCGGCTAGAAGAAGAATCCGGCGTGTGGTGCCTGCGGCACCGCGAACAGCCGGTCGGCCACGGCAATCGCCGACGGGTCGTCGGCCCGCACCAGCCCCGCGACCGCGAGGTCACGCCAGGTCGTGCCCCCGAGCAGGACGGCGGCCAGCCCCTCGACGCCGACCGAGAGTTGCGCCCGCCGCCCGGTGCGTTCGGCGCCGTCCCCGGTCACCACGAAGCGCGCCGAATTCTCCTGCAACACAGAGTCGTTGACTTCGAGCGTCACGGCAGCGTCGCCGGCGTAGCGGCGCGCCCCGAGCGCACGCGGCACGTCGATCACGCGCAGCCATGTTTCGTCGTGCACCGCGGTGACGCGAGCGGCCCGCCGATCGGCCAGCAGCCAGGGCAGCGGGTCGTCCATCGGCAGCATCCAGAACACCACCCGATCGACCAGGTCGAGGCCCAGCAGGAAGCGCATCAGCCCGAGATAGGCCTCGGTGGTGGGCGCGAAGAAGTCCTCCACGACGATGGTCCGCTCGTCGGCGACGAACCAGCGCTCGGTGTCGACGGGCCGGTAGCGGGCGAAGCCCGACTCGGATCCGGGTTCGCCGTGCACCGCGACGTAGGAGGCGCCCTGGGACGACTCGCTGCGCATCCGCACGCCCTGCCACCAAACCGCTGGCCTGTCAAGGGTTCCCGGGCGCGAAGGGCGATGCGCGTCGTAGATGCGGGGCAGCACGTCCCACGCCGCCGCGGTGTCGAGGAGCCGAACGAAACCCCCGTCGCCCACGTCGCGGCGCAGCGCAGCCCGGGCGGTCCGCACCTCGACCGTCTGCGAGGAGCTGGCCACCCCGTACCCGTAGCGTTCGTAGATCGTCGCCTCCGACGCCCGCAACGACGCCACCACCTCGCCGCGCGCGGCGACGTCGTCCAACTGGTGGCGAATCAGGCTGGTGGCGAGGCCTTTTCGGGTGTAAGACGGCAACACCCCGATGTGCGTGACGGCGGCGTGGCCCACCAGCGTCCCGCCGGGGAGCGTCAGCCGGCTCGTCACGGCGTCGGCGGTGCCCACGAGCTGCCCCCCGACGAAGGCCCCGATGGTGCGGCCCGGTTCGAGCAGCTCGGTGATCTGGCCGGGTGCCAGCCCGGTCAGGGGCGGGAAGCCGACCATGGCGGCGCGGAAGACGTTGGCCGCCGCCAGCAGGTCGTCCTCGCTGTCGAGAACGCGGATCTCGGTGCTCATACCGCCATCATGTCTACCGTCTCCAGGGCGCCGTCAGCGCGTAGTCACACCGCCGACCAGCCTCCGTCGACGCTCAGGATGGAGTGCGATTGCGGCCGGCATCCGCTCAATGCAGCAGCAAGGGAAGACCACCGCGGCGATCGATGCCGAGCGGGCCGGCGCGGCGCTGCTCGCCGGCATCCAGGGCGGCGTCGGCATCATGCTGGCAACCGGCGACCTGTCCTTCCTGGAGGCCGCCCTGGACGAAGGGATCGGCGCGCTGCGCGGCGGCTGACCCCCGCGCTCAACGGATCTGCAAGCCGGTCAGCGCCCGCGAGATCACCAGGCGCTGGATCTCGCTGGTCCCCTCGAAGATGGTGAAGATCTTGGCGTCGCGGTGCATCCGCTCCACCGGGTAGTCGCGGGTGTAGCCGTTGCCGCCGAGGATCTGGATCGCCTCGTCGGTGACGTAGACGGCCGTTTCGCTGGCCACCAGTTTGGCCATCGACCCCTCGGCGGCGTCGAAGGACTGGTTGTTGCGGGCCATCCAGCCGGCACGCCACACCAGCAGGCGGGCGGCGTCGATGCGGCTCTTCATGTCCGCCAGCTTGAACGCGACCGCCTGGAATTCGCCGATCTTGCGGCCGAATTGCTCACGCTGGCAGGCGTAGTCGAGGGCGTACTCGTAGGCGGCCCGGGCCACGCCGACGGCCATCGCCCCGACCGTCGGCCGGGTGCGCTCGAACGTCTTCATCGCCGCCTGACTGCGCGCCGAGGCGCCCGACTTCACCCGGGCGATCCGCGCCTCGAACTTCTCCCGCCCGCCGAGGATGTGGTCTTCGGGCAGCCGGACGTTGTCCAGCACCACCTCGGCGGTGTGTGACGCGCGGATCCCGTGCTTCTTGAACTTCTGCCCCTGGGCCAACCCGGCGACGCCCGCCGGGACGACGAAGGTGGCCTGGCCGCGGGTCCCGAGCTCGGGGTAGACCGACGCCACCACGATGTGCACGTTGGCGATGCCGCCGTTGGTCGCCCAGGTCTTGGTGCCGTTGAGGACCCACTCGTTGGAGGCCTCGTCGTAGCGCGCCCGGGTGCGGATCGCTCCGACGTCGGAGCCGGCGTCGGGCTCCGACGAGCAGAACGCGCCCAGCTTCGGCTCGTCGGCCGTGCCGAACATCTCGGGCAGCCAGCGGCCCAGTTGTTCGGGAGTTCCGTTGCCCGCCAGGGCCGCCGCGGCCAGTCCGGTGCCCATGATGGACAGCGCGATGCCCGCGTCGCCCCAGAACATCTCCTCGAACGCGGTGAGCATGCCCAGGCCGGTGGGCTCGGCCGCCTGCTGCGCGAAGAAGTCGGGGGAGTACAGCCCCACCTTCGCGGCCTCGGCGATCACCGGCCACGGGGTCTCCTCCCGCTCGTCCCACTCGGACGCGGCGGGCCGGATGACGTCGGCCGCGAACTTGTGCACCCAGTCGCGCACCTCGATCACGTCGTCGGTCAGTTGCAGTGAGAAAGTCACGGCTCTACTCCTGAGATGTTGTGTTGTTCAACGGTTTTTGGGTTCCGAATTGGGCGAGGACGCTGACGGTCTGGCTGACCCACGCCTCGAAGTACCGCTCTTCGTCGATGTTGCCGGGCAGCCGGCCGGTGAGCGCCTGCAGCGTCGCGGCGTAGGACAGCGAGCCGATCGCGACGGCGGCGGCCGCCTCCGGATCGGGAATCCGGGTGCGGCCGGAACGATTCGACGCGGTGAGCTCGTCGGCGAACCGTTGGTAGGCGTTGTCGGTGATGACCTGCCACGTCTTCTCGTCGAGGTCGCCGAGTTCGTCGGGCTCCCGCAGCATGACCTTGAGCAGGTCCTCGCTCTGTTTGAGGTTGCTCCAGATCAGCTGGCCGGCGGTGCGCACCGCCTGCTCGACGCTGCCGGGCTGCCCCGCGTCGTATTGCTCGCGCGCCGCCACGATGCTGTCGATCCGGTACGCGACCGCGGCCTCGAGCAGCTCGCGCTTGGAGCCGAAGTGCTTGTAGAGCGCGCCCGATCCCGGTGCCAGACCCGATGCCCGCTGGATGTCGGCCACCGACGTCGCCGCGTAGCCCTTCTCGGCGAAGAGCTTCAGCGCCGCGGCCAGCAGCCGGTCGCGTCCGGAGGCGAGCATGGTGAGAGAGTACTCACTCACCGGACTGCCGGCAAAATGTTGACCGTAGATCACCGGCGCGGGACGCCGGGCCGAAGATCCGCGTTAGATTCTCTGCGAAACGCCATGACGCCTGAACGCGGCGAATCGGCATCGGTGTGAGGGTTGTGATGACTGGTCGACGCCGTCGCCCGCCCGGCGCCGCGAGCCGTACAGAGGAGCCTGACATTCCCGTGTTACCGCACGTCCAGCTGCCGATGCGGGTGTTGTCGCTGCGCACCATCGTCGTCGTCGCGGCGCTGTCGGTGATCACCCTCGTCGTGCTGCTGGGGACCTGGGTGTGGGTGGGTGTCACCAACGATCAATACAGCCAGCTCGACCGCCGGCTCGATTCGGTGAGCAGCCTGGGCGACATCAACTCATTGCTCAACAACGTGGAGCATGCCAGCCCCGACCAGCCCATGCCCGACGGCAACCTGGTGCGCACCGCGCGGATCGGCGACGTGACGGTGTCGGTGCCCAGCAATATCAAGCTGCCCAAGCTGCCCAACGGATACGCCAACACCACCATCGACGGGGTGCAATACCGCGTCCGCACCTTCTCGGCGGGGCCCGCCTCGATCGCGCTGGCCGCCCCGCTGGCCGAGGCCCAACACCGCATCAACGAACTGCACCTGCGGGTGCTGTTGATCTGCGCCAGCGTCATCGGCGGCACGGTGGTCGTCGGCTGGGTGATTTCGTTGATCATGGTGAACCCGTTCCTGCTGCTCGCCCAGCAGGCCCGCGCCATCAACGCGCAGTCCAGCCCCGACGAGGTCCAGGTGCGCGGGGTGCGGGAGGCCGTGGAGATCGCCGAAGCCGTCGAGGGCATGCTCGCGCGCATCGGCAAGGAGCAGCAGCGCACCAAGGCCGCTCTCGAGTCGGCCCGCGACTTCGCCGCGGTCGCTTCGCACGAGCTGCGCACCCCGTTGACCGCGATGCGCACCAACCTCGAGGTGCTGTCCACCCTGGACCTGCCGCGCGAGCAGCGCCAGGAGGTCATCGGCGACGTGATCCGCACCCAGAGCCGCATCGAGGGGACGCTGACGGCGCTGGAACGGCTGGCGCAGGGCGAGCTGACCACCGTCGACGACTTCGTCCCGTTCGACATCACCGAACTCCTGGACCGCGCCGCGCACGACGCGCTGCGGATCTATCCCGAGGTGGAGGTGTCGCTGGTGCCATCGCCGACCGTGTTGATGGTGGGGTTGCCCACCGGGCTGCGGCTGGTGATCGACAACGCGATCGCCAACGCCGTCAAGCACGGCAACGCCGGCAAGATCCTGCTCACCGTGGGCAGCTCCAGCGAGGGCGTCCAGATCGCGATCGACGACGACGGCACCGGGGTCCCGGAATCCGAGCGCGCCACCGTCTTCGAGCGCTTCGCGCGGGGATCGACCGCGTCGCGGTCGGGATCCGGGTTGGGGTTGGCGGTGGTCGCCCAACAGGCCGAACTGCACGGTGGCACCGCGGCCTTGCAGACCAGCCCGCTCGGCGGCACCCGGCTGCTGCTGAACCTCGCCGGCGACGGGCGCGGTCCCGCGTAACGTCGGCCGCTTTTGATCGCGGGCGCGAAAAACTTCTGCGGCGCCAGGGCAATTCGCCGTTAAGGGCCGCGAAACAATCAGGGGCTGACTTCCTCTCATTGCCGCCATCCATTTGCATGACAAAGCCGGACCGGGGGTTTCGGCGCCGCCGCCGTGACCATTGGGCCTGCAGTGACATACGAGGTTGTTTGACGGATGACTCATAACGGGAATACGGCCGGGCAGATCCAATCGCATAATTTCCGCCGGCGGACCGGGAGGAAAGCGAGTGAATACACGAATGGTCCAACCGCACTAGACTGATGCGCCAAGGCCCGTCTTAGGACGTTGAGCAATCGGAGGGAACACCATGACTATGTCGATGCAGCCAGAGGCGGTCCTGGCATCGTCAGGCGCGGAATCGGCCATCAGCGCTGAGACCCAGGCTGCCGCCTCGGCCGCGGCGCCGGCCCTGCTGGGGACGCTGCCGATGGGCAGCGACCCCGACTCGGCGATGTTCGCCGCGGCGCTGAACGCCTGCGGCGCCAGCTATCTGGGCGTGGTGTCCGAGCACTCCGCGCAGCGCGGGTTGTTCGCCGGGGCCCAAGGGCTCGCGGCGGGCACGACCGCCGCGACGGAAGCCGCTCGCCAGGCCGCGATGCTGCTGAGCTCGATCGTCTAACAGGGGCCCGATCGTCTAAAGGGGGAAGTACGCATGGCCGATCCGGGTTGGGCTGCGCGTACGCCTGAGGAAAACGATCTGCTGCTCAAGGGCGGCGTCGGGGTGGGCACTCACCTGGCCAACCAGGCCGCCTGGATGGCTCTGGCAGCCACCCACCACGCCTCAGGCGTCGCCTCGGCGATCAACACCGCCACAACGTCGGCGAGTTGGCTGGGTGCCGGTTCGGTGGCCTCCGTCGCGAATGTCACCATGCTCAACGCCTCGCTGCACGGGCTGGCCGGGTGGGTGGACGTCAAGGGGCCGGTAGTTGCCACTGCGATCTCCGCGTATCAGACGGCGAACGGCGCGATGCGTCCCGCGCCCGAATGCATCGCCAACAGGGACGAATGGGGAGTCGACAACGGCATCAATCCCTTGGTGCTCGGGGCGCTGACCCCTCGGATCGTGTCACTCGACGTCCAGTATTTCGGGGTGATGTGGCCCAACAACTCCGCCGTCGGGGCAAGTTACGGGGCGATTCTCACGTCGCTGACCCAAAGCCTCGCTATCCCGCCACCGGTCGCGGGCCTGGGCGCGTCGCCGGCGGCACCGGCGCAGGCGGCTTCCGCGGTGGGCGAGGCGGCCGCGCAGGTCGGTGCCGGCGACGGCATGCGCTCCGCTTTTCAAGGGGTGCAGCAGGGGACATCGAGCGCCGGCCAGGCCGCCTCGGGCGGACAGGACTTCATGAGTCAGGCCGGCTCGTTCATGGAGCCGGTGCAGTCGATGATGGGGGCGGTGCCGCAGGCGATGCAGGCGCCGATGCAGATGATGCAGGCGCCGATGCAGATGATGCAGCCACTGCAGTCGATGATGGGCATGTTCGCCAACCCCGGCGCCATGGGCGGGGCGGCGCCCGGGGTCTCGGCGGTCTCCGCGACCGAGGTATCGGCCGTCGGCGCGTCGGGCGGCGGCGGGGCGGCGTCCCTGGGCGGTGCGGGCATGCCCGCGACCAGCTTCACCCGCCCGGTCAGCGCCTTCGAACCGGGCGGCAGTGGCCGGCCGGTGGGGCTGCGCCCGAGCGGTGCGTTGGGCGCTGAGGCCATCCGACCGCAGACCACCACGGTCGGCGGCGGTACACCGATGGGCGGCATGCCGGTGGGGCATGGGGCGGGAGGAGAGCGCGGATCCCGAGACAAATCCGAACAGCCCGCGACGGTGCGGGTCGTCGACGATCGAGTGTGAAGCCGGCCCGGCTGAGGGTGAATCGACAGTTATAAATAGCCGCCATACACTTCGCTCCATGCCCCAGGCATTACGGGGGGCGGCCAACCGGAGGAGGAAAATTCAGTGACGATCAAAGTGACACCGCAAATGCTTCGGGACACTTCCAATGCGATACAGGCGAACATGGAACACGCGATTGGGATCGGCCAGGGGTATGTCGCAAATCAGGAAAACGTGATGAACCCGTCGACCTGGTCCGGTGACGCGGTGGTCGCGTCGCACGCGACCGCCATCGAGGTCCAAAACGACCTGAACAAGGTGCTCAACGGCGGCACCCGGCTGGCCGAGGGCCTCAAGCAGGCGGCCGCCCTGATGGAAGGTCACGAGGCGGACTCGTCGCACGCTTTCAGCGCCCTGTTCGGCCACGGCGGATCCTAACTCCCGCCCACTCATTCCTCAATCCATAAACAGTTTTCTGAAAGGAAATAACAATGTCGGATCCGATCACTTACAACCCGGGAGCCGTGGCCGACTTCGCCACGGATGTCGCATCTCGCGCCGGTCAGCTGCAGGGCATTTTCGATGACACCTCGAACCGGACGAACGCGCTGCAGGAATTCTTCGCCGGCCATGGCGCGTCGGGATTCTTCGAGGCGCAGGCGCAGATGCTGTCGGGGCTGCAGGGGCTCATCGACACCATCCGCCAGCACGGGCAGACCACGTCGCACGTGCTCGACGGCGCCCTCAGCACCGACCAGCACATCGCCGGCTTGTTCTGACCCAGGCAGGTGAAGGTGGGGCAGGCGCGCCGGGCGTGTGTGCCCCACCTCTGGTGTCTTGCCCGCTGAGGAAAACAAAATGCTGACAACGACGGTCGACGGCCTGTGGGTGCTGCAGGCGGTGACCGGGGTGGAGCAGACCTGCCCCGAGCTTGGCTTGCGCCCGCTGCTGCCGCGCCTGGACACCCCCGAGCGCGCGCTGCGCCACCCGGTGGTGGCGGAGCTGAAGGCGGCGGGTGCGCTGGACGACGCCGGCAACGTCGACCCGATGATCCGCGAGTGGCTCACGGTGCTGTTGCGGCGCGACCTGGGGCTGCTGGTGACCATCACCGTCCCCGGCCGCGAGGCGACCCGCGCGGCCATCTCCCGATTCGCTTCCTGGTGGGTCGTTCTGGAGCGCCACGGTGACCTGGTACGCCTCTATCCCGCCGGCACCGCCAGCAACGAGAGCGGGGCCAGCGACCTGGTGGTGGGTCAGGTCGAGCGGCTGTGCGGGGTGGCGGAGGTGGCGCCGCTCAAGCCGGTCACTCTCGATACCGAACAGTTGCTCGCCTCGGTGCGCGACGCCGCCAGCCTGAGGACCTTCCTGCTCAGCCAGAACCTCGACGTCGACCAGCTGCAGATCGTCACGATGGCCGCCGACCCCGCGCGGTCGGCGCACGCGGCAATCGTCGGGTTGCAGGCCGGGGTCGGGCCGGACGAGATGGCGCGGATCGCCGTCGGGGATTCGACCGTCTCCCTCATCGACACCCCGGCGGGCCGCGTCTGCGTGGAGAACGTCATCTCGGGCCAGCGCCGCTACCAGATCCTGTCGCCCGGCTCACGCAGCGACATCAGTGGGGCGGTGCAGCGACTGATCCGCCGGCTGCCTGCGGGCGAGGACTGGTATTCGTATCGACGGGTGGTCTGAGCGACCGGCTTCTCAACTGACGCAAGATAAGTCGGTTAACCAATGCCGTGGAATAGCAATGCCTTACGCACTTGAAGGGGTTTCTTGATCGGTAAACGCGGTATCGCCGAGCGTGTTAGCATCGCGACGTGACGAGCCCTTGGAATGACCCGAATATGTCGGACGACGGGGCGCTCAGACGGGGGGATCCGTCAGGGGGCCGCAACTTCCCGGATTCGGTGTCGGACACCATGCGCATTACCGATCTGGCCGCGCCGCGAAAGATTCCTCCGGGCTCGGGTTGGCGGAAATTCATCTACGTCATCTCATTTAAAAAAATAAACCCCGGCGAATCGCCGGCCGAGCGACACTACCGGGATTTGCAGAACCGTATCCGGCGGCACATCCGGAGGCAGTACGTCATCACGGTGGTCTCCGGCAAGGGCGGCGTCGGGGTCTCGACGATGGTCGCGTGCATCGGTGGCGTGTTCCGAGAATGCCGCCCGCAGAACGTGATTGCGATCGACGCGGTCCCGGGCTTCGGCACGCTGGCCGACCGCATCGACGAGTCCCCGCCGGGTGACTACACCGCGATCATCAACGACACCGACGTCCAGGGCTACGCGGACATCCGTGAACACTTGGGACAGAACCCGATCGGCCTCGACGTCCTGGCCGGAAACCGGACGTCAGACCAGCCCCGGCCGCTGGTGCCGGCGATGTTCTCCGGTGTCCTGTCGCGGCTGCGGCGAACCCACACGGTGATGATCGTCGACACCTCTCCGGATTTGGAACACGAGGTGATGAAGCCGGTCCTGGAGAACACCGACACCCTGGTGTTCGTCTCCGGCATCACCGCGGACCGGTCCCGCCCGGTGCTGCGGGCGGTGGACTACCTGCGATCGCAGGGTTACCACGAGCTGGTCTCGCGCAGCACCGTGATCATCAACCACACAGACCAGATCACCGACAAGGATGCGCTGGCTTACCTCACCGAGCGGTTCAGCAAGGTGGGCGCGACCGTCGAAGAGATGCCGTTCGATCCCCACCTGGCCAAGGGCGGGCTGATCGACACTGTTCATGAATTGAAGAAGAAGACGCGGTTGCGGCTTTTTGAAATTACCGCCGGCTTGGCCGACAAATACATTCCGGATGCGGAGCGGACGGCACCGTGACGTCAGCGCATAAGGTCGCTTTCCCGGCGCGCTGTGCGGTCAACATTTCCTACGAGAAGCATCTTTGCTCCCAAGTGTTCCCCGCCGGAATTCCGGTGGAGGGATTCTTTGAGGGAATGGTCGAACTGTTCGACGCGGATCTCAAACGCAAAGGCTTTGAAGGCATTACGCTGCCGGCGGGCAGCTACGAACTGCACAAGATCAATGGGGTTCGGCTCGACATCAACAAGAGCCTGGACGAGCTCGGCGTGCAGGACGGCGACACCCTGGTGCTGGTGCCGCGGGTGGCCGGCGAATCCTTTGAACCGCAGTACGAGTCGCTGTCGAGCGGCCTCGCGGCCATGGGCAAATGGCTGGGCCGCGAAGGCGGAGACCGGATGTTCGCGCCGGTGACGCCGCTGACGGCCGCGCACACCGCCGTCGCGATCATTGCGATGGCGGCCGGGGTCGTGGTGGCCCTGACGCTGCGGGCGCGGACGTTCACCGACAATCCCGTCCCGGCCGCGGTGGCGGGCGCGGTCGGCGTCCTGCTGGTGGTCGCGACCTCCGTCGTCTGGTGGGGCTGGCGCGAGCGGCGCGACCTGTTCAGTGGGTTCGGTTGGCTGGCCGTGGTGTTGCTGGCCGTCGCGGGCGCATGCGCGCCGCCCGGCACCCTGGGAGCGGCCCACGGGCTGATCGGCCTCGTGATCGTGATCCTCGGCGCCATCGCCATCGGGGTGATGACGCGGAAGCGGTGGCAGACCGCGGTCGTGACCGCGGTGGTGACGGTGGGCGGGATCCTCGCCGCGGTTGCCGCGGTCCGGATGTTCCGGCCCGCCTCGGCGCAGGTGCTGGCCATCTGCGTGCTGGTCGGATTGCTGATCCTGGTCCGGATGGCCCCGCTGATCGCGCTGTGGGTGGCGCGGGTGCGCCCGCCGCACTTCGGGTCGATCACCGGGCGTGACCTGTTCGCGCGTCGCGAGGGCATGCCCGTCGACACGGTCGCCCCGGTCAGTGAGGACGACTCCGAGGACGAGGACAACGAATTGACCGACATCACCGCGCGCGGCGCCGCGATCGCGGCCTCGGCCCGGTTGGTCAACGCCGTCCAGGTCGGTGTCTGCGTGGGGGTGTCGACCGTCCTGCCCGCGGCCGTGTGGGGGGTGCTCACACCGGGGCGGCCGTGGGCATGGCTGGCGCTGGTGGTCGCCGGCCTGGTGGTGGGCATCTTCATCACCCAGGGCCGCGGGTTCGCCGCGAAGTACCAGGCCGTCGCGCTCGCCTGCGGGGCGGCCGCCGCGGTGTGTGCCGGCGTGGTCAAGTACGCCGTCGCCGAGCCGAAAGACGTTGTGAGCGGATTGCTTTGGCCCGCAGTGGCGGTGGCCGCCTTCGCGGCGTGCGGCCTGGCGGCGGCGCTGTTGGTGCCCACGGTGCGCTTCCGGCCGTTCATCCGGCTGACCGTGGAGTGGGTGGAAGTGCTGGCGTTCATCGTCCTGCTGCCGGCGGCGGCGGCCCTGGGAGGGCTGTTTACGTGGATTCGCCACTGAAGAGGGCCGCGGCGGCGGCTGCCGCCGTCACCCTGGTCGCGCTGTCCGCGAATATCCCTGCCGCCCAAGCGATCACGCCACCGCAGGTCGACCCGGGAATGGTGCCACCGGACGGCCCACCCCGATCCGAGCAACCGATGCGGCGCGCCAACAGCTGTTCGACGCCCATCACGGTGCGAAACCCCGACGTGGCACAGCTCGCGCCGGGCTTCAATCTGCTCAACATCAGCAAGGCGTGGCAGTACAGCACCGGCAACGGTGTGCCGGTGGCCGTCATCGACACCGGCATCTCGCCCAACCCCCGGCTGCCGGCCGTGCCTGGCGGTGACTACATCATGGGCGAGGACGGCCTGTCGGATTGTGATGCGCACGGAACGATCGTGGGTTCGATCATCGCCGCCGCGCCGCAAGGCGTTTTGCCCATGCCGCGGCCGATGCCGTCGACCCCGGCATTCCCTCCGCCGGCGGGGGCGCCGGGGGGGGGGAGGGCGGGGTGGGGGGCGACGGCCGGGGCGTGGGGGAGCCGGGGGGGGGGGGGGGGG